>NZ_JBEXRL010000014.1:76586-196165 GCF_040613075.1 Streptomyces sp. NPDC006314 | reverse complement strand
GCCGCCTACAGCCCCGCCCTCACCGACTTCGTCTTCATGGTCCGCGAGACCTCCCAGATGTTCATCACCGGCCCGGACGTGGTCAAGGCCGTCACCGGTGAGGAGATCACCCAGAACGGCCTCGGCGGCGCCGACGTCCACGCCGAGACCTCCGGCGTCTGCCACTTCGCCTACGACGACGAGGAGACCTGCATCGCCGAGGTGCGCTACCTCCTCTCGCTGCTGCCGCAGAACAACCGCGAGAACCCGCCGCGGACGGAGTCGACGGACCCGGTTGACCGCCGCTCCGACGTCCTCCTGGATCTGGTCCCGGCGGACGGCAATCGGCCCTACGACATGGCCAAGGTCATCGAGGAGATCGTCGACGACGGCGACTACCTGGAGGTCCACGAGCGCTGGGCGCGCAACATCATCTGCGCGCTCGGCCGCCTCGACGGACAGGTCGTGGGCATCATCGCCAACCAGCCGCAGGTGCTGGCGGGCGTCCTGGACATCGAGGCGAGCGAAAAAGCTGCGCGCTTTGTCCAGATGTGTGACGCTTTCAATATCCCGATCGTCACCTTCCTGGACGTGCCGGGGTTCCTCCCCGGTGTCGACCAGGAGCACGGCGGAATCATCCGTCACGGCGCGAAGCTGCTGTACGCCTACTGCAACGCGACCGTGCCGAGGATCTCGCTGATCCTGCGCAAGGCGTACGGAGGTGCCTACATCGTCATGGACTCCCAGTCGATCGGTGCCGACCTGACCTACGCCTGGCCGACGAACGAGATCGCCGTCATGGGCGCGGAAGGTGCCGCGAACGTCATCTTCCGTCGGCAGATCGCCGGCGCCGAGGACCCCGAGGCCATGCGTCAGAAGATGGTCAAGGAGTACAAGGCCGAGCTGATGCACCCCTACTACGCCGCCGAACGCGGCCTGGTCGACGACGTCATCGACCCGACCGAGACGCGTGAGGTGCTCGTGAAGTCCCTGGCGATGCTGCAGACCAAGCACGCCGACCTGCCCTCCCGCAAGCACGGCAACCCCCCGCAGTAACCGAGCGGACCCGCCGCGGCAACCCCGCGGACCTCTCTCTCACGGAGACTGACACCCATGAGCACTCCTGACATCCGCGTCGAGAAGGGCCACGCCGAGCCCGAGGAAGTCGCCGCCATCACGGCCGTCCTCCTGGCCCGTGCGGCCGCCCAGCCGGAGCCCACGGCCCAGACCCACCGAGGCCGCGCGAAGGCGGGCTGGCGCCGCCTGGAGCGCGAGGGCGGCTTCAGGGCGCCGCACAGCTGGCACTGATTTCCACGCGTCACCACGGCCCCGCCTCCCCACTCCGGGGAGGCGGGGCCGTGGTGTGCCCGGCGGACGGTGACGGCGATGCCGGGCAGAACCGGTCGTCCGGTGGGGGGACCTTCGCCGGTCTCGCGGCCGTGCGGTCCCAGCCAGGGTGCGCAGCTGCGGGCGATTCCTGAGGCCGGTCGCGCGAACAGCACCTGATACAGCCGGTTTTCGCCTCACTCACGCCAAAGGGGCCCTCCCCGCAGGGAAAGGGCCCCCTCCAAAAGGCGGTCGGCTAGCGCAGGCGCGCCATCAGGGCGTGCTCCACCAGCGTGATCAGCGCGCTCTTGGCGTCCGCGCGGTGGCGGGCGTCCGTCGTGATGATCGGGGTGTCGGGGCCGATCTGGAGCGCCTCGCGCACCTCGTCCGGCGAGTACGGCTGGTTGCCGTCGAAGCCGTTGAGGGCGATGACGAACGGCAGGCCCGAGTTCTCGAAGTAGTCGACCGCCGGGAAGCAGTCGGCGAGGCGGCGGGTGTCGACCAGGACGATGGCGCCGATGGCGCCGCGGACCAGGTCGTCCCACATGAACCAGAAGCGGTCCTGGCCCGGCGTACCGAACAGATACAGGATCAGGTCCTGGTCCAGGGTGATACGGCCGAAGTCCATGGCCACCGTGGTGGTGGTCTTGTCACCGGTGTGAGTGAGGTCGTCGATGCCGGCCGAAGCGGACGTCATGACGGCCTCTGTGCGCAGCGGGTTGATCTCCGAGACGGCGCCGACGAACGTGGTCTTGCCCACGCCGAAGCCGCCCGCCACCACGATCTTCGCGGAGGTGGTGGAGCGGGAAGGACCGCCGCTAGAGCTTGCGAAGTCCACTGAGCACCCTTTCGAGCAGTGTCACGTCTGGCTGGCCACCGGCGTTCTCGTCGCCGCCGGGCTGATGGATGGCGACCAGGCCCGCCTCCGCCAAGTCGGCGACGAGAATCCTGGCCACGCCGAGGGGGATCGTCAGCAGGGCCGAGACCTCGGCCACCGACTTGATCTCCCGGCACAGGTTGCAGATCCGCTGATGCTCGGGCAACTGGCCCTGCATCTGGTGCGGAGCGGCGGTGGTGTGCACCAGTGCCTCGATGGCGAGCTGGTAGCGCGGGCGGGTCCGGCCGCCGGTCATGGCGTACGGACGCACCAAGGGGTTGTGCGACGCCGTCGCCGGTGCCGGCTCGGGGCGGCGCTGCGGCTGTACCGGCTGGATCCGCGGGGCCGGGGGCTGGTCGTACGGCGACGGGCCGGGACCCTGGGGGGCGTACGGCTGCCGGTGGCTGGGGGCGGAGGGGAAGTTGTACCGGTTCGCCGAACCGTCGCCCTGGCCCTGGCCCTGGGCAGGGCCGTACGACCAGTTACCCGAAGACGAACCGCCTGGGGGTGTTGCCACTTTCTCCTCCTCCGACTGCACCGGGCACCCAAACCTGTGGCGCCGCGTCCCGAAACCTTACGGCCCCGGGACGCGTATACGCACCGTCCGATTATTAGTTGAGAAGGCTTCCCTGAAGCTCGGCGCGGAGATCCGGGGTGAGGACCGTGCCCGCGCGGTCCACCAGAAGGGCCATCTCGTACCCGATGAGGCCGATGTCCGCCTCCGGGTGAGCCAGAACCGCGAGCGAGGAACCGTCGGAAATGGACATGATGAAGAGGAATCCCCGCTCCATCTCCACAACCGTCTGGTTCACACTGCCGCCCTCGAAGATGCGCGAGGCACCGGCGGTCAGCGAGGTCAGACCGGAGGCGACGGCCGCGAGCTGGTCGGCGCGGTCGCGGGGGAAGCCTTCGGACATCGCCAGAAGGAGTCCGTCGGCGGAGACCACCACCGTGTGGGACACCCCCGGGGTGTTGTCCACGAAGTTGGTGATCAACCAGTTCAGGTTCTGTGCCGCCTGGCTCATCGGGCTCACACTAACGCTCCTGGTTGTAGGTGCTGTCAGGACCGAAGCCCTGGCCGTTCGTTTCACTGCCTGCGCTGCGTCCGCGCTGGACGCCCCGACGCAGGTTGCTCAGCCTGCCCCGGACGTCCTCCGGGGCACGGGAGACCTGCGGGCCTCCCTGGGGGGTGGTTTCGGCGGCACCCTCGACCAGGTTGGCCTTGGGCACCCGCCGCGGCAGGCCGGAGGCGGTGACCCCGCCTGCCTTGGGCTTCCGGAGCTGGGCGGCCTGCTGCCACCGCTCGTCGTTCGCCGAGCGCCAACTGCTGTCGCCGTCGGGCCCCGCTGCGTCGCCCGGTGCGGAAGCCGGCGTTTCCCGCTGCGCGCGCGCCGTGCCGTTGGCGCCGTTCGAACCGTTGGAACCGCTCGGGGCGGAACCGCGGCGGGGCAGCCCGGCGTCGGTCAGCTCGTGGGCGGCGGGAGAGGCCGGTCCCGGACGGTCGAAGCCTACGCGGTTCCGCTCACTCGCGTCAGCAGCCTGCGTGGATTCCGTTTCCGGAGCGTACTGGGCCGGGTAGCCGTTCTGGTAGCCGTCCTGCTGCGGCCAGTCGTCCTGGTAGGACGGGCTGTCGTAGGAGCCGAAGCCGTCGGCCGGCTGGCCCTGCGCGGGCGTCTGCTCCTCCTGGGCCGACTCCGCATACGCCTGGTCCGGGTAACCGCTGTTCGCGGCGAAGCCGTTGTTCTGCGGCAGACCGCCGTTCGGAGCGTAGTACTGCTCGTCGTACGACTTCTCGTACGGCTGCTCGTACGACTCCTGGTACGCGGTGTGCTGCTGCTCCTCGTACGAGGGCTCCTGCTCCTGGTACGGCTGCTCGGTGTAGCCCGTGCTGCTGCCGTCGTAGCCCTGCTGCGCCTCGAACTCGTCCCGGTAGCCGGCGGGGGCGTCGGTGGCCTCCTGCTGCGACTGCCCGGACTGCGGGCCGTGCGTCTGGGACTCCAGGGCCGCGCGGCGCTCCTCACGCAACAGGGAGCGGCCGACGGGGTCCAGGTCGCGGATGTCGTCGGGGACGTCCACGTAGCGGCTGTCGTCGAAGCCGAGTTCGGCGGCGGTGCGCATCGGCTGCGCCGGGGCGAAGCTCTCACCCTGGAACTGCTGCTCCGGGATGATCTGCGAGACGGTGAACTCGTCGCGGTCCAGCGGCGCCTCGCCGCCACCGCCGTGCGTGATCGCGTCCGGCAGCATCACCAGGGAGGTCGTACCGGCCTGCTCGCCCGAGGGGCGCAGCTGGACCCGGATGCCGTGCCGGTCGGACAGCCGGCCGACCACGAACAGGCCCATGCGCTGGGAGATCGCGACGTCCACGGTCGGCGGGTTGGCCAGCTTGTGGTTGATGTCCGCGAAGTCCTCGGCCGTGAGGCCGATGCCCTTGTCATGGATCTCGATCATGATGCGGCCGTCGGGCAGACGGGTCGCGGTGACGCGGACCTTGGTCTGCGGGGAGGAGAACGTGGTGGCGTTCTCCAGCAGCTCGGCGAGCAGGTGCACAAGGTCGGTGACCGCGCGTCCGTGGATCTCCGCCTCCGGGACGCCGGACAGCTCGATGCGCTCGTACTGCTCCACCTCGGAGGAGGCGGCGCGCAGCACGTCGACCAGCGGGACCGGCTGGTCCCAGCGGCGGCCGGGCTCCTCGCCGGCGAGGACCAGGAGGTTCTCGCCGTTACGGCGCATACGCGTGGCCAGGTGGTCCAGCTTGAAGAGGTTCTCCAGCTGGTCCGGGTCGGCCTCGTTGTTCTCCAGGTCGGTGATCAGGGTCAGCTGGCCCTCGATCAACGACTGGTTACGGCGCGAGAGGTTGGTGAAGATCGCGTTGATGTTGCCCCGCAGCAGGGCCTGCTCGGAGGCGAGCCGGACGGCCTCGCGGTGGACCTGGTCGAAGGCGCGGGCGACCTCGCCGATCTCGTCCTTGGTGGTGATCGGGATCGGCGCGACGCGGGTGTCGACCCGGCCGGGGTCGGTGCGCGAGAGCTGGTCGACCAGCATCGGCAGACGCTGCTCGGCGATGCCGAAGGCGGCGTTGCGCAGCTGGCGCATCGCGCGGCTCATCTGGCGGGCCACGGCACCGGCCAGGATGAACGCGAACAGCAGCGCGACCACGACCACGGCACCGGTGATGAACGCGGAGGTCTTGGCGTCGTCGGCGATGGCCGAGGCCTCGGTCACCGCCTTGTCGGCGAGATCGGACTCGATCTGGCGGTAGGCCTTGTACTTGAGCGTGTTGACCGCCCACCAGTTCTGCGTGGTGACGCCCCGGCCGGCGAGCTCCTGACGGGTGAGCGTGCTGGTGTCCTTCATGGTGGCGAGCTGCACGACCATCTTGGACGGGTCGGACGGCGGGGCGACGTACTTCGGGTCCTCCGCCTTGGCCTTCTCGACCAGCGCGGCGCCGTCCGTCTTCATCTTCGTCTGCGCGTCGGTCAGCTTCTGCGCGTCGGCCTCGGTGCCACCGCCGAGGTACTCCTCCAGGGCGATGCGCTCCAGGTAGGCGTACGAGGACAGGGATACCCGCTGGGTCGCCAGGTTGGGGTCGTCCGGACCGGGGTTGACCAGCAGGTGGGTGCCGATCGACCGCTCCAGCGACAGCGCCGCCTTGGTCAGCGAAATGGCGTAGACGGTACGGCCGTAGGAGGTGATGTTGCCGGTGCCCAGACCGAGCTCGTTGGCGAACTCCATCAAGGGGTGGGCGATCTCGACATAGCCCTCCTCGGTCTGCACACCGTGGACCTTGGAGGTATAGGCGGCCTGGCGCAGCTGGGCCAGCTGGGGCTCGGCCTCGCGGAACAGCTTCAGCCGGCGCTCCAGGCCCGGCTTGCCGGGCATGTTCTGTGCGGCCTGGTCGAAGGCGTCGGCGGCCTGGTCGGTGGCCTTGCGGGCCCCGTCGACGGTCGCCTTGCCGGAGGCGTCCTTCTTGTTCAGCAGGAGGGGGGCCGCGGTGACGTCACGCTCGTTCTCGAGGGCGTCGGCGTAACCGAGGGCGGCGCGCACCAGGCGGGCGGTGTTCTCGGCGTCGCGGGCCTCCTGCCAGGTGTCGATCGAGTTCTTCACCTGGAAGCCGCCCATGACGAGACCGACCGCCACGGGTATGAGCAGGATCGCGTTCAGACGGGTGGGCACCCGCCAGTTGCGAGGGGAGAAGCGGCCGCCGCTCGACGTGGGAGTGGCCGCCGGCTCCGCACCGGGCACAGGGGTGGGCGCCGCAGCGCGCGGCGGCGGGGTGAAGTTGCCCCGCGCCGACGGCTCGGGACCGTTCTTGCTTCGCCTCACTCGACCAACAACCTCTCGGCGGTCGGCACCTACGTCGTGCCGCAGTCTCTCAGAGCCCGGTTCGTCATCGACCACTCAGTACGTCTTTGACCATTGGGCAGTTCAGGCATTCCAGCACGTGGACCAGCGCACTTCCAAACAGTGGAAACCCCGGGAGGCGAGCGATGTAAGCCCCAGATAAAACGGTCATAAAGAACGAGCCCCGCCAAAAGGCGGGGCCTTTGTGCGCGCAGCGGCATCATCCGACCGCGTCGCGTGGTGATACCGGGCGATTCCTCTGCCGAACTGTTATCAACGTCGGAGCCGACCGTGTCACAGGCCACAGTCGACTCCGATTCGCTGACGGCAACTGCCGCATGACACGTCGTATTCGAGCGCTACCTCAGGCGTGCCATCAGGGCGTGCTCCACCAGCGTGATCAGCGCGCTCTTGGCGTCGGCACGGTGGCGGGCGTCGGTCGTGATGATCGGGGCGTCCGGCCCGATCTGCAACGCTTCCCGCACTTCGTCGGGGGCGTAGGGCTGCTGGCCGTCGAAGCCGTTGAGGGCGATGACGAACGGCAGACCGCTGTTCTCGAAGTAGTCGACCGCCGGGAAGCAGTCGGCGAGGCGGCGGGTGTCGACCAGGACGACGGCGCCGATGGCGCCGCGGACCAGGTCGTCCCACATGAACCAGAAGCGGTCCTGGCCCGGCGTACCGAACAGATACAGGATCAGGTCCTGGTCCAGGGTGATACGGCCGAAGTCCATGGCCACCGTGGTGGTGGTCTTGTCACCGGTGTGGGTGAGGTCGTCGATGCCCGCCGAGGCGGACGTCATGACGGCCTCTGTGCGCAGCGGGTTGATCTCCGAGACGGCGCCGACGAACGTGGTCTTGCCCACGCCGAAGCCGCCCGCCACCACGATCTTCGCGGAGGTGGTGGCCCGGCCCGCGTCAGAGCTTGCGAAGTCCACTGAGCACCCTTTCGAGCAGCGTCACGTCCGGAGCGCCGCCGTTGTTCTCGTCGCCACCCGGCTGGTGGATGGCGACCAGGCCGGCCTCGGCGAGGTCGGCGACCAGGATCCGGGCCACCCCGAGCGGCATGGCCAGCAGCGCGGAGACCTCCGCGACCGACTTGACCTCCCGGCACAGGTGGCAGATCCGCTGGTGCTCCGGGAGCAGTCCCATGAGCGCAGCCGGGTCGGCCGTGGTGCTGATCAGCGCCTCGATGGCGAGCTGGTAGCGCGGCCGGGTCCGGCCGCCGGTCATCGCGTACGGCCTCACCAGCGGCTGGTCGCCCTCGTCCCCGTACGGCTCGGCGTACGGATCATGATGGGCGGTGGGCGGGGTCATGAATCCTCCGGGCGGGACAGCAAGTCGGTCAGTCAAGCCGTCTGACGGGGCCGGTGGGGGGATTGTGGCGGCCGGACGGTGTTTTCGTGAGGTGGGTGGTGCCGGGGCGGTCAGTGAAGCAGACTGCCTTGGAGTTCGGCGCGCAGATCCGGGGTGAGTACCGCACCCGCGCGGTCGACGAGCAGTGCCATCTCGTAGCCGACGAGACCGATGTCCGCATCCGGGTGGGCCAGGACCGCGAGGGACGACCCGTCCGAGATGGACATCAAGAAGAGGAACCCCCGCTCCATCTCGACGACCGTCTGCGCCACGCTGCCGCCCTCGAAGATCCGGGACGCCCCGGCCGTCAGGGAGGTCAGCCCGGACGCGACGGCCGCCAGCTGGTCGGCTCGGTCCCGTGGGAAACCTTCGGACATCGCCAGCAGAAGGCCATCGGCGGAGACCACCACGGTGTGGGACACCCCAGGGGTGTTGTCCACGAAATTGGTGATCAACCAGTTCAGGTTCTGTGCCGCCTGGCTCATCGGACTCAACTAACGCTCCTGCTGGTGAGTGGGGCTCGGGTAGCTGCCGGTCTGGCCGCTGCCGGCCTGACGGCCCTGAGCGATGCCCCGACGAAGATTGGTCAGCCGTCCGCGTACGTCGTCAGGCGCACGCGAGACCTGCGGACCGGCTTGGTGCTGCTGCTGCTGTGCCGTGCCCGGGACGAGGTTCGCCCTGGGCACCCGGCGCGGCAGCCCGGAGGTGGTGATCCCGCCCGCGGCGGGCTGCCGGACGCGCTCGGCCTGCCGGACGAGTTCGTCGTTCGGCGAGGTACGCCAGGAGCCGGTGTCGGTGGCGGAGCGCCGCGGAGCCGGGGCCGGAGCCTGCGGCTGCTGCGGCGCCGGCGCGCCGCCCTGCTGCTGACCGTGGAACCAGTTGGTCTCCAGCGTGTCGTACAGCGGGGTACGGCCGTCGCCCGGGCCGCTGGCCGGCGGAAGTGCCCACCCGTCACCCGGCCCCCGTCCCTCGTCGGGCCGCTGCGCGGCGCCCCGGTTGTCGGGCTCGTGGCGGGCCGGCCGCTGCTGCTGCGGGGCCGGCGGGCGCGGGGCGCCGAAGTCGTCGCGGCCACCCCGGGGTCCGAAGTCGTCGCGGCCGGCCGGCTGCTGGCGCTCGAACTGACCGGTCTGCGCGGGGTCCTGGCGGCCGGGCAGGGCGTGCTGCCCGGTGGAGCCGCCGTCGTACGCCTGCGGAGCGGCGAACTGGCCCGTGTTCTGGGCGCTGTCGTCCTGCTGCCCGGGCGCCGGCGTACCGAAGACGTCGGAGCGGACGAACGAACCGGAACCCTGCTGGTCGTCGGGCCGCGCCGCGAACGGGTCCTGCTGGGAGGCGTCGGGACGCGCGAACTGGCCCGTCTGCTGGGAGTTGTCCGGGGCGAACTGGCCCGTGCTCTGGGAGCCGCCCAGGCCGTTCAGTTCGGCGCGCGGGAACTCACCCGTGGTGGCCGGGCCCTGTGCGTCGATCCGGGATATCTCCGCGGTCGAGCCCGGGCCCTGCCGGTCGTCCACGCGCGGCATGCGCGCGGTCTGCGACGGGTCCTGCTCGTCGTGGCCGCGCGGGGCGTCCTGCGCGGCGCGCGCCCGCGGGGACCGGGTGTCTCCCCAGCCCGGGGTGTGCGACTGCGGGTCACCACCGGGCAGCTCGGCCCGGGGGCCGCCGCGCGGCGGCAGCTGGGGCTGACGGCCCTGGTCGCCGGGGGCGGTGGGCCGCTGCGGGCGACGGCCGCCGAAGGCGTCCTGCTGCGGTCCTCCCGGGTTCGCGGCCTGCAGGCCCTGGGGGGCAGCCGGTGCCTGGCCGCCGAAGCCGCCCGCACCGGACCCGGCGGGTGCAGGCCGGCCCTGCTGGCCACCGGGACCGCCCTGCGGGCCACGCGCGCCGCCCGGCGCACCGGGACGGCCGCCCTGGCCCGCGCCGGGCAGCGCGGCCCGGGGACCCTGGGCGGAGCCGACCTGGCCGCGCGGGCCCGGACCGCCGCCGAGCAGACCGCCACCGGCCGGGGCGCCGCCCTGGCCGTGGCCTGCCGCACGGCGCGCCGCGGCCGCACCGGCGGCGGCCTGCGCGGCGGCGGGGCCACCGGTCACGCCGGGCGCGCCCGGCTTGCCCGGAGCGGGCCTCTTGCCGCCCTGGGCGACGTCCACGGGCAGCATGACCAGCGCGGTCGTACCACCGGAGTCGGACGGGCGCAGCTGGATGCGGATGCCGTGCCGCTGGGACAGCCGGCCGACCACGAAGAGGCCCATGCGGCGGGAGACGGAGACGTCCACGGTGGGCGGCGAGGCGAGCCGCTCGTTGATCGCCGCGAGGTCCTCGGGGGAGAGGCCGATACCGGTGTCGTGGATCTCGATCAGCACGCGGCCGTCGGGCAGCGCGTGACCGGTGACCTTGACCTTGGTCTGCGGCGAGGAGAACGACGTCGCGTTCTCCAGCAGCTCGGCGAGGAGGTGCACGAGGTCGTTGACGACCCGGCCGGCCACTTCGGTGGTGGGCACGGAGGCCAGCTCGATGCGCTCGTACTGCTCCACCTCGGAGGCGGCGGCGCGGAGCACGTCGACCAGCGGGACCGGGCGGGTCCAGCGGCGGCCGGGCTCTTCACCCGCGAGAACGAGGAGGTTCTCACCGTTACGGCGCATACGCGTGGCGAGGTGGTCCAGCTTGAACAGAGAGGACAGCTGGTCCGGGTCGGCCTCGCGGGACTCCAGCTCGGAGATCAGCGACAGCTGGCGCTGGATCAGACCCTGGGAGCGGCGCGAGAGGTTGGTGAACATCGCGTTGACGTTGCCCCGCAGCAGGGCCTGCTCGGCGGCGAGGCGGACCGCCTCGCGGTGCACGTCGTCGAAGGCCGCGGCCACCTGGCCGATCTCGTCCCGGGAGTGCACACCGACCGACTCCACGGAGGTGTCGACGTCCTGCGGGTCGGACTCCGACAGCTGCTTGACCAGCTCGGGCAGGCGGTCCTGGGCGACCTTGGTCGCGGTCTCCTGGAGCCTGCGCAGCGAGCGGATCATGGAGCGGGCCACGACGAACGCGCCGACCAGCGACACACCGAGGACGAGCAGGATCAGCGCACCGGAGATGATCGCCTCGCGCTCGGAGGCGCTGCGCAGCTCGCGGGCCTTCTGCTCCATGTCCTCGAGCAGCGTGTGCTCGATCTTCTTCATCTGCTCGATCTTGGTCGAGCTGGTGTCCACCCAGTCGCGGTAGGAACGCGCCGGCAGCGTCTCGATGCCGTTACGCGACTCGAAGGAGCGCTTGGCGTAGGTGTCCGCGGTCTTGATCGTCGGGTTGCCCTCGTCGATCGGCTTGAGGAGTTCCTCGGCGTTCTGGTCGGCGTAGATCTTCCGGAAGATCGCGAGCTCGGAGCCCTCGCTCTCGTAGGCCGACTGACCGTAGAGGCGGTCGTTCTCGGCGAGATGGCCCTTGGTGGAGGTGGTCGCGGGCAGCGCGGCGGCGATCATGGCGCGCTGCACGGAGGCGTACTCCTTGGCGGTGGAGAAGGCCGCCAGGGCGCGGGTGCGCGAGATCATCTCCGGGTTGCTGGACGCCTCGGCCATGTCCTGGGACAGACCGATCAGCTGGGTGATGAGCCGGTGGTAGGACTCGACCGTCTGGGTCGCGTTGTCCTTCGACTGATAGGCGGACCGGCGGATCTTGGCCAGGTCGTCCAGCTGGTTGGCGAGACCGACGAGCGCGTCGCGGACGCCCTGCAGGTTGCCGTCCTTGCTGGCCGCGTCGATCTGCTCGGAGGCGTTGAGGAAGTTCTCGCGGGCCCGGTCGGTCTTCTGCTGGTAGCCCTTGACCGTGTAGTCGGTCGCCTTCAGACCGTGCGCCAGGGGACCGGCGGACTGGTCACGCTCCTCCTGGAGCGCGGCGGCCAGCTCGGTGGCCTGCTTGGTCATGTCCGTCAGCAGCTTCATGTTGTCGAGCTGCTGGATGCTGTCCATGGACTGGCTGATGCGCAGCGCGCCCAGCGAGGTCGCCGCGACCACGGGCAGTGCGAGCAGCGACACCAGACGCGTGGAGATGCGCCAGTTGCGCAGGGCCATGCGTGAACCGGGGCCGGTCGGGCCCTGGACGGCCTTCACCGGCGGCGTGGGGTTCCCGGAGTTCGCCGCGTTCGCGGAGGCCGACGAAGCCGACGCGCCGCCGGGGCGGCCGGCGCGCTCACCGCCGTCTCCGGACGGGCCCGGGCCCTGGTTCTGGGCGTGCTGGGGCGAGGAACCGCGGTCGGTCCCGCCGTGCGGCTCCGGCTCCGCCGAAGCGCTGCCATCCCTCTTGAAACGTCCCTGCACTAGCGTCGCAACCTCTGGACCAGGCGCCCCTCCGCGGACGGAGGGACACGGTGTCGGCGTTTTGGAGAGCGCCCTGAATACGCCCCCGGGTGGTCTTGGGTGACCGGCGCTGGTTCCCCCCTATCTCGCCGCCACTCGGCGCTGCGTAGCGCCCCCAGTGCGCCGGCTCGATCCTGCGGCGGTCCGTGGAATTCCAGCACAGTGCCGGATCTCCAACAAGGCCGTGAGCCGAGCTGTGACCTCCGTGACAGGCTGTGGTCGGTGTATTACCTGCCGTGGAAGTCGATTCGGGTCGAACCGGACGTATCCCTTCGAGTCGCTCCTCGATGGCACGTGTCCCAGTCGCCATGATCAGGAGCGGAATGATGGCTTCAGGGCTCCAATGTCCGTTTCGGTGGGGCTAATTGGGGGCCTGAATTGACCGTTTTGCCCGTGGGTTCGTGAGCAAACTCACACGCTCGACGTGGGCCGTTGGCGTCTTCACCGGGGAATCGGATGTTTAGCCTGACGCTTTACAGGACGGGCGACTCTGCCAACCCACTCGACCAGAGGGCACAGGACGACAACGGTGAAGACGACGATGATGTTCCGCACGATAGCCAACCCGCGACGCACGACCCTGGCGCACCTCGATGACGCCGGCGACCTGCAGACGCCGGAGCTGCCGGAGCACTCCGCCGACCTCCCCGCTCAGACGGCCAACCCCAGGCGCACCGTCCTGATGGACGTTCCGGTCGGCGCGGCGGCCGCGGCCGGCGAGTAGCCGACCGGGCGGTACGCCGCCGACGCGACGGGTGGTGAGACCCGGCGGGCGCGGCCGGGGAGACGCGTCAGCGACGATCCTTCCGGGCCGCGCTCCCCTTTTCCCCTGAGGTGCGGGGTGATCATCTCCCGCTGAATCCGGCGCGCGGTCCTGACCTGTCCGACGGCCGAGCCCGGGCAGCCGTCGTCCTGCCGGCCTGCCCCGCTACTCCGGTTTCCCGCGCTTTCCCGTATGTGCGAGGCCGCGCTTTCCGTACAGCGCGGTGCGCTCGCCCGTGCCGAGTTCCGGTTCCTTCTCGGGCGGCCGCGTCGGCAGGCCGTATCCCTCGCGTGCCGCATCGGCCGCACTGAATTCCCCGTACCGGTGATTCCCCACCGGTCGGTAGGAGATACCGAAACGCCTCATGCGTACGACCGCATATGCGGAGTCGCCGAGCCGGAAGGCGGGGCGGGCGCGGGCCGGTCCCTCGGTGGCGCAGCCCGACGGGAGGGCGAGCGGGATCCGGGGGCGGTCCTCGGGGTCGGGTCCCGGCCGGATCGACAGACATTCCGGTCAGGGAACGCCTGCGAACCTCCGAGATCCGAAACTCCGCTACGCCGGTTCCGGCTGCCGGAAAACACCTGACCGGCGGCCGTACCGGCCGAACGCCGGGCGGCCCGACCGGTTAACCTGGGGCGTCAGTACGCCGGTTCTCAGTGAGGGGCGCGGATCCCGTGCGCATCGCCAGGTTCTCCATCGACGGGAACGTAGCCTTCGGCGCGGTCGAGGGCGACAAGCAGGACGAACTCGTCCTCGACATCATCAAGGGCATCCCGTTCGCGGACTACGAGCTGTCCGGGACGAAGGTGCCGCTGAACAAGGTCAGGCTGCTCCCGCCGGTCCTCCCGAACAAGGTCGTGGCGTTCGGCCGCAACTATTCCGAGCACGCGCGCGAGCTGGGCAACGAGGTGCCAGACGCCCCGTTCGCCTTCTTCAAGCCCTCCACCTCGGTGATCGGCCCCGGCGACGAGATCCAGTACCCCCCGTTCTCCCGGGAGCTGCACCACGAGGCCGAGCTGGCCGTCGTCATCGGCCGCATGTGCCGCGAGGTCCCGCGCGAGCGCGTCAAGGACGTGATCTTCGGATACACCTGCGCCAACGACGTCACCGCCCGCGACGTGCAGAAGCGCGAGAAGCAGTGGGCCCGGGCCAAGGGCTTCGACACCTCCTGCCCGCTCGGCCCCTGGGTGGAGACCGACCTCGGCCTCGACCGCGCGAACGACCTGACCGTCCAGCTCACCGTCAACGGCGAACAGCGCCAGCTGGGCCGCACGAGCGAGATGATCCACTCCATCGAGGACCTGGTCGTCAACATCTCCGAGGCCATGACCCTGCTCCCCGGCGACGTCATCCTCACCGGCACCCCCGCGGGGGTCGGCCCCCTGAACGTCGGCGACGAGGTCGCCGTCACCATCGAAGGCATCGGCACTCTCACCAACAAGGTTGTCAAGCGTGGCTAGCGCACCCGGCTCCCCCGTACGCGTCCGTTTCTGCCCCTCGCCCACCGGTAACCCCCATGTGGGCCTGGTCCGCACCGCCCTGTTCAACTGGGCGTTCGCCCGGCACCACGAGGGCACCCTGGTCTTCCGCATCGAGGACACCGACGCGGCCCGCGACTCGGAGGAGTCGTACAACCAGCTGCTCGACGCCATGCGCTGGCTCGGCTTCGACTGGGACGAGGGCCCCGAGGCCGGCGGCCCGCACGCGCCGTACCGCCAGTCGCAGCGCATGGACATCTACGCCGACGTCGCGCAGAAGCTCCTCGACGGCGGCCACGCCTATCACTGCTACTGCTCCCAGGAGGAGCTGGACACCCGCCGCGAGGCCGCCCGAGCGGCCGGCAGGCCCTCCGGCTACGACGGCCACTGCCGCGACCTGACCGCCGAGCAGGTCGAGGAGTACAAGGCCCAGGGCCGCACCCCGATCGTCCGCTTCCGCATGCCCGACGAGACGATCACCTTCACGGACCTGGTCCGCGGCGAGCTGACGTTCACGCCGGAGAACGTCCCGGACTACGGCATCGTCCGCGCCAACGGCGCCCCGCTGTACACGCTCGTCAACCCGGTCGACGACGCCCTGATGGAGATCACCCACGTCCTGCGCGGTGAGGACCTGCTCTCCTCCACCCCGCGCCAGATCGCCCTGTACAAGGCGCTGATCGAGCTGGGCATCGCCAAGCGGACCCCGGCCTTCGGCCACCTGCCGTATGTGATGGGCGAGGGCAACAAGAAGCTCTCCAAGCGCGACCCGCAGTCCTCCCTCAACCTCTACCGCGAGCGCGGCTTCCTGCCCGAGGGCCTGCTCAACTACCTGTCCCTGCTGGGCTGGTCGCTCTCGGCGGACAAGGACGTCTTCACGATCGACGAGATGGTCGCGGCCTTCGACATCGCCGACGTGAACCCCAACCCGGCGCGCTTCGACCTGAAGAAGTGCGAGGCGATCAACGCCGACCACATCCGCATGCTGGATGTGAAGGAGTTCACCGAACGCTGCCGCGCCTGGCTGAAGGCCCCGTTCGCCCCCTGGGCGCCGGAGGACTTCGACGAGGCCAAGTGGCAGGCGATCGCCCCGCACGCCCAGACCCGCGTGAAGGTCCTCTCCGAGATCACCGACAACGTCGACTTCCTGTTCCTGCCGGAGCCGGTGTCCGACGAGGCGAGCTGGCAGAAGGCGATGAAGGAGGGAAGCGACGGCCTGCTGCGCACGGCCCGCGAGAAGCTGGAGTCCGCCGACTGGACCTCGGCCGAGTCCCTGAAGGAGGCCGTCCTGGCCGCCGGCGAGGCCCACGGCCTCAAGCTCGGCAAGGCCCAGGCCCCGGTCCGCGTCGCCGTCACCGGCCGCACGGTCGGCCTGCCCCTCTTCGAGTCCCTGGAAGTCCTGGGCAGGGAGAAGACGCTGGCGCGCATCGACGCGGCGCTGGCCAGGCTGACGGCGTAATCGCCCACGCTTCCCGAGGGGCGGCGGCCGCACCGGCTGCCGCCCCTCAGGCATGCCTGTCAGTGAGCCGCACCAGTGTGTCGGCTCACTCAGTCGTCTCGGCTCACCCAGCACGCAAGATCAAGGAAGGCGCCGTCATGCCGATGAGCCCTCGTGACTACACCTGGCTGTTCACCCCGGGCAGCACGTTCACCTACGAGTCCGGGACCACAGGGGTGATCCGTCTGGCCGGCGGCGGCGAGCTGGACCTCCCCACCGGCCGGGTCGTCGCCTGCGACCCGTTCGTCCACCTCGGAACCGGGGACGTGGAGCCCTTCACGGTCGCCGTCGCGCCCGGCCGTTATCGCGTCGAAGCGGCGGTCGCGACCCTCACCCGGCCCGACGAGCCCCCGTCCGACCGCCCCCACCTGCGCGTGGCCGCGGCCCGCCTCGTCATTCGCGACGAACCGACCACGACCTGGGAGTTGGCCCTGCTCCCCGGCCAGGACCCCGCCGGACTCAAAGGCGACGAGTTCTTCGGGTACGGCGTCGACGCCGGCACGGGCTGCTTCTACGACGCCTCGGCCGAGAAGGCGTTCCCGGAGGCCCGGGAGGACGAGGGGCCGCTGTGGGACGCGTTCGAGGGCAGCGACTGGTCGGTCGGGCCGCATCTGGTCACGTCACCTGCCACCGGCCACAGCCTGGCCGCGTTCACCTCGGGCTGGGGCGACGGCTGCTATCCCACCTGGACAGGCCGCTCGGCGGCGGGCGAGGTCACCTGCTTCGTGACGGACTTCTTCGTGGCGCCGGACCCGTCCGAGGCCCCCGCGGACCCGGTCTGACGAGCGACCCGGCTCCCCGGACCCCAGGCCGGTCCGGCGGTACCGTCGGTGTCATGACGATCAGAGCCGTGGTCTGGGACGTGGACGACACCCTCTTCGACTACACGGCCGCGGACCGGGCGGGCATGCGTGCCCACCTCGCGGCCGAGGGCCTGCTCGCCGGCTATGGCAGCGCCGAGGAGGCACTGGTCCGGTGGCGGGAGATCACCGAGCAGCAGTGGGCCCGGTACGCGGCGGGTGAGAGCACGTTCCAGGACCAGCGGCGGGACCGAGTCCGGGTGTTCCTCGGCAAGGAGCTGTCCGACGGGGAGGCGGACGCCTGGTTCCGGCGTTACGTCGGTCACTACGAGGCCGCCTGGAGGCCCTTCCCGGACGTCCTGCCCGCCCTGGAGGCCCTCGCCGCCAGCCACCGCCACGCGGTGCTGTCCAACTCCAGCATCATCGTCCAGGAACACAAGCTGCGCGCCCTCGGCGTGCTCGACCGCTTCGAGTCCGTGCTGTGCGCCGCCGAGCTGGGCGTCTCCAAGCCGGCGGCCCGCGCCTTCCTCGCGGCCTGCGAGGCGCTGGACCTGCCCCCGCACGAGGTGGCGTACGTCGGCGACCACCCCGAGATCGACGGGCGGGGCGCCGCCGAGGCCGGGCTGCTGTCCGTGTGGATCGACCGCGGCGCGGCCTACGCACGGGCCGTCGGAGAGGTTGTCGCGCACCGGATCTCGACCCTCGCCGAACTTCCGGCGCTCGTCCGCGCGGATAGCCGTTTTGGAGCCCCGTCCACCTTCGGGTAATGTTCTTCCTGCGCCGAGGGGAGCGGGCCGGAAGGCCGGAGACCCACGGAGCAAGCTAGAACGAGATCCCCGCAGGGGCTTGAGTTCCAGTGGCCTATGGTGTAATTGGCAGCACGACTGATTCTGGTTCAGTTAGTCTTGGTTCGAGTCCAGGTAGGCCAGCTCGCAGAGCTTATCTGCAAAGCCCCCGTTGTGTAGCGGCCTAGCACGCTGCCCTCTCAAGGCAGTAGCGCCGGTTCGAATCCGGTCGGGGGTACTGATCCTGACCCTGTCGGGATCGCTAGGGCCCCCGTTGTGTAGCGGCCTAGCACGCCGCCCTCTCAAGGCGGTAGCGCCGGTTCGAATCCGGTCGGGGGTACTGACTGGTCTAAACCATCATTGGTCTATGGTGTAATTGGCAGCACGACTGATTCTGGTTCAGTTAGTCTTGGTTCGAGTCCAGGTAGACCAGCTCGGACCTGCGGAAACGCAGCGTCCAGGCCCCCGTTGTGTAGCGGCCTAGCACGCCGCCCTCTCAAGGCGGTAGCGCCGGTTCGAATCCGGTCGGGGGTACGCACAGGTAAGGCCCTCCACTTCGGTGGGGGGCCTTCGGTGTGTCCCGGGTCGTCCCGGGGCTGTGGGGGCTCACTCGAAGCCGTAGCGCCGTGCCGACTCCTCCTCCTGCGCCAGCCGGTGCAGAGCCTGCAGCATGGGCTCCACGAGGACGGCCCCGAGTACCGCGGTCTCCACCTTCTCCGCCTCCGACGGACGCGTCTCCACGAAGTTCAGGTCCAGGATGGCCGCCTGGTGCATCAACTCCGCATACGCCACGAGCAGTTCTGGGTCCCAGTCGTAACCGAGCCGACGCATCGCGGCCACCGCCACCACCAGGGAGCGGTACGCGGGGGAGATGGTGAGGAGCAGTTTGGCGTTCGACCAGCCCAGCCTGTCCAGCAGCTCGTCCACCTCGCGGTGCGCGGCCCGGACGTGGTCGTCGTCCTCGTCCGGCTCCGGCACCTGCGGCAGGGCCCACAGCGCCGCGCCCAGCCGGATCGTGCGGCCCAGCGAGTCGTCGTCGACGTGCCTCAGGACCTCCCGGACGGTCGCCACGGGCAGCCGGCCGACCTGGATCATCGAGCGCACCAGGCGGAGCCGGCGCAGGTGGTCCTCGTCGTACTCCGCGGTCGTCGCGTTGACCTGGCGGCCCGGGGCCAACAGGCCTTCGCGCAGGTAGTACTTGATCGTCGCGGTGGACACACCGCTGCGTCCGCTCAACTCGGCAAGCCGCATCTCTTGCGCCCCTCCTTGGGAACTGCAACTATCCAAACACCGAACAGATGGATAGTGCTGCTATCCGATCGAGCCAGGGGGTCGTGATGTTCGCAAAACCCGTTCCGGGCCGCACCACCGCGGCGGCGGAGGGCGATGTGGTGGTCCTCCTTATCGGTATGCGCGTGAACCACTTCTGGGCGGTCCACCAGTGGCTTCCGGTCATGCTGTCGATGTTCCGCATGCTGGGGGAGCTTGCTCGCGACAGGCGCCGGGGGCTGCTGGGGCGCATTCTGCTGACGGCCTCGCCGCGGACGTACTACGTCGTCCAGTACTGGGAGTCCAAGGAGAAGCTGTACGCGTACGCGACCGCGCCGGACGCCTTCCATCACCGGGTCTGGGCGCTGGTCAACCGCAAGGAGCGGGCCGGGAAGGTGCGCGGGCACGTGGGTATCTGGCACGAGACGTACGTGGTGCCGGAGGGGTCCTACGAGGCGATCTACGGCGACATGCCGGCGTTCGGACTGGCGGCCGCGCACGGGCAGGTGCCCCTGGAGAAGCGAGGGCGGTACGCGAAGGACCGGTTCGCTCACCGGTCGGGCGGTGATGTGCGCGCCTAGTCGCCGGGGGAGTCCTGCTGGAGGGGCGGGCGCGGGTCCGTCGTGGCGGGCCGCGGTTCCCGCGCCCCCTCGGGATTGTCCGCCCCGCCCTGGGGGAGAGTCTGCCGCGGCGTTGAGGCCGGCTCTTCGCAGGGCGGGGTTCGCGGCGCTCAGCCCGAGCGGCGCAGGGCCTCCGACAGGCGGCCCGCCGCGTCGATGACCGCCTGGGCGTGCATACGGCCCGGGTGGCGCGTCAGGCGCTCGATGGGGCCGGAGACGGACACGGCGGCCACCACGCGGTTGGAAGGGCCGCGTACGGGCGCCGAGACGGACGCGACACCCGGCTCGCGCTCGCCGATGGACTGGGCCCAGCCGCGCCGCCGGACACCGGACAGGGCCGTCGCCGTGAAGCGGGCCCCCTGCAAACCGCGGTGCAGCCGCTCGGGCTCCTCCCAGGCCATCAGGATCTGCGCCGAGGAGCCGGCCTTCATCGTGAGCGTGGAGCCGACCGGGACGGTGTCCCGCAGGCCGGACAGGCGCTCCGCCGCGGCCACACAGATCCGCATGTCACCCTGGCGCCGGTAGAGCTGTGCGCTCTCGCCGGTGACATCGCGCAGGTGCGTGAGCACGGGGCCCGCCGTCGCGAGCAGGCGGTCCTCGCCCGCCGCCGCCGCAAGCTCCGCGAGGCGCGGTCCGAGGATGAACCGGCCCTGCATGTCGCGTGCCACCATGCGGTGGTGTTCCAAGGCCACGGCCAGGCGGTGGGCCGTTGGTCGTGCCAGTCCGGTGGCCCCGACCAGACCCGCGAGGGTGGCCGGACCGGACTCCAGAGCGCTCAGGACGAGGGCCGCCTTGTCCAGAACGCCGACGCCGCTACTGTTGTCCATGCAACGATACTTGCGTCTCACTCTGTGAAACGCAAGTTCAATTTTCCGTGGAACGCGCCACCCTGGAATCACACAGCGGCCCGCAGACCAACGGGCCTGGCGGTGGGCGCCCGGAATCACCACTTCAGGGGGCCCGAAAAGGGCAGCCACCGCTTCCTCAAGATCTCTAGTTGGGCCGGTGGACGTTTGCCGGCCGGAGGGAAAGCGATGGGTAGGACACTCGCGGAGAAGGTCTGGGACGACCATGTCGTCCGGCGCGCCGAGGGCGAGCCCGACCTCCTCTACATCGATCTGCACCTGCTGCACGAGGTGACCAGCCCGCAGGCCTTCGACGGGCTGCGCAAGAACGGCCGTCAGGTGCGCCGCCTCGACCTCACCATCGCGACCGAGGACCACAACACCCCCACCCTCGACATCGACAAGCCCATCGCCGATCCGGTCTCCCGCGCCCAGCTGGAGACGCTGCGCAAGAACTGCGCCGAGTTCGGGGTGCGCCTGCACCCGCTGGGCGACGTCGAGCAGGGCGTCGTGCACGTCGTCGGCCCGCAGCTGGGTCTGACCCAGCCCGGCACGACGGTCGTCTGCGGCGACTCGCACACCTCCACGCACGGTGCCTTCGGCGCGCTGGCGTTCGGCATCGGCACCTCCCAGGTCGAGCATGTGCTGGCCACCCAGACGCTGCCGCTGGCCCGTCCCAAGACCATGGCCATCACCGTCGAGGGCGAGCTGCCCGAGGGGGTCACCGCGAAGGACCTGATCCTGGCGATCATCGCCAAGATCGGTACGGGCGGCGGCCAGGGCTACATCCTGGAGTACCGCGGCTCGGCCATCGAGAAGCTCTCGATGGAGGCGCGGATGACCATCTGCAACATGTCGATCGAGGCCGGCGCCCGCGCGGGCATGATCGCGCCGGACGAGACCACCTTCGCCTACCTCAAGGGCCGCCCGCACGCCCCCGAGGGCGCCGACTGGGACGCGGCCGTCGCGTACTGGGAGACCCTGAAGACGGACGAGGACGCCGTCTTCGACGCCGAGGTCGTCATCAACGCCGACGAGCTGTCGCCGTTCGTCACCTGGGGCACCAACCCCGGCCAGGGCGCGCCGCTTTCGGCGTCCGTCCCCGACCCGGCTTCGTACGAAGACGCTTCGGAGCGCCTGGCCGCCGAAAAGGCCCTGGAATACATGGGGTTGGAGGCCGGCCAGTCGCTGCGCTCCATCAAGGTGGACACCGTCTTCGTAGGCTCCTGCACCAACGGCCGCATCGAGGACCTGCGCGCCGCCGCCGACATCCTCCGGAGCCGCAAAGTCGCCGACGGCGTACGGATGCTGGTCGTCCCTGGCTCCGCGCGGGTCGGTCTGCAGGCCGTCTCCGAGGGCCTGGACGTGGTCTTCAAGGAGGCCGGCGCCGAATGGCGGCACGCGGGCTGCTCGATGTGCCTCGGGATGAACCCCGACCAGCTGGCCCCGGGCGAGCGCTCCGCGTCCACCTCCAACCGCAACTTCGAGGGCCGGCAGGGCAAGGGCGGTCGTACGCACCTGGTGTCGCCGCAGGTCGCGGCCGCCACCGCCGTCCTGGGCCACCTGGCCTCCCCGGCCGACCTGACCGACGTCCCCGCGCCCGCTGGAGTCTGAGAACCATGGAAGCCTTCACCACCCACACCGGCCGGGCCGTCCCGCTGCGCCGCGGCAACGTCGACACCGACCAGATCATCCCTGCTCACTGGCTCAAGAAGGTCACCCGGGACGGTTTCGAGGACGGGCTGTTCGAGGCCTGGCGCAAGGACCCGGAGTTCGTGCTCAACCGCCCCGAGCGGCAGGGTGCGACCGTCCTGGTGGCCGGCCCCGACTTCGGCACCGGATCCTCCCGTGAGCACGCCGTCTGGGCGCTGCAGAACTACGGCTTCAAGACGGTGATCTCCTCCCGCTTCGCCGACATCTTCCGCGGTAACTCGCTGAAGAACGGCCTGCTCACAGTGGTGCTGGAGCAGAAGATCGTGGACGCGCTGTGGGAGCTCACGGAGAAGGACCCGACTGCTGAGGTCACTGTGGACCTTGAGGCGCGTGAGGTGCGTGCCGAGGGCATCACCGCCTCCTTCGAGCTGGACGAGAACTCCCGCTGGCGGCTGCTGAACGGCCTGGACGACATCTCCATCACGCTCCGGAACGCGGACGACATCGCCGCCTACGAGGACAAGCGGCCCGGGCACAAGCCGCGGACGCTGCAGGTCTGATCCACCCGCTCTGAGCGGGTCGGGTTTCGGCCACCCCAACACCCCCTCTGTACCCCCGATCGCCACGATTGGGGGTACAGCCATGTCTGCACCCGAACGGCCCTGCCCATCGCTGGCGGCTCCCACAACTTCCCACGTTACGAAGGTTGTTGCTCGGGTATGCGAGTGCTGTGTTTGCGTCCTCCGCAAGTGCCTGGAAAGCCATTTGCGGCGGCAGTTACACCCTGCGCAGGCGACAACTCGCCCCAGATGGCACAATCTGTGCATGGGACACGACGGCCAACTCCAGCTCTATACGGCGGTCGCGAACCAGCTGAAGGAAGCGCACGCAAAGGTGCGCGCACTGCAAGTCCCGGAGGGCGTACGGATGGCGCTGACCCGGAAGCTGCTGGTCATTACGGCCGCGGCCAAGCACGATCTCGCCGATGCGGCAAGGCGGCTCGAGCGGTTCACCGCGGACCTCGACGCGGGTCGGATCCCCGACGAGGACCGCTGAACCGTCCGAGACGACCGAGTCCGTTGCGGCACGAGGGTGATAAGCCCGTTTCGTGTTTGATTTGCGGTATATATCTGCCTAACGTGCGAAAAGCTTGAACACTTTGGTTCTGGCGATGTCTCCGAAGGGGAAGACGTGAACAAGGCGCAGCTCGTAGAAGCGATTGCCGACAAGATGGGTGGCCGCCAGCAGGCCGCCGATGCTGTCGATCATGTCCTGGACGCCATCGTCCGCGCGGTCGTCGCGGGCGAGCGGGTCTCGGTCACCGGCTTCGGGTCCTTCGAGAAGGTGGACCGCCCCGCCCGTTACGCCCGCAACCCCCAGACGGGCGAGCGGGTTCGGGTCAAGAAGACGTCCGTGCCGCGCTTCCGCGCGGGCCAGGGCTTCAAGGACCTGGTGAGCGGCTCGAAGAAGCTCCCGCGCGGCGGCGAGGTCGCCGTCAAGAAGGCGCCGAAGGGCAGCCTGTCCGGCCCGCCGCCCACCATCGCCAAGGCCGCCGGCAAGAAGGCCGCCGCCAAGAAGACGGCGGGTGCGGCGAAGAAGACCACGGCGAAGAAGGCGACGGCCAAGAAGACCACCGCCACCGCCAAGAAGACCACGGCGAAGAAGGCGGCGCCCGCCAAGAAGACCACGGCGACCGCCAAGACCGCCGCGTCGAAGACCACCGCCAAGAAGACCACGGCGAAGAAGGCTCCGGCGAAGAAGGTCACCGCGAAGAAGGCCCCGGCCAAGAAGTCGACGGCTCGCAAGACCACTGCCAAGAAGACCACCGCCCGCAAGGCGACGTCGTAAGGCCGCCAGGGCTCTCACACGCCGGGCCGGACTCCCCTCGGGAGCCCGGCCCGCGGCGTGTGCAAGGGCGGTTACAGGGTCTGAAGGGTGACGAGGCTGATCCGCAGGCCGTTCCCGGCGCCCTCGGTCTCGATCCGCACGCGCTGTCCGGGCCGCAGCAGCCGGAGCCCGCCCGCGTCGAACGCCGCGGTGTCGAAGGGCACCGGGGTTCCGTCGTCGAGCAGCACCTGCCCGCTGCGGGTCTCGGGGTCGTAGGTGTATGCGGTCGCCTGCATGGCGGCCAGCGTAGTGCCTCCGGCGGCTGGCCGTCGGGCTGCGGGCCGCCCGCCGACCGCGGGCCCCGTCGATGCCGGCCGCCCGGTTCCCCGCGCCCCTGGCGGGGTGCGGCCGCCGCACCCGCATGGCGCGCCCGCGCAGCCGCGGGTGCCCGTGCCGCCGGGGTGGCGCCCGTCCCGCAGCGGAGCGGCACCCCGCCGGCGCGGGCGAGCGACCCGACCCCCGCCCGGCCCCACCGGGCGCGTCGGTAACCGCCTCAGGAACCGGGAATCAGCAACCCCGCCGACACCGCCGCCGTACGCGGTCCCACGCCCAGTGCCAGGGCCGCTCGCAGATCCTCACCGGTGTCCACGTCCTGTCGTACCGAATCCACACCCGCCAAAGCGAGTTCGGCCGCCCCCGAGACCCGATGCCGGGAACGGGAATCAATGCCGAACGCCGGACGCAATTCCCGGTCCGGGCCCGCTGCCAGCAGCGTCGTCCCCCGCGCCGCCGCATCCGCGAGAAAAGCCCGCGGGAATTCAGCGGCCGCCTGAAGCACCCGCGCCAGTTCCGGCGGCCGCAGTGCCGGCAGATCGGCGTTCAAGGTCGCGACCGGCGCACCGGGGCGCTTTTCCCGTACGACGGCCGCACCGTGCGCCAGAGCGGCGTTCAGGCCCCTTGCCGGGGCGTCCGGGACGATCCGCGCGCCCAGTGCCGCCAGCTCACGGGCGGCCAGCTCGTCGTCCGTGACCACCGCCACATCCGCCACCGCCGTACAGACCAGCGCCGCGGCCACCGTGTCCTGCGCGAACGCGAGGGCGAGCCCCGGGCGCACCCCGTCCGCCGCGGTGTCCGCCAGCCTGCTCTTGGCCCGCGTCAGGGGCTTCAGGGGGATGACCAAGGTCCACTGCACCGGCGTACCGCCCCTCTCTCGTCCCGCCCATTGTCGCCTGGGCCATCTGGCGGCACGGGCGGCGGGGCGTACGGTGTTCTCGACAGACCGGCGGCCCGGGGCCACACTTGTGCGGCCCCCGCCGGGGTGGCAGCCCTAGAGGAAGGTGTCCTTGTGCCCCGCCGCAGAATCGGCTTCTGGTACCGCTTCGCCGCGGTGATCTGCAAACCGCCACTGGTGATTCTGATCAAGCGGGACTGGCGTGGAATGGAGCACATTCCGGCCGAGGGCGGATTTATCACCGTGGTGAACCACAATTCCCACGTGGACCCCTTCGCGTACGCGCATTATCAGTACAACACCGGACGGGTTCCGCGATTCCTCGCGAAGAGCGGACTTTTCAAGAAGGGATTCGTCGGCGCCGCCATGCGCGGTACCGGGCAGATCCCCGTCTATCGCGAGAGCACGGACGCGCTCAGCGCCTTCCGGGCCGCGATCGACGCCGTGCAACGCGGCGAGTGCGTCGCCTTCTACCCCGAGGGCACCCTCACCCGCGACCCGAACGGCTGGCCCATGACCGGGAAGACCGGCGCCGCCCGCGTGGCCCTGCAGACCAAGTGCCCGGTGATTCCGGTCGCCCAGTGGGGCGCCAACGAACTGCTGCCGCCGTACGCCAAGAAGCCCCATCTCTTCCCGCGCAAGACCCACCGTGTGCTGGCGGGCCCGCCCGTGGACCTCTCGCGCTTCTACGACAGGGAGATGACCCCGGACGTGCTGAAGGAGGCGACCGAGGTCATCATGGCGGCCATCACCCGCCAGCTGGAGCAGATCCGCGGCGAGAAGGCGCCCGAGAGGCCCTACGATCCGCGCCGGGAGCGGATCGAGCAGCGGCGCCGCACCCAGGCGCAGACCAGGGAACGCGCCCAGGCGCAGACCGGCAAGGAACAGGAGACCGGCACGTGAGCAAGCCTGTCCGGGCGGCCGTCATGGGCACCGGCTCATGGGGCACCGCCTTCGGCATGGTCCTCGCCGACGCGGGCTGTGAGGTGACCCTGTGGGCCCGCCGGCGCGAGCTGGCCGAGGCGGTCAACTCCACGCGGACCAACCCTGACTACCTGCCCGGCGTCGAACTCCCGGAGAACCTGCGCGCCACCTCCGACGCGGCCCAGGCGCTGGAGGACGCGGACTTCACCGTCCTCGCGATCCCCTCCCAGACCCTGCGCGCCAATCTCGCCGAGTGGACCCCGCTGCTCGCGCCCGGCACCGTGCTCGTCTCCCTGATGAAGGGCGTCGAACTCGGCTCCGCCATGCGGATGAGCGAGGTGATCGACGACGTCGCCAAGGTCGGCGCCGACCGGATCGCGGTCGTCACCGGCCCCAACCTGGCCCGTGAGATCGCCGCCCGGATGCCCGCGGCGGCCGTCGTCGCCTGCACCGACGAGGCCGTCGCGCAGCGCCTCCAGGGCGCCTGCCACACGCCGTACTTCCGGCCGTACACGGAAACCGACGTGGTGGGCTGCGAGCTGGGCGGTGCCGTGAAGAACGTCATCGGGCTCGCCGTCGGCATCGCGGACGGCATGGGGCTCGGCGACAACGCCAAGGGCTCGCTCATCACCCGAGGCCTCGCCGAGACCGCGCGGCTCGGTGTCGTGCTCGGCGCCGACCCGCTGACCTTCTCCGGACTCGCGGGCCTGGGCGACCTGGTGGCCACCTGCTCCTCGCCGCTGTCCCGCAACCACACCTTCGGCACCAACCTCGGCAAGGGCATGACCCTGCAGGAGACCATCGCGGTCACCAGGCAGACCGCCGAGGGCGTCAAGTCCTGCGAGTCGGTGGCGGATCTCGCCCGCCGGCACGGCGTGGAGATGCCCATCACCGAGACGGTCGTGGACATCGTGCACGAGGGCAAGCCGCCGGTGGTCGCTCTCAAGGAGCTGATGTCGCGCAGCGCCAAGCCGGAACGACGCTGAGCGACCGTTGGAGGGACGCGGAGTCACGGCGGCCAAGCGGGCGCTGACTCGGGGAATACCACCGGGTACTCTCAACGCGATATGAGCACCGAGAACCTCCCCCAGAGCCCTGAGCAGCCGTCGCGCAAGCCGCGCGTGGCCGTCGTGTTCGGCGGACGCAGTTCCGAACACGGGATCTCCGCGGTCACCGCCGGCGCCGTCCTGAGCGCCATCGACCGGACCAAGTACGACGTCCTGCCGATCGGCATCACCCGGGAAGGCCGTTGGGTGCTGACGGCCGACGAACCGGAGCGGATGGCGATCACCGACCGCCGCACCCCCGAGGTCGCGGACCTGGCGGACTCGGTCGAGGGCGGCGTGGTGCTCTCCGTCGACCCCGGCAGCCGCGAGGTCGTCTACAGCGAGCCCGGCTCCGTGCCCAAGGCGCTCGGCGAGGTCGACGTGGTCTTCCCGGTGCTCCACGGCCCCTACGGCGAGGACGGCACCCTCCAGGGCCTCCTGGAGCTGTCCGGAGTGCCGTACGTGGGTGCGGGCGTGCTCGCCTCGGCCGTCGGCCAGGACAAGGAGTACATGAAGCGGATCTTCACCTCCTTCGGGCTCAAGGTCGGCCCGTACGTGGTGATCCGGCCCCGCGAGTGGGCCCAGGACGAGTCCGCCGCCCGTAAGAAGATCATCGACTTCGCCGGCGAGTACGGCTGGCCGCTGTTCGTGAAGCCCGCGCGCGCGGGCTCGTCCATCGGCATCACCAAGGTCGACGACCTCTCCGGCCTGGACGAGGCGATCGCCGAGGCCCAGTCGCACGACCCGAAGATCCTGATCGAGGCGGCCGTGCGAGGCCGCGAGATCGAGTGCGGTGTCCTGGAGTTCGAGGACGGCCCGCGCGCCTCCGTCCCGGCCGAGATCCCGCCGCCGGACGCGCACGCGTACTACGACTTCGAGGCCAAGTACATCGACTCCACGCCCGGCATCGTCCCGGCGCCGCTCGGCGAGGAGCAGACCGCCGAGGTGCGGCGGCTCGCGATCGAGGCCTTCGAGGCGGCCTCCTGTGAGGGGCTGGTCCGCGCGGACTTCTTCCTCACCGAGGACGGCGAGTTCGTCATCAACGAGATCAACACCATGCCCGGTTTCACGCCGATCTCGATGTACCCGCAGATGTGGCAGGCCACCGGTGTCAGCTACGAGGAGCTGATCGACCGGCTGGTGCAGGCGGCGCTGCGCCGCTCGACCGGGCTGCGTTAGCGCATCGCCGGGAGGGCGGTTCGTCGCCTGCGGGTCCATCGCGGCCGGTCGCGCCCGCGCGGCGGTAGCCGCAGGCCGCGTACCGCCCCAGGCGCCCTTTCAGGCGCTGCCCCGACGACCCCGCCGACCCCGCCGGCAGCGCGCCGTCAGCGCATGGAGGCGATTCCCTCGGGGATCGCCTTCCTGACGGCGGACGCGAGACCCGTGAGCACCGAGGTGCCCTCCGCTTGCGCGGACATCCCCTCGGGCAGGCTCACCTGCACATAGGCCACGCGGTTGGCCGTGGTGAACCGCCATGTGCCGTCGCCCTGCTTCTCCATCAGCCAGTCGACGCCGTTCACCCCGCCCGGGATCGCGTCCGGGTCGCCTCCCTCGGCCACCTTGGGATCGATCATCTTCGGCGGCCGTACGACACCGCAGCGCAGTATGATCGCCGGGTTTCCCCAGCCCGCCGTGTAGGCGGACCGGGGCCCGGGGTCGTTGCGGCTCCGTCCGTCGAGCTTCCGCGGCAGCATCCGGTGCAGATCCCGGCACACCTTCGCCGTCTTCGCGTCGGGGCTGGGAACCGCCACCGTGGCGCTGTCGGCTGCCGTGGAGCAGCCCGCGACCGCGATGAGCAGTGCGGGCGCGAGCAGACCGAGGGGCCGGTGACGGAAGATGTTCACCGGCCAAGGGTAGACGGGGGCTACAGATGCACGACCGGACAGGTCAGGGTGCGGGTGATGCCGTCCACCTGCTGGACCTTGGCGACCACCATGCGGCCGAGATCGTCGACCGTGTCGGCCTGGGCGCGCACGATGACGTCGTACGGTCCCGTCACGTCCTCGGCCTGGATCACTCCAGGGATCTTGTTGATCGTCTCGGCGACGGTCGACGCCTTGCCGACCTCCGTCTGGATCAGGATGTACGCCTGTACCACGGAACCTCCAGGGCGGCCACGAGGATCATGTGGGGAAAAGGAACGCCACGGTATCGCGTCGCCGCTCCCCGCGGGGAGACCTGCGGGAACCGGGCTTGCGCGCCAGGGTGCAGGCACGGCGGAAGTTGACGGTCACCTCGCCCGCGACGAAGGTCATCCCGACCGCGGCGACGGTCACCTCGACGGTATCGGGGACACTGATGACGCGCGACCGGGCACGGCACGGCAGAGAAGGGGAGCCAAGGGAAATGAAGGGCACTGTTGGTGAGCTCGGGGAGTTCGGGCTCATCAGGGAGCTCACCTCCCGTCTCACCACCACTCCGGCGGTCCGGGTCGGCCCCGGCGACGACGCCGCGGTGGTCGCCGCGCCCGACCGCCGGGTGGTGGCGAGCACCGACATCCTGCTGGAGGGGCGGCACTTCCGCCGCGACTGGTCCACGGCGTACGACGTCGGGCGCAAGGCGGCGGCACAGAACCTCGCGGACATCGCCGCCATGGGCGCGGTACCGACCGCGCTGCTGCTCGGGCTGGTCGTCCCGGCCGAACTCCCGGTCACCTGGCCGAGCGAGCTGATGGACGGCCTGCGGGACGAGTGCCAGGTGGCAGGCGCCTCCGTGGTCGGCGGTGACGTCGTACGCGGCGACACGATCATGGTGTCGATCACCGCGCTCGGCGATCTGCGCAACCAGGAGCCGGTGACCCGCGCCGGCGCCCAGCCCGGCGACCTCGTGGCCGTCACGGGCTGGCTGGGCTGGTCCGCGGCCGGCTACGCGGTGCTCTCCCGGGGCTTCCGATCCCCGCGTGCCTTCGTGGAGGCCCACCGGCGCCCGGAGCCGCCGTACCACGCGGGTCCGGCCGCCGCAGCGCTCGGCGCCACCGCCATGTGCGACGTGAGCGACGGACTGATCGCAGACCTCGGACACATCGCCGAGGCCAGCAAGGTCCGCATCGACATCCGCTCCGGCGCCATCGACATCCCGACGCAGATGAACGACATCGGGCAGGCCGTCGGCGTGGACCCGCTGCAGTGGGTGCTGACCGGGGGAGAGGACCACGCGATCGTGGCGACCTTCCCGCCGGACGCCAAGCTGCCGGCCCGCTGGAAGGTCATCGGCGAGGTCCTCAACCCCTCCGCGCTGCCCCAGGTGACGGTCGACGGGGCGCCCTGGACCAGCAAGGGCGGCTGGGACCACTTCGGGGACATCGAGTCATGATCCCCAGGGTCCTCACGGTGGCGGGCTCGGACTCCGGCGGCGGCGCGGGCGTCCAGGCCGACCTGAAGACGATGCTGGCGCTCGGCGTGCACGGGATGAGCGTGATCACGGCGGTGACCGCGCAGAACTCCCTGGGTGTGCAGGGCGCCTGGGAGCTGCCCGTGGAGGCGGTCCGGGCCCAGTACCGCAGCGTCGTGGACGACATCGGCGTACAGGCCGTGAAGACCGGCATGCTGGCCTCGGCCGAACTGGTCGAGGCGGTCGCCGAGTTGATCTCCGGCACGGACGCGCCCGCCGTGGTCGACCCGGTGGGCGTCTCCAAGCACGGCGACCCGCTGCTCGCCGCCTCCGCACTGGACTCGGTCCGCACCAGGCTGCTCCCGGCGGCGACCGTGGCGACCCCGAACCTCGACGAGGTGATCCAACTCACCGGAGTGCGGGTCGAGTCGGAGGACGATCTGCGACGGGCCGCGGCGGCCGTGCTGGAGTACGGGCCGCGCTGGGTGCTGATCAAGGGCGGCCATCTGTCCGGGGATGCCGTGGATCTGCTCACCGACGGCTCGGCGGAGCACTGGCTGCGGGCCCCGCGTCACGACAACCGGCACACCCACGGCACGGGCTGCACGCTGGCCTCCGCGATCGCGTCGGGGCTGGCGAAGGGGCTGTCCGTGCCGAAGGCGGTCACACAGGCCAAGGAGTACGTCACCGGGGCGATCGCGGCCGGGTTCGCGCTGGGGGCGGGGATCGGGCCGGTGGATCATGGCTGGCGGTTCAGGTCACCCGAGTGATCTCGCGGGTACGGCAAAAAGCCGGTCCACCCGAGGGTGGACCGGCTTTTTGCGGCGAACCAGGCAGTGGCCGCGCGCTCAGCTGTAGCGTCAGCGCGAGACCTTGCCGGCCTTGATGCACGAGGTGCAAGCGTTCACGCGCTTCGGCGTCCCGCCGACCACGGTACGCACACGCTGGATGTTCGGGTTCCAGCGGCGGGACGTACGGCGGTGCGAGTGCGAGATGTTGTTGCCGAAGCCCGGCCCCTTGCCGCAGACGTCGCAGTTGGCAGCCACGGGTCACTCCAAAGACTTCAGATGCACTTACGGTTGATCCCGGCATGCCGGGATCGAGATCCTAAAACCTGAGATCTTGAGTGGCGCTGCCAGGGGAATGGCCCGATCGGATCGGGCAACCGGAGCAGCATACAACGACTGCGTCCGTGCAACGAAACTACCATGGCAGCTCAAGGCCCCGCTCCCGGCCCTCTTCCGGTGCACACCGGCTCGGGGTCTACGCTGCGTCCCACGTCCAGCCAGCTCAGGGAGGCGCAGGTGGCCCAGGTGCCGCAGACATTCTCCGATGCTCTCGCGGTGCGCACCTGGTGCGGTCTGGCGCTCCGGGCACTGGGGCGGGCCCGCGAGGAGATCGACGCGATCAACGTCTATCCGGTCGCGGACGGCGACACCGGAACCAACCTGTATCTGACCGTGGAGTCGGCGGCGACGGCCGTGGAGGCCGTGTTCGCCGGATACGGGACGGGCTCCGGCGAGCCGTCCCTCGCGGACGCGGTGCGCGCCATGGCCCACGGGGCACTCATCGGGGCCCGGGGCAACTCCGGGACGATCCTCGCGCAGCTGCTGCGGGGCATGGCGCAGGTGCTCGCCGACGACTCCGGCCGTCAGACGCCTCACCTCGACGGTTCGGGGCTGCGGCTGGCCCTGCGGCGGGCCGCCGACTCCGCCCGGCAGGCCGTGGCCCACCCCGTCGAGGGCACCGTGCTGACGGTCGCCTCCGCCGCCGCGGACGCCGCCGAGGAGGCCGAGGGCGACTGCGGGGCCGTGGCGCGGGCGGCCTACGAGGGCGCGCGGACGGCCCTGGCGGCGACTCCCGGCCAGCTGGCCGTGCTGGCGCGGGCCGGGGTGGTCGACGCGGGCGGACGGGGACTGGTGGCGGTGCTGGGGGCGCTGGTGGAGGCGTTCACCGGGGAAACCCCGGGGGCGGTGCCCGGCCGGCCCGCCCCCACGGGGCCCCCGGACGCCGCGGCCGGCACCGTTTCCGGCGCGCACGCGCGCGAGGCCGCCCCCGACGCCGGCCTGTGCGCCGACGGCGCCGAAGCGGGCGGACCCGCCTTCGAGGTGATCTACCTCCTGGAGGCCGACGACGCGGCCGTGGCCCGGTTGCGCGCGCGGCTCGACGCCCTCGGGGACTCCCTGGTCGTGGTCGGCGGTGATGGGCTGTGGAACGTCCATGTGCACGTGGACGACGCGGGCGCCGCTGTGGAGGCGGGCGTGGAGGCCGGGCGGCCGTACCGGATCCGGATCACGCACTTCGGGCTCGGCGACGTCCACACCGGCGGGGAGCGGCCGCCGCGCGAGCGCGCCCAGCGGGCCGTCGTCGCCGTCGTGCCGGGCGAGGGCCTGGCCGGGCTGTACACCGAGGCCGGCGCGACCACCGTCCTCGCCCGCCCCGGGGAGCCGCCCGCCAGCGGCGAGCTGGTGCAGGCCGTACGGCGTGCCCACGCGCGCGAGGTCGTGCTGCTGCCCAACGACGCCGAACTGCGCCACACGGCCGCCGCGGCGGCCGAGCAGGCCCGTACCGAGGGCATCCGCGTGGCCCTGATCCCGACCCGCTCTGCGGTCCAGGGCATCGCCGCGCTGGCGGTGCACGAGCCGGAGCGCCGCTTCGATGAGGACGTCGTCCAGATGACCTCCGCGGCGGGCGCCACCCGCTACGCCGAGGTCGTCGTCGCCGAACGTCAGTCCTGGACGACGGCCGGCATCTGCCAGGCCGGGGACGTCCTGGGCCTGATCGACGGCGACGTGGCGGTGATCGGCCCGGACGTCATCGCCACCGCCGCGACCGTCCTGGACCGCATGCTCCAGGCCGGCGGCGAGCTTGTCACCCTGGTCGTCGGCGACGAGGCACCGAAGACGGTCGCCGGGCATCTGGAGTCCCGCGTGCGGGAGTCCTACCTCGCGGTGGACACGGTGGTGTACCGGGGCGGCCGCCAGGGGGCGCTGCTGCTCATCGGCGTGGAGTGAGCGGCGGCTCCGCTCACGCCTCGGCCTGCGCCGCCTGGAGCATCTGCGTGGCCTCCGCCCGCCGGGCCCGGACGGTCTCGTCCCCGTCGCCGGCGCCTTCGTAGGCCCCGAGCACGGCACGCGCGCGTGCCGCCGCCTCGGCGGGCCGCCCGAGGTCGGTCTCCAGCCAGCCCGCGGCGAGTTCGGCGCCGGTACGGTCGTGCAGCCCGTCGGCGCCGAGCGTGCCGAACAACGCGGCCGCTCGGTCCATCTGGGCCAGAGCCGCCTCGAACGCGGCCCGGATCACGTCGTCCTGGGCCTCCTGGGCCTCCTGGGCCCCCTCGGCCCCCTCGGCCCCCTCGGCCTCCTCGGCCGCCGAGCGGGCCAGCAGGTCGCCGAACTGGCGATGGGTGTGGCCCAGTTCGGCCGTGAGCTGTTCCCGGGCCACCGGGTCCGCCGCGGTCTCCAGCGCGTGCTCGCACACGCGTATCGCGTCCGTCATCAGGTTCCGCGCGCCCTCCGCGCCGGACTCCCCGCGCAGCGCCAGCCAGCCGCGGGCGCGCAGCGAGCGGACCAGGAAGTGCGGGTTGCCGAGCGTGCGCCACAGCTCGCCCGCGCGCGCGTAGGCCTGGTCCGCCTCGTCCGTCAGCCCGGCGTCGCCCAGGGACTCGGCGGCGAGGTGCGCGAGCGTGGCGTGGTCCTGCTGCTCGGGCCAGTGCCGGGCGATGTCGGCGGCCCGCAGCCGGTGTTCGGCGGCCGCCCGGTGCTCCCCCAGCTCGCCCAGGCAGTCCCCGAGCCACCAGTGGGCCTGGACGACCGCCCCGTCGCCGTGCGTCTCGGCGCTCAGGTCGGCCAGCGCCGACTCCAGCACCTCGGCGGCCTCCGCATACCGGCCCTGGCGCAGCAGGAAGCCGCCCAGCTGCTGCCGCGCCCAGGCGCCCAGCGTGCCGCTCTCGCCGGCCTCGTCGGCCCAGTGCGCGGCCTCCAGAGCATGCTCCGCCGCCTCCACCGGCTCGCCCCGGCCGCCGATCACCTCGGCGAGCTGCAGGTGCAGCTGCGCCCGCCCGACCGGCTCCACGTACGGTCCGCCGTGCTCCAGTGCCGCGCGCAGCGCCCGCTCGGACCCGGCCAGGTCGCCGGCCTGGTGGGCGAGGGCGGCGACCTGCACCTCGTACTCGACCGAGAACCACGGGAGCCCGGCGGCCACGTACTCGGCGGCGGCCCGGCGGAACAGCTCCGCGGCCCGCCCGGCGTCCCCGGCGCGCGCGGCCAGCTCGGCGAGCATCGCCCGTGCCTCGGCGGCCCGCGCCGCCAGCCGTACCTCGTCGCCGGCCCGCCCGTCCACCAGGGCCAGCACTTCGCGCACCGCCTGCTCGGCCTCCGCGAGCGCCGCCCGGGCGGCCGGGCCCGCGGCGTCCTCGTGCACCCGCCGCATCAGGATCCGGGCCCGGCTCATCACCACCGACGCCGTCTGCCGTACTCCGGTGGCCTCGTCGGCGTACAGCGCGAGTACCTCGTCGTACAGGCCCGCGATCACGGCCTGGGCCGCGTCCACCTCGCCGCGCAGCGCGCGGACGTAGGCCCCGCGCGCGCATGCCGCCAGCGCCTCGCCGGGGTCGCCGGCCTCCGCGTACAGCGCGGCCGCCCGCTCGAACAGCTCGACGCCCTCGGGGCCACGGGCCATCGCCTCGTGGTCGGCGATCTCCGCGCGGTCGCGCGGCTCCAGGTCGGCGCCCTGCGCCGCCCGCGCGACCGCCGCCCAGGCCTCCAGCGCGTGCGGCCGCAGGGTGTCCGACAGCCGCCGGGCCTCGGCGAGCAGGGCCGCCAGGCCGGGCTCGTCGCGCACCTCCGGCGCCGGGGGCGCGGTCGCCGGCGCCGGCGCGGGGCGCACCGTGCGCACGCCCAGCGGGAGGCGTTCCAGCAGCGGGCGCTGTGCCATGCGCCCACGGACCTGGTCGCCGACGTACGAGGTGCCGTTGCGGCGGTCGAACCGCTCGGCCAGTTCCGTGGCCTCCGCGCGCGCGTGCGCGGCGAGTTCCCGTGCGGCCCACGTCCGTCCGGCGGGCCCCGGCACCCGTTGCTCGCCGAGCCCCAGCTCGGTCAGCCGGTCCATCAGCAGCGTCACTACGGCCATGAAGTCGAGCCGGCTGCGCGGATGCCCGGTGTCCGTGAAGTACGCCGGCCGCTCGGCGAGCAGTTCGAGACCCCGGGCCTCGTTGCCGGTCAGCGCGCAGAACTCCACGTGGTCCGCGTAGGCACCGCGCATGCTCTCCATGGCGCGCACGAGCCGGAAGCCCCGCAGATGGTTCGCGCGGGCCTCCTCCACCCGGCCGAGGCGCAGCAGCGGCTTCAGGGAGGAGGCGAGGACGGTGTGCGGCTCGTGCGCGCAGCTGTACTCGCCCGTCAGCACCGGCTCCCACAACTCGAGGGCGTCCGCGTCCCGGCCGCACCTGACCTGCCAGGTGCCCTGCCCGTGCAGCTCGCAGGCGTGGCAGTCGGCCATCCCGTCCCGGTCGGCGGCCAGCCACGCGGCGTACGCCCGCTCGGCCCGCGCCAGATCGCCGATGTGCGCGGCCACACTGAACTCGGCGCTGCGCACAGCCCGTTCGGAGTGCCCGGCGAGCCGGTAGCGGTGCTCCATCTCGCCGAGCCACTTCTCGACCGAGGCGAGCGGGATGTGCGGCTGGTCCAGCATGCCCGCCGACATCCACTTGAAGACCCAGTGCAGCGAGTGCGTCTCGTACTCGTCGAAGTCCTCGGGCCGTTCGTCCCACATGCGCAGCAGCCGCGCGAACGGGACGAACATCTTGTCCTTCTCGGAGCTGTAGTTGTAGACCTTCAGCTGGTGCCCGAGCGCCTCGATCACGGCGAGCGCGATGTTCAGCTTCTCCGCCTCGGCGAGGAGCTGTTCCGCGCGCGCGTTGCGGGCCGGTCCCTCCGGCTGCCCGGAGTTCTCCGCCATCGCCCGGCGCAGCGCGTCGAAGTCCGTGATCTCACCCATCAGCGACCGTTCTCCCCATGCGTGGCCCACTCCAGGAGGCCGATGAACGCCCGGTTGAGCAGCGCCGAGTCGGCCGGCCTGAGCGGGCGCTGTGCCATGAGCAGCGCCTGCCCGTACAGCGACTCGGTGGCGGTGCCGATGAGCTCCGGGTCCCCCAGTGAACCGATCCGCCGGATCAGCGGGTTGAGATGGTTGAGCACCAGACGCGCGCGCGGGGCGCTGCCGCGCAGCGAGCCCAGGATGCCCGCCCACAGGTCGTCGGCCCGCTCCTCGGCCTCGGCCCGCGCCTGCTCGTGCCGCGCGGACCGGTCGTCCAGGTGCAGCGCGGGCACGGACAGCGGGTGGAAGGCGCGCAGCACGACGTCACAGCCCAACGGGTCGAGCTTCGCCCGCGCGGCCGCCAGGAAGCCTGACAGCGCCAGCTCCTCGGCCGGGTCCACCGCGTCCAGGTGCGCGGTCACCGTGTCCGCGTCCAGCTCGGCGACGACCGTCCCCGGCCGCACCTGCGGCAGTGCCTCGATCAGCTCGCTGTCGTAGGTGTAGCCGCCGTTGACCACCCCGACCCCCTGCGCGGAGGCGATCGGCGCGACCTGCCGGTACTCCTCGACGGTCCGGGTGAAGTGCACCACCGGATGCCGCTGCGCGAACTCCTCCAGGGACAGCCGGCCGTCGGTCGTCTCGAACGGCAGCCACGGCAGCATCGTGCGCAGCATGTCGCCGTCGTGCCGGGCGAGGGACTTCACCCCGAGGTGGTGCACCGCGAGGAAGGCCGCGAGCCGCTCCGGATCACCGGCGGCGAGCCCGGTCAGCCAGGACCGGATCCGCTCGCCGAGCGCGTCCCGTACGGCGGCCAGCGTCTCGTCCTCGTACAGCGACTCGCGCGAGGCGGTCGGCCGCAGGCTGTCGGTGTCCAGCACGCAGCGCACGAAGAACGCCCAGTCCGGCAGCAGCTGTTCGGCGCGCTCGGTCAGCAGCATGCCCTTCAGGTGCACGCGATGAGTCGCCCGCTGGGCCGGGCTGACCGCCGACGGCAGGACGTACGCCACCCCGCGGATCCCGGCCACCGGCACATCCAGGTCGATCGAGTCCAGCGGGGTGAACGCGAACAGCTCGTGACAGTGCCGGGCCAGTGCCACCCGTCTCGTGGCGGGACTCTGGTACGGGCGGTCCCAGGGCGCCGGCAGATCGGTGATCCGCTCCTCGCCCACCCGGACGTCGTACGGCAGCAGCGACCCGAAGTCCCGGGCGAGGGTGAGGACCCGCTCGGCCGACAGCCACTCGGCCGCCCCGGCCCGCGCGGTCAGGTACACCGTCGTGCCCGGCTCGGGCCGCTCGGTGCCGGGCAGCGTGCGCACGGTGTACGACCCGTCGTCCCGGGCCGTCCACTCCACCGGCGGCGCCTCGGGCGTACGGGCGCTGCGGCTGACCACCCGGATCCGCTCGGCGACCACGAAGCAGGCGAGCAGCCCGATGCCGAACTGGCCGAGGAAGCCCGCTCGGGCCTCCTGGAGCCCCTCGGACCGCTTGGAGCTGCGGCCGATGGTCGCCAGCAGGTCGTGCACGTCCGACTCGGTGAGCCCGACGCCGCTGTCCTCCACGCGCAGGCCGCCGTCCGTCGCGTGCAGCCGTACCAGTGCCGGGGCGTCCGGCTCCGCGGCCCGCCGCGCGGTGATGGCGTCCACGGCGTTCTGCAGCAGTTCGCGCAGATAGACCCTGGGGCTGGAGTAGAGGTGATGGGAGAGCAGGTCCACCAGACCGCGCAGGTCGACCTGAAACGTATGAGGTGGCTGAGGTGACTGGGATGCCTGGGCTGACTGTGAGGTCTGGGAGTCCATCGTCACTGCGCCGGCAGGGGGAGTGCGTGCGGCGCGGGGTCGGGCGGTCCCGGAGGGGGCGGTGACCGCGAAGGATGGCCGGAGCGCGCCATCCTAGAGCCGGAACAGCCCACCTGACCAGGGGTTTCCCGGACCTCTCCGACATCGCGGGACGAAACCGCAGGGCGGCGTCTACGGCATTGTCAGTGCGGTGGTGTGCAATGGATCTCGTGCCCGCACTGGAAGAACCACTGAAGCAACCCCTGAAGTCAGTGCTCGGCCCCGCCACCGCGAAGGTGATGGCCGAGCACCTCGGCCTGCACACCGTCGGCGACCTCCTGCACCACTACCCGCGCAGATACGAGGAGCGCGGCCAGCTCACGCATCTCGCCGACCTCCCGATGGACGAGCACGTCACGGTGGTCGCCCAGGTCGCCGACGCCCGCCTGCACAGCTTCGCCTCGGCCAAGGCCCCCCGAGGCAAGGGCCAGCGTCTCGAGGTCACGATCACCGACGGCAGCGGCCGGCTCCAGCTGGTCTTCTTCGGCGCCGGCGTGCACAAGCCCCACAAGGAGCTGCTGCCGGGCACCCGCGCGATGTTCGCCGGCAAGGTCTCCGTCTTCAACCGCCGCCTCCAACTCGCCCATCCGGCCTACGAGTTGCTGCGCGGCGACAGCGAGGAGACGGTCGAGACCTGGGCCGGCGCCCTCATCCCGATCTACCCCGCCACCGCCAAACTGGAGTCCTGGAAGATCGGCAAGGCGGTCCAGACGGTGCTGCCCGGCGCCCAGGAAGCACGGGACCCGCTCCCCGACTCCCTGCGCGAGGGCCGCGGCCTGCTCCCGCTCCCCGAGGCCCTCCTCAAGATCCACCGCCCGCACACCAAGGCGGACATCGCCGACGCCCGCGCCCGCCTCAAGTGGGACGAGGCCTTCGTCCTCCAGGTCGCCCTGGCCCGCCGCCGTCACGCCGACACCCAACTCCCGGCCGTACCCCGCGCGCCCAAGCCGGACGGCGTCCTCACGGCCTTCGACGACCGCCTGCCCTTCACCCTCACCGAGGGCCAGCAGAAGGTCTCCGAGGAGATCTTCGCCGACCTCGCCACCGACCATCCGATGCACCGACTGCTCCAGGGCGAGGTCGGCTCCGGCAAGACGCTCGTGGCCCTGCGTGCGATGCTCGCCGTGGTCGACGCGGGCGGCCAGGCCGCGATGCTCGCGCCCACGGAGGTCCTCGCCCAGCAGCACCACCGCTCGATCACCGAGATGATGGGCGAACTGGCCGAGGGCGGCATGCTGGGCGGCGCCGAGCACGCCACCAAGGTGGTCCTGCTCACCGGCTCGATGGGCGCCGCCGCCCGCCGCCAGGCCCTTCTGGACCTGGTCACCGGCGAGGCCGGCATCGTCATCGGCACGCACGCCCTGATCGAGGACAAGGTCCAGTTCCACGACCTGGGCCTGGTGGTTGTCGACGAACAGCACCGCTTCGGCGTCGAACAGCGCGACGCCCTGCGCGGCAAGGGCAAGCAGCCCCCGCACCTGCTCGTCATGACGGCCACCCCCATCCCGCGCACGGTGGCCATGACGGTCTTCGGCGATCTGGAGACCTCGGTCCTCGACCAGCTTCCGGCCGGCCGCTCCCCGATCGCCAGCCATGTCGTCCCGGCCGCCGACAAACCCCACTTCCTCGCCCGCGCCTGGGAACGGGTCCGCGAGGAGGTGACGGGCGGCCACCAGGCCTACGTCGTCTGCCCCCGCATCGGCGACGAGGAGGACGACCCGAAGAAGACCGGCAAGAAGAAGTCCCCCGAGGACGAGGCCGAGAAGCGGCCCCCGCTCGCGGTCCTCGACGTGGCCGACCAGCTGGGCAAGGGCCCGCTCCAGGGCCTGCGGGTCGAGGTCCTCCACGGCCGTATGCACCCCGACGACAAGGACGCGGTGATGCGCCGCTTCGCTGCGGGCGAGACCGATGTCCTGGTCGCCACCACCGTCATCGAGGTGGGCGTCAACGTCCCCAACGCCACGGCCATGGTGATCATGGACGCCGACCGCTTCGGCGTCTCCCAGCTGCACCAGCTGCGCGGCCGGGTCGGCCGTGGTTCGGCCCCCGGCCTGTGCCTGCTGGTCACCGAGATGCCCGAGGCCAGCGCGGCCCGCCAGCGCCTGAACGCGGTCGCCTCCACCCTGGACGGCTTCGAACTCTCCCGCATCGACCTCGAACAACGCCGTGAGGGAGACGTCCTCGGCCAGGCCCAGTCCGGCGCCCGTTCCAGCCTCCGGGTCCTCGCGGTCATCGAGGACGAGGAGGTCATCGCGGAGGCCAGGCAGGAGGCGGCGGCGGTGGTGGCCGCCGACCCTGACCTGGAGCACCTTCCCGGCCTGCGTACGGCCCTGGACGCCCTTGTGGACGAGGAGAGGGAGCAGTACCTGGAGAAGGGGTGAGGTGAGGCGCCCCGAAAGGGGCGCGGGAACCGCGCGACGCGCCACAGCGGTGCCGCATCCGCCGACGGCGATCAAGCACCCCCCTCCGGAGGCTGCCAAACTGACCAGACGAAGCCGCCCCTCGAAGAAGGACCCTGAAATGACCCGCGTGATCGCCGGCACCGCAGGCGGCCGGCGCCTGTCAGTACCGCCCGGCACGGGAACCCGGCCCACCTCGGACCGCGCACGCGAGGCCCTCTTCTCCACCTGGCAGTCCCTCCTCGGCGGCCCCCTGGACGGAGAACGTGTCCTGGACCTCTACGCCGGCTCGGGCGCCGTAGGCCTGGAGGCCCTGTCCCGTGGCGCGAGCCACACGCTCCTGGTCGAGGCGGACGCCCGCGCGGCGAAGACCGTCCGGGAGAACGTGAAGAACCTGGGCCTGCCCGGCGCCGAGGTGAGAACAGGCAAAGCGGAACAAGTCATCAGAACCGCACCCCCCGCCGAGCCGTACGACCTGGTCTTCCTGGACCCGCCGTACGCCGTCGGAGACGACGATCTTCGGGAGATTCTGCTCACACTCCGCACGGAGGGGTGGCTCGCCGGAGAAGCCCTCGTCACCGTGGAGCGCAGCACCAGAGGCGGCGAATTCCACTGGCCGGACGGCTTCGAGGCGATCCGGTCCCGTCGCTACGGCGAGGGAACGTTTTGGTACGGTCGCGCCGCCTCTACGTGCGAAGACGCACGATGACCGGACCGGAGAGCGAGGGATTGCAAGTGCGCCGCGCCGTCTGTCCCGGGTCGTTCGACCCGATCACCAACGGACACCTCGACATCATCGCCCGAGCCTCCCGTCTGTACGACGAGGTCTATGTCGCGGTGATGATCAACAAGTCCAAGAAGGGCCTGTTCGAGACCGAGGAGCGGATCGAGCTGATCCGCGAGGTCACCGCCGAGTACGCCAACGTCCGCGTGGAGGCCTTCCACGGCCTCCTCGTCGACTTCTGCAAGCAGCGCGACATCCCCGCCATCGTCAGGGGCCTGCGCGCCGTCAGCGACTTCGACTACGAACTCCAGATGGCCCAGATGAACATCGGCCTCACCGGCGTCGAAACGCTGTTCGTGCCCACCAACCCCACCTACAGCTTCCTCTCCTCCTCCCTGGTCAAGGAGGTGGCGGCCTGGGGCGGCGACGTCTCCCACCTGGTGCCCGCCCCGGTTCTTGAGGCCCTGAACGCGCGCCTGCGCAAGGACTGATGGGGCTACAGTCGTCCCGTCCGTCTCCATACCGGCTGTAGAGAGTGGCGAGCACAGGTGGACGTGCAGAAGAAGCTCGACGAGATCGTCTCCGCGGTCGCCGGCGCCCGGGCGATGCCCATGTCGGCGTCGTGCGTGATCAACCGCGCCGAGCTGCTCGCAATGCTGGAAGAGGTGCGCCAGGCCCTGCCCGGCTCCCTCGCGCAGGCGCAGGAGCTGATCGGCGACCGTGAGCAGATGGTCGAGCAGGCCCGCATGGAGGCCGAGCGGATCATCGAGAACGCGCACGCCCAGCGTGGCTCGCTGATCTCCGACACCGAGATCGCCCGCCGCTCCCAGGCCGAGGCCGACCGGATCCTCGCCGAGGCCCGCCAGGAGGCCGAGGAGATCCGCGCCGAGGCCGACGACTACGTCGACTCCAAGCTCGCCAACTTCGAGGTCGTCCTCACCAAGACCCTCGGCTCGGTCGGCCGCGGCCGCGAGAAGCTCCTCGGCACCGGCCCCGGCCTGGACGAGAACGGCTACGAGGACGAGGACGCCCCCGAGCGCAGCCAGGACCCGGCGACCCTGCGCCACAACGCCGACGCGTACGTCGACGCCAAGCTCGGCGCCTTCGAGGCGGTCCTCGCCAAGACCCTGGAGGCCGTCGGCCGGGGCCGGCAGAAACTGCACGGCCGGATCGCCACCGACGACCTCGGCGCCCTCGCCGACGACACCACGACCTACCAGCACTCCAGCGACGCCGACTACCTCGCCGACCTCGCGGCCCTCACCGACACCCCGGCCGAGCGCCCGGCCCCACCGCGGCGGCCGGAGCCGTCGTACGAGCCGCAGCCGGCCTTCGACTACCAGCAGCAGCCGGACCCGTACGCGAGCTTCCCGCACCAGTCCGACTACGGCCGGCGGCAGGACCCGTACGGCTACCAGCAGGCCGACCCCTACTCCGCCACCTCCGGCTACGCCCCGGCGGGAGGCTACGACGCCCAGCAGGCCGCCTACGAGCCCCAGCAGCCCCAGCCACCCCACCAGTCCCAGCAGCAGTCGCAGCAGGGGTACGCCCTCGACGAGACCAGTCTCTTCGACACCGGCATGATCAGCGCGGAGCAGCTGAAGGCGTACGAGCAGGGCCGGGGTCTGTAGCCGCGTACCGGAGCCCCACCGGATTGGGCCCTGAGCCAAAGGTCCAGTATCCTGGCTCTTCGGTCGCGCGTATGCCCGCGATCACCGCTGCCCCCACACCAACGGGTAGCGTCCCTTCGAGTTCGAAGATCGAAAGCAGGAATGGCCTCCAACGCCCGCCTCGACCACCGCAACCCCCTCGTGTTCGACACACACGAGCTGGGTCGGCGTCCGGGCGCGCTGCAGCGCCTGACCCGCACGATCGACGCCCCCCGGGACCTCGGTATCCAGGGAGTCATCGGAGTGCCGGAAGGCGCCCCGGTGGAGCTCGACCTCCGGCTCGAGTCGGTCATGGAAGGGGTGCTCGTCACAGGCACCGCCCGTGCACTGGCCGAGGGGGAGTGCGTAAGGTGTCTGGAGCCGGTCGAGCTGGAGCTCGAAGCGGACTTCCAGGAACTGTTCTCGTACCCTGACGCCGACGACCGGGGCCGTGTGATCGCGGAACCGGGCGACGACGCCGAGGACGACGAGGACAGGTTCTACCTCGAGGACGGACTGTTCGACCTCGAACCTCTGCTGCGCGATGCGGTGGTGCTCGCACTGCCGATGCAGCCGGTGTGCCAGGAAGACTGCCCGGGCCTGTGCTCCGAGTGTGGGGCGCGGCTCGCGGACGACCCGGACCACCACCACGACGCCGTCGACATCCGTTGGGCGGCTTTGCAGGGACTCGCCGGTTCACTCGAAGACGGCGAGAAGGACGAGATGAGCGGCGCCGAAGCGGGCGTCGACGAGAAGCAGGAGAAGTAGCCGTGGCTGTTCCGAAGCGGAAGATGTCGCGCAGCAACACGCGCCACCGCCGGTCGCAGTGGAAGGCTGCGGTCCCCACCCTGGTTGCGTGCGAGCGCTGCCACGAGCCCAAGCAGCAGCACATCGCGTGCCCGTCTTGCGGCACCTACAACAAGCGCCAGGTCCTCGAAGTCTGAGCGGGCTGGTGAGAGGCACTGTGTCCAGTCCCAAGAAGGCGGATGACGCCAAGGCGGACGTGTCCGCCAAGAAGAAATTGGACAACCAGGCCTCGTCCCACACGCTTCTGGAAGGGCGGCTCGGCTACCAGGTCGAGTCCGCCCTTCTGGTGCGCGCGCTGACCCACCGTTCCTACGCGTACGAGAACGGCGGCCTGCCGACGAACGAGCGGCTGGAGTTCCTCGGGGACTCCGTGCTCGGCCTCGTCGTCACGGACACGCTGTACCGCACCCACCCCGACCTGCCCGAAGGCCAGCTGGCCAAGTTGCGGGCCGCGGTGGTCAACTCGCGTGCGCTGGCGGAAGTGGGACGCGGCCTCGACCTGGGCGCCTTCATCCGGCTCGGCCGTGGTGAAGAGGGCACGGGCGGCCGGGACAAGGCGTCCATCCTCGCCGACACCCTCGAAGCGGTGATCGGTGCGGTCTATCTCGACCAGGGCCTCGACGCGGCGTCCGAGCTGGTGCACCGGCTCTTCGACCCGCTGATCGAGAAGTCCTCCAACCTCGGAGCCGGCCTGGACTGGAAGACCAGTCTGCAGGAGCTGACCGCGATCGAGGGGCTCGGCGTGCCCGAGTACCTGGTCACGGAGACCGGCCCCGACCACGAGAAGACCTTCACTGCTGCCGCCCGCGTCGGAGGCGTCTCGTACGGCACCGGCACCGGCCGCAGCAAGAAGGAGGCGGAGCAGCAGGCCGCCGAGTCCGCCTGGCGGTCCATCAGGGCCGCGGCGGACGAGCGCGCCAAGGCGGCCAAGGAGGCCGCCGCTGTGGACAGCGCGGCCAAGGAGGCCGCCGCCAGGGACGGCGACCCGTCGTCCGCCACCGCCTGACGAACAGCAGTACCGAGCGCCCGCCCCGCCGCACGACGCCGGGGCGGGCGCTCGGTCATCCACCGTCCGTACGGGGGTCCCGATGCCCGAGTTGCCCGAGGTCGAGGTCGTCCGGCGCGGCCTGGAGCGGTGGGTCGCCCACCGCACCGTCGCCGAGGTCGAGGTGCTGCACCCGCGCGCCGTACGCCGGCACATCGCGGGCGCCGACGACTTCGCCCACCGGCTCAAGGGCCACCACATCGGCACGCCCAGCCGGCGCGGCAAGTACCTGTGGCTGCCGCTGGAGGAGACCAACCAGTCCGTCCTCGCCCACCTCGGGATGAGCGGCCAGCTGCTGGTCCAGCCGCACGAGGTGCCGGACGAGAGGCATCTGCGGATCCGGGTCCGGTTCGCCGACTCCCTCGGCACCGAGCTGCGCTTCGTGGACCAGCGCACCTTCGGCGGTCTGTCGCTGCACGACAACACCCCCGAGGGCCTGCCCGACGTCATCGCGCACATCGCCCGCGACCCTCTCGACGAGCTGTTCGACGACGAGGCGTTCCACGTGGCCCTGCGCCGCAAGCGGACCACCGTCAAACGGGCCCTGCTCGACCAGTCGTTGATCAGCGGGGTCGGCAACATCTATGCGGACGAGGCGCTTTGGCGCGCCCGCATCCACTACGAGCGCCCGACGGCGAGCCTCACCCGACCGGTCACGGCGGAACTCCTCGGCCATGTACGGGACGTGATGCACGCGGCCCTCGCCGTCGGGGGCACCAGCTTCGACAGCCTGTACGTCAACGTCAACGGCGAGTCGGGCTACTTCGACCGCTCCCTGGACGCCTACGGCCGAGAGGGCCTGCCCTGCAAGCGGTGCGGCACCCTCATGCGCCGCCGGCCCTGGATGAACCGGTCCAGTTACTTCTGCCCGAAGTGCCAGCGCCCGCCACGGACCCGTACGGCGGGACCGGCCGGCCGGGGCTGAGGGCAGTCTCCGCACGGCCCTGCCGGGCATCCGGGGTTCTCTCCGACGAGGGGGCGGCCACCGCGGACAACGAGCACCGAGCAGATCCTCCGCGTGCTCCTCGCGAGTGACGCCCCGCGCCTACGCCGGCTGGCGGCCGTCGTACGCCTCGCGGGCCGCGAGGACGTCGTCCATCGCACCCTCGACGCAGTGGATGAGGGCCAGCAGGCGTTCGGTGACCTGTCGGCCGAGCGGGGTCAGTTCATAGTCCACGCGGGGTGGATTCGTCGGCTGCGCCTCGCGGTGCACCAGTCCGTCGCGCTCCAGTGCGTGCAGGGTCTGGGACAGCATCTTCTCGCTCACCCCGTCGACGCGGCGGCGCAGCTCGTTGAAGCGCAGCGAACCCTCGTACAGCGCGCCGAGCGTCAGTCCGCCCCAGCGGCCCGTGACGTGCTCCAGTGTGCCGCGCGAGGGGCAGGCCTTGGCGAAGACGTTGTAGGCGAGGTCGTCGTGGTCCTGGGCGGTGGCGGTCATACCGGCAAGGGTACGCGGGCGCAGCGCTACCCGCCAGGTTGCACTAACCCAGGGTTAGTGTTTCTTCTGGCAGTCGCCTCTGATCCGTTGCTGAGCCCTGCCGGGCCGCGAACCTCCAGGCCCAGGTCGCTGGAGTGACACGCCGTGATCACGCTTGTGTCGCGGCTGGAGCCCGTGCACATCACCAGCTTGACTTGAAAACACCGTTAGGTGAGCCTCACCTAAGTGCTGTTGACGAATGCCTTAGGAGTCGTCCGTGTCCGTGCTGCCCTCGGAGTCGTCCGTGCCCCCTCAGCCGGCGCCCACCCAGCGGCTGGGGCTGTACGACACGTGGTGGACGGTCGCAGCCGCCGCACTCGCCGCCTGCCTGGGCCTCTCGGCCTGCGCCTGGATATCCCTGCACCTGCGCGTGGATGCCGCCCTCCACACCGTGGCGCTTTTTGCCCATCTGGCCTCGCTCGTACTCGGCTTCGGAGCTGTCCTGGTGGCCGACTACTACGCTCTGCTGTGTCTGACGGGCCGGTGCACCCTGCGCGACGCGCTGAACGGCGCGGGCCGCCTCCACGTTCTCATCTGGACAGGCCTTGCAGGTCTCGTGGCCAGCGGCGTCATGCTCCACCCGGACCTTGGCTCCGCCCTCACCCGCGTCAAGCTGGGGCTGGTGCTCGTCCTCACGCTCAACGGCCTCCAGGCCGGGCTCCTGAACAGGCGCATGACGCAGCAGGGCACTGCCGCACTCGCCCCGCGCCACCTCGCCCGGGGAGCCGCGACAGCTCTGGTGTCCCAGCTCTGCTGGTGGGGCGCCGTGGTCATCGGATTCCGCAACAGCCAGCGCTGAGGTCGGCGTGGCGGAGCGCAGCCGGGACGGGACAGCGCGCAGCCAGGGCGCGACGCCGCCGCGGTCGGCACCAAGCGCGCCTGGCCGCTGCTGTCGAGCGCTCCGTGAGCTCAGTAGCCGAAGTCCTGCGTCCACCAAGGGCCGCCGGGGCCCAGGTGCAGGCCGACGCCGAGGGTCTTGAAGTCGCAGTTCAGTATGTTGGCGCGGTGACCCGGGCTGTTCATCCAGGCCTCCATCACGGCCGCCGAGGTGGCCTGGCCGCGGGCTATGTTCTCGCCGCCGAGGTCGGTGATGCCGGCCTTCGCGGCCCGGTCCCACGGCGTGGCGCCGTCGGGGTCGGTGTGGTCGAAGAAGCCTCGCGCGGCCATGTCGTCGCTGAACGCCCCGGCGAGCTCGCTCAGCGAGGAGTTCGCCGCGAGCGCGCTGCAGCCGACCTTCGCCCGCTCCTCGTTGACGAGCTTGAGCACCTCCGCCTCGACAGCGGCCTCGGTCGGCACCGTCCCCGGTGCGGAGGTCGCCGCCGGCGCCTTGGTCGCCTTGCGCGACGGGGTCCTCTTCGGCGTGGACGGTGTCGCCCTGGGCGTCGGCTTCTTGGTGGCCGTCTTCGACGGGGCCGGCGTGGGCGAGGCCGACTTCGAGGCCGAGGAGGAGGGGGAGGAGGCGGACGGGCTCGGGGACTGCGGGCGCCCGGTGTTCCGGCCGGCGGCGGTGGAGCCGTCGTGGCGGTCGGCGCTGCCCGAGGTGCCGCCCTGCTCGCTGGCCGTGTTGCGGGAGGTGTCCGCGGCCTGCACCCGGTCGCCGCCGGTGGGGTGCGTACCGCCGCCGAGCTGATAGTTCTCCAGGCCCGGCACCACGCCCGTGGACACCGCGGCCGTGCCGAGGGCGACGGCCGCCGATACTCCGAGCAGACCCGCGCGCACCGGCCGTCCTGCCTTCTTCCGGCGCCGGTGGCCGGACGACGGGCCGCCGGCCGGGGTGAACCCGCCACCCGCGGAAGCGGCCGGTGCCGCTCCGTCGTCGTCCGCCGCGAACAGGTAGGCGGTGGACTTGGCGTTGGCCTCGGTGTACGCCTCCGGGTTCAGGTACGGCGCGATGCCCCTGGGTGCCTGCCCGCCCGCGGACGACTTCGTGGGGTCGTCGCTCCACGGGGCGGAGGTGTGCGGGTGCGTGACCTCCGTGGCGCGGCCCGTGGCGGCGCGGCCGGCGGCGGTGCGTCGGTGGCGTCCCATGTCCTTGCCCTCTTCCTCGTGCTCACGGTCGACCGCAGCCAGCGCGGTGAGCGGCTCCCCATTGGTCAACCAGCTCACTCGATCGAGTGAGTTTCATATGAGATGCATTGGGTGGGGACGGTACCCCATGCCGCTGAGGGGCGACGTGTCCGAGCGGCACCGGCCGGTTAGGTTGCACCCATGAGCGAGGATGTACGACTGGTCGCCTGGGTCCGTGGACGCGTACAGGGCGTGGGTTTCCGCTGGTTCACGCGCGCCAAGGCGCTGGAGATCGGCGGTCTGAGTGGTTTTGCTCTCAATTTGGCCGACGGCCGGGTCCAGGTGGTCGCGGAGGGGCCGCGTAAGGGCTGCGAGGGGCTGCTCGACTGGCTCCAGGGCGACGACACACCCGGGCGCGTGGACGGCGTCACCGAGATCTGGGACACACCCCGTGGCGGCTACGACGGCTTCGCCATCCGCTGAGCCGGTCGCGTGCGGACCCGCCGGGCCGGTGCGCGGGAGCTGCCGGGGGCACATGCGGAAAGCGGGAACGACCTGGTGGTTGCCAAGAACGACGTGGCGTGGCAGGCTCCGCTGGTACTGCTGATCGCCACGCCCTGAGGGTCCCGGACGAGTCGCAGCGCCGCCGTTTTTCCGGCCGCGCGCCCCGGTTTGCCCACCAATACAGGGCGTGATCGTGTTGACCGTCAAACTTTTTGGTGAGACGCTGAAAGCCCCGCGCACCTTAGCTGTTTGGCATGGAGCAACACCAGAGCAACACCCGGATGTGCCAAGCACCGCGGGTGCGAATCCCTCACGACCCACACCGCATCGGTCGGTCACTCAGTGTGGAGGACCATCCATCATGGCAAAGGCGCTTCTCGGTTACGTCGGCGGCTCCGACCCTCGACTCCTCGCCGAGATGCGACGGCTGCAGCAGCGCGTGCAGGACCTGGAGTCCGAGCTCGTACGGATCCAGGCGGAGAACGACGCTCTGACGGCTGCCGCCTCTCAGGACAGGATCATGGAGAGCATCGACGCACACCAGGCGGAGCCTGCGCTCACCTGATCACTGCATCGCTCGGCGACAGCAGTCGCAGTGGTTGGGCTGCCCGTATCAACCGCTCAGTTGATTGGACGACTGAAACCCAGGTCGTCTGCAAGGGACGCTTCGGCGTCCCTTTTTTTCTTTCCCCCGCGCATCCTTTCACTCTCTTCAACGTCTGGTGTGCCCTGCGCGTTCAATGGTGAAACCGTGGGGTTGCGAGTGTTCGTGGAGTGAGATAGCGGCGGCGGGTAGAGTCCAGCGGCGTGCACCTCAAGGCCCTGACCCTCCGGGGGTTCAAGTCGTTCGCCTCCGCGACCACGCTCCGGTTCGAACCGGGGATCACGTGCGTCGTCGGCCCGAACGGCTCGGGCAAGTCCAACGTCGTGGACGCACTCAGCTGGGTCATGGGCGAGCAGGGCGCCAAGTCCTTGCGCGGCGGCAAGATGGAGGACGTCATCTTCGCCGGCACCACCGGGCGTCCGCCGCTCGGCCGGGCCGAGGTGTCGCTGACCATCGACAACTCCGACGGGGCGCTGCCCATCGAGTACGCCGAGGTCACCCTCACGCGGATCATGTTCCGCAACGGCGGCAGCGAGTACCAGATCAACGGCGACACCTGCCGCCTCCTCGACATCCAGGAACTCCTCTCCGACTCCGGCATCGGCCGCGAGATGCACGTCATCGTCGGCCAGGGCCAGCTCGACTCCGTCCTGCACGCCGACCCCATGGGCCGCCGCGCCTTCATCGAAGAGGCCGCGGGCGTGCTGAAGCACCGCAAGCGCAAGGAGAAGGCGCTGCGGAAGCTGGACGCGATGCAGGCGAACCTCGCGCGCGTACAGGACCTCACCGACGAACTGCGCCGCCAGCTCAAGCCGCTGGGCCGCCAGGCGGCGGTGGCCAGGAGGGCCGCCGTCATCCAGGCGGACCTCCGCGACGCCCGCCTCAGGCTGCTCGCCGACGACCTCGTGCGGCTGCGCGACGCCCTCAAGGCCGAGATCGCCGACGAGGCGGCCCTGAAGGAGCGCAAGGAGACCGCCGAACAGGAGCTGAAGAAGGCACTCCAGCGCGAGGCCCATCTGGAGGACGAGGTCCGGCAGCTCACGCCCCGGCTGCAGCGCGCCCAGCAGACCTGGTACGAACTGTCCCAGCTGGCCGAGCGCGTCCGCGGCACCGTCTCGCTGGCCGACGCCCGGGTGAAGAGCGCCGTCTCCGCGCCCGACGAGGAGCGGCGCGGCCGTGACCCCGAGGACCTGGAGCGCGAGGCGGCCCGTGTCCGCGAGCAGGAGGCCGAGCTGGAAGCGGCCCTGGAGGCGGCCCAGCGGGCCCTGGACGACACGGTCGCCCACCGCGCCGAGCTGGAGCGTGAGCTGGCCGTCGAGGAGCGCCGGCTGAAGGACGTGGCCCGCGCCATCGCAGACCGCCGCGAGGGTCTGGCCCGTCTCTCCGGGCAGGTCAACGCGGCCCGCTCGCGCGCGGCCTCCGCCCAGGCCGAGATCGACCGGCTGGCCACCGCCCGCGACGAGGCCCAGGAGCGGGCGGTCCGCGCCCAGGAGGAGTACGAGGCCCTGAAGGCCGAGGTCGACGGCCTGGACGCCGACGACGCGGACCTGGCCGAGCGGCATGAGGCGGGCAAGCGGCAGCTCGCCGAGGCGGAGGCCGCCCTGAGCGCGGCCCGCGAGGCGGCCACCGCGGCCGAACGGGGGCGCGCCGCGACCCAGGCCCGCCACGAGGCGCTGGCGCTCGGCCTGCGCCGTAAGGACGGCACCGGCATACTGCTCGGCGCCCGGGACCGCCTCACCGGCGTCCTCGGCCCGGCCGCGGAACTTCTGACGGTCACCCCCGGCTACGAGGTGGCACTGGCCGCGGCGTTCGGCGCGGCGGCCGACGCGGTCGCCGTGACGACACCGTCGTCGGCGGCCGAGGCGATCAGACTGCTGCGCAAGCAGGACGGAGGCCGGGCGGCCCTGTTGCTCGCGGGAGCCCCGGAGGAACTCGCGGGGGCACCGGAGGAGCGGCTGCCGGCCGGCGGTGTGCCGGCGGGCGGTGACGCCTCCGGTTTCGCAGACCGGCCGGCGGCCGGGCGCGGTGGTTCCGTGGACGTTCCGGCGCCCGGCATGCCGGGCGGCACCGCCGATGCGCCGGTGAGCGGTACGGCCGGCGTACCGCACGAACCCCACCCCGCGGGCCTCTTCGCCGCCGACCTCGTCCGCGGTCCCGCCGAGCTGATGCCCGCCGTGCGGCGGCTGCTGCGCGGGATCGTCGTCGTCGGGACGCTGGAGGACGCCGAGGATCTGGTCTACGGCCACCCGGAGCTGACCGCGGTGACCGCTGAGGGGGATCTGCTCGGGGCGCACTTCGCGCACGGCGGATCCGCCGGGGCGCCCAGCCTGCTGGAGGTGCAGGCCTCCGTGGACGAGGCCGCCGCCGAGCTGGCCGGACTGAAGGTGCGCTGCGCGCAGCTGGCCGAGGAGCAGGCAGCGGCGGCCGAGCGGCGCACGCGGGCGGCCGCGCTCGTCGAGGAGCTGGGGGAGCGGCGCCGGGCCGCCGACCGGGAGAAGTCGGCCGTGGCCCAGCAGCTCGGGCGGCTCGCCGGGCAGGCGCGGGGTGCCGCCGGGGAGGCCGAGCGGTCAGCGGCGGCTGCCGCACGTGCGCAGGAGGCGCTGGAGACGGCCGTACAGGAGGCCGAGGAGCTGGCCGAGCGGTTGGCTGTGGCCGAGGAGACACCGGTCGAGGAGGAGCCGGACACCTCGGTACGGGACCGGCTCGCCGCCGACGGTGCCAACGCCCGGCAGACCGAGATGGAGGCCCGGCTCCAGGTCCGTACCCACGAGGAGCGGGTCAAGGGGCTGGCCGGGCGGGCCGACTCGCTCGACCGGGCCGCCCGCGCCGAACGCGAGGCACGCGTGCGTGCCGAGCAGCGCCGGGCCCGGCTGCGGCACGAGGCGTCCGTCGCGGAGGCCGTCGCCTCCGGCACCCGCCAGCTGCTCGCCCATGTCGAGGTGTCCCTCGCCCGGGCCGAGCGGGAGCGCGCCGCCTCCGAGGCCGCCAAGGCGCGCCGGGAACAGGAGCTGACCGCCGCTCGCACGGCGGGACGTGAACTGAAGGCCGAACTGGACAAGTTGACGGATTCGGTCCACCGAGGGGAGGTACTCGGCGCCGAGAAGCGGTTGCGGATCGAGCAGCTGGAGACCAAGGCGCTGGAGGAGCTGGGTGTCGAACCGGCGGGGCTCATGGCGGAGTACGGGCCGCACCAGCTCGTGCCGCCCTCGCCCCCCGCCGCCGGCGAGGTGCTGCCGGAGGATCCCGGGCACCCGCGCAACCAGCCGAGACCCTTCGTGCGCGGCGAGCAGGAGAAGCGGCTCAAGGCGGCCGAGCGGGCGTACCAGCAGCTGGGCAAGGTCAACCCGCTGGCGCTGGAGGAGTTCGCGGCGCTGGAGGAGCGGCACAAGTTCCTCAGCGAGCAGCTGGAGGACCTGAAGAAGACCCGAGCCGACCTGCTTCAGGTGGTGAAGGAGGTCGACGAGCGCGTCGAGCAGGTCTTCACGGAGGCCTACCGGGACACGGCCCGCGAGTTCGAGGGCGTCTTCAGCCGCCTCTTCCCGGGCGGTGAGGGACGCCTCGTGCTGACCGACCCCGACCACATGCTCACCACGGGCGTGGACGTCGAGGCACGGCCGCCGGGCAAGAAGGTCAAACGGCTCTCCCTGCTCTCCGGTGGTGAGCGCTCGCTGACCGCTGTCGCGCTGCTGGTGTCGATCTTCAAGGCCCGGCCGAGCCCGTTCTACGTCATGGACGAGGTCGAGGCCGCTCTCGACGACACCAACCTCCAGCGGCTGATCCGGATCATGCAGGAGCTGCAGGAGACCTCACAGCTGATCGTGATCACGCACCAGAAGCGCACGATGGAGGTCGCCGACGCGCTCTACGGCGTGTCCATGCAGGGCGACGGCGTGTCGAAGGTCATCTCCCAGCGGCTTCGCTAGCACTTCCTCAAGATCAACTGACTCTACGTTCACTACTTGAACGTAGACAGGAGAAACTTCACAGCCACCGAGGTATTGACTTCGAAACTTGAAGGCATAGTCTCTGCAATGTTGTTTTTACCTTCAGGTGTAAGTGGAGTGCCTAGGCCCCCTCGGATACCTGTAAGGGCTTACCCCCACCGGCAGCGTTGCCGTGGCCCGAGGAGTTTCACGTGACCAGCACAGCGCAGGCACCTCAGTCAGGAGCCAGGACGGCTCATCCCGAACATCTCGGGCACGTCATCTTCATCGCGGCGGCCGCCGCGATGGGCGGTTTCCTCTTCGGTTACGACAGCTCCGTCATCAACGGCGCCGTCGAGGCCATCCGCGGTCGCTACGACATCGGCTCCGCGGCCCTCGCTCAGGTCATCGCGATCGCCCTGATCGGCTGTGCCATCGGCGCCGCCACGGCCGGCCGCATAGCCGACCGGATCGGCCGCATCCGCTGCATGCAGATCGCCGCCGTCCTCTTCACCATCAGCGCCGTCGGCTCCGCGCTGCCCTTCGCGCTGTGGGACCTCGCCTTCTGGCGCATCGTCGGCGGCTTCGCCATCGGCATGGCCTCCGTCATCGGCCCCGCCTACATCGCCGAGGTCGCCCCGCCCGCCTACCGCGGCCGTCTCGGCTCCTTCCAGCAGGCCGCGATCGTCGTCGGCATCGCCGTCTCCCAGCTGGTCAACTGGGGTCTGCTGAACGCCGCCGGCGGCGACCAGCGCGGCAAGCTGATGGGCCTGGAGGCCTGGCAGGTCATGCTCGGCGTGATGGTCGTCCCGGCCGTCCTCTACGGCCTGCTCTCCTTCGCGATCCCCGAGTCCCCGCGCTTCCTGATCTCCGTCGGCAGGCACGAGCGTGCCCGCGAGATCCTCGCCGAGGTCGAGGGCAAGGACGTCGACCTGAACGCCCGCGTCGCCGAGATCGAGCACGCGATGAAGAGCGAGCACAAGTCCACCTTCAAGGACCTGCTCGGCGGCGGCTTCTTCTTCAAGCCGATCGTCTGGATCGGTATCGGCCTGTCCGTCTTCCAGCAGTTCGTCGGCATCAACGTGGCGTTCTACTACTCCTCGACGCTGTGGCAGTCGGTCGGCGTCGACCCGGCGGACTCGTTCTTCTACTCCTTCACGACGTCGATCATCAACATCCTCGGCACCGTGATCGCGATGATCTTCGTGGACCGCGTCGGCCGCAAGCCGCTCGCCCTCATCGGCTCCGTCGGCATGGTCGTCGGTCTCGCGCTGGAGGCCTGGGCGTTCAGCTATCACCTGGTCGACGGCAAGCTGCCGAGCACCCAGGGCTGGGTCGCCCTGATCGCCGCCCACCTGTTCGTCCTCTTCTTCGCCCTCTCCTGGGGTGTGGTCGTCTGGGTCTTCCTCGGTGAGATGTTCCCGAACAAGATCCGCGCCGCCGCGCTGGGCGTCGCCGCCTCCGCGCAGTGGATCGCCAACTGGGCCATCACCGCGAGCTTCCCGTCACTGGCCGACTGGAACCTCTCCGGCACCTACGTGATCTACACGGTCTTCGCCGCGCTCTCCGTCCCGTTCGTGCTCAAGTTCGTCAAGGAGACGAAGGGCAAGGCGCTGGAGGAGATGGGCTGAGCCTCGTAGCGAGGCGCCCCCTGAACCCGAGGAGAAGGGCCAAGTCCCCGCTGCCCCTCTCCTCGCACCGTCCGCCGCCCCCGGTCCGGCCACTGCCCGGACCGGGGGCGGCGGTGTCGTACCCGCTCCCCGTACCGGGTCAGTCGCCGAGCGCGGGGAGCACCTGTTCCACGAAGAGTCCGAGGCTCCGCCACCCCTCGTCCACCGGCATCCCGCCCGCCAGCGGATGCAGCACCAGGCTGTCCAGGCCCTGCGCCACGCACTCCTGCGGGGTGAGGATGCGGTACACGCCCTCCGCGCGGAGCTCTCCCACCGTCGTGGCCGCCGACTTCACGGCGGAGCGGATCCCGCCGGACTGCCAGGAGGCGTACGTCCGCGCCTCGTGCAGGAAGTACTCACCGTACTCGGCCCACGCCCGGTCGGGGTCCTCTGCGAGGTGGAGGAGAGGGGTCTCCGCGGCCGGCATCATCGTCCAGCCCTCGGTGCCGTACTCGGTGAGCTTCTCCTTGTAGTACGCCTCCAGCTCCGGCAGATGCGCGCTTGGGAAGAACGGCAGGCCGAGCCGGGCGGCCCGGCGGGCGGCGGCCTTGGACGAACCGCCGACCAGCAGCAGCGGGTGCGGATCGGTGAACGGCCGCGGGGTGAGCCGTACCCTGCGGCCCCGGTACTCGAACTCCGCGCCGGACCAGGCGTTCAGCAGCGTCTCCAGCAGCTCGTCCTGGAGCCGGCCGCGCCGCTTCCAGTCGACGTCGAACAGGGCGTACTCCTCGGGCCGGTAACCGATCCCGGCCACGGTCACCAGCCGCCCCCCGCTGAGCAGGTCCAGGACGGCGATGTCCTCGGCCAGCCGCAGCGGGTCGTACAGCGGGCCGATCACCGCCGACACCGTCACCGCGATCCGCCGGGTCGCCCCGAACACCGCGCCCGCGAAGGCGAACGGGGACGGCAGCCAGTTGTCGTCCGCCCCGTGGTGCTCCTCGGTCTGCACGGTGGTGATCCCGTGCTCGTCCGCGTACGCCGCCATCTCCAGGGCCGCCCGGTACCGGGCGGCCAGGGAGGCGGGGGTGGCGCCGGGCTCGACGAGATTGAGACGTACGACCGTGACGGGCATGGGACGTCCCCCTCCGGCGCGATGTGATGCGGTGGAGGGGGACGTTAGCTGACGGTGCGTCAGATGGCCAGGGAAGCGGTACCGGTCGACCCTGCGATCGGGCCGTGGATTCCGGTGGCCGGCGACCGTACGCTCAGGCCGCGGCCGTGGGTGGGGGTGCGGGTGCGGCTGCGGACGGTCGTGCGGCCGGCCGTGCGATGGCGGGTGGTCATACGATCACGTCATGACCGACCCCGCACCCCCGGAACCCACGGACCCGCGGGCCGAGACCGCCCGCGGCCGTGCCGCCCTGTGGCTCGGCCCGGACGACCTGCGATGGCTGGCCCGGCACTGCTGCTGCCCGGACGACGCGGACCAGGGGGCACGGGACCGCTGTGCCCGCCTCCGCTTCCGGGCGAGCGCGGCCCCGCACAAGAGCGGCCTGTCCGGCTGAAGCCCGTCAGGCGCTGACGGTCGCGGGCTCCTCGGCGGTCTCGGCCGTCTGTGTCGGTGCCGTCACCGCCGGCTTCGGCAGCGCCAGGTACAGCAGGCCCGAGATCACGATCGTCGCGACCCAGCCGAGGCCGTACTCGCCGATGACGTTGTTCTTCGCGAGCGGGCCGGTGAACCAGTCCGAGGTGGTGAACATCAGACCCGAGAGCAGACCGACCGCCCAGGAGGCCACGGCCGCGGGGGAGAAACCGCCCCGGTACCAGTAGGCGCTGGTGCGTCCGGTGTCGGCCATGGCCCGGCCGTCGTACTCCGTGCGGCGCAGCATGTCGGCCCCGAAGACGCCGACCCAGGCGGAGAAGGCGACCGCCAGCAGGGACAGGAAGGCGATGAACGACCCCATGAAGCTCGTCGCCACCAGCATCAGCACCCCGCCGAAGATCAGCGAGATCACGGCGTTGACCGACACCGCCCAGTGGCGGGGCACCTTGAATCCGAGGGTCTGCGCGGTGAATCCCGCCGAGTACATCGACATCGAGTTGATCAGCAGCATGCCGATCAGCGCGATGAACAGATACGGCACCGCGATCCACGTCGGCAGGATCTCACCGAGGAAGGACACCGGGTCGGTCGCCGAGGCCAGGTCCGGCGTGGACACCGCCATCACCGCGCCCATCAGGACCATCGGCAGGACGACGACACCGGCGCCGCCCACCGCCGTGCCCACGATCGCCTTCGACGAGGCCGTGCGCGGCAGGTAGCGGGTGAAGTCCGGGGCGGACGGGATCCAGCTGACACCGCCGGCCGCGATCATGCCGACGCCGGTGATCACCGCGGCCGTGGAGCCGGCGCTGTGGTCCATCACCTTCGACCAGTCGGTGTTCGCCACCAGGTAGGCCAGGACGAGCACCGAGAAGGCGCCGAAGAGATAGGTCGCGTACTTGTTGCACTTCTGCACGGCGTTGATGCCGAGCCCGGAGATGGCGAACGTCGCGACGACGAACAGCAGCAGCATCACCATGTCGAGCACGCTGTTCGCCCTGAGGCCGAACAGGATGTCCAGGATGGTGAGCATCGCGTAGGCGCCGGTCACCGCGTTGATCGTCTCCCAGCCCCAGCGGGCGACCCAGATCAGCGACCCGGGCAGCAGGTTCCCGCGCTGCCCGAAGACCGCGCGCGACAGCGCCATGCCGGGCGCTCCGCCCCGCTTGCCGGCGATGCCGATCAGCCCGACCAGGCCGTACGACACGATCGGCGCGGCCAGCGCGACGACGAGCGCCTGCCAGATGTTCAGGTGGTACGCCACGACGAGGCTCGCACCCATCGTCAGCAGCAGCACGCTGATGTTGGCGCCGACCCAGGTGGGGAACAGCTCACGGGTCTTCGCGGTGCGCTCGTGGTCGGGGACCTGCTCGATGCCTCGGGTCTCGAGAGCGCCTTCGGTCTCGACGGTTTTGCTCATGGAAGAGGTGCCAGACATGGGGGGACAGGGGGACGTGGGGACTCTACGCGCGTCAACCAACTCCCCACCACAGTACTTTGCTCCGGCTCCTGGCTTTACAGGGCGTTTGTCTCTTGGCGGAAGCCACAAACAGGGTCCCGGCGTAACCCATGGCTGATACTGGACGGGTTATGGAAATCGTCATCCTTGCTGTAGTCATCGCCTTGGTCGTGCTCGGCGCGCTCGGCGGGCTCATCGTCGGCAGCCGGCGCAAGAAGCCGCTTCCCCCACCGCCCCCCGCAGCGCCCGACATCACCGCGCCCCCGGCCGAGCCGCACGTCGGCGACGAGGCCGAGACACCGCGCGACGAACCGCGCCGGACGATCGAGGAGGTGGATCTTCCAGGCGGCCCCGCACCGGTCGTCGTGGAGGAGCCTCCCGCCGGCCCCGCCGTCGAGGTTCCCGGGCTCGAGATCCCGGAGCCCACCGCCGGCCGGCTGGTCCGGCTGCGCGCCCGCCTCTCCCGTTCGCAGAACGCCCTCGGCCAGGGCCTGCTCACGCTGCTCTCCCGCGAGCACCTCGACGAGGACACCTGGGAGGAGATCGAGGACACGCTGCTCACCGCCGACGTCGGTGTGCAGCCCACCCAGGAACTGGTCGAGCGGTTGCGGGAGCGCGTGAAGGTGCTCGGCACCCGCACCCCGGAGGAGCTGCGCGGCCTGCTGCGCGAAGAGCTGCTCAAGCTGGTCGGCACCGACGTCGACCGCACGGTGAAGACCGAGCCCGAGGACCGCAAGCCCGGCATCGTGATGGTCGTCGGCGTCAACGGCACCGGCAAGACCACCACCACCGGCAAGCTCGCCCGGGTGCTGATCGCCGACGGCCGCACCGTCGTGCTCGGCGCCGCCGACACCTTCCGTGCCGCCGCGGCCGACCAGCTCCAGACCTGGGGCGAGCGCGTCGGCGCCTACACCGTGCGCGGGCCCGAGGCCGGCGACCCCGCCTCCGTCGCCTTCGACGCGGTCAAGGAAGGCAAGGAGATGGGGGTCGACGTCGTCCTCATCGACACCGCCGGCCGTCTGCACACCAAGACCGGCCTCATGGACGAGCTGGGCAAGGTCAAGCGCGTCGTGGAGAAGCACGCGCCGCTGGACGAGGTGCTGCTCGTCCTGGACGCCACGACCGGCCAGAACGGCCTGGTGCAGGCCCGCGTGTTCGCCGAGGTCGTGGACATCACCGGCATCGTGCTGACCAAGCTGGACGGTACGGCCAAGGGCGGCATCGTCGTCGCGGTCCAGCGTGAGCTGGGTGTGCCGGTCAAGCTGATCGGGCTCGGCGAGGGCGCGGACGATCTCGCGCCGTTCGAGCCGGAGGCGTTCGTGGACGCGCTCATCGGTGACTGACACCATCTCCGGATTTCCGGAGGTGACCAGCCAGGAACGTTCCCAGGTGCTCAGAGGAGCGCTCGTCCCAAGGTGCAGTCGGGGCGGGCGCTTCGCCTTTCCGCGGTGCCGCTACGCCCGCGCCCGCGACCGATGCGCCACGTATGCCAGTGTGCCCAGCAGCAGCCGCGCCGCGGGAGGGCTGGTCGCCGAGTCCAGCGCCGGCGGGCGCAGCCAGCGCACCGGGCCGAGGCCGCCCCGGTCGGAGGGCGGCGCGGTGATGTACGTACCCGGGCCGAGGCCGTGCAGATCCAGAGCGGAAGGGTCGTCCCAGCCCGTGCGGTAGAGCAGCCGGGGCAGTTCGGCGGCGGCGCCGGGTCCGACGAAGAAGTGGGCGCGGCCGTCCGGGGTCGCGGTCACCGGGCCGAGGGGGAGGCCCATGCGCTCCAGGCGGACCAGGGCGCGGCGCCCGGCGGCTTCGGAGACCTCGATGACGTCGAACGCCCGGCCGACCACCAGCATCACCGCGGCGCCCGGGAACTCGGACCAGGCCTTGGCCGCCTCGTCCAGCGTGGCCCCGGCCGGCACCCGGGGCGCGAAGTCCAGCGGATGGGCACCCGGCGCCGGGCAGTCGGCGTGCCCGCACGAGCAGGCGCCCGCGGCGGCTCGTGCCCCCGGCACCACGTCCCAGCCCCACAGTCCGGTGAACTCGGCGACGGCGGTGCACTCCGACGAACGCCCGCGCCGACGTGAGCCGGTACGGATTTCGCGAATGCCGCCGATCGTGAAGCCCATGCCCCCTCCAACGGGTCCAGTGCGCCGGTGGTTACGACACGGAACGAGACGGTCGCGGAACGTAACGCCACGGTTTCCGCCTGCCCGCGCTGCCGCAAGGCCAAGGCGGCGCATCGAAGCGCATCGGGTGGCGCGCCGGAGGGCATGCGCCCCTGTGTGCATCACTCCGCCCGCTTCCGGACGTCCTGTGTCAAGTCAATCGCGCGGAGGAGGCCGTGGGTTCATTCGAAGGGGTGGCGAATGGTGGCGTTTCTGGGATTTCCGTGGCTGAGGCGGTGATCGCAGGATTACTGTGAGTGTGCGAGTCCTGGGGGCACATGCCCCCGTGGGTATGCCGGAGGCAAGTCGTCAGCTCGTTCGAAGGGTGAGAACCGGCGGACGGGAGGCCGTATTCACCGGCATCCTGATAGGGCTTGGCGCACTCGGCGACAAGTGGTCTCAGGGAGTGGGGGCGTTCCAGTGGGCGGCAACGGCGGTGGCGGGACGAGCGCTGACAGGCCCCCCAACGAGCTGCTCGGCTCGTGGTTCGTGCGCAGCGGCTGGTCCAAAGGCGAGCTGGCCCGCCAGGTGAACCGCAGGGCACGCCAGTTGGGTGCCAGCCACATCTCCACCGACACCTCGCGCGTACGGCGCTGGCTGGACGGGGAGAACCCTCGCGAGCCGATCCCGCGCATCCTCTCGGAGCTGTTCTCCGAGCGCTTCGGCTGTGTGGTCTCCATCGAGGACCTCGGCCTGCGCGCCGCCCGTCAGTCGCCCTCCGCGTCCGGCGTCGACCTGCCCTGGACGGGCCCGCAGACGGTGGCCCTGCTCAGCGAGTTCTCGCGCAGCGACCTGATGCTCGCCCGCCGCGGCTTCCTCGGCACCTCGCTCGCGCTGTCCGCGGGCCCCTCCCTCATCGAGCCCATGCAGCGCTGGCTCGTCCCCACCCCCGGCTCCCCGGGCCCGCCCCCTCCGGAGACCCTTCTCGACTCCCGCAGGCCGGGCCGGCTGTCCGGGCCCGAGCTGGACCTGCTGGAGTCCACCACGCGGATGTTCCGCCAGTGGGACGCCCAGTGCGGCGGCGGTCTGCGCCGCAAGGCGGTCGTGGGCCAGCTGCACGAGGTCACCGACCTCCTCCAGGAACCCCAGCCCGAGGCCACCACCCGCACCCTGTTCAAGGTCGCCGCCGAACTCGCGGAACTGGCCGGCTGGATGTCGTACGACGTCGGTCTCCAGCCCACCGCCCAGAAGTACTTCGTCCTCGCCCTGCACGCGGCCAAGGAGGCCGGCGACAAACCGCTCGGCTCCTACATCCTCTCCAGCATGAGCCGCCAGATGATCCACCTCGGCCGGCCGGACGACGCCCTGGAGCTGATCCACCTCGCCCAGTACGGCAGCCGCGACTGCGCGAGTCCGCGCACCCAGTCCATGCTGTATGCGATGGAGGCCCGCGCCTACGCCAACATGGGCCAGCCAGGCAGGACCAAGCGCGCGGTCCGCATGGCCGAGGACACCTTCGCCGAGGCCGACGAGTGGGACGAGCCGGACCCCGACTGGATCCGCTTCTTCTCCGAGGCGGAGCTGTACGGCGAGAACTCCCACTCCTTCCGCGACCTCGCCTACGTCGCCGGCCGCAGCCCCACCTACGCCTCCCTGGCCGAGCCGCTCATGCGGCGGGCGGTGGAACTGTTCGCCAAGGACTCCGAGCACCAGCGGTCCTACGCGCTCAACCTCATCGGCATGGCCACCGTGCACCTGCTCCAGCGCGAGCCCGAGCGCGGCGCCGAGTACGCCTCGCAGGCCATGGGGATCGCCAAGAAGGTCCGCTCCGAGCGTGTGACCACTCGTATCCGAAAGACGGTCGACACGGCCGTACGCGACTTCGGCGATATGGCGGCCGTGGTCGACCTCACCGACCAGCTCGCCGTGGACCTGCCCGAGACCGCCGAGGCGGTCTGACCCGCCCCGCCCCCATGCCCCGGCCGCGGCCGGTCCTCCCGAACCGCCCGACTCGGCTCCCCCACGCCAGGTCATCGGAAGGCCCGCCGCGGCCGGCCCCTTTTCTGTGACTGAACCGCCGCCGCCGTTCTCGTGCACCTGGCTGGTCGCGGTCGAGGTCTCTCCCCGCACGGCTGCGGCGCCTCCGCGATGGTTGCGCCACGATAACGATCGGCGAGCCCGGCATCCGGCAGTTCATGGACGCGTAACACGCCAGGCGCCTTCGTCACCCCGGCGAAACAACGAGGGGCTTCCACCGAAACCGCGCTGCGCCAATCTCATGGCGCATAACCGGCCCGCCCCTCACTGACCGGACCGCTCAGGCTTCGCCCGCACGGGGCCGTACCAATCGACGAGGAGACGCCGATGGCACCAGCCATCACGCTTGCCGCGGAGGCACCCAAGCTGTCCTCCGCGAACACAGGCTTCATGCTCATCTGTTCCGCCCTGGTGCTGCTCATGACCCCGGGTCTCGCCTTCTTCTACGGAGGCATGGTCCGCGTCAAAAGCACCCTCAACATGCTGATGATGAGCTTCATCAGCATGGGCATCGTCACCATTCTGTGGGTGCTCTACGGCTTCTCCCTCGCCTTCGGCACAAGCAACAGCCTCATCGGCTGGAACTCCGACTGGTTCGGCCTCAGCGACATCGGGCTGACGGAGCTCTGGGACGGTTACACCATCCCGATCTTCGTCTTCATGGTCTTCCAGCTGATGTTCGCCATCATCACGCCGGCCCTGATAAGCGGCGCCCTCGCGGACCGCGTCAAGTTCTCCGCCTGGTCGCTCTTCGTCGCCCTGTGGGCCACGATCGTCTACGTCCCGGTGGCGCACTGGGTCTGGGGCGCCGACGGCTGGGCCTACAAGCTCGGCGTGATCGACTTCGCCGGCGGTACCGCGGTCCACATCAACGCGGGTGCGGCCGCCCTCGGCGTCATCCTCGTCATCGGCAAGCGCGTCGGCTTCAAGAAGGACCCGATGCGCCCGCACAGCCTTCCGCTGGTCATGCTCGGTGCCGGTCTGCTGTGGTTCGGCTGGTTCGGCTTCAACGCCGGCTCCTGGCTCGGCAACGACGACGGCGTCGGTGCGCTGATGTTCGTCAACACGCAGGTCGCCACGGCCGCCGCCATGCTGGCCTGGCTCGCCTACGAGAAGATCCGGCACGGGGCGTTCACCACGCTGGGCGCCGCCTCCGGGGCGGTCGCCGGTCTGGTCGCCATCACCCCGTCCGGTGGCGCGGTCTCCCCGCTCGGTGCGATCGCCGTCGGCGCCATCGCCGGTGTCGCCTGCGCCGCGGCCGTGGGCCTGAAGTTCAGGTTCGGCTTCGACGACTCGCTCGACGTCGTCGGCGTCCACATGGTCGGCGGCATCATCGGCTCCCTCCTCGTCGGCTTCTTCGCCACCGGCAAGGGCCAGTCCGCCGCCACGGGCGTCTTCTACGGTGACCACACGTTCGACCAGCTGTGGAAGCAGTGCGCCGGTGTCTTCGCGGTCCTCGCCTACTCCCTGATCGTCTCCGCGGTCCTCGCCTTCCTGCTCGACAAGACCATCGGGATGCGCGTCACCGAGGATGAAGAGGTGTCGGGCATCGACCAGGCCGAGCACGCCGAGACCGCATACGACTTCAGCGGCGCCGGCGGCGGAGTCGTCGGCTCCGTCGCGGCCGCCCCGGCCCTGGCCGCCACGCAGACCAAGAAGGTGGACGCATGAAGCTCATCACCGCCGTCGTCAAGCCCCACCGGCTGGACGAGATCAAGGAGGCCCTGCAGGCCTTCGGCGTCCACGGGCTGACGGTCACCGAGGCCAGCGGCTACGGTCGGCAGCGGGGCCACACCGAGGTCTACCGGGGCGCCGAGTACACCGTCGACCTGGTCCCCAAGATCCGCATCGAGGTGCTGGCCGAGGACGACGACGCCGAGCCGCTGATCGAGGTCATCGTCAAGGCGGCCCGGACCGGCAAGATCGGTGACGGCAAGGTCTGGTCCCTGCCGGTCGAGACGGCCGTGCGGGTCCGCACCGGCGAGCGCGGCCCGGACGCGCTCTGACACGGCAGAGAGACAGGAGTCGCTGGGTGACGGGTACGGATGTGCGGAAAGAAGCGGATGACTCGGGACCCAGCGGCTACGCGGCGGCCCGGCTGCGCCTCCTCTCGGAGGGGGCGCGGTCCGGGCCGCCGCGCCGTGCCGCCCTCGCCGGACTGACCGACGACTGGCTCGCCGGACTGTTCACGGCGGCGGGCGACGGACTCAGGGGTGTCTCCCTCGTCGCCGTGGGCGGCTACGGCCGCGGCGAGCTGTCCCCACGCAGCGACCTCGACCTCCTGCTGCTGCACGACGGCTCCGACCCCAGTGCGGTCGCCGCCCTGGCCGACCGCCTCTGGTACCCCGTATGGGACCTGGGGCTGGCCCTGGACCACTCCGTCCGCACCCCGGCGGAAGCCAGGAAGACGGCCGGAGAGGATCTGAAAGTCCACCTCGGCCTCCTGGACGCCCGCCACCTCACCGGTGACCTCGGCCTCACCGCGGGCCTGCGCACCGCCGTCCTGGCCGACTGGCGCAACCAGGCGCCCAAGCGCCTGCCCGAACTCCAGGAACTCTGCGCCGAACGCGCCGAACGGCAGGGCGAGCTCCAGTACCTCCTGGAACCCGACCTCAAGGAGGCCCGCGGCGGCCTCCGCGACGCCACCGCCCTGCGCGCCGTCGCCGCATCCTGGCTGGCCGACGCCCCGCGTGAGGGCCTCGCGGACGCCCGCCGACGCCTGCTCGACGTCCGCGACGCGCTCCATCTGGCCACCGGCCGCGCGACCGACCGCCTGGCCCTGCAGGAACAGGACCAGGTCGCGGCCGAGCTGGGCCTGCTGGACGCCGACACCCTGCTGCGGCAGGTGTACGAGGCGGCGCGGGTCATCTCGTACGCCAGTGACGTCACCTGGCGTGAAGTGGGGCGCGTGCTGCGCTCGCGCTCCGTCCGGCCGCGTCTGCGCGCCATGCTGAGCGGCGGCAAACCGGTCGCGGAACGGTCACCTCTCGCCGAGGGCGTGGTCGAGATGGACGGCGAGGTGGTGCTCGCGCGCGCCGCGCGCCCCGAGCGCGACCCCGTGCTCCCGCTGCGCGCCGCGGCCGCCGCCGCGCAGGCCGGCCTTCCGCTCTCCCTGCACGCCGTACGGCGCATGGCCGCCACCGCCCGCCCCCTGCCCACACCCTGGCCCGCCGAGGCCCGCGAGCAGCTGGTGACCCTCCTCGGCTCCGGCCGCCCGACCATCGACGTCTGGGAGGCCCTGGAGGCGGAAGGCCTGATCAGCCGACTGCTGCCCGACTGGGAGCGGGTCCGCTGCCGCCCGCAGCGCAACGCCGTCCACCTCTGGACGGTCGACCGGCACCTGATCGAGACAGCGGTCCGCGCCTCCGAACTGACCCGCCGTGTCAGCCGCCCCGACCTGCTCCTCGTCTCCGCCCTGCTGCACGACATCGGCAAGGGCTGGCCCGGCGACCACTCCGTGGCGGGCGAGATCATCGCCAGGGACGTGGCCGCGCGGATCGGCTTCGACCGCGCCGACGTGGCCGTGCTCTCGACCCTCGTACGGCACCACCTGCTGCTGATCGAGACGGCCACCCGGCGCGATCTGGACGACCCGGCCACCGTCCGCTCGGTCGCCGAGGCGGTCGGCACCCAGAGCACACTGGAGCTGCTGCACGCCCTGACGGAGGCCGACGCGCTCGCGACCGGCCCTGCCGCCTGGTCCTCCTGGCGCGGCTCGCTCGTAGCCGACCTGGTACGACGCGTCTGCGCCGTCCTCGCCGGGGACGCCCCCGACGAACCCGAGCCCGCGGCGCCCACCGCCGAGCAGGAACGCCTCGCCGTCGAGGCGTTCCGGACCGGTGGCCCGGTCCTCGCCCTGCACCCGCAGACCGAGCCGGTCCCCGACGCGGAGCCCTCCGGCGAACCGGAACCCCTCGGCGTCGAACTGCTCATCGCCGTACCCGACCAGCCCGGTGTGCTGCCGGCGGTCGCCGGTGTCCTCGCCGTGCACCGCCTCACCGTCCGCACCGCGGAGCTGCGCGCCCTGAACCTGCCCGACGACGTCGACGACGGCTCGGTCCTGCTCCTGAACTGGCGGGTCGCCGCCGAGTACGGCTCCCTGCCCCAGGCGGCCCGGCTCCGCGCCGACCTCGTCCGCGCCCTGGACGGCTCCCTGGACATCGCCGGCCGCCTCGCCGAACGGGACGCGGCCTACCCCCGCCGCCGCGGCTGGGCCGCCCCGCCGCCCCGGGTGACGGTCGCCCCGGCGGCCTCCCACCACGCCACGGTGATCGAGGTCCGCGCCCAGGACGCCCCGGGGCTGCTGCACCGCATCGGGACGGCGCTGGAGAAGGCCGGTGTACGGGTGCGCAGCATGCACGTGTCGACGCTGGGTTCCAACGCGGTCGACGCCTTCTACGTCACGACCGGCGCGGGTGCGCCGCTGCCGGCGGGGGACGCCGCGTCGACGGCCAGGACACTGGAGGAGACGCTGCGCGGGTGACCCTGCCCCGGTGGCTTCGGCGCCGGGATACCCTGGAGGGCGATTCCCAGAAGACCGTCACCGACCCCGAGGACCGCGAGCGCCGTGTTCGACACTCTCTCCGATCGCCTGTCAGCGACTTTCAAGAACCTGCGCGGCAAGGGACGGCTCTCCGAGGCGGACATCGACGCCACGGCGCGCGAGATCCGTATCGCGCTCCTCGAAGCCGACGTGGCCCTGCCCGTCGTCCGCACGTTCATCAAGAACCTCAAGGAGCGCGCGCTCGGCGCCGAGGTCTCCAAGGCGCTGAACCCGGCCCAGCAGGTCCTCAAGATCGTCAACGAGGAACTGGTCACCATCCTCGGTGGCGAGACCCGGCGGCTCCGCTTCGCCAAGCAGCCCCCGACCGTGATCATGCTGGCGGGTCTGCAGGGTGCCGGTAAGACCACCCTCGCGGGCAAGCTGGGCCGCTGGCTGAAGGAGCAGGGCCACTCCCCGCTGCTGGTCGCCGCCGACCTCCAGCGCCCGAACGCCGTCAACCAGCTGAGCGTCGTCGCCGAGCGCGCCGGTGTCGCCGTCTACGCCCCCGAGCCGGGCAACGGCGTCGGCGACCCGGTGAAGGTCGCCAAGGACTCCATCGACCACGCCAGGTCCAAGGTCCACGACATCGTGATCGTGGACACCGCCGGCCGTCTCGGCATCGACCAGGAGATGATGCAGCAGGCCGCGGACATCCGCGACGCCGTCTCCCCGGACGAGATCCTGTTCGTCGTCGACGCGATGATCGGTCAGGACGCGGTCAACACCGCCGAGGCCTTCCGCGACGGCGTCGGCTTCGACGGCGTCGTGCTCTCCAAGCTCGACGGTGACGCCCGCGGTGGTGCGGCCCTGTCCATCCGGCAGATCACCGGCAAGCCGATCATGTTCGCGTCGAACGGCGAGAAGCTGGACGACTTCGACGCGTTCCACCCGGACCGGATGGCCTCCCGCATCCTCGACATGGGTGACCTGCTCACCCTGATCGAGCAGGCGGAGAAGACCTTCAGCCAGGAAGAGGCCCAGAAGATGGCCTCGAAGCTGGCGTCCAGGAAGGGCCAGGACTTCACCCTGGACGACTTCCTGTCCCAGATGGAGCAGGTCAGGAAGATGGGCAGCATCAGCAAGCTGCTCGGCATGCTCCCGGGCATGGGTCAGATCAAGGAACAGATCAACAACCTCGACGAGCGGGAGGTCGACCGCATCGCCGCGATGATCAAGTCGATGACCCCGGGCGAGCGCCAGGACCCGACGATCATCAACGGTTCGCGCCGCGCCCGTATCGCCAAGGGTTCCGGGGTCGAGGTCAGCGCGGTGAAGGGCCTGGTCGAGCGGTTCTTCGAGGCCCGCAAGATGATGTCCCGCATGGCCCAGGGCGGCGGTATGCCGGGCATGCCGGGGATCCCGGGCATGGGCGGCGGCCCCGGCCGGACCAAGAAGCAGCCCAAGAAGGCCAAGGGCAAGCAGCGCTCGGGCAACCCGATGAAGCGCAGGCAGCAGGAGCTGGAGGAGGCCCAGCGCCGCGAGGCCGCCGCGCAGGGCGGCAACGCCTTCGGGCTGCCGCAGCAGGGCGGCCAGGACTTCGAGCTGCCGGACGAGTTCAAGAAGTTCATGGGCTGAGCCGGCCCGTCGCACCTGCAAGGGGCGCCCTTCTCCGGAAGGGCGCCCCTGGGCATGCCGGTGAGTACCCGCGCGGCCGGCCGGATCGTCGGCGCGCTCGGCGGGATGGCGGCCGAGCGGGTCGTCCACGGCGTGATCACCGCGGGTCCGAGAGCGGCCTGGAACAGGTCACCACCATCGCGCGCGGGATGGCGTCCCGCTGGGCATGAGCGAGCAGCGACGCTTGAGGCAGGACGGCGACGCTCAGGGCACGCGGGCTATGAGGTAGCGGAAGACGTTCGGCATCCACACGGTCCCGTCCTGGCGCCGGTGCGGGTGCAGGGCCTCCGTCAGCTCCTTGTCGACCTGCTTGGCGTCGGTCGCCGCGATCGCCGCGTCGAACAGACCGGTCGAGAGCAGTCCGCGTACGGCGCTGTCGAGGCCGGCGTACCCGAAGGGGCAGGCGACCCGACCCGAGCCGTCCGGCTTCAGCCCCGCCCGCTGGGCGACCTCCTCCAGGTCGTCCCGCCGGGCCGGGCGCCACCTGCGCGCGCTGCGCAAAGGGTCGGCCAGTTTCGTGGCCACCCGCAGCACCGAGGAGGTGGCGCAGCGCTCCGGAGGGCCCCAGCCGGCCAGCACCACGGCGGCCCCGCGCCCGGCCAGCGGCACCGCGGCCGCCAGTTGCCCGCCGAGCCCCTCGGAGTCGCCCGCGAGGCAGCCGATCGGCTCGAAGACGGTCACCAGGGTGTACGCGGCCGTCACCGCGCCGGACGCGTCCTCCGGTGCGCCGTCCACGAGTTTCGTGGCCGTACGCGCGCGCGTGCCGGCGCGTACGCCGCGCGAGGCGTCCGGCAGCAGCCGCTCACGCGCGAGGGCGAGCCGTTCGGGGGAGGAGTCGACGCCCGTCACCGCCGCCCCCCTGGAGGCCGCCATCAGCAGGGCGAGGCCGGAGCCGCAGCGCAGGCCCAGCAACCGGGTGGCGGGGCCCACTTCGAGCCGCTGGTAGACCGCTTCGTAGAGCGGGACCAGCATCCGCTCCTGGATCTCCGACCAGTCACGCGCGCGTGCGCACAGGTCCACGCGGAGTGCGGAATCCGCGTGAGACCGGTGCTGTCGCACGAGCGTAGGTGTCATAGGTAAGCGCCCCAATCCGCCGACAGTTCGCCGCTGTGCCCGGTTGTTGCGTGGCCCCCGTGCCGTGCGCGCGCACTTCCCACGTATGCCAGGTAACTCCCGCCTCGCGGCGCCGTCCAGGGGTCGTGGGGCCCTGCTTGGGGTCCGGACGCGAGTGTGGCGGGATTTCACGTCCCGGCGATCCGGGTGGCCGTACGGTGTCCGTTCCAGGGGGACGGGCCACTTCCGGGGGCTGGAGTGGCGCGCCGTAACGTCACGACCGTCACAGACGCTGACCAAGGTGGGGCTCCGCATCGAGAGCGACCGAAACGCGTCTTGCGTAGGCGCCGACCGCCGTCGCACGCACGTACCAGACGTCCGTCGTACCGCGGACTACGCACCAGCTTGGTACGAGCTGCGAGGCTTCTCCGCAGATCAGCGCACCCGCCCTCGTCAGGACGCATCAGCGGCAACTGACGGGTACGTGCAAATTATTTGGGATGCCCCGGAATAGGAACACAGCGGCACCCCCGCTCGTTGTCATTACGTGAGCACGACACAGACACCACCTGTTCTCGCCGCAGAGCTGGCACAGGCGTGGGCCGACATTCAGCGGTACCACCCCGAGCTGCCTGACCTTGCCGCGCCAGAGTCCCTGATCGGGGAGTCGTCGTCCGCGTGCGGGCACGAGCTCTCCTTCGAGCGACTGCTCCATGAGGCAGTCCACGGCATCGCCGCCGCCCGCGGGATCCGCGACACCTCCCGGGCCGGCCGCTACCACAACCGTCGTTTCCTCGCGATCGCCGAGGAGCTGGGCCTCGACCACCCCGAGGAACCGCACCCGAGCAGCGGCTTCTCACTGGTCACGCTCAACCCCGAGGCGAAGCGGCGCTACCGCCCGACCAGCGAGCGGCTGCAGCGCGCGCTGAGGGCCCACACGGTGGCCACCTCGTCCGACACCTCCCGCACCTTCCGCGGCCCGGCCGCCCGGCACGGCTCCTCCGGTGGTGGCGTCCGCGTCAAGGCGGTCTGCGACTGCGGCCGCAACGTCCGGGTGGTCCCGTCGGTCCTGGCGCAGGCCCCGATCGTCTGCGGCGGCTGCGGCAAGCCGTTCCGCATCCCGGACGTGGTGGGGGCGGCGAGCTGAGACTGCGACTGCTCGTGGCAGCCGCAGTCCGTTCGTCATCCGCGAACGAGAGCGGGCCGTACCGTGTCCCCATCCCGCGGGCAGTCGTGCCGCCGGGGCGGGCGCGGGCGGCAGCTTCCCGGTGCCGGGGAAGCGCACCCGACGTACGGTCACCTCCGCGCCGGGTGCCTCCCAGCCATGCCCGACCGCAGCTCACGCACCCTCGGCCAGAAGCGTCCCGCAGGGTGTGGCACAATGGCTAGCTGTACTCGACAGCCGCACAGGACCCCTCTCTCCTCCGGCTGACGCGTCCATCGGGCATTCGGGTACCGCAACCCCACGCGGCAGCTCGCCGTGCCCAACCACGTCAATCCAGGAGAACCCACTCCCGTGGCAGTCAAGATCAAGCTGAAGCGTCTGGGCAAGATCCGTTCGCCTCACTACCGCATCGTCGTCGCCGACTCCCGTACCCGCCGTGACGGCCGGGCCATCGAGGAGATCGGCAAGTACCACCCGACCTACAACCCGTCGGTCATCGAGGTGGACGCCGAGCGTGTGGCGTACTGGCTCGGTGTCGGCGCTCAGCCGACCGAGCCCGTCCTCGCCATCCTGAAGAAGACCGGCGACTGGCAGAAGTTCAAGGGCGAGCCGGCTCCCGCGCCGCTGCTCGTCGCCGAGCCCAAGCCGGCCCGTCCGTCGTTCGAGGCTCTCGGCGGTGACGACGAGGGCAAGGGTGAGGCGATCACCCAGAAGAAGAAGGCTGAGAAGAAGGACGAGGCCGCTGCCGAGTCCGAGTCGACCGAGGCCTGAGCAGCATGCTCGAAGAGGCGCTTGAGCACCTCGTGAAGGGCATCGTCGACAACCCTGACGATGTGCAGGTCGCCTCGCGCAACCTGCGCCGCGGGCGTGTGCTGGAGGTCCGGGTCCACCCCGACGACCTCGGCAAGGTGATCGGCCGCAACGGCCGTACCGCGCGCGCTCTGCGTACCGTCGTGGGCGCCATCGGCGGCCGCGGTGTCCGCGTCGACCTCGTCGACGTCGACCACGTCCGCTGACGCTTCATCGCAACCGGCTCGGGCCGGGGAGGGCCACTGGGCCGTCCCCGGCCCGCAGTCGTATGACAGGAGATTTGGACACGTGCAGCTGGTAGTCGCACGGATCGGCCGCGCCCACGGAATCAAGGGCGAGGTCACCGTCGAGGTACGTACCGACGAGCCCGAGCTGCGGCTCGCCCCGGGCGCCGTCCTGGCCACCGACCCGGCCTCCGCCGGGCCCCTCACCATCGCCACCGGCCGCGTCCACAGTGGCCGCCTCCTCCTGCGGTTCGAGGGCGTCACCGACCGCAACGCCGCCGAGGCCCTCCGCAACATCCTGCTGATCGCCGAAATCGACCCCGAGGAACTCCCCGAGGGCGAGGACGAGTACTACGACCACCAGCTCATCGACCTCGACGTGGTCACCGAGGACGGCATCGAGGTCGGCCGGATCACCGAGATCTCGCACCTGCCCTCCCAGGACCTCTTCATCGTGGAGCGTCCCGACGGCGGCGAGGTGCTGATCCCCTTCGTGGAGGAGATCGTCACCGAGATCGACCTGGAGGAGCAGAAGGCGGTCATCGCGCCTCCGCCGGGCCTGATCGACGACCGCGCGGAGGTCGCCTCGTCCCGGGACGCGGAGGACTCGGGGGAAGAGTCGTGATGCGCCTCGACGTCGCCACGATCTTCCCCGAGTACCTCGAGCCGCTGAACGTCTCCCTCGTCGGCAAGGCGCGCGCGCGTGGGCAGCTCAATGTCCACGTGCACGACCTGCGGTCCTGGACGTACGACCGGCACAACACGGTCGACGACACACCGTACGGCGGCGGCCCCGGCATGGTCATGAAGACCGAGCCCTGGGGCCACGCCCTGGACACGATCCTGGCCGACGGCTACGAGACCGGCGCCCGGGCCCCCGCGCTGATCGTCCCCACCCCGAGCGGCCGCCCCTTCACGCAGGAACTGGCCGTGGAACTCTCCGAGCGCCCCTGGCTGGTCTTCACACCGGCCCGCTACGAGGGCATCGACCGGCGTGTCATGGACGAGTACGCGACCCGGATACCCGTCTACGAGGTCTCGATCGGCGACTACGTCCTCGCCGGCGGCGAGGCGGCCGTTCTCGTCATCACCGAGGCCGTCGCCCGGCTGCTGCCCGGCGTCCTCGGCAACGCCGAGTCCCACCGTGACGACTCCTTCGCGCCCGGCGCCATGGCCAACCTCCTGGAGGGACCCGTCTACACCAAGCCGCCCGTCTGGCGCGGCCGGGACATCCCGGACGTGCTGCTCAGCGGCCACCACGGCAAGATCGCCCGCTGGCGGCGCGACGAGGCCCTGAAGCGTACGACCTTGCATCGCCCCGACCTGATCGAGCGCTGCGACCCCAAGGCCTTCGACAAGAAGGACCGCGAGATGCTCTCCATCCTGGGCTGGGAACCGGACCCCGAGGGGGAGCCGTACGGGCGATTTTGGCGCCGGGCCGAGGGCGTGGAAGAATAGGCCGCTGCTGTGCGTCCGTCCGGCGTGCGCCCCTGCCACAGGGGGACACGACGCCCGCCCCGACCCGCGCGGCAGACCTCATGTACACCTAACTCCCGTTGATGACCTGTGGCATCAGCGAAGAAAGCAGACGAAATGTCTCACCTGCTCGACTCCGTCGACGCCGCGTCGCTGCGCACCGACGTCCCGGCCTTCCGCCCGGGTGACACCGTCAACGTCCACGTCCGCGTCATCGAGGGCAACCGCTCCCGTGTGCAGCAGTTCAAGGGCGTTGTGATCCGCCGCCAGGGCTCCGGTGTCCGCGAGACCTTCACGGTCCGCAAGGTCTCGTTCTCCGTCGGCGTCGAGCGCACCTTCCCGGTGCACACCCCGATCGTCGAGAAGATCGAGCTGGTCACCAAGGGTGACGTGCGCCGCGCCAAGCTGTACTACCTCCGTGACCTGCGCGGCAAGGCCGCGAAGATCAAGGAGAAGCGCGAGAACTGAGCGCTTCCCCGGCGTCACAGCGGGGCCGGATAGCATCAGGCCCCGATGGACACCGAAGCACAGCCGACGGAACGCGACCGCTCCTCCCACCCGGAGTCTCCGGGGCCGGAGGAACGGTCGCGTTTCGCGTTGGTGGCGCGGGCCGCCGAATGGCTGCCGGGCGGCCGGATCACCCTCACTCTCTTCGTCTGCCTGGCGTTCCTGCTGCTCCTCAACGCCTTCGTGGTGCAACCGTTCCGGATTCCGAGCGGATCCATGGAGCAGGGTTTGAGGATCGAGGACCGCGTCCTCGTAAATAAGTTGGCGTACCGTTTCGGTGCCCAGCCGCGCCGCGGCGACGTGATTGTGTTCGACGGCACCGGGTATTTCGGGGACGCGGACTACGTCAAGCGCGTTGTCGGCGTGGGAGGAGACCATGTGGTCTGCTGCGACAGGGAGGAGAGGATAGAGGTGAACGGGCGGCCGGTCGACGAGACGTCGTTCCTCCATCCCGGGGACAGCGCCTCCAGCGTGCCCTTCGACGTCGTCGTGCCCTCGGGCCGTCTCTTCGTCCTCGGCGACCACCGCAGCGACTCCAGCGACTCCCGCGACCACCTTGGCTCGCCCGGCGGCGGCATGATCCCCGTCGGGGACGTCGTCGGCCGGGTCGACTGGATCGTGTGGCCGCACACCCACTGGACACACCTGACGCGGCCGTCCGCCTACGCGCGCGTGCCCGCCGCTTCGGCGGAGGGCGCCCATGGGTAACCGCGGCAAACCGCGCGGGGTGCCCAGCACGCCCGCGGACAACCTGCTGCCCACCGGCTCGCGTCGCACCTCCGCGCCCGGCGGCGGCGGTCGCACGCGCGCGGAGCGCCGCAAACTGCAGCGCAAGGTGAAGCGCAAGCGCAGGCGTTCAGCCGTTCGGGAGATCCCCCTTCTGGTAGGCGTCGCCGTCCTCATAGCGCTGGTCCTGAAGACCTTCCTCGTCCAGGCGTTCGTGATCCCGTCCGGCTCCATGGAGCAGACGATCCGGATCGGCGACCGCGTGCTGGTCGACAAGTTCACCCCGTGGTTCGGCTCCAAGCCGCAGCGCGGGGATGTCGTCGTCTTCCACGACCCGGGCGGCTGGCTGGCGGACGAGAAGACCGCCAAGAAGCACGACCCCGTCGTCGTCAAGCAGTTCAAGGAAGGCCTCACCTTCATCGGCCTGCTGCCCTCCGACAACGAGAAGGACCTGATCAAACGGGTCATCGGGGTCGGCGGCGACCACGTCAAGTGCTGCGACGCCCAGGGCCGCGTCACCGTCAACGGCGTACCGCTCACCGAAGCCGACTACATCTATCCGGGGGACGCGCCCTCCACCACCCCCTTCGACATCACCGTCCCCCAGGGCCGGCTGTGGGTGATGGGCGACCACCGGGGCAACTCCGCGGACTCCCGCTTCCACCAGAACACGCCCTACGGCGGCACGGTCTCCGAGCGCTCGGTGGTCGGCCGGGCCATGGTCATCGGCTGGCCGATCGGCCACTGGACGCGCCTGGAAGAACCTAAAACCTTCGCAAGCGTCGCCGACTCCGCGGCGGGGACGACCGCCGGTCCCCGCCCGTCGCATAGGGTTGCTTCCGAGAACCAGAACGAAACGACCCAGCTCCCGACCCCTGCGGAACTCCCGCTCGTTATGGGAGTGGTGGGCCTGCGCCGTATCCGGGGCAGGCGGCGGCACGGAGTAAGGAGTTGGCGTGGGGGATGTGGCGGTTGGCGCACGTTCGGGACACGACGGCGAGGAGCACCGCGGGCACCCCGTGGGGGCGAACGACCCCGTACCGGTCGGCGCCATGACCTCCGGGAATGACCCGGCGGCCGGCGACGACGGCACGCCGGAGCGGCAGCAGGCCCGGACGGACGCGGGCGCGGAGGAGGCCGCACGCCGGCCGAGAAAGTCGCGCTCCTTCTGGAAGGAGCTGCCGATCCTGATCGTCATCGCACTGGTCCTGGCGCTGCTGATCAAGACGTTCCTGGTGCAGGCGTTCTCCATCCCGTCCGACTCGATGCAGAACACCCTCCAGCAGGGTGACCGTGTCCTGGTCGACAAGCTCACCCCGTGGTTCGGCTCCAAGCCCGAGCGCGGCGAGGTCGTCGTCTTCCACGACCCGGACAACTGGCTGGCCGGCGAGCCCGCGCCCAACCCGAACGCCGTGCAGAAGGTGCTCAGCTGGATCGGCCTGATGCCGTCCGCCGAGGAGAAGGACCTCATCAAGCGTGTGATCGGCGTCGGCGGTGACACCGTCCAGTGCAAGGGCACCGGCCCGCTGACGGTCAACGGCAAGGCACTGAACGAGCCGTACGTCTACCCGGGCAACACCCCGTGCACCGACGACGACCTCGGCGGCCAGTTCAAGGTGACGGTGCCCCAGGGCCACATCTGGGTGATGGGCGACCACCGCCAGAACTCCCGCGACTCCCGCTACAACCAGTCCGACAAGAACCACGGCATGGTCCCCGTCGACAAGGTCGTCGGCCGCGCCATCGTCAAGGCATGGCCGATCACCCGCTGGGGCACTCTGCCGGTCCCGGGCACCTTCGACCAGCCCGGCCTCGACCAGAAGCCCTCCGCGTCCGCGTCCCTGACGGTGGCCCCCGAGGGCGTGGCCGTCGCGGCGCTGCTGCCGGTGGCGGTGCGGCGGCGCCGGCGCACGGACCGGCCGGAGTCCCAGGCCGAACCGAAGACGTCCGCCGGACAGCGCTGACCCTGTCGGCCGGGCTCCGGCCGGCCGAGCCGATCCCGCCGCGCGCCCCCTGACTCGCCCCGCCGTGCGTCCGGCTGAGATGCTCCGGTCGTGGCACCAGAACTCCCCGACGGCTGGACCGTCGAACGCCTGCGCCGTCACTCCGGTGACGCCGAGGCCGGCGAGTGGTACATGGGGCATCTCGACCCGGACGGGTCGGTGGGTTGCTGGGCCTCCTACGGACCGGACCTGGCCGAGGCCATCCGCAACCTGTGACTGCGCCGGTGACCTCGGCCGTGAAACAGGGGGCTGCCCCCGTTCGGTACCGCCGGGTAGGGTGCGGGTCCATGGGTGGCGAGAGCGCGACGGGTACGGCCCCGCACAGCGGTGGCACAGGCACGGCACAGGTCGGCGGCAGCCGGATCGGGCAGCGGCTGTCCGGGCTCGCCATGGCGCTGGGCCTGGTGCTGTTCCTCGGCGGATTCGCCTGGGCAGCGGTGATCTACCGGCCGTACACCGTGCCGACCAGTTCCATGGCCCCGACCATCGACGCCGGCGACCGCGTGCTCGCCCAGCGCGTCGACGGCGGTGAGGTGCGACGCGGTGACGTGGTCGTCTTCGAGGACAAGAGCTGGGTCACCAACGCCAAGGTCGTCAAGCGTGTCGTCGCGGTCGGCGGCGACACCGTCTCCTGCTGCACCGACGGCAAGCTGACCGTCAACGGCAAGCAGATCGACGAGCCGTACCTGCCCGAGGGCAGCCTCGCAGAGATCACCGACTTCCCGACCGTGACCGTCCCGAAGGGCCGGCTGTTCCTCCTCGGCGACGAACGCCAGGGCTCCCTGGACTCCACCGCCCACCTCACGGACGCGGCCAAGGGGACGGTCTCCAGCGATGCCGTATCCGCCCGCGTGGACGCCGTCGTATGGCCCTGGAAGGGCACGCTCAAGCGCCCCACCGGCTTCGAGTCGCTCGGTGCCCTCTCCCGGCCCGGCCCGCTGCGCACCGTTGAGCTGCTGATCGTCGCCGGTGCCGTCCTGGTCCTCGGCGGCGGGGCGTACGGCCCGATCGCCAAGCGCCTGGGCCGCTCCCGCGCCCGTGCCGCGCGCCCGGAGGCGGCTGGTGTCCGCTGAGCCCACGCGGACGGGCGAGGAGTCGTACGAAGGCGGCCTGCGCAAGGTGGCCCGGGTGGTCCTTCTCGACCCCGTGGACCGCATCCTGCTCCTGCACGGCCACGAGCCGGACGACCCGGCCGACGACTGGTGGTTCACCCCGGGCGGCGGTCTGGAGGGTGCCGAGACGCGCGAGGAGGCCGCGCTGCGGGAACTCGCCGAGGAGACCGGCATCACCGATGTCGACCTCGGCCCCGTGTTGTGGCGGCGCAGGTGTTCCTTCCCGTTCGCGGGCCGCCGCTGGGACCAGGACGAGTGGTACTACCTGGCCCGTACGACCCAGACGGCCACCGCGGCGGCGGGACTGACGGAGCTGGAGCGGCGTAGTGTCGCCGGAGCGCGCTGGTGGACGTGCCGGGAACTGGCCCGGGCACATGAGACGGTGTATCCGACCAGACTCGCCGAGTTGCTGCAGCGGCTGCTCGACGAAGGTCCCCCGGCCAGGCCCGTGACCCTCGACACGGAAATCGTCTGAGGGAACCCGGGACTGGCGCACAATGGTGGGATCGCACGGCTGAAGGGGAACATGCCATGAGCGCCGAGGACCTCGAGAAGTACGAGACCGAGATGGAGCTCAAGCTCTACCGGGAGTACCGAGACGTCGTCGGTCTGTTCAAATACGTGATCGAGACCGAACGGCGCTTCTACCTCACCAACGACTACGAGATGCAGGTGCACTCGGTCCAGGGTGAGGTGTTCTTCGAGGTGTCCATGGCCGACGCCTGGGTCTGGGACATGTACCGGCCGGCTCGCTTCGTCAAGCAGGTCCGCGTCCTCACGTTCAAGGATGTGAACATCGAGGAACTGAACAAGAGCGACCTGGAGCTTCCGGGCGGGTGACGGGGTTTTCCACAACCGCTGAGTAGTCCCCCAAGATCAACATCTGGGGACGGGATGCGTGAGCGTTGGCGCCGGAGGTGGTGCCGACATGAGCAAGGCACGCAGTGCACTCGGCAGGTACGGCGAGGACCTGGCCGCGCGGCGGCTGGCCCAGGCCGGGATGACGGTCCTGGAGCGCAACTGGCGCTGCGGACGGTCCGGGGAGATCGACATCGTGGCGCGGGACGGTGACGCGCTCGTCGTCTGCGAGGTGAAGACCCGCAGGGGCGGTTCCTACGAGCATCCGATGGCCGCGATCACCCCGGAGAAGGCCGAACGGCTGCGGGGCCTGGCCGAACGCTGGATCCACGCCCACGGGGGAGCTCCGCCGGGAGGCGTCCGCATCGACCTGATCGGCATCCTCCTGCCCCGCCGGGGCGCCCCGTCCGTCGAGCACGCGCGGGGGGTGGCCTGAATGGGATTCGCGCGTACGTGTTCGGTGGCCCTGGTCGGCGTCGAGGGGGTGGTCGTCGAGGTCCAGGCCGACCTCGAACCGGGCGTCGCCGCCTTCACCCTGGTGGGCCTCCCGGACAAAAGCCTGACGGAAAGCCGCGACCGGGTGCGGGCGGCGGTGGTGAACTCGGGCGGCGCGTGGCCGCAGAAGAAACTCACCGTCGGACTCAGCCCGGCGTCGGTGCCCAAGGCCGGCTCCGGCTTCGATCTGGCCGTGGCCTGCGCGGTGCTCGGTGCCGCCGAGCGGATCGATCCGCGGGTTCTCGCGGACATCGTCATGATCGGGGAGCTGGGCCTGGACGGCCGGGTGCGGCCGGTGCGGGGCATCCTGCCCGCGGTTTTGGCCGCGGCCGACGCGGGCTACGAGCAGGTGGTCGTACCGGAGTGCGCCGCCGCCGAGGCCTCGCTGGTCCCCGGCGTTTCGGTGCTCGGCGTCCGCAGTCTGCGGCAGCTCATCGCCGTCCTGGCCGAGGAACCGGTCCCCGAGGAGGAGCCGGACGGGCAGGGACGCCCGGACCCCCTCCTGGCCGGTCTGCGCATGCCGGGTACGGGCGGCGCCACCGGCATGCGCAGCCTCGGCGCCGCACAGCACGACCACGATCACGATCTGGCGGACGTCGTGGGTCAGACCTCGGCCCGTACGGCCGTGGAGGTGGCCGCGGCCGGGGGGCACCATCTGTTCCTGGAGGGCCCGCCCGGCGCGGGCAAGACCATGCTCGCCGAGCGCCTGCCCGCCGTGCTTCCCCCGCTCACCAGGGAGGAGTCGCTGCAGGTCACGGCGGTTCACTCGGTGGCCGGGCTGCTGCCGCCGGGCAAGCCGCTCATCGACGTCGCTCCCTACTGCGCCCCGCACCACTCGGCGACGATGCAGTCACTCGTCGGCGGCGGCCCCGGCATCGCCCGCCCGGGGGCCGTGTCCCTCGCCCATCGGGGCGTGTTGTTCCTGGACGAGGCGCCCGAGTTCCGCAGCCAGACCCTGGACGCCCTGCGACAGCCGCTGGAATCGGGGCACGTCGTGATCGCACGCAGCGCGGGCGTGGTCCGGTTCCCGGCGCGCTTCCTGATGGTGCTGGCGGCCAACCCCTGCCCGTGCGGGCGCTTCTCGCAACGCGACTCCCTGTGCGAGTGTCCGCCATCGGCGATCCGCCGCTACCAGTCCCGGCTGTCCGGCCCGCTGCTGGACCGGGTGGACCTGCGTGTCGAGGTCGATCCCGTCAGCCGGGCCCAGCTCACCGCCCCCGGCGCCCGAGGCGAGTCCACGGCGACCGTGGCCGACCGGGTGCGGCAGGCCCGGCAACGGGCGGCCGCCCGCCTCGCCGGAACCCCGTGGCGCAGCAACGGCGAAGTGCCGGGCCGGGAACTGCGCAGCCGGTACCACGCCGCCGCCGGCGCGATGGACGAGGCCGAGCGCAACCTCGAACGGGGTGTGCTCACGGCCCGTGGGATCGACCGGGTGCTGCGCGTCGCCTGGACGGTCGCCGACCTGGTCGGGCACGACCGCCCGGACGCGACCGACGTCGCCCTGGCCCTGCAGTTGCGCACCGGTGTGCCCCGAGGGGTGCCGATGGCCATCGGGGCGCTGACGTGAGCGGAGACGGGGACCCCGACGGCGAACGGCTCGGCCGGGTCCTCCTCTCCCGGGTCGTCGAGCCCGGGGACGAGGCCGGGGGGCGGTGGGTGCGGGAGTTCGGCGTGGGGGAGGTGGTGGGGCGGCTGCGCGACGGTGGGGAGCCGTTGCCCGGGGCGAGCGGGGTGCGGTGGGCGGGGCTGGTCGCGCGGGCCGGGCGGGCGGAGCCCGAGCAGGATCTCGCGGTGGCCGAGGCCGCCGGGGCGCGGTACGTGTGCCCGGGGGACGCCGAGTGGCCCGGGCAGCTCGACGATCTCGGGGACGCCCGGCCCCTCGGGCTGTGGGTGCGAGGGCGGCCCGGCCTGCGGATGTGGGCGCTGAGGTCCGTCGCCCTGGTGGGCGCCCGGGCCTGCACCGAGTACGGCACCCATGTGGCGGCCGCCCTCGCCGCGGGGCTCGCCGAGCGGGGATGGGTCGTGGTGTCCGGCGGCGCCTACGGCATCGACGGCGCAGCCCACCGAGGCGCCCTCGCCGCCCGCGGAGCCACCGTCGCCGTCCTCGCCTGCGGTGTCGACCGGCCGTACCCGCGCGGCCACGCCGCGCTGATCGGCAGGATCGCGGAACAGGGACTGGTCGTGGGCGAACTGCCGCCGGGCGATCACCCGACACCGAGCCGGTTCATCCTCCGCAACCGGGTCATCGCCGCGCTGACCCGGGGCACCGTCGTCGTGGAGGCCGCCTGCCGCAGCGGCTCGCTGGCCACCGCGCGGGCCGCGCAGCGGCTGGGACGGTTCACCATGGGCGTGCCCGGCCCGGTCACCAGCGCCCTCTCCGCCGGCGTGCACGAACTGCTGCGCGGGGAGGCCACCCTGGTCACCGACGCCGCGGAGGTCGTCGAACTCGTGGGGGACATGGGTGAGCTGGCCCCGCCTCGCCGGGGCCCGGTGCTCCCGCGGGACCTGCTGGGACCGTCCGCCCGGACCGTCCTCGCCGCCCTGCCCGGGGACCGCGCGGCCCCCGCCGGGGAGATCGCGCTCGACGCGCGGACCACGCCGGACGAGGCGATCGCGAGACTGTACGAACTCCGGGCACTTGGTTACGTCGAACGACATGGCGATGGCTGGAAGTTGACACGCCAGGCGATGATCTCGGTCCGGGATGGTCACCGCTCATGTTGACCGAGCGTGTTCGGCCGTCCGGGCGAACCTCCGACGCCCTTGGAGTTTCCTGGAGTTGGCCCCTTCGACCGGTCACGCAGAGCGAACCCGGGCGTGCGGTCACCGGGTCGGCCGGGGGGCACCGCGCACGGGTGGAGCCTCACTGTTCGCGCATTGCGACGTCTCAATCACGCTACGCTCACGAAGGCGCTGACACAGACCGCGCCGACTCGACATCAGACCGACGACTCACCCAGGCAGCCCACTCCATCCCACGAGCCCCACCCCCTCCCACTTCGCAGCACTTCACGGCAGAACGGCACAAGGCGACGAATGCCCCAGCACACCTCCGGGTCCGATCGGGCGGCGATCCCCCCAGCCGCCCGCGACGGTGGCAGCGTGCGGCCGCCCGCTCCCTCGACGCTCGACGAGCTGTGGCGGTCGTACAAGGCGACGGGGGACGACCGGCTGCGGGAGCAGCTGATCCTGCACTACTCGCCGCTCGTGAAATACGTGGCGGGCCGGGTGAGCGTCGGGCTGCCCCCCAACGTGGAGCAGGGGGACTTCGTGTCCTCCGGGGTCTTCGGGCTGATCGACGCGATCGAGAAGTTCGACATCGACCGGGAGATCAAGTTCGAGACCTACGCGATCACCCGGATCCGCGGCGCGATGATCGACGAGCTGCGGGCACTGGACTGGATCCCCCGATCGGTCCGGCAGAAGGCGCGCAACGTCGAGCGCGCCTACGCCACCCTGGAGGCCCGGCTGCGACGCACTCCGACCGAGGGTGAGGTCGCCACCGAGCTGGGCATGGAGGTCGACGAACTGCACGCCGTGTTCAGCCAGTTGTCACTGGCCAACGTGGTCGCCCTGGAGGAGCTGCTGCACGTCGGCGGCGAGGGCGGGGACCGGCTCAGCCTCATGGACACGCTGGAGGACACCGCCGCCGACAACCCGGTGGAAGTGGCGGAGGACCGGGAGCTGCGGCGGTTCCTCGCACGGGCCATCAACACGCTGCCCGAGCGGGAGAAGACCGTCGTCACGCTGTACTACTACGAGGGGCTCACCCTCGCCGAGATCGGCAACGTGCTCGGCGTCACCGAGAGCCGGGTCAGCCAGATCCACACCAAGTCGGTGCTGCAACTGCGGGCCAAGCTGGCGAGCTTCGGGCGCTGAGTCCTCCCTTCCGGGATGGCCTGTCCGTAAAGTGGTCGACGTGCCAAGGATTCGAGCGGCCTCCGTGGCCGAGCACCGGTCGATGCAGCGAGCCGCCCTGCTGGACGCGGCTCGCTCCCTGCTGTCCGAGGGCGGGACGGAAGCGCTGACCTTTCCCGCGCTGGCCGAGCGGACGGGGCTGGCGCGGTCGTCCGTGTACGAGTACTTCCGCTCGCGGGCCGCCGTGGTCGAGGAGCTGTGCGAGGCCGACTTCCCGCTGTGGGCCGCGGAGGTGGCCGCGGCCATGGAGCGCGCGCACTCGCCCGCGGGCAAGGTCGAGGCGTATGTGCGGCAGCAGCTGGCGCTGGTCGGGGACCGGCGGCACCGGGCGGTCGTCGCCATCTCCGCGAGTGAGCTGGACGCGGGGGCGCGGGAGAAGATCCGGGCGGCCCACGGGGGACTGGTCGTGATGATCGTCGAGGCGTTGGGGGAGATGGGGCACGAGCAGCCTCGGCTGGCGGCGATGTTGCTGCAGGGGGTGGTGGACGCGGCAGTGCGGCGCATCGAGCTGGGGGCGGCGGAAGATCCCGCGGCCATCACGGATGCCGCCGTGGCCATGGTTCTGCGGGGCGTCCAGGGCTGAGGCCGGCTGCCGCCGGGCGGGGGCCGGGTCGTTTGCCCGCGCCGGCGGGGTGCCGCCTTTCGCTGGGACGGGCGCCGCCGCGGCCGCACGACTGCCCGCGGCCAGGTGGGGGCGACTGCCCGGGGCTACGCAGGGAGCTGTACGCCCAGCACCGGCAGCAGTCGCGACGGGCCCCTGTTCAGCAGCCACGGCGGGAGCAGGGATAGCGGGTCCAGATAGGTGTCGCCGCTCAGCAGGCCCCAGTGCACGCATCCGGCCCTCCCGCAGTGCGAGCCCGTCGGCTCCACCACCCCCACCACCTCGCCCGCCCCCACCTCGTCCCCCTTCTTCACCGACGGGCTCACCGGCTCGTAGGTGGTGCGCAGGTCCGTGCCTGTCAGCTCCAGCGACACCACGCCCCGGCCCGCCACCCGGCCGGCGAAGGACACCCGGCCGGCCGCGACCGCTCGCACCGCAGCCCCGGGCGGCGCCGCCAGGTCCACACCCCGGTGTCCGGCGCCGTACATCGTCGCCGGCGGCTCCCAGCCGCGCAGCACCGGCGGCCGGACACCCACCGGCCAGGCGCGGCCGATGGCCGGGACCGGGGCCCGCGGGGCCGGTGGGGGCACAGGGGCCGGACCGTCCGCCCGGGCGGGAGGGGTGAGTGCGGCCGCTGCCAGGCCCAGCAGCAGAGCCGCCCACACCGAGACACATCGCATCGCTCGTCGCATGCGAGAACCGTCCCGCAGCCGGCCCGCTCATGGCCGGACTCTGTGGACCACTCCCCGTTTGTGGACAGTGGCGTCACCCGGTGCCCCGCCGGTCCCGTACACTTCTTCTGGCGATCCGGGTCACCGGGTCGACTTCGCACGCCCCGGTACGGCACCCGCAAGGGTTCGTACCAAGCGCCTCTCGGTCCTTCGTGGCACGGCGCACCGCGGGCGTCAGGCGCGGCCGCCGTCCGGCGGGCGCGGCACAACCGGGAAAACCAAGGAGATACGGCCATGGCCGTCGTCACGATGCGGGAGCTGCTGGAGAGCGGCGTCCACTTCGGTCACCAGACCCGTCGCTGGAACCCGAAGATGAAGCGCTTCATCTTCACCGAGCGCAACGGCATCTACATCATCGACCTGCTCCAGTCGCTGTCGTACATCGACCGCGCCTACGAGTTCGTCAAGGAGACCGTCGCCCACGGCGGCACGGTCATGTTCGTCGGCACCAAGAAGCAGGCGCAGGAGGCCATCGCCGAGCAGGCCACCCGCGTCGGCATGCCCTACGTCAACCAGCGCTGGCTGGGCGGCATGCTCACCAACTTCTCGACCGTCTACAAGCGTCTGCAGCGCCTGAAGGAGCTCGAGCAGATCGACTTCGAGGACGTCGCCGCTTCCGGTCTGACCAAGAAGGAGCTTCTCGTGCTCTCGCGCGAGAAGGCCAAGCTGGAGAAGACCCTCGGTGGTATCCGCGAGATGCAGAAGGTGCCCAGCGCCGTCTGGATCGTGGACACCAAGAAGGAGCACATCGCCGTTGGTGAGGCCCGGAAGCTGAACATTCCGGTCGTCGCGATCCTCGACACCAACTGCGACCCCGACGAGGTCGACTACAAGATCCCGGGCAACGACGACGCGATCCGCTCCGTCACCCTGCTCACCCGTGTGATCGCCGACGCCGTCGCCGAGGGCCTCATCGCCCGTTCCGGTGTCGCCACCGGTGACAAGGGCGAGAAGGCCGCGGGCGAGCCGCTCGCCGAGTGGGAGCGCGACCTGCTCGAGGGTGAGAAGAAGGACGAGGCTCCGGCTGCCGAGGCTGCTCCTGCCGAGGCCGCTCCTGCCGAGGCCGCTCCCGCGGAGGCCGCTTCCGCCGAGGCCGCTCCCGCGGAGGCCGCTCCGGCCGAGGGCGAGAAGGCCGCCGAGGGCGAGCAGGCCTGACGTCAGCGTCGACGGCGGGGGCGGTGACATGAAGTCCGCCCCCGCTGTTCACCCGTAGGTCGGCACCGGGTACACGATCCGCGACCACATGTGGATCGCGAACCGTGCGGATCTGAAGATCTCCAGACTTCGAGAAAGACTCACAGACTCATGGCGAACTACACCGCCGCCGACGTCAAGAAGCTCCGTGAGCTCACCGGCGCCGGCATGATGGACTGCAAGAAGGCGCTGGACGAGGCCGAGGGCAACGTCGACAAGGCCGTCGAGGCGCTGCGCATCAAGGGCCAGAAGGGCGTCGCCAAGCGCGAGGGCCGCTCCGCCGAGAACGGCGCCGTGGTCTCCATCATCGCCGACGACAACTCCTCCGGCGTCCTCGTCGAGCTGAAGTGCGAGACCGACTTCGTCGCCAAGGGCGAGAAGTTCCAGGCCGTGGCCAACGCCATCGCCGAGCACGTCGCCAAGACGAACCCGGCCGACCTCGAGGCCCTGCTGGCCTCCGAGATCGAGCCCGGCAAGACCGTTCAGGCGTTCGTGGACGAGGCCAACGCCAACCTCGGCGAAAAGATCGTCCTGGACCGCTTCGCGCAGTTCTCCGACGGTTACGTCACCGCCTACATGCACCGCACCATGCCCGACCTGCCCCCGCAGATCGGTGTCCTGGTCGAGTTCGACAAGCCGAACGCCGAGGTCGCCAAGGGCATCGCCCAGCACATCGCCGCCTTCGCGCCGAAGTACCTCTCCCAGGAGGACGTCCCGGCCGAGGTCGTCGAGTCCGAGCGACGCATCGCCGAGGAGACCACCCGCGCCGAGGGCAAGCCCGAGGCCGCGATCGCCAAGATCGTCGAGGGTCGTGTCAACGGCTTCTTCAAGGACGCCACGCTGCTCGGCCAGCCGTACGCGCTCGACAACAAGAAGTCGGTCCAGAAGGTGCTGGACGAGGCCGGTGTCACCCTGAAGCGCTTCTCGCGCATCAAGGTCGGCATCTGAGTCCGTACCGCGATCGACGCGCGACCCGCGGAGAAATCCCGATAGGGTCGACAGCAGTCGTCCGCGCACACCGCCACACCCGGGCGTGGGGCGGACGGCAGCAGATCTGACGAGGAGGCCATTGCCGCGCATGGGAGCGAAAAGCGACCCCGTCGGCAATGGCCTTCTTCGTATGTGCAACACGTGAAAGAGGCGGGATCTCCCATGACGACGAAGGCCGAGAAGAGCGACGACGGCAAAGTACGCGGCCGGTTTCTGCTGAAGCTGTCCGGAGAGGCCTTCGCCGGTGGCGGGGGCCTGGGCGTCGACCCGGACGTGGTGCACAAGATCGCCCGTGAGATCGCGGCCGTCGTCCGGGACGGCGCCGAGATCGCGGTCGTCATCGGTGGTGGCAACTTCTTCCGCGGCGCCGAACTCCAGCAGCGCGGCATGGACCGCGCCCGCTCCGACTACATGGGCATGCTCGGCACCGTGATGAACTGCCTCGCCCTCCAGGACTTCCTGGAGAAGGAGGGCATCGACAGCCGGGTGCAGACCGCCATCACCATGGGTCAGGTCGCCGAGCCGTACATCCCGCTGCGCGCCGTGCGCCACCTGGAGAAGGGCCGCGTGGTCATCTTCGGCGCCGGTATGGGCATGCCGTACTTCTCCACCGACACCACCGCCGCCCAGCGCGCCCTGGAGATCGACGCCGAGGCGCTGCTCATGGGCAAGAACGGCGTGGACGGGGTCTACGACTCCGACCCCAAGACCAACCCCGACGCCGTCAAGTTCGACGCCCTCGGCTACGGCGAGGTCATCACCCGCGACCTCAAGGTCGCCGACGCCACCGCCATCACGCTGTGCCGTGACAACAAGCTCCCGATCCTCGTCTTCGAGCTTCTCGCGGAGGGCAATATCGCCCGTGCCGTCAAGGGTGAGAAGATCGGCACGCTGGTGGGTGACCAGGGCAGCCGGGACTGACCGGCACACCCCGTCGCCCGGGGTGCGCCACCTGTCCGAGGGACGGACGGGACGCGCCCTGGCCGGGGGATGGACAATGTCCTGCCGGTCGGGAACCGTGCAGGAAGAAGACGCGACGCAGCCGGCCGCCGCCCGATAGAGGAACCGCAGCCGGGCCTCACTCAAGACACGCAGGAGCAAGTGGTGATCGAAGAGACCCTCCTCGAGGCCGAGGAGAAGATGGAGAAGGCCGTCGTGGTCGCCAAGGAGGACTTCGCCGCGATCCGCACCGGCCGTGCGCACCCGGCGATGTTCAACAAGATCGTGGCCGACTACTACGGTGCCCCGACGCCGATCAACCAGCTGGCCTCGTTCTCCGTGCCGGAGCCGCGCATGGCGGTCGTGACGCCGTTCGACAAGAGCGCCCTGCGCAACATCGAGCAGGCCATCCGCGACTCCGACCTGGGCGTCAACCCCAGTAACGACGGCAACATCATCCGTGTGGTGTTCCCCGAGCTGACCGAGGAGCGCCGCCGCGACTACATCAAGGTCGCCAAGGGCAAGGCCGAGGACGCGCGCGTGTCCATCCGCTCCGTGCGCCGCAAGGCCAAGGAAGCCCTCGACAAGCTCGTCAAGGACGGCGAGGTCGGCGAGGACGAGGGCCGCCGTGCGGAGAAGGAGCTCGACGACACCACGCACAAGTACGTCGCTCAGGTGGACGAGCTTCTGAAGCACAAGGAAGCGGAGCTGCTCGAAGTCTGATGAGCGACTCTTCCTGGGGGGCGCCGCCACCGGCGGGGCAGGCCGGGTACTGGGCGTCCACCGCGGGCAGGCCTGCCCAGCCTGTCCAGGGGGCCGCCCCGGCGGGCCCCACGTACGATGCGCCTGAGGCGCAGCAGACTCGCCCCATGCCCATCGTGCCCGAGGTGTCCGCGTACGCCGGAGACCAGGACGACGACCGGGGGGCCGCTCGGCTGGGCGGCCCCTTGTTCCGAGACGAGACCTTCCAGGACCGGCCCGTCCCGGCCGAGACCCAGAATCCGGAGCCCATGCCCGACGCCCCCCAGCCGGCGCCAGCGCCGCAGAAGAAGAGCGCGGGCCGTGACCTGAGCGCGGCCATAGGGGTCGGCGTCGGGCTCGGTGTGGTGATCGTCGCGTCCCTGTTCATCGTCAAGGCCGTGTTCGTCGGCGTGATAGCGGTCGCCGTCGTCGTCGGGCTGTGGGAGCTCACCAGCAGGCTGCAGGAGCGCAAGGGCATCAAGGCGCCGCTCGTGCCGCTGGCGGTCGGTGGTGCGGCGATGGTGGTCGCCGGCTATGTGCGCGGCGCCGAGGGCGCGTGGGTCGCCATGGCCCTGACGGCCCTCGCCGTCCTCGTCTGGCGTATGACCGAACCACCGGAGAACTACCTCAAGGACGTCACGGCCGGCGTCTTCGCGGCGTTCTACGTGCCCTTCCTGGCCACGTTCGTCGCGCTGCTGCTCACCGCCGACGACGGCCCCTGGCGGGTGCTCACCTTCCTGCTGCTGACGGTCGTCAGCGACACCGGCGCGTACGCGGTCGGCTGGCGCTTCGGCAAGCACAAGCTCGCCCCGCGGATCAGCCCCGGCAAGACCCGCGAGGGCCTGCTGGGCGCGGTGCTGTTCGCCATGGTCGCGGGCGCGCTGTGCATGCGGTTCCTGATCGACGACGGCACCTGGTGGCAGGGCCTGCTGCTGGGCCTCGCGGTCGCGGTCAGCGCCACGCTGGGCGACCTCGGCGAGTCCATGATCAAGCGGGATCTCGGCATCAAGGACATGGGCACCTTGCTTCCCGGGCACGGCGGCATCATGGACCGACTGGACTCATTGCTGCCCACGGCGCCGGTGGTCTGGCTGCTGATGGTGGTGTTCGTCGGATCCGCGTGAGCGAGTGCCGTACGACGTCCGGACCCCCGTCCTGAGCACAAGGCGGGGGCCCGTTGCCGTTTCCCGGACCTCCCGGCCCGTTGCCGTTTCCCGGACCTCCCGGCCCGTTGCGCAGGGACCGCACCCGGATGCCGCAGCACAAATCGGCAGCCGGAGCCCGCGCGCGGCAGACTCCCTCAGAGGGCGACGTGTACTCCGCCGCCCGGTGACGCAGCAGGGAGTGTGCCCGATGCCCCTCGACCCAGCCCCCGCCCCGCCTCCTCCGCCGGTGAGGTTCTGGCCCGTCGACGACCTGCCCGCACTCGACCCCGATCCGTTCCTGGACGAGTTGCTGCGCGACGAGCCGGTCACCCGGATCAGGCTCCCGCACGGCGAGGGGCACGCCTGGCTGGTCACCCGGTACGAGGACGTCCGCTTCGTCACCTCCGACCCGCGCTTCTCCCGGGAACAGGTCGTCGGCCGCGATGTCACCACCATGCGCCCGGTGCCGGTGGCCTCGCAGACGGCGGGTCTGCAGTACATCGACCCGCCCCGGCACAGTCGGCTGCGCCGGGTCGTCGCCCGCGCCTTCACCGGCAGGAGCATGCAGCGGCTGCGGCCGCTGGCCGAGGGCAGGGCCACCGAACTGCTCGACGGGATGGAGCGCGCGGGCGCACCGGCCGACCTCATGGAACACCTGCACGGCCCCTTCCCGATCGCCGTGACCCGCGACTTCCTCGGTGTGGAGGAGAAGGACTGGCACCGCTGGGCGGCGACGGGTGAGGCCCTGCTGTCCGCGGGCACCGAGTCCGAGGAACGCGCCAGGGAGGCCGCTCAGGCCACCCGGGCCCGCATCGTCGAACTGCTCCAGCAGCGCCGCGAGGATCCCCGCGACGACCTGGCCGGCGTGCTGGCGCAGGCCGCCGCGGCGGGCGAGATCACCGACGACGAGGCGATCTCCCTGGCCACCGCCATCCAGGTCAGCGGCGGTCACGCGGTGCGCAACAACAGCGGCTCGATGATGTACGCACTGCTCACCCACCCCGAGCACATGGACCGGCTGCGGCGCGAGCCGGAACTCCTGCCCCGGGCCGTGGACGAGCTGTTCCGCTACGTCCCGCACCGCAACGGCGTCGGCATCCCCCGTGTCGCCGTCGAGGACGTCGAGGTCGGCGGCCGGCTGATCCGGGCCGGCGACGTCGTCTACAACGCCTACGTCGCCGCCAACCGCGACCCCGAGGTCTTCCCCGACCCCGACGCCCTGGACTTCGACCGGAAGAGCCCCGCCCATCTGGCCTTCGGCCACGGCCCGCACCACTGCCTGGCCGCCATCATGGCCCGCATGGAGGCCGAGGTCATGATCGGCGCCGTACTCGCCCGCTTCCCCGGCATCCGGCTGGCCGTGCCTCCCGAGGAGGTCGAGTTCCAGCGCCAGGGCCTGATCCGCGGCCCCAGGACGCTGCCCGTGACCTGGTGACACCCGGGTCACGTCACGGGCGACCCCGGCTGGCTCGGCTGGGACTACCTGGAGGCGGTGTAGCGGCCGCGGTCGGGGCGATTCGCGACGGAGTGCGCGTGGCCGACCAGCTGTCCCGACTTGCCCTCTCGGCGCCGGTCAGGACCTTGCCGTACGCCCAGGGGCCCTTCTCGGCGGAGCAGGAGGACCGGAACCGGGCGCCTTCGGCGACGAGCCGGGCGGGACCGCTTGTGTCACGCCTTCGGAGCAGGGACACAAGCGGGCATCGAATGGCGGGTTGGCTGTGGTGATATCACCAGTCGCGCTGCCGAAGCTCCTAGAGCGCTGCAGCCAAGATCGCGGCCAGCGCGAAAACGCCGGCCAGTACGGAGCAGACGATCGCAGCGACGAGGTGGGTGCGCCAGTAGTTCTCCTCGTCCTGTACCACCACCGCGGTACGCGGTCTGCCCTTCCAGTAGGCGATCTCCACCACGTCGCCGGCCTCGAATCGTGGAGATCCGTACCCTGTAACCACAATCTGTCTGCTCTTGCCGTCCGGGGTGACGAACGAACACCAGGCGCTCGCGTCGCCGTCGTCCCAGGTGACGTAGTCGCACACACCGGGTGCGCGCTCGCCATGCGCTATGAGGTGACGGACGCCTCGCGCCTTCCTGGCCGGGATCAGACCCAGCAGGCCGAAGAAGACGGCCGCAGCTATGCAGGCACTCATCAGTCCCCCTCAAGACATGACTGCGATCATGCCGCACTTACCTACAGAGATGCAGGCTACTGACCATCCCACCGCCCGAGCACGCGCCCTGGGCCGTCCCTGGGCCGTCCGAGGCCAACCAATGCTGACAGTCGGTGCCCACGGGTGACCGCCCCCACCCCGCTCTGGCCTGGGCTACCCGAGTCGATCTGCGACACTGGTAAGCGCCATGCCTAAGCCCGGAGAACTCACTTTCGTCGCCCCGCGCGGAGCCAAGAAGCCGCCGCGGCACCTCGCCGACCTCACGCCCGCCGAGCGCAAGGACGCGGTGGCCGAGATCGGCGAGAAGCCGTTCCGTGCCAAGCAGCTCTCGCAGCACTACTTCGCGCGGTACGCGCACGACCCGGCGGACTGGACCGACATCCCCGCCGGTGCGCGCGGCAAGCTGCAGGAGGCGTTGCTTCCCGAGCTGATGACCGTCGTACGGCATCTGTCGACCGACCAGGGGACCACACGCAAGACCCTGTGGCGGCTGTTCGACGGGACGCTCGTCGAGTCCGTGCTGATGCGGTATCCGGACCGGGTCACCATGTGCATCAGCTCGCAGGCGGGGTGCGGCATGAACTGCCCGTTCTGCGCGACCGGGCAGGCGGGGCTCGACCGGAACCTGTCCACCGCCGAGATCGTCCACCAGATCGTGGACGGCATGCGGGCGCTCCGGGACGGGGAAGTGCCCGGCGGGCCTGCGCGGCTTTCCAACATCGTCTTCATGGGGATGGGGGAGCCGCTCGCCAACTACAACCGGGTCGTGGGTGCCATTCGGGCGCTCACCGATCCCGCCCCGGACGGGCTCGGGCTCTCGCAGCGCGGGATCACCGTCTCCACCGTCGGGCTCGTGCCGGCCATCCACCGGTTCGCCGACGAGGGCTTCAAGTGCCGGCTCGCGATCTCCCTGCACGCCCCCGACGACGAGCTGCGCGACACCCTCGTCCCCGTGAACACGCGGTGGAAGGTGCGCGAGGTGCTGGACGCCGGGTTCGAGTACACCGAGAAGTCGGGTCGCAGGCTGTCGATCGAGTACGCGCTGATCCGGGACATCAACGACCACGCGTGGCGCGGTGACCGGCTCGGCCGGCTGCTCAAGGGCAGGCCCGTGCACGTCAACCTCATCCCGCTCAACCCGACGCCGGGGTCCAAGTGGACCGCTTCCCGGCCGGCGGACGAGAAGGCGTTCGTCGAGGCCATCGCCGCGCACGGTGTGCCCGTCACGGTTCGGGACACCCGTGGCCAGGAGATCGACGGGGCCTGTGGTCAGCTCGCGGCCACCGAGCGGTAATCTGGCCACGTCCACACATCTTCATATTCCGACAGGGGAGCGCCACAGCGCTGAGAGTGCGGCAAACGGGCCGCAGACCCTCTGAACCTCGCCCAGGTCATTCTGGGTAGGAAGTTCGGTCATCACTCAAGCTGTTGCGCCCTGCCCGGGCCTCCCTCGCGGAGCCCGGGCAGGGCCGCGTCTCTTCCTGGCCACCCCCAGGAGGACATCCAGTGCACAACAAGACCTTCGTGGCCATGGCGGTCGGGCTCGGCCTGGTCACGCTGCCGGCGTTGACGGCGTGCGGCTCGAGCGACGCCAAGGGGTCCACGGACTCCAAGACCGTCACCCTGGTCAGCCACAACTCGTGGAGCGTCTCCGAGAGCGTCCTCAAGGACTTCGAGAAGCAGTCCGGGTACCAGGTCAAGGCCCTCGAGGACGGTGACGCGGGCCAGGCCGTCAACAAGGCGATCCTGACCAAGGGCAACCCGCAGGGCGACGTCTTCTTCGGCGTCGACAACACCCTGCTGTCCCGGGCTCTCGACAACGGCCTCTTCCAGCCGTACGAGGCCAAGGGGCTCGGTACCGTCGGCGCCGCCTACCGGCTCGACGGGGCCAAGCACCGGGTCACGCCGGTCGATCACGGCGACATCTGCGTCAACTACGACAAGGCCTACTTCAGCGAGCACAAGCTGGCCCCGCCCCGGTCCTTCGCCGACCTGGCCAAGCCCGAGTACAAGAACCTCCTCGTCACCGAGAACGCGGCCACCTCCTCGCCCGGTCTCGGCTTCCTGCTCGGCAGCGCCGCCGAGTACGGTGACGACGGCTGGCAGGACTACTGGAAGAAGCTCAAGGCCAACGGCGTGAAGGTCGTCGACGGCTGGGAGCAGGCCTACCTCCAGGAGTTCTCCGGCTCCTCCGGGGGCAAGAAGGCCGGCGGGGACCGGCCGCTCGTGGTGTCGTACGCCTCCTCCCCGCCCGCCGAGGTGATCAACACCAAGAAGCGGCCCGGTACCGCACCGACCGGCGTGGCCGCGGGCACCTGCTTCCGGCAGATCGAGTTCGCCGGGCTGCTGAGCAACGCGAAGAACACCGAGGGCGGCAAGGCGTTCATCGACTTCCTGCTCACCAAGGAGTTCCAGCAGGACATGCCGTTCAACATGTTCGTCTACCCGGTCGTGAAGGGTGCCGCCGTTCCTGCCGAGTTCACGAAGTACGGGCCGGCCGCCGAGCACCCCCGGACCATGGCCCCGGACAAGATCGCCGCCAACCGCGACCAGTGGGTCAAGTCGTGGACGTCACTCGTACTGAGGTAGCCGGGACACGGCGGAGAAGCGCGGCGCGGCTCGGGCTCATGGCCCTGCCCGTCGCGTTCTTCGCGCTGTTCTTCGCCTGGCCCGTGGCCGCGATCGTCGCGCGCGGACTGAAGGTGGACGGCGCCTGGCGGTTCGGGCGGATCGCGGACGTCGTCACCCAGCCGGACATCCGGCACGTGCTGTGGTTCACCACTTGGCAGGCGCTCGCCTCCACCGCGCTCACCCTGTTGCTCGCGCTGCCCGCCGCCCATGTCTTCGCGCGCCTCGACTTCCCGGGCAAGCAGCTGCTGCGGGCCGTCGTCACCGTCCCGTTCGTGCTGCCGACCGTCGTCGCCGGCAGCGCCTTCCTGGCGCTCGTCGGGCGGGGCGGTCTGCTCGACGAGCTGTGGGGGGTACGGCTGGACACCACGGTGTGGGCGATCCTGCTGGCCCACGTCTTCTTCAACTACGCGGTAGTGGTGCGCACGGTGGGCGGGCTGTGGGCCCAGCTCGACCCCCGGCAGGAGGAGGCCGCCCGGATGCTCGGCGCCTCGCCGCTCGGGGCCTGGCGGAAGATCACCCTGCCCGCTCTCGCGCCCGCCGTGGCCGCCGCCGCGCTGATGGTGTTCCTGTTCACCTTCACCTCCTTCGGTGTCGTGCAGATCCTCGGCGGCCCCACCTTCTCCACCCTCGAAGTGGAGATCTACCGGCAGACCTCGGAGACCTTCGATCTGTCCACGGCCGCCGTCCTCACCCTCGTCCAGTTCGCCGCCGTCGGCGCGATCCTCGCCGTGCACGCCTGGACCGTACGGCGGCGGGAGACCGCGCTGCGCCTCGTCGACCCGAAGGTGACCGTTCGCCGGCCGCGCGGGGCCGGCCAGTGGGCGCTGCTCGCCGGGGTCCTCACCACCATCGCCCTGCTCCTCGTGCTGCCGCTCGCCGTGCTCGTCCGGCGCTCCCTCGACGCACCCGGCCTCGGCTACTACCGGGCGCTGACCGACCCCGACGGCGGTACGTTCCTGGTGGCACCCCTGCACGCCGTGTGGGCCTCGCTGGAGTACGCCGTCGCCGCCACCGCCATCGCCGTGGTGATCGGAGGTCTCGCCGCCGCCGCGCTGGCCCGCCGGGACGCGGGACGGCTGGTACGGGGCTTCGACGCGCTGTTGATGCTGCCGCTCGGCGTGTCCGCCGTGACCGTCGGCTTCGGCTTCCTGATCGCGCTCGACAAGCCGCCACTGGACCTGCGCCAGTCCTGGATCCTGGTGCCGCTCGCCCAGGCGCTGGTGGGCGCCCCCTTCGTCGTACGGACCATGCTGCCGGTGCTGCGCGCGGTGGACGGGCGGCTCAGGGAGGCGGCGGCCGTGCTGGGGGCCTCGCCCTGGCGGGTGTGGCGCGAGGTGGATCTTCCGATGGTGCGGCGGGCGATGCTGGTCGCGGCCGGGTTCGCGTTCGCCGTCTCGCTCGGCGAGTTCGGGGCGACCGTGTTCATCGCCCGACCCGACAACCCGACCCTCCCGGTTGCCGTGGCCCGGCTGCTCAGCCGCCCGGGAGACCTCAACTACGGTCAGGCGATGGCCCTTTCGACCATTCTGATGGTGGTGTGCGCCGTCGCGCTGCTCGTCCTGGAGCGGCTGCGCACCGACCGGACGGGGGAGTTCTGATGCTGCTGAGCCTCGATGCCGCTACCGTGCGTTTCGGCGGGCGGGCCGTGCTCGACGCGGTCGACCTCGATGTCGCCGAGCACGAGGTGGTGTGTGTGCTCGGGCCCAGCGGCAGCGGCAAGTCGACGCTGCTCCGGGCGGTGGCCGGGCTGCAGCGGCTGGACTCGGGGCGGGTGCTGCTCGACGGCCGCGACCAGGGGGGCATGCCCGCGCACCAGCGCGGTGTCGGGCTCATGTTCCAGGACCACCAGCTCTTCCCGCAGCGGGACGTCGGCGCCAACGTGGGCTTCGGACTGCGTATGCACGGCGTCGTCAAGGCCGAACGGGACACCCGGGTGCGCCAGTTGCTGGAGTTGGTCGGGCTGCCGGGGGCCGCCCGGCGGGCCGTGGCCGGGCTGTCCGGCGGTGAGCAGCAGCGTGTGGCCCTCGCCCGGGCGCTCGCGCCCCGGCCCCGGCTGCTCATGCTGGACGAGCCGCTCGGCCAGCTCGACCGCTCCCTCAGGGAACGCCTGGTGGTCGAACTCAGGGAACTGTTCGGGCGGTTGGGCACCACCGTGCTCGCCGTCACCCACGACCAGGGCGAGGCGTTCGCGCTGGCCGACCGGGTGGTGGTGATGCGGGACGGGCGGATCGCGCAGTCCGGTACGCCCCTGGAGGTCTGGCAGCGGCCCGCCGACGCGTTCGTGGCCCGTTTCCTCGGCTTCGACAACGTGGTCCCGGCGACCGTCGCCGGTACGGCCGCCGACAGCCCCTGGGGCAAGCTGCCGGTGCCCGACGGCTCTCCGCAGGGAAACCGCACGCTTCTCGTCCGCCCCGCCGGGGTACGGATGGTGGCCGTCGACGCGGGCCTGCCCTGCACCGTGACCGCCCGCACCTTCAAGGGCACCCATGTGGCCGTCCACCTCCAGCCTCAGGACGGCCCGCGCCTGGAGGCGGCCTGCGCGCTGCGGGACGCACCGGAGGTCGGGGACGCGGTCGGGGTGGAGTTCGGCGCGGCGGAAATCGTCGTGCTCGACTGATCATCCTCGCCCTGGGGTCAGGCCATGACGTCACACATGACCGGTACTGCGACGAGATCATCCACCAGGTAGGGCAGTTGAGGGCCGTGGTGACCTCCGGCGCCGATCTCTCGGCCACCGTGCCGACCTGCCCGGACTGGTCGCTCGAACAGCTCGTACGCCATAGGGGAGGTGCCCTGCGCTGGGTGGACACCATAGTGCGGAGCCGGGCGCAGGAGGGGATCGAGCGCGAGCGGGTGCCGCTCGGCGAAGGGCCGGAGGCCGGTGGCGGCGCCGCGGCACTGGACGCCTGCCTGGTGGAGGCCGGAGACCTGGTCGTCGGGGCGCTGCGCGAGGCCGGACCGGACACCGAGGTGTGGTCGTGGACCGGTGTGGCCGACACCGGCTTCTGGGCCCGCCGGATGACCCACGAGATCACCATCCACCGCGCGGACGCCACGCTGCCGTACGAGGTCGCGCCCGACATCGCGGCCGACGCGCTGGACGAGTGGCTCCAGCTCGTGCGGTGGGTGCAGCGGAACACATCGCACCGGGAGGCGAAGGAGTTGTGCGGAAGCCCCGGCCGCAGCATCCACCTGCACGCCACCGACACCGAGCCCGCCGTGAACGCCGAATGGCTCGTCGAGCTGGGCGAGGAGGGGGTCGCCTGGCGTCGCGGGCACGAGAAGGCGAGCGTGGCCCTGCGGGGACCGCTCACCTCCGTCCTGCTCGCCTTCTACCGTCGGCTGCCGCTGGACGGTCCCGGCCTCGAGGTGCTGGGCGAGCGGGAACTGCTGGAGTTCTGGCCGCAGCGGACCACCTTCGGCTGAGACGGCCCCGACGGGGACACGACCGCGGCCGGTTCCCGGGCCGGGCAACGGCCGAGGCCGGCCCCCGGGGACAACCGGGCCATGACCGCGGCCCGTCCCCTGGGGATAGGAGGACGGGCCGCGGTGCTGTGCGGAGAGGGAGCGTCAGCCGTTGTTGCGCGCACCACGGCGGCGCATGCCGAAGAAGACCGCGCCACCACCGGCGACGACCAGGACGGCCGCGACGCCGGCGATCAGACCGGTGTTGGAGTTGGCACCGGTCTCGGCGAGGTTCGAGTCACCGGCCGCGGGGGACGGCGCGTTGCTCGGCGTGCCCGCCGGGGCGGAACTGGACTCGGAGGCCGACGGGGTGGGGGTCGCCGGCTCGGCCGGGGCGGACTTGGACGGCGACGGCGTCGTGGAGGCCGTCGCCGTCGGCGTCTTGGTCTCCTCGGTCTTGCAGGCGGTGGACGGGGTCACCAGGTCGGGCTTGATGTCCTCGTCGACGATGTGGCGGGCCTTGACGTGGACGCGGTAGGTCGCGTTCGGCTTCCAGTCCTCCGGGAAGGTGACCGGTGTACCCTCGGCCGAGCCCTTGACCTGCTGCTCGCCCACCTTGGTCTCGACGCCGCCGTCGCTCTCGAGGAACACGGTGACGGTGGCCTCGACCGCGGAGCGGTCGGTGTCGGTGACGACGATGACGCCCTTTTCGCCGTCGCACCTGGCTTCGGCCTTGAAGTCACGGATGTTGCACGCGAGCGCGGTGCTGGACAGACCCAGCACCACCGCGGCCGAGGCGGAGGCAACACCCAGGATGCGCACGGAACGACGTGCGCTACGGCGAGTTATGGACACGTTTGTCCTTTTCAAAGCATAACTGCGGGGGGTGGAGGGGGAGTTGGGACGACGGATGAGGTGAGGCCCCAGCACCCCCAAGAGGCTCACAGGTTTATAAGCGCTCCGTAAGTAGTGTCAATGCATATGCCTGGGACCGCAGTTGACTTTGCCTGCTTATTAACTGCCAAGACGTTTGATCGCGTCCGGAGCCTGCTCGATCCGGTCAACGAGGGCGATACGGGACTCCATCGCCCGGCCCCGGGCCAGCGACCGCAGCAAGGGCCAGACCGGCAGCTCCCGCGTCCAGTGCGCCTCGTCCACGAGCACCATCGGCGTGGGCTCACCGCGCGACTCGTAGTAGTTCGGCGTCGCGTTGTCGAAGATCTCCTGTACCGTCCCGGCGGCGCCCGGCAGGAAGACCACTCCGGCGCGGGAGCGGGCCAGCAGGCCGTCCTCGCGGGTGGCGTTGGCGAAGTACTTGGCGATGTGCGCGGCGAACGCGTTCGGCGGCTCGTGGCCGTAGAACCAGGTGGGGATGCCCACCGACTCCCCGCCGCCCGGCCAGCGTTCGCGCACGTCGAAGGCGGCCCGCGCCCAGTCCGTGACGGACGGGCGGAACGAGGGGGCCCTGGCGAGGAGCCGGAGCGCGTCGTCGAGCATGCCGTCGGCGAAGGGAGCGGCGTAGGCGCCGAGGTTCGCCGCCTCCATCGCGCCCGGTCCGCCGCCGGTGGCGACCGTGAACCCGGCGCGGGTCAGCTCGCGGCCCAGCCGGGCGGCACCGGCGTAGGCGGCGGTGCCGCGGCCCATCGCGTGGCCGCCCATGACACCCACCACCCGCGCTCCGGCGAGGAGTTCGTCCAGCGCGTCGGAGACGGCGTCGTCGTGGATCGCCCTGAGCGTCGAGGCGAAGACGTCACCATCGGCCTTCGTCCGCTGGAACCAGGCGTAGGCCAGGGCGTCCGGCGTCGCCTCGTACCCCTTGCCCAGCGACTCGAACAGTTCGCCGGGCGTGTAGACGAAGCCGCGGTACGGGTCGAAGGGCAGGCCGGGGACCGGCGGGAACACCAGGGCTCCGGCCGACCGGACATGCACGGCTGCCTCGGGGGTCATCGGGCAGCCGAGAAAGACGGCACCCGTGGTGTCCAGGCGGAGCAGAACGTCGGTACGGCCGGTCAGGTCGACGGCCTGCACCCGGAATCGGGTGAGCGAGGCGTGCGCGGCGACCACCTCGTCGAACTCGGCGAGGGACTCGATCTCGCGGTCATGTCCGGCGGTGGGGGTCCCCCCTGGCCGAGCGGGGTCGAGAGCTTGGGGGAGCGGCTGGGCGGGTGTCGGTTCCACCCGCCCATGCTGGCACGGACGTTCGGTCGAGAGAGGGTCAGCCCTGGATCGCGGCCGGATCCATCCACATGATCTCCCAGGTGTGGCCGTCGAGGTCGTCGAAGGCGCGGCCGTACATGGAGCCGTGGTCCTGGGTCTCGCCGCTCGCCGTGCCTCCGGCCGCGATCGCCTTGTCGACCAGCTCGTCGACCTTCTCGCGGCTCTCGGCGCTCAGACAGATCAGCACCTCACTGGTCGTCGTGGCATCGGCGATCTCCTTCTTGGTGAAGGTCGCGTAGAACGGCTCGGTGAGCAGCATCGCGACGATGGTGTCGCTGATCACCACGGAGGCCGCCTTCTCGTCGCTGAACCGCGGGTTGATCGTGTAGCCGAGTTCCGTGAAGAACCTCTTCGAGGCGTCGAGGTCGTTCACGGGCAGGTTCACGAAGATCATCTGCTGGTACATGGGGGCCTCTCCCGTCGGGTTCTCGTCCGCGGTGGATCGCGGTCGGTGGGTAGACCGGCGGCCCTCCCCGAACTCATCGGCGGCCGGCGATCTTTTTTCGTACCGGACCGCTCAGCGGGCCGGCGGCAGTGCCGCCAGCGCGGCGATCACCAGCGTGAGCGGGCCGAACAGGGCCAGCAGGGCGGCCGCACGGAGGGCGGCGGCACCGCGCAGCAGCGTGGGCGGCGCGCCCAGGCGGAGCAGCGCCGCGGTGGTGCCTGCGCGGCACTGGCGGGCCTCGACGGCCGCGGTGAGGAGCGTGGCGACCGTGCAGCCGCCGACGAGGAGCACACCGAGGACGGTCAGCGGGCCGAAGGCGCGTGCCGAGCCGTCGTACGGGGCGGTCATCGCGTAGCCGGCGGACGCGACCGCGCAGACCACGCCGAGGGGGCGGCCGACCCGGTTGGCCTCCGCCATGAGGACCCGGCCGGCGAGCAGCCGGAGCGCACCCGGGCGCACCGACTGGAGGAGCCGGCCGCACAGGTGGGTGAGGCCGGGAGCGGCGAGGACGAGACCGGCAGCGGTGAGCAGCCGGCCGAGCAGCACGGTGATGGCCTCGCCGGGGAGGCTGGTGAGGAAGGGCGCGGGGGCGGAGCGGCCGGCGTACGCCTGTACGGCGAGGCCGGCGGCGAGGAGGGCGACGCCCCAGGGGAGGCCGGTGGGCGCCTGGCCGGCCGGTGCGGGGGGCTCGGCCGCCGGTGCGGTGTCCGGGGCCGGGGGCTCCGGGCCGGTATCGCCGACCGGCACGGTGAGGGCGCCGTCCTTCTCCCGGACGGGAGCCGCGCCGATGGCACGACCGGCCGCGGGGTGCCGGTGTGGTGGCGCGTCGTCGCGGCTGGCCGCGGGGAGGGCGTACGGCTGCCCGCCGTCGGTCTGTCCGGCTTGGGCGCGAGGAGTGCCGGCCCCGGCCGGGAACCTCGCCCCGAACCTCCCGTACGCCCCGAACGACTCCCGCCCCGCCGCGTGGCCGTACGCCCCGAAGCGGCCGAATCTGCGGGTCCCCGGGGTGGTGGGGCGGGGGTCTGTCGGGCGGAGGGCGAGTGCCACCGTCGCCGAGGCGATCGTCGGGGTCAGGGCCAGCAGGGTGAGGGCCGCCGGGACGGGGAGGGGCTGGTCCGCGGCCAGGAAGTCCGCGGCCGCGCCGTCGAAGGGCATGCCCGTCAGGTCGCCGCGCAGATGGAGGAAGACGAGCAGGGCGAGCAGGGAGCCGAGGGCGCAGGGCAGGGCCGTGGTCAGGGCGGAGACCGCCATCAGGCGGGCGGGGCCGAGGCCGACGGCGGAGAGCCCGGAGCGCGGCCGGGTGCCGGGGTCGGTGCGGGCGACCGCGAGCGCGAAGTACACCGTGGCGGCCAGGGGCACCGCGCACCAGGCCAGGCGCAGCGCGGCGGCGTCCGCCGCCTCGGGGTGGTGCAGGGCGTAGCCGAGGCAGGCGAGCAGGAGGAAAGCGGTGCCCGCCGAGGCCGCGGCCACCAGCAGGCGGCGCAGCTGGACGGCGGGCCGGGCGGCGCGGGTCAGACGGAGAGCGAGCACGCGGCCCGGCCTTCCGGGTCGGGAGCGTCCGGCAGCTGCACGGTGCGCACGCACCGGCCGTCCAGAAGGGATACCGTGCGGTCGGCGAGGGCGGCGGTGTCGGAGTCGTGCGTGGCGAGGACCACGGTGATGCCGTGCGAGCGGGCCGCCGCGGTGAGCGTGCGCAGGACGTGGGCGCGGTCGGCGCGGTGCAGCGGCGCCGTCGGCTCGTCGGCGAAGAGGATCGTGGGCCCGGGGGCGAGGGCGCGGGCGATGGCGACGCGCTGGCGTTCGGCGTGCTGCAGCTCGTGCGGGCGTCTGCGGGGCTTGTCGCCGACGTCCAGGCGTTCCAGCCACTCCATTGCGGCCGCCTTGGCCCGGCGGCGGCTGCTTCCGCGCAGCATCAGCGGGAGCGCGGTGTTCTCCCAGACGTTCAGCTCGGGGATCAGGACCGGTTCGGGGTCGATCCAGCCGAAACGGTCCCGGCGCAGCCGCTCCCGGGCCATCGGGCCCAGGGTGTGCACGGGCGCGCTGTTGAACCAGACCTCGCCGTGCCGCACCGGCAGCTGACCGGACAGACAGCGCAGCAGCGTGGTCTTGCCGCTGCCGCGCGGGCCGGTGACGGCGAGGATCTCGCCCTCCCGCACGCCGAACGAGACCCCGGCGAGTCCGGGGGAACCGTCGGGGTGCCTGAAGTGCAGGGAGCGTGCCCAGAGCACGTCGTTGTCCGGCGGGGCCTCCATGGGCGTACACCTCGGTTCTGATCCGTTTTCCCGTGCCTGTTCCCCCGTGCGGGGGAACGAAGGCCGGGCCGAGCGGTCACTGGCACGCTAAGCAGGTCCCGGCCGGGAGCCCGGACAGTACACGGCCCCGGGCCGCCGTTCTCACTCGAACGGGCGGCACGGGGCCGTGTGCTGATCAGCTGATCGGACGGATCGAGATCAGAGCTTGGTCCACGCCTCCGTCAGGGTCGCGCGCAGGATCTGCTCGATCTCGTCGAAGGTCTCCTGGTTGGAGATCAGCGGCGGGGCGAGCTGGACGACCGGGTCGCCGCGGTCGTCGGCGCGGCAGTACAGGCCGTTGTCGAACAGAGCCTTGGAGAGGAAGCCGTACAGGACGCGCTCGGTCTCCTCGTCGGTGAAGGACTCCTTGGTGTTCTTGTCCTTCACCAGCTCGATGCCGTAGAAGAAGCCGTTGCCGCGGACGTCGCCGACGATCGGCAGGTCGTGCAGCTTCTGCAGGGTCTGCAGGAAGGCGCCCTCGTTGTCGAGCACGTGCTGGGTGAGGTTCTCGCGCTCGAACAGGTCGAGGTTGGCGAGACCGACCGCGGCCGACACGGGGTGACCGCCGAAGGTGTAGCCGTGCAGGAAGGTGTTGTCGCCCTTGTAGAACGGCTCGGCGATCCTGTCGGAGACTATGCAGGCGCCGATCGGGGAGTAACCCGAGGTCATGCCCTTGGCGCAGGTGATCATGTCCGGGACGTAGCCGAACTTGTCGCAGGCGAACATCGTGCCGAGACGGCCGAAGGCGCAGATGACCTCGTCCGACACGAGCAGCACGTCGTACTTGTCGCAGATCTCGCGGACCCGCTGGAAGTAGCCGGGGGGCGGCGGGAAGCAGCCACCCGCGTTCTGCACCGGCTCGAGGAAGACGGCCGCGACGGTCTCGGGGCCCTCGAACAGGATCTCCTGCTCGATCTGGTCGGCGGCCCAGCGGCCGAAGGCCTCCGGGTCGTCACCGAAGATCGGGGCGCGGTAGATGTTGGTGTTCGGCACCTTGTGCGCGCCCGGGACGAGCGGCTCGAACGGCGCCTTCAGGCTCGGCAGACCCGTGATCGACAGGGCGCCCTGCGGGGTGCCGTGGTAGGCGACCGCGCGGGAGATGACCTTGTACTTGGTCGGCTTGCCCTGGAGCTTGAAGTACTGCTTGGCGAGCTTCCACGCGGTCTCGACGGCCTCGCCGCCGCCGGTGGTGAAGAAGACCTTGTTCAGGTCACCCGGGGCGTAGTCGGCGAGGCGCTCGGCCAGCTCGACGGCCTTGGGGTGGGCGTAGGACCACACCGGGAAGAACGCCAGCTCCTGGGCCTGCTTGAAGGCGGTCTCGGCGAGTTCGGTGCGGCCGTGACCGGCCTGGACCACGAACAGACCCGCGAGACCGTCGAGGTAGCGCTTGCCCTTGTCGTCGTAGATGTAGGTGCCCTCGCCCCGGACGATGGTCGGGACGGGGGAGTTCTCGTACGAGGACATGCGGGTGAAGTGCATCCACAAGTGGTCGTACGCGGTCTTGCTGAGGTCCTTCTGGCTCACGGTTATCGGGTTCCCCACATGTAGGTCTGCTTCTTGAGCTTGAGGTAGACGAAGCTCTCGGTGGAGCGCACGCCGGGCAGCGCCCGGATGCGTTTGTTGATGACGTCCAGCAGGTGGTCGTCGTCCTCGCAGACGATCTCGGCGAGGATGTCGAACGAGCCCGCGGTCATCACCACGTACTCGACTTCCGACATGCCGGTCAGCGCGTCCGCGATCGACTCGACATCGCCCTCGACGTTGATCCCGACCATCGCCTGCCGGCGGAAGCCCACGGTGAGCGGGTCCGTGACGGCGACGATCTGCATCACGCCCTGGTCCAGCAGCTTCTGGACGCGCTGGCGCACGGCCGCCTCCGACAGGCCCACGGCCTTGCCGATCGCGGCGTACGGCCGGCGGCCGTCCTCCTGGAGCTGCTGAATGATGGCGAGGGAGACGGCATCCAGCTGGGGAGTGCCGTTCCTGGACTCGCGGGACGAGTCCCTCTGGTCTGCGCTTCGACTGGCCACGAGCTCACTCTGCACGACGTCTCGATAGTTTCGCAAGGCCTGATCGATGAAATTCGTTGTTTCAGAGGCCAAAGCTTGCGGATTTCGCAGAACCGCTCGCGATGGGGGTGTTGAAAACGTGGGTGTGCCGATTAGGGTGGGTGTCTCAGTGGCTGGACAGCCGGACAGGGCTGGACACGTCGCACAGCTTGAACTTTCGAACCAGATCAGGAGGCCGGCAGTGAGCACCGAGCTGCGTCGTCTGCGCAACTACATCGACGGTGAGTTCCGGGACGCCGCCGACGGACGGACCACCGAGGTGGTCAACCCCGCGACCGGCGAGGCGTACGCGACCGCGCCGCTGTCCGGACAGGCGGACGTGGACGCCGCCATGGAGGCCGCCGCCCGCGCCTTCCCGGCCTGGCGCGACACGACGCCGGCCGAGCGGCAGAAGGCCCTCCTGAAGATCGCGGACGCGTTCGAGGAGCGCGCCGAGGAGCTGATCGCGGCCGAGGTGGAGAACACGGGCAAGCCGGTCGGGCTCACCCGCTCCGAGGAGATCCCGCCGATGGTCGACCAGATCCGCTTCTTCGCCGGTGCGGCCCGGTTGCTCGAGGGCCGCTCGGCCGGCGAGTACATGGAGGGGATGACGTCGATCATCCGCCGTGAGCCGGTCGGCGTCTGCGCCCAGGTCGCCCCCTGGAACTACCCGATGATGATGGCCGTGTGGAAGTTCGCCCCGGCGATCGCGGCGGGCAACACGGTCGTCCTGAAGCCGTCCGACACGACCCCCGCCTCCACGGTCTTGATCGCCGACATCATCGGCTCGATCCTCCCCAAGGGCGTCTTCAACGTCATCTGCGGTGACCGGGACACCGGCCGTGCGATGGTCGAGCACCCGACCCCGGCGATGGCCTCCATCACCGGATCCGTCCGCGCGGGCATCTCGGTCGCCGAGTCCGCGTCCAAGGACGTCAAGCGGGTCCACCTGGAGCTGGGCGGCAAGGCCCCGGTCGTCGTCTTCGAGGACACCGACATCGCCAAGGCCGTCGAGGACATCTCCGTGGCGGGCTTCTTCAACGCCGGCCAGGACTGTACGGCCGCGACCCGGGTCCTCGTACAGGACTCCATCCACGACGAGTTCGTGGCCGCGCTCGCCAAGGCCGCCTCCGAGACGAAGACCGGCCTGCCGGACGACGAGGACGTCCTGTTCGGCCCGCTGAACAACCCGAACCAGCTCAAGCAGGTCGCCGGCTTCATCGAGCGCCTGCCCGCGCACGCCAAGGTCGAGACCGGCGGCCAGCAGGTCGGTGACAAGGGCTACTTCTACGCTCCGACCGTCGTGTCCGGCGTCAAGCAGGACGACGAGATCATCCAGAACGAGGTCTTCGGCCCCGTCATCACCGTCCAGTCCTTCAACGACGAGGAGCAGGCCGTCGAGTGGGCCAACGGCGTCGAGTACGCCCTCGCCTCCTCGGTGTGGACCAAGGACCACGCCCGCGCGATGCGCATGTCCAAGAAGCTCGACTTCGGCTGCGTGTGGATCAACACCCACATCCCGCTGGTCGCCGAGATGCCCCACGGCGGCTTCAAGAAGTCCGGCTACGGCAAGGACCTGTCGGCGTACGGGTTCGAGGACTACACGCGCATCAAGCACGTGATGACGTCCCTGGACGCCTGACCGCCGCGACGACTGAGCGGCCCCGGACAGGACACATCCCTGTCCGGGGCCGCTTTTTGTTCCCACTCCACCGCCGCGAACCGCGGCTCGTCCTCCTCGCGTGGGCCGTTGTCCGGACGACCCCGCGCCGGCCTCCCTCATCGGCGCGCTCGCCATGAAGAGCCCCGCTTTTGAACGCGTTCAATTCTAGGCGTACGCTCCTGCCATGAGCGACAGAGCCGCCCTGCTCAAGGGCATCCGCGTCTGGCTGGTCTTCTTCGTCGTGTGCCTCGTCCTCAGCGGGGCCACCGCCTTCCCGCTGGTCCACGAACTGCGCTGGACGGAGAGTGCGTTGCGCGCGCTGTCCGTGCCGGAGCACCTGCCCGGGCTGATGGCGTGGATCTCCCGGGTGCGGCACGGGCTGGACACCGCCGACGCCGAGTACCCCTTCGTCCTCTACGGCACGGACTGGCTGGCGTTCGCACACCTCGTCATCGCGGTCGCCTTCTACGGCCCGTACCGCGACCCGGTGCGCAACATCTGGGTGATCGAGTTCGGGATGATCGCCTGTGCCGGGATCGTCCCGCTCGCCCTCGCCTGCGGGCCCGTCCGGGGCATTCCCTTCTGGTGGACCCTGATCGACATGTCCTTCGGGATCCTCGGAGTCGTCCCGCTGTACGTCGTACGGAAGAAGATCAAGCGGCTGGAGGCGCTCAGCGGGCAGCGGGCCGTGCCGGCTCCTGCGGCACGAGGGCGGTGAGCGCGCTCCACCGAGCCACGGGGCATCGACTCACCCTAGGCGTAAGAGGAGTTCACGGAGTAGACGCCCCGGCCGGGACCGGCACGATGTGTACGTGGCCGGCTACCGGTGACGGCCCCTCAGTGCTCGCGGGTGTAGCGCTCCTGGGCGGCCATGACCTCGTCGCCGTGCTCGAAGGCCCAGACGCCGAAGGCGTCGATGGGCGCGAGCAACGACCGCCCCAGCGGCGTCAGTCCGTACTCCACGCGGGGCGGTGCGCCGCCGTACGAGCGCCGTTCCACCAGGCCGTTGAACTCCAGTCGGCGCAGAGTCTCCGTCAGCACCTTCTGGCTGATCCCGCCGATGCGCTCGCGCAGCGCACCAGGGCGCTGCGGGGCGTCCCGCAGGGCCCACAGCACCACCGAGTTCCAGGTGTTGGCGAGCAGGTCGAAGGCGAGGCGGGCGCGACAGTCGGCGAGGAAGGGCTGGTCATCGATCACATACCGAATGGTGCCCGAGCGGCTCCCTACTGTCGCGGAGGTAAGCGACGCCGAACGGAAGAGGGGCAGTTGTGCGGATCGGGATTCTCGGCACGGGCGCGATGGCGGACGCGCTGGGCCGGCAGTGGGAGCGAGCCGGGCACCAGGTGGTCGCCGGCAGCCGGTCGCGGGGTGATGTGCGCGATGCGGCGGAACACGGCACCGACGCGGTGCTGCTCGCGGTGCCGTACGCGGCGGTGGTGGGCGTGGTCGCCGGGCTCGGGGACGCCCTGCGCGGACGGGTGTTGATCGACTGCACCAATCCGGTCGGCGGCCCGGACTTCGGGCTCCTCACGACCGGCGGGCCGGCCGCGGCCGAGCGGATCGCGGCCGCCGCGCCCGGCGCCCGCGTGGTCAAGGCGTTCAACCTCTGCCACGAGAGCGTCTGGCGTCTGACCCCGCCGGTCTTCGGCGGGCGGCCGCTCGCCGTTCCGCTGTGCGGCGACGACGAGGACGCGCTCGGGGTCGTACGACACCTCGTCCGCGACCTCGGCTGCGAGCCGCTGCACGCCGGAGGACTGGACCGGGCCGGACTGCTGGAGGCGACGGCCGCGCTGCTGGTCCGGCTGTGGGTGGCGGAGGGAGCGGACGCCCAGGCGATCGCGCCCCCGCTGGAGTTCGCCGGGAGCTAGGCGCCTTGGGACCTCAGGGCGTGCAGGACGTCGACCCGGTTCGTCGTGATCGAGTCGACGCCCAGGTCCAGCATGCGGCGTATGGAGCGGCGGGTGTCCGGGGTCCAGACGGACAACAGGTAGCCGTCGTGGTGGACGCGGGCCGCCAGGTCCCGGCTCACCAGGGAGAAGCGGTAGTTGAGCGAGCGGGGGCGGACCGCGTCCAGCAGCGCGGGCCGGGGCGGGGCGAGGGTCGTCCAGGTCAGGGCGATCTCGGCGGCCGGGTCGGCGGCACGGACGGCGAGCATCGCCTCGGCGCCCGCGCAGTAGTAGACGCGGTCCCGGGCCCCGCTCTGCCGGACCACGTCCATGACCCGGTCCACGAGCCGGCGGCCGCCCCGCCCGCACAGGTCCACCATCACCCTGCTGTCCCCGGTCGCGGCCAGCGCTTCCGCGAGCGTCGGCACACCGCCCGCCGTGAGCCCGCGCAACTCCTCGGCGGACAGCGCGCGCAGCGGCCGGTCGAGTTCCCACAGCCGCTCCAGCGTCTCGTCGTGCAGCAGCACGGGGACACCGTCACGGGTGAGCCGTACGTCGACCTCGACAACGTCCGCGCCCAGGTCGAGCGCGGAACACAGCGAGTCGATCGTGTTCTCGCGGAAGCGGTAGGGGTCGCCGCGGTGGGCCACGGCGGTCACGGTCTGCATGGCCCCATTGTGGTGTGTGTCAGAGGGTGAGCCAGGCGGCGGTGTAGGTGTCGATCTCCGCCGCGATCCGCGCCTTGCCCGCCGCGTCCAGGAAGGACACCTCGACGGCGTTCTTCGCGAGGTCGGCGAGGCCGCGCTCGTCCAGGTCGAGGAGGCGGGCGGCCACCGCGTACTCGTTGTTGAGGTCGGTCCCGAACATCGGCGGGTCGTCCGAGTTGATCGTGACCAGGACCCCGGCGCGCGTGAACTCCTTGAGCGGGTGCTCGTCCAGGGTGGGGACCGCGCGGGTGGCGATGTTGGAGGTCGGGCAGACCTCCAGCGGGATGCGGTGCTCGGCGAGGTGGGCGAGCAGCCTGGGGTCCCGCGCCGAGCTGGTGCCGTGCCCGATGCGCTCGGCCCGCAGCTCGTTCAGCGCGTCCCACACCGTCTCGGGGCCGGTCGTCTCACCGGCGTGCGGGACGGAGTGCAGCCCCGCGGCGATGGCCCGGTCGAAGTAGGGCTTGAACTGCGGCCGCGGCACGCCGATCTCGGGCCCGCCGAGCCCGAACGACACCAGGCCCTCCGGGCGGATCCGGTCGTCGGTGGCCAGACGCGCGGTCTCCTCGGCGGACTCGAGCCCGGCCTCGCCGGGAATGTCGAAGCACCAGCGCAGGACCGTTCCGAACTCGGCCTCGGCCGCCTTCCGGGCGTCCTCGATCGCGGCCATGAACGCCGTCTCCTCGATCCCGCGCCGGGTGGAGGAGTAGGGGGTGATGGTCAGCTCGGCGTACCGCACCTGCTGGCGGGCCAGGTCCCGGGCCACCTCGTAGGTGAGCAGCCGGACGTCCTCCGGGGTGCGGATGAGGTCGACGACCGACAGATACACCTCGACGAAGTGCGCGAAGTCGGTGAAGGTGAAGTAGTCGATCAGGGCCTCGGGGTCGGTGGGGACCTTGGAGTCGGGGTGGCGGGCGGCCAGTTCCGAGACGATGCGCGGGGAGGCGGAGCCGACGTGGTGGACGTGCAGCTCGGCCTTGGGCAGTCCGGCGATGAAGGTCCGCAGATCGCGGTCGGCCGTACCGGCGGCGGGTACGGAGCTGCTGTCGGTCATGGGGTCCTCCCCGGGACGGGCGCCCGCGGAGCGTGGTCGGTGCGGGCGCGGTGATCGGCTGATCGATGACGCGGGATCATCGTAGGCCCCGGCCCACGCCGTCCCGGGCTGCCCGTAGCATGACGGGACGTCCAGCAGAGGGGTCTTCCAGCATGTCCGACGAGGTGCCGCAGTACCCGCCGCCGGAGCGGACCACCGGGGAAGTGCCGCCGTCGCCTCGAGTGTCCCTGGACAAGCAGACGGCGGCCCCGCCACCCCCCCAGGTGCAGGATGCCGTCCCGGCGCAGGGCCGGCCGTACACGCCGGTGCAGGAGTCGATACCGACGGGACGGCAGAGTCCGGCCGCGGGCCGGATTTCCGGCTCCGTCCACGACCAGCAGACGCTGACCTCGCTGCCTGCGGCACCGGGTGGGCCCGCCGGGGCCGTGCCCGCGCCATGGGCCAGTCCGGCCGACTCCGTCGCGCCCCCGGCGAACCCGTCCGCGCCGCCGGCCGGCCCCTTCGTGCCCCCGGCTGCCCCGCCTCCGGCGAACCCCTACGCTCCGCCCGCCGCCCCCGCGAACCCCTACGCCCCGCCCACCGCGCCGGCGGCCACCGGCAGCCCCTTCGCCCCGCCGGCGCCGCCCGCCGCGTGGGACGGGGGAGCGGAACCCGTGCCTCCGCCGCCCATCGCGCCCGACGGCCCGGGACAGGTGCCGTACGGATATCCGGGCGGCCCGTCGGCGTACGGCTACCCGGGGCAGCCTCAGCCGACGTACGGCGGCCCCTACCCGGCCCCGAACGGCTACGGCTGGCCCGGTGTGCAGCCGGCTCCGAGCGACGGCATGGGAACGGCTTCCCTGGTGCTCGGGATTCTGGCGTCGCTCGGCTTCCTGGTGTGGCCGGTGGCCCTGGTGCTGGGCATCCTGGCGATCATCTTCGGCGCGATCGGCCGCGGGAAGGCCAACCGGGGCGAGGCCACCAACCCGGGTGTGGCCCTGGCCGGCCTCATCTGCGGAGCCGCCGGCATCGTTCTGGTAATCGGGTTGTTCGCCTTCGCCATCGCGTTCAGCAACTGACGCGGGACCGCTCACCACCGATGCCCGGGACTTGAGGCGGGGCCGCGCACGTCTGGTGTCCCGGATCTGCGGGACCGCGCACGTCTGGCACCCGAGCGAGACGCGTCCGCTGCCCGCGGGCCCGAGCCGATCGTCCTCCCAGCCGGTTCGGGCCCGGGCCTCCACCGCCGTCTCCCGCCCAGGCCCGCTTCCCCCAGGCGCCGCCGCACCGTCCCCTGCTCGCCCCCTGCTCGCCTCTTCAGGCCGTGCTCGCCTCGGACGCGTCTCCCTCGGGCCCCGCTCGCCACGGACGCGCCTCAGGCCCCGCTCCCTCAGGCCCCCGCGCCCGCCAATCTTTCCCGGGCTTCCATCAGGGCGAAGCCGAGCAGGTTCGGGCCGCGCCAGCGCTCCGGGTCCGATGCCGCCTCGTCGTCCGCGGCGAGGCCGATGCCCCAGATGCGGTCCACGGGGCTCGCCTCGACCAGCACCCGGTCACCGGTGCCCAGCAGAAACACCCGGAGGGCGTCGTCGGCCGCGAACTTGTGCAGGCTGCCCTCGACCACGATCCGGAAGCGCTCCCGCTCCCATATCGCCTCGTCGAAGTCCCTGACCAGCCGCCCCGCCTTCTTCGCCTCGGCGGGATGCTCCGCGGCCAGCACCCGGCGCTCCGCCTCCGCGTCCCCGAACAGCCGGGCCTTGCCCGCCATCATCCAGTGCTCGGCCGTCGCGTATCCGACCCCGTCCACCACGAAGGGTGACGGCCACCACTGACTCAGACAGCTCGGGCCGATTTTGCCGTCCGGTCGCGGCCGGTGCCCCCAGAAGTGGAGGTACCGGGGCCGGGCCCCCGCCCGGACCTCCCTGATCAGCGCTTCCACCCCGTCGATCTCTCCCATGCACGCGAGTCTGGCACGCACCACTGACACTCCGTCCGCCCTTTTCCGCCCCGACTCGACACCTGGTCGACAGATTCCGTCGCGTAACCAAAAGGCAACAACGGAATCACTTGTTGGAGTGCCATTGCTCTGTCAGGATCGGCACTCAAATCGAGCTGGAGCTACGCCACCCGCCCCCCGGGGACGGGACGAACGGCGGAGGAGAGCGACATGCACAACCCGGGCACCGCCACCCCGGAACGATTCCCCGCACAGGACCGATTCGCGGACGGCGCGCAGTTCATCGCCGGCCGCCTCACCAAGGGAACGTCGGGCCGTACCCACGCCGTGATCGACCCCGCCACCGGTGCGGAGGTGTACACCTACGAGGCGGCCGGCACCGACGACGTCGACGCGGCCGTCGCCGCGGCGCGCGAGGCATTCCCGGGCTGGGCACGTGCCACCCCGGGCGAGCGCTCGGACGCCCTGCACCGGTTCGCCGCCGTGCTCGCCGACCGCGCCGAGGAGTTCGCCCGCGCGGAGTCCCTGCAGTGCGGCAAGCCGCTGAAGCTCACGCGTGAGTTCGACGTGCCGGGCACCATCGACAACACCGCCTTCTTCGCAGGTGCCGCCCGGCATCTGCAGGGGCAGTCCGCCGGTGAGTACTCCGGCGACCACACCTCGTACATCCGGCGTGAGCCCATCGGTGTCGTCGGGTCCATCGCGCCCTGGAACTACCCGCTCCAGATGGCCGCCTGGAAGATCCTCCCGGCGATCGCGGCCGGCAACACCATCGTCCTGAAGCCGGCCGAGCTGACCCCGCTCACCTCGCTGCTCTTCGCCGAGGCCGCCACGGACGCCGGTATCCCGGACGGGGTCGTCAACATCGTCACGGGCACCGGAAAGGAGGCCGGCGAGCACCTGGTGGGCCACCCGGACGTCGCCATGACCTCCTTCACCGGGTCCACCCCCGTCGGCAAGCGCGTCGCCGAGATCGCCACCGCCACCGTCAAGCGCCTCCACCTGGAGCTGGGCGGCAAGGCCCCCTTCGTCGTCTTCGACGACGCCGATCTCGAGGCGGCCGTCCACGGCGCCGTAGCCGGTGCGCTCATCAACACCGGACAGGACTGCACCGCCGCCACGCGCGCGTACGTGCAGCGCCCTCTGTACGAGGCGTTCGTGGAGCAGACCGCCATCCTGATGGAGACCGTACGGCTCGGCGACCCCTTCGCTCCGGGTACCGACCTCGGGCCGCTCATCTCACACGCCCAGCGGGACCGTGTCGCAGGCTTCGTGGACCGTGCGCGTGCCTACGCGCGCGTGGTCACCGGCGGCGAGGCACCGAAGGGCGACCTCGAGGACGGCGCCTACTACCGGCCCACCCTGATCGCCGACGCCGCACAGGACAGCGAGATCGTCCAGTCCGAGATCTTCGGCCCTGTACTGGTCGTGCTGCCGTTCGACGGTGATGATGAAGGCATCCGGCTGGCCAACGACACCCCGTACGGCCTCGCCGCCTCCGCGTGGAGCGGCAACGTCTACCGCGCGAACCGGGCCACCCGCGAGATCAAGGCGGGCTGCGTCTGGATCAACGACCACATCCCGATCATCAGCGAGATGCCGCACGGCGGCTACAAGGCCTCCGGCTTCGGCAAGGACATGTCGGCGTACTCATTCGAGGAGTACACGCAGGTCAAGCACGTTATGTTCGACAACACTGCGGTGGCCCGCAAGGACTGGCACCGCACGATCTTCGGGGACCGGTAGCAGCTGCCGACCGGCTGCCGCCGGATGTGACGACCCGGCCCTCACCAGGCCGACCCATCCCTCCCGAAAGGGCACCACGCGCATGGAGCAGTACGAGCCCGACCGTCTGACCCCGGCCCACATGGCCGCCATGCGGCGCAGCCTGCGCAACGGCAGGGCCGCCATGACCCGCCGCTCGCTGCTGCGGGCATCCGCGGGCGGTGCGCTCGCGGCCGGCGGACTCGGGGCGCTGAGCGCCTGCGGGATTCCCGCGGCGGGCAAGACGCAGGGCGGCATGTCCGCCGCGGACCACTCGGCCCAGGAGAAGACCGTGAACTTCTCCAACTGGACCGAGTACATCGACGTCGACGACAAGGGCAAGCATCACCCGACGCTCGACACCTTCCGCGAGCGGACCGGCATCACGGTCGACTACAGCGAGGACATCAACGACAACAACGAGTTCTTCGGCAAGATCAAGCCGCAGCTGGCCGCCGGCCAGGACACCGGCCGCGACATCATCGTCCTCACGGACTGGCTGGCCGCCCGGCTCATCCGTCTCGGGTGGGTCCAGAAACTGGACCCGTCCAACCTGCCGCACGCCTACACCAACCTCTCGCCCCAGTTCCGCAACCCGGACTGGGATCCGGGGCGGGCGTACTCGTACCCCTGGCAGGGCATCTCCACCGTCATCGCCTACAACAAGAAGGCGCTGGACGGCATCGAGGTGAAGTCGGTCTCCGACCTGCTCGACAATCCCAAGCTCAAGGGGCGCGTCGGCTTCCTGTCGGAGATGCGCGACTCCATCGGGATGACCCTGCTCGACATGGGCAAGGACCCGGCGAAGTTCACCGACGACGACTTCGACGCGGTGATCGCCCGTCTCCAGAAGGCCGTCGACAAGGGGCAGATCCGCCGCTTCACCGGCAACGACTACACGTCCGACCTCACCAAGGGGGACTTCGCGGCCTGTATCGCCTGGGCGGGTGACGTGGTCCAGCTCAAGGCGGACAGCCCGGACGTGGACTTCGTCATCCCGGACAGCGGCTACATGACGTCGACCGACAACCTGTGCATTCCCAACAAGGCCCGCCACAAGACGAACGCCGAGCGGCTCATCGACTTCTACTACGAGCCCGAGCAGGCCGCCGCGCTCGCCGCCTACATCAACTACGTGACTCCGGTCGACGGCGTGAAGCCCTACCTTGCGAAGATCGACAAGGAGGCGGCGACGAATCCGCTGATCGTTCCCGACAAGGCCATGCAGGCGAAGTCCCGTGCCTTCCGCTCCCTGAGCCAGAAGGAAGAGACGGCCTACGAAGAGAAGTTCGCGAAGCTGACAGGGGCGTGACGACGATGAAGACGACACCAGACAACAGCGGCGACGTCCGCCTCTCCGGGATCTCCAAGACCTACGGCGCCTTCACCGCCGTGCACCCGCTGGACCTGACCGTGCCGCAGGGCTCCTTCTTCGCCCTGCTCGGTGCCTCCGGCTGCGGCAAGACGACCACCCTGCGCATGATCGCCGGGCTGGAGGAACCCTCCTCCGGGACCGTACGCCTCGGCGACCAGGACGTCACCCACTTGCCGCCGTACAAACGGCCGGTCAACACGGTCTTCCAGTCCTACGCCCTCTTCCCGCACCTGGACATCTTCGAGAACGTCGCCTTCGGTCTGCGCCGGCGCGGCGTCAAGAGTGTGAAGAAGCAGGTGGAGGACATGCTGGAGCTGGTCCAGCTCGGCGAGCAGGCGCGCAAGAAGCCGCACCAGCTCTCCGGTGGCCAGCAACAGCGGGTCGCCGTGGCCCGCGCGCTGATCAACCACCCGAAAGTGCTCCTCCTCGACGAGCCGCTGGGCGCCCTCGACCTGAAGCTGCGCCGCCAGATGCAGCTGGAGCTGAAGCGCATCCAGACCGAGGTCGGCATCACCTTCGTCCATGTCACGCACGACCAGGAGGAGGCCATGACCATGGCCGACACGGTCGCCGTGATGAACGCGGGCCGCGTCGAGCAGCTCGGTGCGCCCACCGACCTGTACGAGAACCCGCAGACGACGTTCGTCGCGAACTTCCTCGGCACCTCCAACCTCATCGAGGCCGAGGTCGACACGAAGAACGGCGACGACATCGTCCTCAAGGCGGGTGGCGGCAAGCTGGTGCTGCCCGAGGCGCGATGCTCCGCCCCGACGACGGCCGGCGGCAAGGTGCTGGTCGGTATCCGTCCGGAGAAGATCGCGCTCACGCACGCCGACGACGCGGGCTCGATCCCCGAGGGACGCAACCGCCTCACCGGCAGGATCGCCGACGCGAGCTTCATCGGCGTCTCCACGCAGTACGTGATCGACAGCCCCGTCTGCGACGAACTCGCGGTGTACGTCCAGAACGTCGAGCGCGACGGCCGCCTCGTCCCCGGAGCCGACGTCGTCCTGCACTGGAGCCCGGCTCACACCTTCGGCCTGGACGCGGCCCAGGACATCGACGCCGGCGTGGAGTCCGTCGAGGAAGAGGCCGCGTAGATCATGTCGACGCTCACCGAGGCGCCCCCGCCCCTCGTCCCCGCCGAACCCACGAAGAAGCCCCCGCGCAAGCGCGGCCGGTTCACCCCGTACTGGCTGCTGCTGCCCGGCATGCTGTGGCTGATCGTCTTCTTCGCGCTGCCGATGATCTACCAGGCCTCCACATCCGTGCAGACGGGCTCCCTGGAGGAGGGCTACAAGGTCACCTGGCACTTCGCGACCTACTGGGACGCGCTCGCCGAGTACTGGCCGCAGTTCCTGCGCTCGGTGCTCTACGCGGCCGCCGCGACGATCCTGTGCCTGCTGCTCGGCTACCCGCTGGCCTACCTCATCGCCTTCCGCGCGGGCCGCTGGCGGAACCTCATCATGATCCTGGTGATCGCCCCGTTCTTCACCAGCTTCCTGATCCGCACCCTGGCCTGGAAGACGATCCTCGCGGACAACGGTCCGATCGTGCACGCCCTGAACTCGCTGCACATCCTGGATCTCACCAGCTGGCTCGGCTGGACGGCCGGCGACCGGGTCCTGGCCACACCCCTGGCGGTCGTCTGCGGCCTGACGTACAACTTCCTACCGTTCATGATCCTGCCGTTGTACACCTCGCTGGAGCGGATCGACGGGCGGCTGCACGAGGCGGCCGGCGATCTGTACGCCAAGCCCTGGACCACCTTCCGCAAGGTCACCTTCCCGCTGTCGATGCCGGGCGTGGTCTCCGGCACGCTGCTGACCTTCATCCCGGCGGCCGGTGACTACGTCAACGCCGAACTCCTCGGCTCCACCGACACGCGCATGATCGGCAACGTCATCCAGACACAGTTCCTGCGCATTCTGGACTACCCGACGGCGGCCGCGCTCTCCTTCATCCTCATGGCCGCGATCCTGGCCATGGTCACGATCTACATCCGACGGTCCGGGACGGAGGATCTGGTCTAATGCCCTTCGTCACCTGGCTCAAGCGTCGTCTGGTCGTCATCGCCGGACTTTTCACGCTCGCCTATCTCCTCCTGCCCAACGTCATCGTCACGGTGTTCTCCTTCAACAAGCCGAAGGGGCGCTTCAACTACGAATGGCAGCAGTTCTCCACGGCCGCCTGGAGGGACCCGTGCGGCGTCGCCGACATGTGCGGCTCGCTGTCCCTCAGTCTCCAGATCGCCGTGTGGGCGACGGTCGGCGCCACGCTCCTCGGCACGATGATCGCCTTCGCGCTCGTCCGCTACCGCTTCCGCGCACGCGGCGCCGTCAACTCGCTGATCTTCCTGCCGATGGCGATGCCCGAGGTCGTCATGGCGGCCTCGCTGCTCACCCTGTTCCTCAACATGGGTGCACCGCTGGGCTTCTGGACGATCCTGATCGCCCACATCATGTTCTGCCTCAGCTTCGTCGTCACCGCGGTCAAGGCCCGCGTGATGTCGATGGACCCGCGCCTCGAGGAGGCCGCCCGAGACCTGTACGCCGGCCCGGTGCAGACCTTCGCACGGGTCACCCTGCCCATCGCGGCACCCGGAATCGCCGCGGGCGCGCTGCTCTCGTTCGCGCTCTCCTTCGACGATTTCATCATCACCAATTTCAACGCCGGTTCGACCGTCACGTTCCCCATGTTCGTGTGGGGTTCGGCGCAGCGCGGAACGCCTGTGCAGATCAACGTGATCGGCACGGCCATGTTCCTCGTCGCCGTGCTGTTCGTCCTGACCTCGATGGTCGTCACCCATCGCCGTACCAAGCAAAAGGCATAAGCCCCTGTAGGGAGTTGAAATCATGGCCCCAAGCGCCATGAGCCGTGGCAAAGACAACTGGATCGCCTCTCTCTCCGAAGCCCAGCCGGTCCCGTACTGGCTGGAAGACCCCGGCAAGCCATCCCCCGAGCCCGCCCTCACCGGCACCGAGACCTGCGACCTGCTGGTCGTCGGCGGCGGCTACAGCGGACTGTGGACGGCGCTCAACGCCAAGGAGCGCGACCCGCGGCGCGATGTGGTCCTGCTGGAAGGCCGCGAGGTGGGCTGGGCCGCCTCCGGCCGCAACGGCGGCTTCTGCGCCGCCTCCCTCACACACGGCCTGCCCAACGGCCTGGCCCGCTGGCCGGACGAGATCCACCGGCTGGAGGAGCTGGGCCGGCGCAACCTCGACGAGATCGAGGCGGCGATCACCCGGCACGGCATCGACTGCGACTTCGAACGCACCGGCGAGATCGACGTCGCCACCGAGACCTACCAGGCCTGGGAACTCCGCGACTGGTACCGGGAGCTGACGGAGAAGGGCCTCGCGGACGGCATCGAGCTCCTGGACACCGACGCCGTGCGCGAGCAGGTGAACTCGCCCACCTTCGAGGCGGGCCTGTGGGACCGCCGGGGCGTGGCCATGCTCCACCCCGCGAAGCTGGCGTGGGGCCTGAAGCGGGCGTGCATCGAGCTGGGCGTGCGGGTGTACGAGCGTACGCCCGCGCTGACCCTGAAGCAGTACGGCGCCGGCATGGCCGTGGGCACGCCGTACGGCGCGGTCCGCGCCCGCGGGGTCGCTCTCGGCACGAACATCTTTCCGAGCCTGTTGCGCCGCGTGCGCTCGTACACCGTCCCGGTCTACGACTACGCGCTGATGACCGAGCCGCTGAGTGCCGGCCGGCTGGCGGAGATCGGCTGGAAGAACCGGCAGGGGCTGGGCGACAGCGCCAACCAGTTCCACTACTTCCGGCTGTCCGCCGACAACCGCATCCTGTGGGGCGGCTATGACGCGATCTACCCCTACGGCGGCCGGGTGCGCGCCGAGTACGACGACCGGCCGGAGACGTACGCCAAGCTCGCGGGCCACTTCTTCACCTGCTTCCCGCAGCTGGAGGGCGTCCGCTTCACCCACGCCTGGGGCGGCGCGATCGACACCTGCTCCCGATTCTCGGCGTTCTTCGGCACCGCCCATCAGGGGAAGGTCGCTTACGCGGCGGGCTACACCGGCCTCGGCGTCGGCGCGACCCGCTTCGGCGCGGACGTGATGCTGGACCTGCTGGACGGGGAGCGCACCGAGCGGACCGAGCTGGAGATGGTCCGCAAGAAGCCGCTGCCGTTCCCGCCGGAGCCCTTCGCCTGGACGGGCATCGCCCTCACCAAGTGGTCCCTGGCCCGCGCGGACGCGCACGGCGGCCGCCGCAATCTGTGGCTGCGGACGATGGACCGGCTCGGGCTGGGCTTCGACAGCTGAGCCGATGCGGTGCACAAAGGCCCAGGTCAACGACCTGGGCCTGTCCATTTCGGGGACTTTTACCCGCTTCTCACAGCTCCGTCAAGCCACGAATTCCCGGAGCGTGACCCTGCTGCCCGATTCCGGCGTACTTGAAGCACGGCCTCACCGAGAGGCACCGACTTCCTCACTGGATCAGCAGGAGAGACCATGACTCGCACCACCCTTGAGCGCGAAGTATCCCGTCCCAGTCGCCGCCTGGGCCTGGCGGCCGCGGTGGCCTCGGCCGCCTTCGTCACCGGAGGTGTCATCCTGCCGGCCGCGACCGCGACGGCGGCGCCGATGCCGGAGGCGTCGGCAGTGGGCATGGCTGCCAAGCATCACGGCAAGCATCACAAGCTCTACTGCTGGGACAAGCACAAGAAGTCCCACTGGAAGAAGCACAAGAAGTTCTCCTGCTGGGTCGAGAAGCGGGAGTACCACTGGGACGACCACCACAAGTGCTTCTACGTAGTGGTCAAGCACCACCGGTACTACTTCTGGGACTCCCACCGCGACGTCCATTACTTCTGGCACCACGAGCACAAGGACCAGTGGAAGGAGCACGACAAGGACCACTGGAAGCCGGACCCGAACAAGCCGGACGCGAACAAGCCGGACGCGAACAAGCCGGACGCGAACAAGCCGGACCCGAACAAGCCGGGCGAGGCCCCGAAGGAGGAGGCTCCCAAGGAGGAGGCCCCGAAGGAGGAGGCTCCCAAGGAGGAGGCCCCGAAGGAGGAGGCCCCGAAGGAGGAGGCTCC
>NZ_JBEXRL010000014.1:42953-76490 GCF_040613075.1 Streptomyces sp. NPDC006314 | reverse complement strand
GGCTCCCAAGGAGGAGGCCCCGAAGGAGGAGGCTCCCAAGGAGGAGGCCCCGAAGGAGGAGGCCCCGAAGGAGGAGGCTCCCAAGGAGGAGGCCCCCAAGGCGCAGGAGCCTCAGGAGCAGCCGGCGCAGGAGCCCGGTGGTGACGCCCCTGCCCCCGCCGATGACGGCGGAGCCGGTGACGCTGCCCCTGCCGAGGGATGACGCTCCCCGTGAGGTGCGCTTCAGCTCCCTCGAAAGAGGGGCCGGAGCCCGCGTAACGCCAACCGCAAGGCCTCCCTCCCTCTCCGTGGCACGACCGTGTCCGCGAGAGGGAGGGAGGCCTCCTCATGACGGGGGCGAAGACGGCGGTCGGACCGATTCCGCGCCGCTGGAGCCCGCCACTCGCGGGGCGGCGGCGGGCCGGTCAGGGAGATGGAGGGGGACGAGTAGCGGCGGGACGCCTTGACAAGGTGATTGGTCTGGACCAAGTTGAGTGCGCTCCGCTCCCCCGACTCCCCCCTCCCCGGAGGCCTTTGTGGAACGCGCGCGACGCGCTCATGGCGCCAGACGCCCCAGAACCGTCCTCGCCCTGCTTACGGCCGCGCTGCTGGCCGTGCCCGGTATCACCGCGCTCTCGTCGGCCGCCCGTGCGGCCGACGCGGACGTCAGCCGCAACGGTGGTTTCGAGTCCGGTCTGACCGGCTGGACCTGCACGGCCGGCACCACGGTGAACTCACCTGTCCACAGCGGGAGTTCTGCCCTGCAGGCCACCCCGGCCGGCGGCGACCACGCCCAGTGCGCGCAGACGGTGACCGTCCAGCCCGATTCCCAGTACACCCTGACCGGCCAGGTCCGCGGCTCCTACGTCCACCTCGGCGCGAACGGCACCGGCACCACCGATGTCTCCACCTGGACCCAGTCCGCCCCCGACTGGCAGAAGCTGAGCACCACCTTCCGTACCGGCGCCGCGACCACCAGGGTCACGATCTACACCCACGGCTGGTACGGCACCGGCGCCTACTACGCCGACGACATCTCCCTGGTCGGCCCGGGCGGCGGCAGTAGCGAACGGCCGCCCGCCGCGCCCACTGGCCTGAAGACCACCGCCGTCACCTCGTCCTCCGTCGCCCTGTCCTGGTCGGCGGCCGCCGGCGCCACGAGCTACGACGTCTATCGCGACGGGGCCAGGATCCGGACGGTGAGCGGCACGTCGGCGACCGTCACCGGCCTCGCGGCCTCGACGGCGTACGGCTTCCAGGTCACCGCGAGCAACGACGCCGGCGAGTCGGCGAGATCCGCGGTCGTGACGGCGACGACCGGCACCGGCACCGGCGGCGGCTCCGCCGACCTGCCCACCCATGCCCTCGTCGGCTACCTCCACGCGAGCTTCGCCAACGGCTCCGGCTACACCCGCCTCGCGGACGTCCCCGACAGCTGGGACGTCATCGACCTGGCTTTCGGCGAGCCCACCTCGACCACCTCCGGAGACATCCGCTTCGACCGCTGTCCGGTGGCCGAGTGCCCGAGCGCCGAGAGCGACGCCGACTTCAAGGCCGCGATCAAGGCCAAGCAGGCGGCCGGCAAGAAGGTGCTGATCTCGATCGGCGGCCAGAACGGCCAGGTCCAGCTGACCACGGCGGCCGCGCGGGACACCTTCGTCTCCTCCGTCTCGAAGATCATCGACGAGTACGGCCTCGACGGCCTCGACATCGACTTCGAGGGCCACTCGCTGTCCCTGAACGCGAACGACACGGATTTCGAGAACCCCACGACGCCCGTGATCGTGAACCTCATCTCGGCGCTGAAGACCCTGAAGGCCACGTACGGCCCGAAGTTCGTTCTGACGATGGCACCCGAGACCTTCTTCGTGCAGAACGGTTACCAGTACTACGGCACCGGCAAGTGGGGCGGACAGGACCCGCGCTGCGGGGCCTACCTCCCGGTCATCCACGCCCTGCGGGACGACCTCACCCTCCTGCACGTCCAGGACTACAACTCGGGCCCGATCATGGGCCTGGACAACCAGTACCACTCCATGGGCGGCGCCGACTTCCACATCGCCCTGACCGACATGCTCCTCACCGGCTTCCCGGTGGCGGGCGACGTGAACAACGTCTTCCCGCCGCTGCGCCCCGACCAGGTCGCCATCGGCATGCCGGCGTCGACGAACGCGGGCAACGGCCATGTGGCTCCGTCCGAGGTCACCAGGACCCTGGACTGCCTGACGAGGAAGACGAACTGCGGCTCGTACGCGCCCCACGGGACCTGGCCCGCCCTGCGCGGTCTGATGGCCTGGTCGGTGAACTGGGACCGCTACTCGAACTGGGAGTTCCGGAAGAACTTCGACGCCTACTTCGGCTGAGCACGAGGGACAGGACGGCCAGCAGCACGAGGCACAGGCACCAGCTGGCCACCACGTCCAGCGGCCAGTGCCAGCCCCGGCGGACCAGGCCGTACGACACCGCGAGGACCAGGGTCACGGAGGCGGCCACCAGGACGCGGCGGGTGGTGGGCCGGCGGAGCCAGGGCAGGAGGAGCAGGGTCGCGGAGCCGTACGCGATCGCGGCCGTCGCCGTATGCCCCGACGGGAAGTAGCCGACGGCCGGGGGTACCACGGGGGTCCCCGGCCGCGCGGTCCAGTCCTTGACCGGTACCACGACCGCCGGGACCAGCGCCGTCAGCACGGCCGTGGCGAGGGGCGGCAGCCACCACCGGTCCATACCGGTGCCCCGTCCCCGCCACGCCGCGTACCCGAGGGCCGCGGCGAGCACGGGGACGGCGACCTGGATGGCGCCGAGATCGGAGAGAAGTTCGGAGAACCGGTCCGGATGGACCAGGGCCCGGCTGAGGCGGACGTCCAGGCGCAGCAGCGGGCCGTGGGCGACGACCTGCCAGGTGATCAGGACGAAGAGGACGGCCGGGACGCCGAGGAGCAGGGAGCGGCGGACTGAGGTCGACACGGGCCCAGCTTCGCAGGTCCGGCCGCGCGGGGAGGGAAGGAGGTCGGCCGCCCCGGAACAGGGGGGTAGTTCCGGGGCGGCCGTCCGGATCGGAACGTCGCACGCCCCGGGGGGTTTGGGGCGGCGACCGTCCGATCGGTGAGGAGATCCCGACGTCAGACGCCGGTTGTGTGCGCGAGGGCACGACCAGGTCGAAGCTGGGGAGGCCCCGGCCTGAGACCACCCACAGTCCCCTGTGGGCGGGGTGTATCTCTCATCTCGGTAGAACCTACGGCAGGCCGAGGCGCTTGGGCAGACGGAATCGCGTCCCGTCATCCACCCCGCACACCTTCTTCACACGGCCTGCCGGAGGCGCCCTTCAGAGGTGCGAACCAGTCGCTCAGATGCGCGAGAAGGCCTGCTCGATGATGTCGAGACCCTCGTTCAGGAGGTCCTCGCCGATGACCAGCGGCGGCAGGAAGCGCAGCACGTTGCCGTAGGTGCCGCAGGTCAGGACCAGCAGGCCCTCGGCGTGGCAGGCCTTGGCGAGCGCGGCGGTGGCCTCCGGGTTCGGCTCCTTGGTGGTGCGGTCCTTGACCAGCTCGATGGCGATCATCGCGCCACGGCCACGGACGTCACCGATGATGTCGAACTTCTCGGCCATGGTGGTGAGGCGACCCTTCATGATCTCCTCGATGCGCTGGGCCTTGCCGTTGAGGTCAAGCTCCTTCATCGTCTCGATGGCGCCGAGCGCACCGGCGCAGGCGACCGGGTTGCCGCCGTAGGTACCACCGAGACCACCGGCGTGTGCGGCGTCCATGATCTCGGCGCGACCGGTCACGGCGGCCAGCGGCAGACCACCGGCGATGCCCTTCGCGGTGGTGATCAGGTCCGGGACGATGCCCTCGTCCTCGCAGGCGAACCACTGCCCCGTACGGCAGAAGCCGGACTGGATCTCGTCGGCGACGAAGACGATGCCGTTGTCGTTGGCGAACTTCACGATCTCCGGCAGGAAGCCCTTGGCCGGCTCGATGAAGCCGCCCTCCCCGAGGACCGGCTCGATGATGATCGCGGCGACGTTGTCGGGGCCGACCTGCTTGGTGATCTGGTCGATGGCCTGCTTGGCGGCCTCGGGACCGGCGTTCTCCGGACCGGTCGGCCAGCGGTAGCCGTAGGCCACCGGCACGCGGTACACCTCGGGGGCGAACGGCCCGAAGCCGTGCTTGTACGGCATGTTCTTCGCCGTCAGCGCCATCGTCAGGTTGGTGCGCCCGTGGTACCCGTGGTCGAACACGACCACGGCCTGCCGCTTGGTGTAGGCACGCGCGATCTTGACGGCGTTCTCGACGGCCTCGGCGCCGGAGTTGAACAGCGCGGACTTCTTGGCGTGGTCACCCGGGGTCAGTTCCGCGAGGGCCTCGGCGACCTCCACGTAGCCCTCGTACGGGGTGACCATGAAACAGGTGTGGGTGAAGTCGGCCAGCTGGGCGCTCGCGCGGCGGACGACGGCCTCGGCGGAGGCGCCGACGCTCGTCACGGCGATGCCGGAGCCGAAGTCGATGAGCCGGTTGCCGTCGACGTCCTCGATGATCCCGCCGCCCGCACGGGCGGTGAACACGGGCAGCACGGAGCCCACGCCCTGGGCGACCACGGCGGTACGGCGGGCCTGCAGCTCCTGCGACTTCGGGCCGGGGATGGCGGTGACGACGCGGCGCTCCTGCGGAAGTGCGGTCATGGGGGCTCCCTGATGATCTTGCGTACCGGGCGGTCCCGGGCTGTTCCGGGCGGTGCGTTTTCGGACGCTTACCTGTCTTTCTTCGCAGGCTAGGGGCGGGCGCGCGGGGTGGGCATGCTCCATGTGGGCGTTGTCGGCGGCTCCGGTTGTCCGCCTTGGACATAGCAGCGCGACCGCCATACGCCCAGTGGCACGCACTCTCGGCCGCGTAAGCGGTGAACTCCCCTTGCGGGGGCGTTAGATTGGCTCGCTGACGGTGGACGGAACGGCTGGTCAGGGGGCAAGGCGGATGGACAGCGACGGGACACGGGACGCACGCAGCACGCATGCGAATCCGGTACCGCGCCCGGCGGCCCCCTCTGGGGGTTCCGCCGTGCCGCCCATGCCCTCGGTGCCGCCCGGCGCACCGCCCCGGCCGGACGGCTCCGCCTTCCTGGCCTGGCTGCGAGCCCCCCGCCCCGAGGCCGGGCCCGGCGTGTGGCGCTTGAGCCACCGGCCCCGGCCCGAGCAGGAGCCCGAGCAGATCCCGGCCCGGCAGCTGCTCAGCGGTGCGCTGATCGCCTTCCTGGTGGGCTGGCTGGTGTGGTCACTACTGTGGAACGGCTACCTCGGCGGCTGGTGGGTACTGCCCCTTGAGCTGTTCACCCCCGACTCCTGGCGTCAGGGCAACGACCGCGTCGGCAACGCGATCCTCTGGTACGGCTACTACACCCTCATCGCCGTCGCCATCCTGCTCGTCGTCGGCCGCCTCGGCCGCTGGGGCGAGGTATGGCGCCGCTACGGGCCGCCCGCCTGGCATCCGGCCCAGCCGGCGGCCGATCTCCCGCCCGCCCCCGAGCAGGACCCCGCCGAGTTCCCCCACCTCCGCGCAGCCGGTGCCCACGACGCCGCCGAGCGGCTCGCCGCCGAGGCGAGGGCCGGGCTGATGCGGGATGTCGACCATGCCCGGATCAACCGGGCCTGGCAGGGCGTACGGTCGGGCCGGCACTCCTTCGCCACCTTCACCGGCGCCGTACTGAAGGACGGCTCCGCGGCCTGCCCGCACCCCTCCGGCGAACGCGACCTGCCCGCCCGGCACGCCCGGCACGACCTGCTCACCGGCCAGGTCCGGCTCGGCACCACCGCCGACGACCCCCGCAACCCCTACCACTACCGCGGTGCCGGCCTCGGCCTCGGCCCCGACCTGCTCGGCACCTCGCTGCTCGCCGTCGGCCCGGCCGGCTCCGGGAAGACCGGCGCGGTCATCCGGCCGCTCGCCGAGTCCCTGTGCCTGCACGCCCTAGCCGGCCGAGCCTCCGTCGTGGTCGTCGGCGCGGCGGGCGCCGGCCTCGGCCCGGCCGACGCCTACGACGTCGTCGTACGCATCGGCCACCCCGAGTCCGTCTACGACCTCGACCTCTACGGCGGCACCGCCGACCCCGACGAGGCCGCCGCGATACTCGCCGAGGCCCTGGTCGGAGACCTCGCCGACCCTCACCCGGGCAGCGACAGCCGCCGCTCCACGACGGTCCTCGCCCAGTTGCTCGGCCCGTTCCGCGCCGTCCACGACCGTTTCCCCTCCGTGGCCGAGCTGCGGCAGCTCCTCGACGGCGCGCCCGGCCCGCTGGCCACGCTCCGCAAGGCGCTGACCGACACGGGGCAGGAGCCGCTGCTCAGGGAACTCGACGCCCGCGAGCGCCAGATGGCCCACCCGGGTGACGTCGGCACGGTCCTCGCCGACCGGATCGCACTGCTCGACCGGCCCGCCTTCGCCACCTTCTTCGACACCTCCGGCCGGACCCGCCCGTTCTCCCTCAAGGCCCTCGACCATCCGGTCCGCGTCCGCATCGACCTGCCCCAGCGCGGCCACGCCGACGCCTCCCGGATCCTGGCCCGGCTGGTGCTCGCCCAGTTCACCGCCGCCGTGACGGTACGGGAGGACCGGTCGCTTTTCGCCTGCCTGCTGCTCGACGACGCCACCGGCGTGGTCACCCCGGAGGCCGTGCGCGGCATCCAGCGGCTGCGGTCGGCCGGCGCCGGTGCGGTGCTCACGCTGCGCACCCTGGACGACGTGCCCCGGCCGCTGCGTGGCCCGCTGCTCGGCGCCATCGGCTGCCGGATGGCGCTGTCCGGGCTCACCCCCTGGGACGGGCAGGACTTCGCCGAGGTGTGGGGCAAGGAGTGGACCGAGACCCGGGACGTCACCGACCGGCAGATCATCGCCGAGACCCCGGCCGGCAAGGCCGTGCACATGCTGCGCCGGGTCATCACCGGACAGGCGCCGACGGCTCGGGCCGTCACCGTGCGGCAGGTGGAGCGGGAGCGGTGGTCGGCGTCCGAGTTGGCGCACGGGGTGCCGGCGGGGCATGCGGTGTTGTCGTTGACGACCGTGCAGGGGGAGCACGCGCCGCCGTTGCTGGTGGATCTTCGGAGCTGAGGGGCGGGCACAGGCCAGCGCGTGACCATACGGTGAGGCAGAATCGGCGTAGGCCGTTCATACGCGGCGGCCAAAAGATCACCGCGATCGCCGGATCTCCCTCATCGTGAAGGCCTCATGCCCCCGACCCTCGCCTCGCTCGTCCACCACTCCGCGCTCAAGCTGACGGTGCGCGCGGGCGAGGACCGCCTCGACGTGCCCGTCCGCTGGGCGCACGTCAGCGAGCTGGCCGACCCCGTCCCCTATATGGAGGGCGGCGAGTTGCTGCTGATCACCGCGCTCAAGCTGGACGCGGAGGATCCGGAAGCCATGCGGCGGTATGTGCGGCGGCTGGCCGGCGCGGGCGTCGTGGGGCTCGGCTTCGCCGTCGGGGTCAACTACGAGGAGATCCCCGAGGCCCTCGTCGACGCCGCCCGGGAGGAGGGACTGCCGCTGCTGGAGGTGCCCCGCCGCACCCCTTTCCTCGCCATCAGCAAGGCCGTGTCCGCGGCGATCGCCGCCGACCAGTACCGGGCGGTCACGGCAGGCTTCGCCGCCCAGCGCGAGCTGACCAAGCAGGCTCTCAACTCCGGCCCCGAGGGCCTGCTCACCGCACTCGCCGGGCAGGTCGACGGCTGGGCGGCGCTCTACGACGCCTCGGGCGCCGTCGTCGCCGCCGCGCCGGAGTGGGCCGGCCGGCGGGCCGCCCGGCTCACCGCCGAGGTCGAACGGCTGCGAGAGCGGCCCGCCCCGGCGTCCGCGGTCGTCGGCGGCCCGGAACACGAGGACCGGGTCGAGCTGCACTCCCTGGGCACGGGACGGCGGCCGCGGGCGGCGCTCGCCGTGGGCACGGCCGCCGCTCCCGGCACCGCCGAGCGGTACGCCGTCCACTCCGCCATCGCCCTGCTCACCCTGACCACCGAACGCTCCCGCTCCCTGCACGCGGCCGAGCAGCGGATCGGTACGGCGGTGCTGCGCATGCTGCTCGCCGGGGAGCCCGACCACGCCCGGGCCGTCGCCGGGGACCTGTACGGGGCGCTGCTGGACGCGCCCTTCCGGATGATCGTCGCCGAGTCGGTGGCCGGGGCGGCCGCGCGAGCGCACATGGACGCCCACGCGCGCGTGCCCGTGGCAGCCGCCAAGCCGAGCGCCGCCGCCTCGCTCGCCGCCGCCCACGCGGATGATCCACTGGGCGGTCTCGCGGAGACCGTGGAGTCCGCCGCCGCGCGCTCCGGGGAGGCCGTGCTGGTCGTGCCCGAGGGGGAGCGGCTGGTGGTGCTCGCCGCGGACGGGGGCGCGGCGGCGGCCGCCTGCGCGGAGTACGCGGCCGCGCTGGAGGCGGCGCGGGCGGTGCCCGAGCAGTCGGGCGGGGACGACTACGAGCTGGTCGTGGGCCTGTCCGCGCCGGCCGGGCCGATCGCCGCGGCGGCGGCCTACAAGCAGGCCGAGCAGGCGCTGTCGGTGGCGCGTCGGCGAGGACGGGTGTTCGTGGAGCACGAGCAGCTGGCCGCCGGGTCCATGCTGCCGTTGCTGGCCGACGATGCGGTGAAGGCGTTCGCGGACGGGTTGCTGCGGGCGCTGCACGAGCACGATGCGACGGGGCGGGGGGACCTGGTCGCCTCCCTACGGGCGTGGCTGTCGCGGCACGGGCAGTGGGACGCGGCCGCGGCGGACCTGGGAGTGCACCGGCACACGTTGCGGTACCGGATGCGGCGGGTCGAGGAGATCTTGGGACGCTCGCTGGACGACCCGGACGTGCGGATGGAGCTCTGGCTCGCCCTGAAGACGACGTCGACCGACTGACCACCCATGGCCCGCCGCCTGGACCCCGGCCCCAGGCCCGCCCACCACCCGGCTCGCCGGGCCGGGAGACGGGCGTCACGCCGACACGGCGAACCCGGAGGCGGCCGCGGGCTGAAGCGCGGGAGGCCGGAGGGCGGCCGTCGGCCGGAACCCGGGCGGCCGGAGGGTGGCCCGGCTGGAACTTGGGCGGCCGGTGGGCGGCGTGTGGTCCGGGTGGACTGGAGAGCGGGCGTCCACCGGAGGCCGGGTGGCCGGGTGGGGCCGGGGTGTCGACCGCAGTTCGTCGTGGGGCTTGCGGCCGGCCGGGAGACGGGCGTCGGCCGGACCTCCTGCGGCCTGGGGCGTGCGTCGGCTGGAACCCGGGAGGCCGGGCGGCGGGCGTGGGGAGGTGTGCCCGGGTGGTCGGGGCGGTCCGTGGAAGTGGTCATGGTGGGGCCGGCACGCCGGAGCACCGGAGCTGACTCCGACAATCCGGCGCACCCCTCGACACGACTGCTACGACTCGGACAAGCGACCCCCGGCCGCCTCAGCCCTACCGTGGACCACGAAAGCCAAGCACACCCTCAACGCGGAAGGGCCGGGACTCGCACATGACTTCCACCCACGCCTTCTGGCTCGCCGGCCGCCAGGTCTCCGGCGCGGACACCTTCGACGTCACCTCCCCGTGGGACGGCCGGCTCGTCGGCAAGGTCAGCGTGCCGACCGAAGCCCAGGTCGAGGAGGCCGTAGCCGCCGCGTACGCCGTGCGGGACGAGTTCGCCGCCACCCCGGCGCACGTGCGCGCCGCCGCCCTCGACCACGTCAGCAAGCGGCTGGCCGAGCGCACCGAGGAGATCGCCCAGCTGATCTCCGCCGAGAACGGCAAGCCCGTCAAGTGGGCCCGGGGCGAGGTCGGCCGTGCCGTCTCCGTGTTCCGGTTCGCCGCCGAGGAGGCCCGCCGGTTCAACGGCGGCGAGGCCCAGCGGCTCGACACCGACGCCGGCGGCCAGGGCCGTCTGGCGCTCACCCGCCGCTTCCCGAAGGGTGTCGTCCTCGGCATCGCGCCCTTCAACTTCCCGCTGAACCTCTGCGCCCACAAGGTCGCACCGGCCATCGCCGCCGGTGCGCCGATCATCCTGAAGCCGGCCCCCGCCACCCCGCTCTCCGGCCTGATCCTCGGTGACCTGCTCGCCGAGACCGACCTGCCGGCCGGCTCCTGGTCGATCCTCCCGGTCTCCAACGACCGCATGCCCGCCCTCGTCCAGGACGAGCGCCTGCCGGTGATCTCCTTCACCGGTTCCGAGAAGGTCGGCTACGCGATCATGGACTCGGTGCCGCGCAAGCACTGCACCCTGGAGCTGGGCGGCAACGGCGCGGCCGTCGTCCTCGCCGACTTCGCCTCCGACGAGGACCTGGACTGGGCCGCGACGCGCATCGCGACCTTCTCCAACTACCAGGGCGGCCAGTCCTGCATCTCCGTGCAGCGTGTGATCGCCGACGCCTCGGTCTACGACCGCCTGCTGCCGCGCATCGTCGCCGCTGTCGAGGCCCAGGTCACCGGCGACCCGTCCGACGCCAAGACCGACGTCGGCCCGCTGGTCAGCGAGGACGCCGCCAAGCGCGTCGAGTCGTGGGTGAAGGAGGCGGTCGAGGCCGGCGCCACTCTGCTCACCGGCGGCGACCGCGACGGTGCCTCCTACGCGCCGACCGTCCTCACCGACGTACCGGCCGACGTCACCATCTCCTGCGAGGAGGTCTTCGGGCCCGTCCTCACCGTGCAGAAGGTGGACGGCGAGACCGAGGCGTTCGCCGCGGTCAACGACTCCAAGTACGGCCTCCAGGCGGGCGTGTTCACCCACGACCTGCAGGTCGCCTTCCGTGCTCACCGCGTCCTGGAGGTCGGTGGCGTGGTGATCGGTGACGTCCCGTCCTACCGCGCCGACCAGATGCCGTACGGCGGCGCCAAGCAGTCCGGTGTGGGCCGCGAAGGTGTGCGGTTCGCGATGGAGGACTACACCTACGAGCGCGTGCTGGTTCTCACCGGTCTCGCGCTCTGACCTGCCACGGACAGGTCGGACAGAACGGCCGGAGCCCACTGTGCGGGGGCTCCGGCCGTTTCTGTCACCTGGGCGCTGACCAGCACAGCTGAACCGGTCGCAACGCCGTGACGGTCGACCCGGTGGTGCCGCGGCCGCCGTAGGCCCCGGCCGGCGCCGGGCGTGCCCGGTGCGGCACCGCGGAGCACCTGCAGTCGCCCACGCTGCGGGCCACGGAGGTTCACGGACCCTGGGCGCCCCTCCGAGGGCCTCGCGCCGGGCCTGCCGGAGGCATTCGGTGTTTCCGCTGCTTGTACGCCTCGCGATCGAAGCCGGGCGGGCGCCTCGGTGGCCTCGTCGCGGACGGCGGCCGAACTGGTCGGACGCTTGAGGGATGACCGCGCGGATTCCCCGGCGCCGCGGAGGCGCCCGGATGGCGCGGGAGGAGTGGGCCCGGTCTGCCAGGACGGCCGAGGGCCGGGGCGAGTGCGGGGCCTGCCCCCCCGCCACGTCGCGGCGCACGGATGCGGGCCATCACCGTCTCGAAGGCCGGGGCGTCACCGTCTGGCCTGCGGTGACGGTGCAGGCCAGGGGCCGTGCCGGTCGTCCGCGGCCAGGTGGACCCCGGTGCTCAGACCGCCCCGGAGCGTCCGAGTGGCTGATCGGCGGACTCGCGGCCCCCCTGCCGTCCCTTTTGCGTGATCCGGCGGCGCGCTGGTGGGCCCGGACGACCGTGGAGTCCACCGATACGGTCCAGAGGGGGCCCCGGCCGTTCCTGTGGTCAGGGCCCTGACCGGCGCCGGGGACATGAGTCGCTGCTCCGCGCACGGCGAGTGTCGATAGACGAGTCCGGCCGCTCCGTCCTGTGCCGGAGTCACCGCGTCGCCCGCCGTCCTCGGCCGGTCCACGATCGCGATGCCGGACCGCTCGTCGAAGACCTCGCCGATGTCGGCAACCTGCACGCACGTGGCGACCCGTGCCCAGATGCCTGAGGAGGTGACCGCTCTGGTGGGGTTCGAGGCGGAACATCTCCTGGACCACCCAGCCGCGGCTGGTCCGCCGCTGCCCGTACGTACCCGTCCTCGGCGACCGAGAGACAGCGGCCGCCGGGGGCGCGCAGGGTCAGCACGCCCTCGCCCCAGTCGGCCAGCGCGAACTCGGTGCCGGTGAGGTCCGTGGTGAGCGGGGGCGGGTCGACGCGGCCGGAGAGCAGCGCGGGGTCCAGGGCGCCCACGGCGCCGCGTGCCTCATCGGGGGCGTCCGTCACCGGTGCGTGCAGGAAGGCGCCGGCGGTGGTGCGCAGCAGACCCGGTCCACGCCGCCCGCCCCCACCCTCCGGCAGGGCTTTCGGCCGTTCGGACGCGCGAGGGGTGGTGGGGTCGGCCCGTTTCGGGTACCAACGATCCCGTAGCACTGGTCGGTAACGAACGGTCCGCAGTCATCCCTCTTCGCGGCGAGGTGAGCCTCAATGTCCGCCACCACCACCCCACGCACCAATGTCACCGAGCGCGAGGCCCGTCAGGTGGCGGAGGCCGCCCGGCAGCAGGACTGGCACAAGCCCAGTTTCGCCAAGGAACTGTTCCTCGGACGCTTCCGGCTCGACCTCATCCACCCCCACCCACTCCCCGACGACGAGTCCGTCCGGCGCGGCGAGGAGTTCCTGGCCAAGCTGCGCGCCTTCTGTGAGACGGCCATCGACTCCGCCCGCATCGAACGCGAGGCCCGCATCCCCGACGAGGTGGTGGCCGGACTCAAGGAACTCGGCGCCCTCGGCATGAAGACCGACCCCGAGTACGGCGGTCTCGGCCTCACCCAGCTCTACTACAACAAGGCCCTCGCGCTGGTCGGCTCCGTGAGCCCCGCGGTCGGCGCGCTGCTCTCCGCCCACCAGTCGATCGGCGTACCGCAGCCGCTGAAGATGTTCGGCACCCAGGAGCAGAAGGACGCCTTCCTGCCCCGCTGCGCCCGCACCGACCTCTCCGCCTTCCTGCTCACCGAGCCGGACGTCGGCTCCGACCCGGCCCGCCTCGCCACCACGGCCGTACCCGACGGCGACGACTACGTCCTGGACGGGGTGAAACTGTGGACCACCAACGGGGTGGTCGCCGATCTGCTCGTGGTCATGGCGCGGGTGCCGAAGTCCGAGGGCCACAAGGGCGGCATCACCGCGTTCGTGGTGGAGGCGACCTCCGAGGGCATCACCGTGGAGAACCGCAACGCCTTCATGGGCCTGCGCGGCATCGAGAACGGGGTCACCCGCTTCCACCGGGTCCGGGTACCCGCCGCCCACCGCATCGGCCCCGAGGGTGCCGGGCTGAAGATCGCGCTCACCACCCTCAACACCGGCCGGCTCTCGCTGCCCGCGATGTGCGCCGGCGCCGGCAAGTGGTGCCTGAAGATCGCCCGCGAGTGGGCGGCCGAGCGGGAACAGTGGGGCAAGCCGGTCGCGCTGCACGAGGCCGTCGGCTCCAAGATCAGCTTCATCGCGGCCACCACCTTCGCCCTCGAGGCCGTCCTCGACCTGTCCTCGCAGATGGCGGACGAGGACCGCAACGACATCCGCATCGAGGCCGCCCTCGCCAAGCTCTACGGCTCCGAGATGGCCTGGCTGATGGCCGACGAACTGGTCCAGATCCGCGGCGGCCGCGGCTACGAGACGGCCGAGTCGCTGCGGGCGCGGGGCGAGCGCGGTGTCCCGGCCGAGCAGATCCTGCGCGACCTGCGCATCAACCGCATCTTCGAGGGCTCGACGGAGATCATGCACCTCCTCATCGCCCGCGAGGCGGTCGACGCCCACCTCTCCGTCGCCGGTGACCTCATCGACCCCGACAAGTCCCTGTCCGACAAGGCGAAGGCAGGCGCGAACGCGGGTGTCTTCTACGCCAGGTGGCTGCCGAAACTGGTCGCCGGGCCTGGCCAGCTGCCCACCTCGTACAGCGAGTTCAAGCACGGCATCGACCTCTCCGGTCATCTGCGCTACGTGGAGCGGACCGCCCGCAAGCTGGCCCGCTCCACCTTCTACGCCATGTCCCGCTGGCAGGGCCGGATGGAGACCAAGCAGGGCTTCCTCGGCCGGATCGTGGACATCGGCGCCGAACTGTTCGCCATGAGCGCGGCCTGCGTCCGTGCCGAGCGGCTGCGCAGCGAGGGCGAGCACGGCCGCGAGGCCTACCAGCTCGCCGACGCCTTCTGCCGCCAGGCCCGCATCCGGACCGAGGAACTCTTCGGCCGGCTGTGGACCAACACCGACGATCTCGACCGCAAGGTGGTCAAGGGGGTCCTCGGCGGGGCGTTCGAGTGGCTGGAGGAAGGCATCATCGACCCGTCAGCGGACGGCCCGTGGATCGCGGACGCGACCCCAGGACCATCCGCCCGCGAGAACGCCCGCCGCCCCTACGGGGCCTAGGCACACCCGTCGCCCACGGGCCGGCCGGCCACCGGCCCGTGCCGGAGTGCCGGCGCGCGATCTTCATGGGTACTTCACCACAGGAGAAACGCTTCATTAGGTGACGAAAGCTGCGGACGCACCCGCACGGGGGACCGCCTTGTCCTCGCGGCCGCCGCTTGCGGCGACAATGGGGGGATGACCGACAGTCCCGCCCATCCGGCACCCCTCGCCGACCCGCACCTCGTCCACGACCCCCTCGCCGGGGACGGCCCCAAGGACGTGGTGATCCTCGGCTCCACCGGATCCATCGGCACCCAGGCCATCGACCTCGTGCTGCGCAACCCCGACCGCTTCCGGGTCACCGCCCTGGCCGCGAACGGCGGCCGCGTCGCCCTCCTCGCCGAGCAGGCGCACCGGCTGCGGGTGCGGACCGTCGCGGTCGCCCGCGAGGACGTCGTACCCGCGCTGCGCGAGGCACTCGCCGCCGAGTACGGCTCCGGGGAGCCGCTGCCCGAGATCGTCGCGGGACCGGACGCGGCCACCCAGGTCGCCGCCGCAGATTCCTCGGAGTGTCACACCGTTCTCAACGGCATCACCGGCTCGATCGGCCTCGCGCCCACCCTCGCCGCCCTGGAGGCCGGCCGCACCCTCGCGCTGGCCAACAAGGAGTCGCTGATCGTCGGCGGTCCGCTGGTCAAGGCGCTCGCCAAGCCCGGGCAGATCATCCCGGTCGACTCCGAGCACGCCGCCCTCTTCCAGGCCCTGGCCTCCGGCACCCGCGCCGACGTGCGCAAGCTGGTCGTCACCGCATCCGGCGGCCCCTTCCGCGGCCGGACCAGGGCCGAGCTGGCGGACGTCACCGTCCAGGACGCCCTCGCCCACCCCACCTGGGCGATGGGCCCGGTGATCACGATCAACTCGGCGACCCTGGTGAACAAGGGACTGGAGGTCATCGAGGCGCACCTCCTCTACGACATTCCCTTCGACCGCATTGAGGTGGTCGTGCACCCGCAGTCGTATGTCCACTCGATGGTCGAGTTCACCGACGGTTCCACGATCGCCCAGGCGACGCCCCCCGACATGCGCGGGCCCATCGCCATCGGTCTGGGCTGGCCCGAACGCGTCCCGGACGCGGCGCCCGCCTTCGACTGGAGCCAGGCCTCCACCTGGGAGTTCTTCCCGCTGGACAACGAGGCCTTTCCCTCGGTGGACCTCGCCCGGCACGTGGGGCAGCTCGCGGGGACGGCGCCGGCGGTGTTCAATGCGGCCAACGAGGAGTGCGTCGAGGCCTTCCTGAACGGCGCGCTGCCCTTCAACGGGATCATGGAGACCGTCACCCGGGTGGTCGAGGAGCACGGCACCCCGGTCACGGGAACCTCGCTCACCGTGTCGGACGTCCTCGAAGCGGAGACCTGGGCACGGGCCCGGGCCCGGGAACTCACAGCCACGACGGCGACCGCGGAGGCGCGTGCATGACGACGTTGATGTTCATCCTCGGCATAGTGGTCTTCGCGGTCGGCCTGCTCGTCTCCATCGCCTGGCACGAGCTGGGGCACCTGTCCACGGCCAAGCTCTTCGGCATCCGCGTCCCGCAGTACATGGTCGGCTTCGGCCCGACCGTCTGGTCGCGGAGGAAGGGCGAGACCGAGTACGGCGTCAAGGCCATCCCGCTCGGCGGCTACATCCGAATGATCGGCATGTTCCCGCCCGACGGCGAGGGCCGGATCTCCGCCCGATCCACCTCCCCGTGGCGCGGCATGATCGAGGACGCCCGCTCGGCCGCCTTCGAGGAGCTCAAGCCGGGTGACGAGACGCGCATGTTCTACACGCGCAAGCCGTGGAAGCGGGTCATCGTCATGTTCGCGGGCCCCTTCATGAACCTGGTCCTCGCGATCGGCCTGTTCTTCACCGTGCTCATGGGCTTCGGCATCCAGCAGCAGACCACCACCGTCGCCTCCGTCTCGCCCTGCGTCATCGCCCAGAGCGAGAACCGCGACAGCTGCAAGAAGTCCGACCCGGCCTCGCCGGCCCAGGCCGCCGGCATGCACCGGCGCGACAAGATCGTCTCCTTCGACGGCAAGCCCACCGAGGACTGGAACACCCTCTCGGACCTCATCCGTGACAGCGCCGGCAGGACCGTGCCGATCGTCGTCGAACGCGACGGCGAACAGCTGACCCTGCACGCGAAGATCGCCACCAACCTGGTCGCCAAGAAGGACTCCAGCGGCACCTACGTCCAGGGCAAGTACGTCAAGGCCGGCTTCCTCGGCTTCAGCTCCGCCACCGGCGTGGTGAAACTGGACTTCGGGGACTCCGTGACCTGGATGACGGACCGGGTCGGCGACGCCGTCGACTCCCTCGCCGCCCTGCCCGGCAAGATCCCAGCCCTGTGGGACGCGGCCTTCGGCGACGGTCCGCGAGAGCCGGACTCCCCGATGGGCATCGTCGGCGCGGCCCGCATCACCGGCGACATCGCCACCCTGGACATCCCCGCCTCCCAGCAGGTGGCGATGTTCGTGATGCTGCTCGCCGGGTTCAACCTCTCGCTGTTCCTGTTCAACATGCTCCCGCTGCTCCCGCTCGACGGCGGGCACATCGCCGGTGCCCTGTGGGAGTCCCTGCGGCGGAACGTGGCGCGGGTGCTGCGCCGGCCGGACCCCGGTCCGTTCGACGTGGCCAAACTGATGCCGGTGGCCTACGTGGTGGCCGGGATCTTCATCTGCTTCACCATCCTCGTGCTGATCGCCGACGTGGTGAACCCGGTGAAGATCTCCTAGTCGTCCGGCGTTCGAGGCGGCCCGGAATCCCCGGGGTTCCGGGCCCCTTCCATCGGGTGGGTTGCCGGGGTGGGATGTGCTGGCGCAGGACCCGGTGCCGTAATCTCGAAGCCTGGAGCCCGCCGTTCACGGGACCGGACCTTGATCCACGACTTGGGGTTGCACAGCAGATGACTGCGATTTCTCTCGGCATGCCGTCCGTTCCGACCAAGCTCGCCGAGCGCCGGAAGAGCCGGCAGATCCAGGTCGGAAGCGTGGCGGTCGGCGGAGACGCACCCGTCTCGGTCCAGTCGATGACCACGACCCGTACGTCCGACATCGGCGCCACCCTCCAGCAGATCGCCGAGCTGACCGCCTCCGGCTGCCAGATCGTCCGCGTCGCCTGCCCCACCCAGGACGACGCCGACGCCCTCGCGACCATCGCCCGCAAGTCGCAGATCCCGGTCATCGCGGACATCCACTTCCAGCCCAAGTACGTCTTCGCCGCCATCGAGGCCGGCTGCGCCGCGGTCCGTGTCAACCCCGGCAACATCAAGCAGTTCGACGACAAGGTCAAGGAGATCGCCAAGGCCGCCACGGAGCACGGCACCCCGATCCGTATCGGCGTCAACGCCGGCTCCCTCGACCGGCGCCTGCTGCAGAAGTACGGCAAGGCGACCCCCGAGGCCCTGGTCGAGTCGGCGCTGTGGGAGGCGTCCCTCTTCGAGGAGCACGGCTTCCGGGACATCAAGATCTCCGTCAAGCACAACGACCCGGTCGTCATGATCGAGGCGTACCGCCAGCTCGCCGAGCAGTGCGACTACCCGCTGCACCTCGGTGTCACCGAGGCGGGCCCGGCCTTCCAGGGCACGATCAAGTCGGCGGTGGCCTTCGGCGCCCTCCTCTCCCAGGGCATCGGCGACACCATCCGCGTGTCCCTCTCGGCCCCGCCCGCCGAGGAGGTCAAGGTCGGCCTGCAGATCCTGCAGTCGCTGGGCCTGCGCCAGCGCGGCCTGGAGATCGTCTCCTGCCCCTCCTGCGGCCGCGCCCAGGTCGACGTCTACAAGCTCGCCGAAGAGGTCACCGCCGGTCTGACCGGCATGGACGTCCCGCTGCGCGTCGCCGTCATGGGTTGCGTGGTGAACGGCCCCGGCGAGGCCCGCGAGGCCGACCTCGGCGTCGCCTCCGGCAACGGCAAGGGCCAGATCTTCGTCAAGGGCGAGGTCATCAAGACCGTCCCCGAGTCCAAGATCGTGGAGACCCTCATCGAGGAGGCCATGAAGCTCGCCGAGCAGATGGAGAAGGACGGGGTGCCCTCGGGCGAGCCGTCGGTCTCGGTCGCCGACTGAGTTGGTACCAGCGGGACCGGGCCACGACGGGGGCGCGCGGAACGGCGCGACCAGCCACGGACACCGCAGCCGCCCGGAAACCGGAATGCCCCGAGCCAGGAGGCGCACCGCACAAGTGGCGCGGCTATAGTGCGGAGATCAGCAGAACCCCGTGGTGAGGCCCCGCACGTGTTGACCCAGACCACCTCCCGGGTCCTCGAACCGAGCGACCTTGACGCCGCGCTCGCCGTCCTCGACCGCGAGCCGGTGGCGAACGCCTTCGTGACCTCCCGGGTCCAGGTCGCCGGCCTCGACCCGTGGCGGCTCGGCGGCGAGATGTGGGGCTGGTACGAGGACGGCATGCTCACCTCGCTGTGCTACGCGGGCGCCAACCTGGTCCCGATCTGCGCCACCCCGCGCGCCGTCCGCGCCTTCGCCGACCGCGCCCGCCGGGTCGGCCGCCGCTGCTCCTCCATCGTCGGACCCGCCGAACCCACCGCCGAGCTGTGGCGCCTGCTGGAACCGCACTGGGGCCCGGCCCGCGAGGTCCGCGCCCAGCAGCCGCTCATGGTCACCGACCACATGCCCGACGACATCGCCCCCGATCCGCGCGTCCGCCGCGTCCGCAAGGACGAGATGGAAACGATCATGCCGGCGTGCGTGGCCATGTTCACCGAGGAGGTCGGGGTCTCCCCCCTGGCCGGCGACGGTGGCCTGCTGTACCAGGCCCGCGTCGCCGAACTCGTCGGCGCCGGCCGCTCCTTCGCCCGCGTCGACGAGCACGGCAAGGTCGTCTTCAAGGCGGAGATCGGCGCGGCGACCTTCCGGGCCTGCCAGATCCAGGGCGTGTGGGTGGCCCCCGAATACCGGGGCAAGGGGCTTGCGGCCCCCGGTATGGCGGCGGTCCTGCGCTACGCCCTGACGGACGTGGCGCCGGTGGTGAGCCTGTACGTGAACGACTTCAACACCGCGGCGCGAAGAACGTACAGGCGGGTGGGCTTCCAAGAGGTCGGGGCCTTCATGAGCATTCTCTTCTAGAGCCCCGCACACGACACGAACCCCCCTGTACGCTCCCGGCATGGACCTCGTGATCGGCCCCTTGGACCTCTCAGCCCACGTAGACGAGGCCTTGGCGATCCAGGCCGTCGCCTTCGGACTCGGCCCCGACGAAGTCGCCGTACGCCGTCAGATCGTCCAGCGGCACATGCAGTACCGAGGCGCGCGAGCCCTCGGCGCCACCAGCCAAGGGCACCTGATCGGCTTCGTCTACGGCATGCCCAATTCGCGCACCCACTGGTGGTCCACCGTTGTGGAGCCGTACCTCCGCGCGGGCGGCAACGACTTCTGGCTCGACGACTCCTTCGTCATCACCGAGCTGCACGTCCACCCCGGCCACCAGAACCGCGGCATCGGCCGGCGACTGATCACCACCATCACCGACACCGCCGCCGAATCCCGCTCGATCCTCTCCGCGATCGACACCGACAGCCCGGCCCGCGGCCTCTACCACTCCCTCGGCTATGTCGACCTCGCCCGCCAGGTCCACTTCCCGAGCGCGACCAGGCCGTACGCCGTGATGGGCGCCCCCCTGCCCCTGCGCCGCAAGTAGGGGTGGTCACCCATATCCGATTTCCACCGGCACTGCCAGCCCGGCTAACCTCCTATGCCATCACCCTTACCCGGCAGGAGTACGAGAACCATGGCGAACGCACCGGTCCAGCGCATGTCCCAGTTGATGGCGAAGACGCTGCGCGACGACCCGGCGGACGCCGAGGTCCTCAGCCACAAGCTCCTCGTCCGCGCCGGTTACGTCCGCCGCACGGCGGCCGGCATCTGGTCCTGGCTGCCCCTCGGCAAGAAGGTCCTCGCCAACGTGGAGCGGATCGTCCGCGAGGAGATGGACGCCATCGGCGCCCAGGAGGTGTCCCTCCCCGCCCTGCTGCCGCGCGAGCCCTACGAGGCGACCGGCCGCTGGGAGGAGTACGGCCAGGAACTGTTCCGGCTGAAGGACCGCAAGGGCGGCGACTACCTCCTCGGTCCCACCCACGAGGAGATCTTCACCCTCCTGGTCAAGGACCAGTGCACGTCCTACAAGGACCTGCCGGTGATCCTCTACCAGATCCAGACCAAGTTCCGCGACGAGGCCCGCCCCCGGGCCGGCATCCTGCGCGGCCGCGAGTTCCTGATGAAGGACTCGTATTCCTTCGACCTCGAGGACGAGGGCCTCGCGAAGTCCTACGCCCTGCACCGCCAGGCCTACCAGCGGGTCTTCGAGCGTCTCGGCCTCGACTACCGCATCTGCGCGGCCACCGCCGGCGCCATGGGCGGCTCCAAGTCCGAGGAGTTCCTCGCCCCGGCCGAGGCCGGCGAGGACACCTTCGCCGACTGCCCGAACTGCGACTTCGCCGCCAACACCGAGGCGATCACCTACGAGCTGAAGACCGTCGACGGCTCGGCCCTGCCCGCGCTCGAGGAGATCCCGACCCCCGACACCCCGACCATCGAGACCCTCGCCGCCTCCCTCGGCGTCCCGGCCTCCGCCACGCTGAAGAACCTGCTGGTCAAGGTGGACGGTGAGATCGTCGCCGTCGGCGTGCCCGGCGACCGCGAGGTCGACCTGGGCAAGGTCGAAGCCCACTTCGCCCCGGCCGCCGTCGAGATGGTCACCGAGACGGACTTCGCCGGCCGCCCCGACCTGGTCCGCGGCTACGTCGGCCCGCAGGGCCTCGGCGAGAAGGTCAAGTACATCGCCGACCCGCGCGTGGCCCCCGGCACCGACTGGATCACCGGCGCCAACAAGGAGCACACGCACGCCAGGAACGTCGTCGCGGGCCGTGACTTCGAGGTCGACGAGTACGTGGACGTCGTCGTGGTCCAGGAGGGCGACCCCTGCCCCAAGTGCGGCACCGGCCTGAAGCTGGACCGCGCCATCGAGATCGGCCACATCTTCCAGCTGGGCCGCAAGTACGCCGACGCACTCAAGCTCGACGTCCTCGGCCAGAACGGCAAGCCGGTCCGCGTCACCATGGGCTCCTACGGCATCGGCGTCTCCCGCGCCGTCGCCGCGCTCGCCGAGCAGACCGCCGACGAGCAGGGCCTGTGCTGGCCCGAGGAGGTCGCCCCGGCCGACGTGCACGTCGTCGCCGCCGGCAAGGCGCTGCAGACCGAACTGGCGCTGGATGTCGCCGAGAAGCTGGCCACCGCGGGCGTCCGCGTCCTGGTGGACGACCGGGCCGGTGTCTCCCCGGGCGTGAAGTTCACCGACGCCGAGCTGATCGGCGTCCCGAGGATCCTGGTGGCCGGCCGCCGCTCCGGCGAGGGGGTCCTGGAGCTGAAGGACCGCAAGACCGGTGAGCGCGAGGAGCTGACGGTCGAGGACGCGATCGCGCGCCTGACGGCGCGGTAAGCGGTACCGGACCGCTGCCCGGCCGTTCGCCGACCGGGGGACCCGACACCGTGCGGGTCCCCACGCGAAGCGAACGGCCGGTGCGCTCACATGCGGACCCGGGCCGGTCGAGGCGCCCTGAAGGGACGCGGAGCGGTATCGGTCGGCGGACTCCGCCGCGTGGCGCGACCAGCTGCAACGCGCCCCCCAGGGACACGACGGCCCACCGGCCCGGTCAGGTCCTCAGAGCCATCCCGCGAACTCCAGCAGCAGCTCCCCGTCCTTCGGCCGCCCCACACGCAGCGCCCGCACCCCCGACTCCACCGCCCGGAACAGTGTCCAGCCCCGCAGCCGCTCCTGATCCACCTCCAGCGACTCCGCGAGCCGCTTGATGCGGCGCCGCGTGGTCGCCGGGCCGGACGGCGTGGCGATCAGGTCCTCCACCCGGTCCCGGACCAGCCGCGCCAGGTCGAACGCGGACTCGCCGACCACCGGGTCCGGGCCCACCGCCAGCCACGGCATCCGCTCCCCGGCGAGCACCTTGCTCTGCCGGAAGGTGCCGTGCAGCAACCGCTGCTCGGGCGGTGCGGCCAGCAGCTCCTCGCGGGCCGTGAGTGCCGCGTCGACCAGCGGCGCCGTCTCGGGGGCGGCCGCGGCGCCCGCCCGCATGGCCGCCGCCTGCCGCCCGGTGCGCTCGGCGACGGTCTCGAAGACGTGATCGGCCGGCGGCTCGACCCACAGCCTGCGCAGCGTCCCCGCCGCCTCCAGCAGTGCCCTCGCCTCCGGCAGCGACCGCACCGACACATCCGGATGCAGCCGCTCCAGGAGCAGCACACCCTCCACGGCGTCCTCGGCGTCCGCTTCCAGCAGCTGTACGGCGCCCAGGCCGGCCCAGTGCGCCAGCGCCGCCCGCTCGCTCCCGGGCCGGGCCCGCGGCGGAGCCAGCTTCAGCACCGCCGGGGTGCCGTCCGCCCGCCGGACCAGCACCACCAGGCTGCTGCGGCCACCAGGCACCTGGACCCGCTCGACGGTCAACTCGCGCCGGGTGACGGCCCGCTCGGCCACCTCGGGCAGCCGCGCCAGCCAGTCGTCCCCGGCCGGTGCGGTCTCACCGAGCGCCCGCGTCAGGCGCTGCGGCGGTTCGAAAACCATGCGCGAGTCGTTCCCTTCCTGTCGGGGGTCCTGTCCGGCCCTGCCGGGCCGGCGCCGGACTGGTGCCGGACTGTTCCCGGGGTCTTGGCCGGGGGTCCTGTCCGGGACCGGTCCCGGCCGCCCCTGCGGGGGCCCTGGTCGAGCTGCTGTCGTACGGGTGCCTAGCGCGGCACCGGGGCGGAGGCCGACGGGGTCGTACCGGCGGCGCCGGTGCCCTCGCCGGAGGACCGCTCGACGAGCCCAGGGAAGGCTACGCTCTCCCCGCTCCAGCGCACCGCCCGCACCGCGGCCTCCCGCAGCGCCGACGCCGCCGAACCGCGCCGCGCGCCCGTCGCGGCCCGCACCAGGTCCGAGTACACCCCGGCCGTCCGCTCCTCCAGCCAGGCGGCCAGCCGCACCGCGGCCGCCGCGTCCGGCACCGGGAACGGCAGCGCGTAGGCGGCGCTCGCGGCGACCGGCTCACCGCCCAGCTCGCGCACCTCCCGCACCAGCGCGTCCCGGCGCGCCCGGTGGGCGTCGTACGCCGCCCGTGCCTCGGTGCGGCCCCGCTGGCCGATCCGGCCGCCGACGACGCCGTACCCGTACACCGCCGCGTGCTCCGCCGCCAGCGCCGCCTGCAGCGCGGTCAGTTCGGCCTTGCCCGCCTTCTCGCTCACGTCCGCCCGTCCTTCCGCGCCACGGCGTGCTCCGCCGCCGGTGTGCCCTCGCCGTGCCCGGCGTCGTCGCTCACTTGGCCCCCTCCCTCAGCAGGTACACGTGCGCCGCCCCAGCCGCCGCCACCGACGCCATCAGCCGGGCCAGCTCGCCCGGCACGTCCAGCAGGGCCTTCGCCCGCCGGTCGGCGAGGGTCCGCTCGGCGGCGGCGAGATCGGCGAGGGCGTCCTTCTCGGCGGCGGGCACGGCCGGCGGGGGCGTGGAGGCCGCGGCCGGGAGAGAGGGGGACTTCGTGGCCGCGGCGCTGCCGAAGGCCGCCGCGTGCGCCGCCACCTCGGCGCGCAGCGGCCGCAGCCGCTCCGCCAGCGTCGGATGGGCGGCGAGCACGGCGTCGTACCGCTCCAGCAGCCCCGTACTGTCCCGGGCCGCACGCGCGCGTGCCCGGGCGGTGGCCGACGGGCCGTCGCCGCCGGAATCCGGATCGGCCGAGCAGCCCGCCAGCAGGGCGGCACCGGCCGCCGAGGCGAGCAGGGTTCTTCTGCGCGGCCCCGAGGGGATGCGGAGCGAGGAGGGGTACGGCACGGAAGACGTCCTCGGGGAACTCGTACGGAGGGAAGACCGGAGGCGGGCGGCACGCCCGTGATCACCGTACCCGCGCGCCCCTCGCGCACCACTCACCGGCACCGCTCGTACACAGGTGGACGGCAACACTCCCCCCGACCGGATACCCTTTGACCAGACACGCGACCCATCCCACAACAGCACACGCGGCCGAGGAGTCACCCGGATGAGCACCACCCAGAGCGAGAGGCTGCGAGAGCTGCTGGAACCGCTCGTCACCTCCCAGGGGCTGGATCTCGAAGAGATCGCCGTGGACTCGGTCGGACGCAAGCGGGTGCTGCGCGTGGTCGTCGACTCCGACACCGGAGCCGATCTGGACAGGATCGCCGATGTGAGCCGCGCGCTCTCGGCGAAGCTCGACGAGACCAACGCGATGGGCGACGACGCGTACGACCTGGAGGTCGGAACCCCCGGCGCGGAGCGCCCTCTCACCGAGCACCGGCACTTCGTGCGCGCCACCGACCGGCTCGTGAGGTTCCAGCTGACCGAGGACGGCGAGCTGGTCGCGCGCATCCTGGAGGTCGACGACGAGGGCCTCGACGTCGAGGTGCCCGGGGTGAAGGGCCGCAAGGCCACCACCCGCAGACTCGGCTTCCCGGAGATCGCCAAGGCGCGCGTGCAGGTCGAGTTCAACCGCAAGGACAAGAAGGACATGAAGGAAGAGGAGGAGGCGTAGCCGTGGACATCGACATGAGCGCCCTGCGGGGCTTGGTTCGAGAGAAGGAGATCTCCTTCGACCTGCTGGTCGAGGCGATCGAGTCGGCCCTCCTCATCGCCTACCACCGCACCGAGGGAAGCCGCCGACACGCGCGCGTGGAGCTCAACCGGGAGACCGGGCATGTGACCGTGTGGGCGAAGGAGGACCCGGAGGACCTCGAGGAGGGCCAGGAGGCCCGCGAGTTCGACGACACCCCGTCCGGTTTCGGCCGTATCGCCGCCACCACCGCCAAGCAGGTGATCCTGCAGCGGCTGCGCGACGCCGAGGACGACGCGACGCTCGGCGAGTACGCCGGCCGCGAGGGTGACATCGTCACCGGTGTGGTCCAGCAGGGCCGCGATCCGAAGAACGTGCTCGTGGACATCGGCAAGCTCGAGGCCATCCTGCCGGCGCAGGAGCAGGTGCCCGGTGAGACCTACCCGCACGGCATGCGGCTGCGCTCGTACGTCGTCCGGGTCGCCAAGGGCGTACGCGGTCCCTCCGTGACGCTCTCCCGAACGCACCCCAACCTGGTGAAGAAGCTCTTCGCCCTGGAGGTGCCGGAGATCGCCGACGGCTCGGTCGAGATCGCCGCGATCGCCCGTGAGGCCGGTCACCGCACCAAGATCGCCGTACGGTCCACCCGTTCGGGCCTGAACGCCAAGGGTGCCTGCATCGGCCCCATGGGCGGCCGGGTGCGCAATGTGATGGGCGAGCTGAACGGTGAGAAGATCGACATCGTCGACTGGTCCGACGATCCGGCCGAGATGGTGGCGAACGCACTGTCACCCGCTCGGGTGAACAAGGTGGAGGTCGTGGACATGGCCACCCGCTCCGCCCGGGTGACCGTGCCGGACTACCAGCTGTCGCTGGCGATCGGCAAGGAGGGGCAGAACGCCCGCCTCGCGGCCCGGCTCACCGGATGGCGGATCGACATCCGGCCCGACACCGAGCAGGCCGGCGAGCAGGGACCGGCCCGCAGCGGCGCCGGGGAATAGTTCCCAGCCGCAGGTCGCTTCGATTACGACAACAACCGTTCGATCTTTACCCCAAAGGGGTGAGGTCGGTACGGGGAGGTAGACTTAACCGTGTCTGGCCGGACGCACACCGGAGTATGCCCAGAACGCACCTGTGTGGGGTGCCGGAAGCGGGCGGCCAAGAACGATCTGCTGCGGATCGTGAGGATCGAGGACGCGTGCGTTCCCGATCCTCGCGGTACGCTGCCCGGCCGGGGTGTCTACGTACACCCCGCACTGGTCTGCTTCGACCAGGCGGTACGCCGCCGGGCGTTCCCGCGGGCACTGCGCGCCCCGGGAGCGCTCGACACAAAGGCGTTGCGCCGATACGTCGAGCAGACAACAGTTGCCGAGCAGGCAACACCGTAAGACGAGCCGTACGGAACCCCGTGCGGCCTGGTACCTCGCGAGTCGAAAGCAGGTCGAGATTGCGATGAGCACTCGATGAGTACGCGATGAGTACGCCCATGAACTAGCGACGGTCCGGCTTCAACCCGGACCTCAAAGGAGCGAAGTGGCTAAGGTCCGGGTATACGAACTCGCCAAGGAGTTCGGTGTCGAGAGCAAGGTCGTCATGGCCAAGCTCCAGGAACTCGGTGAATTCGTCCGTTCGGCGTCTTCGACGATCGAAGCGCCTGTCGTACGCAAGCTGACCGACGCCTTCCAGGGCGGTGGCAACGGCAAGTCCGCCGGTAAGCCCGCCCCGCGCAAGGCCGCCCCCAAGCCCGCCGCGCCCTCTCCGGCGCAGGCGGCACGTCCGGCTGCTCCGAAGCCGCCGGCCCCCAAGACTCCGACGGCTCCGGCTGCCCAGCAGCCGGCCGCCCCGTCGGCTCCCTCGGCGCCCGCGCAGGCCCCCGGCCCGCGTCCGGTGCCGGGTCCCAAGCCCGCCCCGCGCCCCGCCCCGGCCGCCCCGGAGTTCACCGCTCCGCCGGCCGCTCCGGCCGCGCAGACCCCGCAGACCCCGCAGGCTCCGGCCGCCCAGGGTCCGCGTCCCGGCGCCCGTCCCGGGGGCCCCAAGCCCGGCGGCGGTCGTCCGGCTTCCGGCCAGGGCCAGGCGGCCCGTCCGGGTCAGGGTGCTCCGCGCTCCGGTGGCCAGGCCCCGCGTCCGGGTGCCCGTCCGGCCGGTCCGCGCCCGGGTAACAACCCCTTCACCTCCGGCGGCAACGCCGGCATGGCGCGCCCCCAGGCGCCCCGTCCGCAGGGCGGCCCGCGTCCGGGTGGCCCCGGTGCCCCCGGCGCCGGTCCCCGTCCGCAGGCGCCCGGCGCCCAGGGCGGCGGTCCGCGTCCGCAGGCTCCGGGCGGTTCCCGGCCGTCGCCGGCCGGCATGCCCCGTCCGCAGGGCGGTCCGCGTCCCGGCCCGGCCGGTCCGCGCCCGAATCCCGGCATGATGCCGCAGCGTCCCGCTGCCGGTCCCCGTCCCGGCGGCGGTGGTCCCGGTGGCCGCGGTCCCGGTGGCGGTGGTCGTCCCGGTGGTGGCGGCGGTGGCGGTCGTCCCGGTGGCGGCGGCTTCGCCGGCCGTCCCGGTGGCGGCGGCGGTGGCGGCTTCGCCGGCCGTCCCGGTGGTCCCGGTGGCGGTGGCGGCGGCTTCGCCGGCCGTCCGGGTGGTCCCGGTGGCGGTGGCGGCGGTGGCCGTCCCGGCTTCGGTGGTCGTCCCGGTGGTCCGGGTGGCCGTGGTGGCACGCAGGGCGCCTTCGGCCGTCCCGGTGGTCCCGCGCGTCGTGGCCGCAAGTCGAAGCGGCAGAGGCGCCAGGAGTACGAGGCCATGCAGGCCCCGTCGGTCGGCGGCGTGATGCTGCCTCGCGGCAACGGCGAGTCCATTCGCCTGTCGCGCGGTGCCTCCCTCACCGACTTCGCGGAGAAGATCAACGCCAACCCGGCGTCGCTCGTCGCGGTCATGATGAACCTGGGCGAGATGGTCACGGCCACGCAGTCCGTCTCCGACGAGACGCTGCAGCTCCTCGCGGGCGAGATGAACTACACGGTTCAGATCGTCAGCCCCGAGGAGGAGGACCGCGAGCTGCTCGAGTCCTTCGACATCGAGTTCGGCGAGGACGAGGGCGACGAGGAGGACCTGGTGGTCCGCCCGCCGGTCGTCACCGTCATGGGTCACGTCGACCACGGAAAGACCCGACTGCTCGACGCCATCCGCAAGACGAACGTCATCGCGGGCGAGGCCGGCGGCATCACCCAGCACATCGGTGCCTACCAGGTCGCGACCGAGGTCAACGACGAAGAGCGCAAGATCACCTTCATCGACACCCCGGGTCACGAGGCGTTCACCGCCATGCGTGCCCGTGGTGCGAAGTCGACCGACATCGCGATCCTGGTCGTCGCGGCCAACGACGGCGTCATGCCGCAGACGGTCGAGGCGCTCAACCACGCCAAGGCGGCCGACGTGCCGATCGTGGTCGCGGTCAACAAGATCGACGTCGAGGGTGCCGACCCGACCAAGGTGCGCGGTCAGCTGACCGAGTACGGCCTGGTGGCCGAGGAGTACGGCGGCGACACCATGTTCGTCGACATCTCCGCCAAGCAGGGTCTGCACATCGACTCGCTGCTGGAGGCCGTGATCCTCACGGCCGACGCCTCGCTCGACCTGCGGGCCAACCCGCACCAGGACGCGCAGGGCATCTCGATCGAGTCCCGTCTCGACCGCGGCCGCGGTGCCGTGGCGACGGTCCTCGTCCAGCGAGGCACGCTGCGGGTCGGCGACACGATGGTCGTGGGCGACGCCTACGGCCGAGTCCGCGCCATGCTCGACGACAACGGCAACAACGTCGCCGAGGCCGGTCCGTCGACGCCGGTCCAGGTCCTGGGCCTGACCAACGTCCCGGGTGCGGGTGACAACTTCCTGGTGGTCGACGAGGACCGTACGGCCCGTCAGATCGCCGAGAAGCGTGCCGCCCGTGAGCGCAACGCCGCGTTCGCCAAGCGCACGCGCCGCGTGTCGCTGGAGGACCTGGACAAGGTGCTCAAGGCCGGCGAGGTCCAGCAGCTGAACCTGATCATCAAGGGTGACGCTTCTGGTTCCGTCGAGGCCCTGGAGTCCTCCCTGCTCCAGCTGGACGTCGGCGAAGAGGTCGACATCCGCGTCCTGCACCGCGGTGTCGGTGCGGTCACGGAGTCCGACATCGACCTGGCGATGGGCTCCGACGCCATCGTGATCGGCTTCAACGTCCGCGCGGCCGGCCGCGCGGCGCAGATGGCCGAGCGCGAGGGTGTGGACGTCCGGTACTACTCGGTCATCTACCAGGCGATCGAGGAGATCGAGGCGGCCCTCAAGGGCATGCTCAAGCCGGAGTACGAAGAGGTCGAGCTGGGTACGGCGGAGATCCGCGAGGTCTTCAAGTCGTCCAAGCTGGGCAACATCGCCGGTGTCCTGGTCCGGTCGGGCGAGGTCAAGCGCAACACCAAGGCGCGCCTCATCCGCGACGGCAAGGTGGTCGCGGAGAACCTCACCATCTCCGGTCTGCGTCGCTTCAAGGACGACGTCACCGAGATCCGCGAAGGGTTCGAGGGCGGTATCAACCTCGGCAACTTCAACGACATCAAGGTCGACGACGTCATCGCGACGTACGAGATGCGCGAGAAGCCGCGGGCGTAATCGGCCGACGGTTTGCTGCTGGCCGGCGGAACTTCGGTTCCGCCGGCCAGCGGCCCTTTCGCCCACGGACGCCGGCCCGGGGGCGAAACCCCCAGGCGGTCTCGCAGCCGAGGTGCCGGGGAAACCCTGTCGAGCCACCGGCAGCTACGCGGTACCGTTCTTGATGTCCCCGGCCCACACGGACCCGGGGCCATCGATCCCGTACCGGCGGGTGAACCGGTTACACACATGTACGTGGGGACTCTGTCCTTCGACCTCCTCCTCGGCGATGTCCACTCGCTGAAGGAGAAGCGCTCCGTCGTCCGCCCGATCGTCGCCGAACTCCAGCGGAAGTACGCCGTGAGCGCGGCGGAGGTGGACCATATGAACCTCCACCGGCGAGCGATCATCGGCCTCGCCATGGTCTCCGGCGACGCGGCGCACGTCACCGACGTACTGGACCGGTGCGAACGGCTGGTCGCCGGCCGCCCGGAGGTGGAACTGCTGTCGGTCCGCCGCCGCTTCCACGGCGAGGACGACTGACGACGGCAGCCGACGACCAGATCACAGAACGCAAGAAGAAAGAACGGGAGCTGGACCAGTGGCCGACAACGCGCGGGCGAAAAGGCTGGCGGACCTCATCCGGGAGGTGGTGGCCCAGAAGCTGCAGCGCGGGATCAAGGACCCGCGGCTCGGCTCGCACGTCACCATCACGGACACCCGGGTCACGGGCGATCTGCGGGAGGCGACCGTCTTCTACACGGTCTACGGGGACGAAGAGGAGCGGAAGGCCGCGGCCGCCGGCCTGGAGAGCGCCAAGGGCGTCCTCCGCTCGGCCGTGGGGGCGGCCGCCGGTGTGAAGTTCACGCCGACCCTGACCTTCGTCGCGGACGCCCTCCCGGACACCGCCCGGACCATCGAGGACCTCCTCGACAAGGCGCGGCAGTCCGACGAGAAGGTCCGCGAGGCCTCCGCGGGGGCGTCGTACGCGGCCGGCGCGGACCCGTACCGCAAGCCGGCCGACGACGAGGCGGACGACACGACCGACACGGACGGCGACGCCGCGGAATGACCCAGAAGCACACCACGCCCGACGGCCTCGTCATCGTCGACAAGCCGTCGGGCTTCACTTCGCACGACGTGGTCGCCAAGATGCGCGGCATCGCGCGCACCCGCCGCATCGGCCACGCCGGCACGCTCGACCCGATGGCGACCGGCGTCCTGGTCCTCGGGGTGGAGCGCGCCACCAAGCTCCTCGGGCACCTCGCCCTCACCGAGAAGGAGTACCTGGGCACCGTCCGCCTGGGCCAGAACACCGTCACCGACGACGCCGAGGGTGAGATCACCTCCTCCACCGACGCGTCCAAGGTGACCCGGGACGCCATCGACGCCGGCATCGCCAAGCTGACCGGCGACATCATGCAGGTACCGTCCAAGGTCAGCGCCATCAAGATCGATGGCGTACGGTCGTACAAGCGGGCCCGCGAGGGCGAGGACTTCGAGATCCCCGCCCGGCCGGTGAGCGTCTCCTCCTTCACGGTGTACGACGTCCGGGACGCCGTCGCCGAGGACGGCACCCAGGTCCTCGACCTAGTGGTGTCCGTGGTCTGCTCCTCCGGTACCTACATCCGTGCCCTCGCCCGTGACCTGGGCGCCGACCTGGGCGTCGGCGGCCATCTCACCGCCCTGCGCCGCACGCGCGTCGGGCCGTACAAGATCGACGCGGCGAAGACGCTGGACCAGCTCCAGCAGGAGCTGACCGTGATGCCGATCGCCGAGGCCGCCTCGGCCGCCTTCCCGCGCTGGGAGGTCGACGCCAAGCGGTCCCGGCTGCTGCTGAACGGCGTCCGGCTGGAGATGCCCGACGAGTACGCGGGCGCCGGTCCCGTCGCCGTGTTCGACCCCGCGGGCCGCTTCCTCGCCCTCGTCGAGGAGCACAAGGGCAAGGCGAAGAGCCTGGCCGTCTTCGGCTGAGCCCTCTCCACCGGCCGTGTTCGGCTGAGCCCCCCTCCACGGGCACGCCCATCGGGCGCTTGCCCGTGGAGCGGCGGCCGGCCACCGGGTGGCCCCTGCCGCCGCTCCACGGTCCCCCCTCGGTTCCCCCACCCCTAGGGTTATCCAACGGCCCGCACATATTCACCCGTCCGGGCAGGCGCTCGGAGTGAACCGGGGGAGCGGAAGGGGGCGCGTTCGCCGCGCGAGCTGTCCCGCCGATCACCGCACGCCTACCGTCGGCAGACAGGCACGCGGCACGGGCGGGGAGGTACGGCCATGGCGGGACGGGGCCCGCGCACCGGAGGCGGGCGCCGGGTGACGGCGGACGGCATGGGGCCGGACGGCACGCGGACGACGGCCGAGGGCGCGTGGACGACGGGCGACTGCGCATGGGCGACGGCCGACGGCATCGGGCGGGACCAGGCGAGTGTGCCGCCGCCCATGAGCGGCGCCCCCCGCCCGGACGACACCGCCCTCGTCCGGATCCGTGACCTCGCCGGCCGCCCCCGCGGTGTCGGCTTCCTCGCCGACCATGAGGGCACCCTTCTCACCAGCCACGAGACGGTCGACGGCCTGCCCCGGCTGGTGCTGCACGCGGCCGGGCACCCCACCTGCGTGGTGGGCGCCGACGCCGTCACCCCGCTGCCCCGGCTGGACCTGGCCCTGGTGCGCACCGAGGGGCTGGACGTGGAGCCGCTGCCGCTGACCGTGCGGGAGCGGATCGACGCCGGCACCTACGTACGGCTCGCCGCGGGCGGCTGGCGCCAGGCCCGGGTGCTGGCCGCCACCCAGGTGTCGTACACCGCCACGGACCGCTTCCACGTCCTCGACGACGCCCTGGAGCTGGCGATCGGCACGGCCGGCCGGGACGCGCTCCGGCTCGGTGGCGGGGCCGCCGGGGGACCGGTGCTCGACGCCCGTACCGGCGCGGTCCTCGGCGTGCTCGGCACCGCCCTGCACACCGGCCAGCGCGACACGGGCTTCGCGGTCCCCCTGCGGCCCGCCGACGGCGCCCTCGCCGACCTGCTCGCCCGCAACGCCGCCACGGTCCCGGCCTACGGCGCCGACCTGAACCTGGCCGGCATCCTGGAGCTGACCGCCACGTCGGTGGCTCAGGACGGGCCGCACGGCACCGACACCGGCACGGTGGAGCCCATTGCACGGGCCGATGTGACAAGGGAGTTGACCGCGTTCACCGACGGCGACCGGCCCGTGCTCGGCCTCGTCGGCGCTCCTGGCAGCGGCCGTACGACGGAAATCGCGGCCCTCGCCGCCCGCCGGGCCCGGGGTGAGCGGCCCGCCCCCACGCTGTGGCTGCGCGGCGCCGACCTCGAGGACGCGGACGGCTCCGTGGCCGACGCGGCCCGCCGCGCCCTGGAGCGTGCGGCCCGGATCGTCGCCACATCCCGCTCTGTTCACCGCGAGGACCTCGACGACCTCACCCCCGGACACCTGGCCCGTCTCGCCGCCCGTACCGGCCGCCCGCTACTGCTCCTGCTCGACGGCCCCGAGGAGATGCCCCCTGCCCTAGCCCACCGGCTGCCCGAGTGGACCAGGGGGACCGTGGACTGGCTGCGGGAGACAGGGGCGCGGCTGGTGGTGGCCTGCCGGGAGGAGTACTGGGAGCGGGCCGGCGCCCAGTTCCCGGCCGGCCTGCTGCACCCCCCTGCGCCCCCCTGCGACGTGGGTCCGTCCCCTGCCCCGGCCGGTCCCCCTCGCCCGTCCCACGCCTCCACCGGCAACGCGGGTCTGCTCCCGGCCCCGGCAGGAGAGGCGCGTCTGCTCCACGCCTCGGCCGGTCACGCGGTCCTGCCCCCTGTCTCGGCCGCCCCGGCGGGTCGGGCGGGCCCGGCCCACGCCTCGGCCGGTGAGGTGGATTCGGTGTCTGCCTCGGCGGGTCACGAGGGCCCGGCCCATGCGTCGGCCGGTGCCGCGGGCCCGGTGTCTGCCCCGGCAGGAGAGGCAGGTCCGCTCCGAGCCTCCGCTGGCGATACGGGCTCGCTCCACGCCTCGGCCGGTGACGCGGTTCTGCCCCCTGTCTCGGCCGTCTCGGTCCACGTCGACCCCGCCCGTGCGCCGGTCGGTCACGTCGACC
>NZ_JBEXRL010000014.1:0-42860 GCF_040613075.1 Streptomyces sp. NPDC006314 | reverse complement strand
ACGTACCCCGTCCGTGCGCCGGCCGGTCACGCGGACCCGCCCGCTGCCTCGGCCGTCTCGGTCGGTCACGTCGACCCCGTCCGTGCGCCGGCCGGTCACGCGGACCCGCCCGCTGCCTCGGCCGTCTCGGTCGGTCACGTCGACCCCGTCCGTGCGCCGGCCGGTCACGCAGATCCACCCGCTGCCTCGGCCGTCTCGGTCGGTCACGTCGACCCCGTCCGTGCGCCGGCCGGTCACGCGGACCCGCCCGCTGCCCCGGCCGCCACGGTCGGTCGGGTCGAGCCGCTGCCGCCCTGTGTGCGGCTCGCCGACCTCACCGCCGACGAGGCTCGCCGGGCCCGCGCCCGCTACGGCATCCCCGCCGGCGCCCTCACCGATCGCGACGCCCGGCACCCACTCGTCCTGCGCCTGCTGTCCGAGGTCCGCGCGGCCGTCCCGGACGCCACGGCCGCCGTCGGCCCCGTCGACCGGCACGAGGTGTTCGCCGCCCACCTCGACCTGATGTGCCTGCGCATCGCGGTCCGCCTCGCCGCCGAGAACGGTCTGCGCGGCACGGCCGTACGACGGCTCGCGGCGCGGGTGGCCGGACAGGTGCACGAGGCCGCCCGCCGGAGCCTCGGGTCCGGGCAGGGCGAACTGGACCGGGCCTCGTTCGAGGCGGTCTTCCCCTGGGGACCCGCCCCGGCCCGGCTCGGCGGCGGCACCGGCTGGGCCTCCGCCGTCCTCGCCGAAGGCCTCCTCGTCCCGGCCGGCGGCGGCTACCGCTTCGCCCACGAGGAACTGGCCGACTGGATCCAGGGCATGCACCTCGACCTGGACGAGGCCCTGCAGGCCCTGGTCCACCGCCCCCGCCGCGCCGGCGAGGCCGGTCCCGGTCCCGTACCGCATCACCGGATCGGGCCGGTCGTCCAGGCCCTGCTCCTCCTCGCCCGCCAGCAGGGCCCCCGGCAACTCGCCGTCCGCCTGAGGGAGTTGACCGAGGCCCTGGACCGTGACGCCGGATGCTGGTGGGCCGCCCGGCTGCTCGCACGGACTCTGCTGCAGGTGCCGGACGCGACGCCGTACACCGAGGTACTGCGCCCGCTCGCCGACCGCATCGTCGCCTGGCGCCGCGAACAGCGGTCCGTGCCGGCCGAGTTCGGCCCGCTCTTCTGGACCGCCGTGCCCGTCCGCGACGCCGAGCGGCTCGACCTGCTGCGCAGGCTCGTGCTCGCGGACCTGGCGCCGCCGGCGCCCGGCGAGCGCTTCCTCGACGCCGTCGCCCGGCTGCTCGCCCTCCAGCCCGCCGCCGTGCAGCGGCAGCTGACGCACTGGTTCGACGACGAGCGGCCACTGCCCGCGACCCCGCACGCCACCGTGGCGACCGCGGCGCAGGCACTGCTGCACACCCACCGGCACATCGCCCTGGACGAACTCACCGAGGTGCTCGTGGCGAGCGCACACCGGCGCGCCGACGAGCTGCTCGCCACCCTCGCCGAGGACGAGCCGTCGGCGCTCTGCCGGGCCGTGGACCGCTGGGCGCACGACGAGCGCCCCGCCCGCCGGGTCGCGGCGGTGACGTTCGGGCTGCGCGCGGCCCCGTACGTCCGCTCGGCGGCCGACCGCGAGCTGCTGCGCTACGCCGCACTCGCCCTGCTCGCCCGCCCCGCCGACTCCACCCTGCACGGCGGCGCCCTCGCCCTCCTGGTCCGCGACCCGCACACCCGTGACCGGCACCTCGCCGCGGCCCTGCGCCACTTCGCCGACGGCGACCCGCACTTCCCGCCGAGCGCCCTGGTCCCCGCCCTGGCCACCCACCCCGAACCGGTCCTGGAAGCCTTTCACGGCCGCCTGCGCGGCCCGGACGCCGGTGAGGCCCTGCGCGCCCTCGCCGACGTCACGACCCCCACCCTGGCCCGCCGCACGGCCGCCCTCGTCGGGGAGACGGCGCGGCGGCGCCCGGAGACCGCCGGGCACGTCGCCGCCTACGTCGACCGCCGCCTGGAACAGGGCCCCACCGCCCGTCCGGTCCTGCTGCCCCTCGTCGCGGGCCTGCTCGACGGCGGCCCCGAACAGGTCCGGGCGGCCCTCGCCGGCGTCCTCGCAGCCGCCGACAGCCCCGACTCCCGCCCGCTGCGCCGCGAACTCCTGGAATCCCTGTTCACACACGAGCAGGAGCCGTCGGTCCTCGAGGCGGTCCTGCACGCGGCGGCCGGACACGGGGGCGGTAGCGGCAGGGAGGAAGAGGCCCGCGGACTCGTCCACCGCACCGGTCTGCTCCTCGTGCGCACCCCCGAGGGCGCCACCCGTTTCGACCGGGCCCTGGTCGACCTGGGCCGGCACGTGCCCGGCTTCGCCGCGCTCATGGCCCGCTGGCTGACGGAGGCCCCGGACGACTGGGCCGCCGTGGTGGGCCCGAGCACCCGCCGCATGCTCGAGAACCTGGCGGGTGTACGCGTACCGGCGTGACTCGGTGGGTGGGGGCGGGCGGGACGGCCGGGTGACCGCGCTGAGCCACGCCCGTGGACGTGCGCCCCGTCACAGCCCCCATGCCGATGCCGGACCGGAGCACCCGGCATGGCACCCTTAGACCTGCACAAGAGGTCAAGGTAGTCACGGACACGGGTTCGAGGAGCGGTCACAGTGCAGCGCTGGCGTGGCTTGGAGGACATCCCCCAGGACTGGGGGCGCAGCGTCGTCACCATCGGTTCCTACGACGGCGTCCACCGCGGCCACCAGCTGATCATCAGGCACGCCGTCGACCGCGCCCGCGAGCTGGGCGTCCCGGCCGTCGTCGTCACCTTCGACCCGCACCCCAGCGAGGTCGTCCGCCCCGGCAGCCACCCGCCGCTGCTCGCCCCGCACCACCGCCGCGCCGAGCTGATGGCCGAACTGGGCGTGGACGCGGTACTCATCCTCCCCTTCACCACCGAGTTCTCGAAGCTGTCGCCCGCCGACTTCGTCGTGAAGGTCCTGGTGGACAAGTTGCACGCCAAGGCGGTCGTGGAGGGCCCGAACTTCCGCTTCGGCCACAAGGCGGCCGGCAACGTCGAGTTCCTCGTCGAGCAGGGAAAGATCTACGACTTCGAGGTAGAGGTCGTCGACCTGTACGTCACCGGCGCGGCGGGCGGCGGTGAGCCGTTCTCCTCGACCCTGACGCGCCGCCTGGTCGCCGAGGGCGATGTCGAGGGCGCCCACGAGATCCTGGGTCGCCCGCACCGGGTGGAGGGTGTCGTCGTGCGCGGCGCCCAGCGCGGCCGCGAGCTGGGCTTCCCGACGGCCAACGTCGAGACGCTCCCGCACACCGCGATCCCGGCCGACGGCGTGTACGCCGGCTACCTGCACGTCGAGGGCGAGGCCATGCCGGCCGCGATCTCCGTCGGCACGAACCCGCAGTTCGACGGCACCGAGCGCACGGTGGAGGCGTACGCCATCGACCGCGTCGGCCTCGACCTGTACGGCCTGCACGTCGCCGTCGACTTTCTCGCTTACGTGCGCGGCCAGGCGAAGTTCGAGTCCCTGGAGGCACTGCTGGAGCAGATGGCCGCGGACGTGAAGCGATGCCGGGAGATCGTGGCGGCGGAGGCGTAGTCAGCTCTTCAGCTCTACGACGCAGAGGGCGGCCGGTGCGGTGAGCACCGGCCGCCCTTCGTCGTACCGCCCTACTGCTGCGGCGGCGGGGCCTGCGGCGGCTGGGCCTGCGGCGGCTGGGCCTGGGGCTGCCCGGGCTGCTGCGGGTAGCCGGCCTGGGGCGGATACGGCTGGCCCTGCTGTGCCGGCTGCGCCTGCTGCGGCGGGTACGGCTGGCCGGGAGCGGCCGGCGGGTAGGGCTGCCCCTGCTGGGGCGGATAGGGCTGCTGCGCCTGCGGATACGGCCGCTGACCCTGCTGCGGCGGGTACGGCTGACCCTGAGGCGGGTACGGCTGCTGACCCTGCGCATACGGCTGGCCCGGCATCGGCTGGCCCGGCATCGGCGGGGCGGCAACCGGCGGCGGGTTGCCGTCGCTGGTCCACAGCCCGTGCGCCTGCTGATGCCGTACGAAGTCCTCGGCGATCAGCGCGGCGAGGTTGAAGTAGGCCTCGCGCGTCCGCGGCCGCATCATGTCGAGGTCGACCTCGGCACCGGCGGCCAGGTGCTCGTCGAAGGGCACCACCACGACTCCGCGGGTCCGTGTCTCGAAGTGCGACACGATGTCCTCGACCTTGATCATCTTGCCGGTCTCGCGGACCCCGGAGATCACCGTCAGGGACCGCGAGACGAGGTCCGCGTACCCGTGCGCGGACAGCCAGTCCAGGGTCGTACTGGCGCTGCTCGCGCCGTCCACGGAGGGCGTGGAGATGATGATGAGCTGGTCGGCGAGGTCGAGCACGCCACGCATGGCGCTGTACAGCAGGCCCGTTCCCGAGTCGGTGAGGATGACCGGGTACTGCCGGCCGAGCACGTCGATCGCGCGCCGGTAGTCCTCGTCGTTGAACGTCGTCGAGACGGCCGGGTCCACGTCGTTGGCGATGATCTCCAGACCGGAGGGCGCCTGGGAGGTGAACCGGCGGATGTCCATGTACGAGTTCAGGTATGGGATCGCCTGCACGAGGTCGCGGATGGTGGCCCCCGTCTCCCGGCGCACCCTTCGACCGAGAGTGCCGGCGTCCGGGTTGGCGTCGATGGCGAGGATCTTGTCCTGCCGCTCGGTGGCGAGGGTGGAGCCGAGCGCGGTCGTCGTGGTCGTCTTGCCGACGCCGCCCTTGAGGCTGATGACCGCTATCCGGTAGCAGGACAGCACCGGCGTGCGGATCAGCTCCAGCTTGCGCTGCCGCTCGGCCTCCTCCTTCTTGCCGCCGAGCTTGAACCGGGAGGCCGCCGCAGCGGGCCTGCCGCTCTTCGCCTTCTGCCTCTTGTTGTTCAGCAGCCGGTCCGAGGACAGCTCCACGGCGGCGGTGTAACCCAGCGGCGCGGCACCGGGGTTGGTCGGCTGCCGCTGGTCGTGCTGTATGGGCTGCGGCCACGCGGCACCGGACCGCGGATCGACGGCGGCGTGCGGAGGCTGCGGCTGGGCGGCCTGCGCGGACTCCGGGTTCTGCGGGAAGCCGTAACCACCTGGCTGCGGCTGCGGCTGGGAGCCGGGTGCCGCCTGTGCTGCGGGAGGCTGCGGGAACCCGTAACCACCGGCTTGGTCCTGCGGGTTGGGGTTGCGCGGGTTGGGCTTGCCGGGCTGCGGGAAGCCGTAGCCGCTGGGCGGGGTGGGACCGTTCGGGGCCGACTGGGGGAAACCGTCCCCTCCGGGCTGTGGCTGCGGCTGCGGCTGGGGGTTCGGCTGCGGTGCCTGGGACTGTGGTGCCGGGGGCTGCGGAAAGCCGTAACCACCGGCCTGGCCCTGCGGATTGGGGGTGCCGGGCTGCGGGAAGCCGTAGCCGCCGGGCGGGGTGGGACCGTTGGGGGCCGGCAGGGGTCCGGCGGCCTGCACGGGCGCCGGCGGGGTGGGCGCGCCCGGCTGGTTCGGCTGGTGCGTCTCGGGCGCCTGGTTCCAGGCCGAGGGCGCGGGCTGCGGGGCCTGCGGCTGGAACGGCGGCTGCTGGCCGGGCACGCCGACAGGGCCCTGAGCGGCCGCGGGCTGCGGCTGACCGGGCATGGGGCCGGGCATGGGGCCGGGCTGTTGCGGCGCGGGCTGCGGCTGACCGGGCATCGGTTGCTGCGCCGTGGGCTGCACGGGCCACTGGGCCGCGGGCGCCGGGGCGGCGGGCTGGTACGAGGGCGGCAGCGGGGGCACCCCGCTCTGCGGCGCCGGCGGGGGAGTCCAGCCGGGCCGGGCGTCCTGGGAAGCGGGCGCGACGACTGCCTGCGGGGTGCCGTCCGGTCCGGCGGCTTCCTGCTGTGCGCCGGTCTCAGGGCGGCCATGCTCAGATGTACCCGCCTGAGGCGTGCTGTCCTGGGGCGCCGGGCCCTGTGCCACGGCGTCCGGTGCATCAGCGGTTGATGCCGCGGCGGCCGCGGACTCGGGCGCGCCGGACGGCGCGTCCTCGCCAGGACCTCCCGGGGCGGACGCCGTCTCCGCGGCATCGGACACGGCATTGCCCTCGGCCGAGGTCCCGCCCTGACCCACGGTGTCTGCGGCGTCGGAAGCATCGTCGGCGGCATCCGCTGCCGAGCCGTCCCTCCCGGAAGCCCCGCCGTCGGAATCCCCGGCGGCGCCCTCGACGGACCCGCCCGGCGTTGCGGCAGCCCCCGATGCGCTCACGGAATCCGCCTCCTCGGCCTTGTCACCGTCGGTCCCAGAGGGGCCCTCGGTATCGACGGCCGTGGCACCGGCGATCCCCGTGGCCTCCCCGTCGCCCGGATCCGCACCCTCAGCGGAGCCCTCGCCACCGGAGACACCGGCGACGCCCGAGGGACCAGAAGCACCAGAGGTACCGGACTCGCCCGGCTTCTCCGCGGCAGCAGCGCGCTCGGCGATCTCGGCCATCTCGCGTTTCAGGGCAACGGCGGAGAACCGCATGGTCGCCCCGCTCTCCAGATCACCGTTGTCCGTCTCCGGCTCGACCGCGGCGGAAGCAGCCGTACTCTCCGGCTCGACCTGCTGGGCCGGCTGCGGCTGCTGCGGCTCGAAGCCCTCCGGCAGCTTCGGCATCGGGACGGGGTCGCCGACCGGCGGCGCGGGCTGCGCGGCCGGCGGGGCGAAGGTCGCTCCCTCCGCTGGCGCGGGCGGAGGCGGCGGGGTGAACGGGGACCCCTGCGGCGGCTCGGCCGGGGCGAACGGAGTGCCCTGCGGCGGCGTGAACGGAGTGCCCTGCGGCGGCGTGAACGGCGTCCCCTGCGGCGGGGTGCCGGACGGCTGAGCGGCGGGCGCCGGGGGAGTCGGTCCGGGAACCGGTGTGTTCGAGGGGAACGAAGGACCCCCGGAAGCAGCCGAAGCGCCCGGCTCGCCCGGAGTGCCGGGAGCGTTCGACCCGGCGAAACCGCCTACGCCCCCCGAGCCCGCCGCCGTACCGGCGGAGCCCGACGTCCCGGACGCGTTCTGCGTGTACCAGGCGGGGGGAGCGTAGTCGATGGTGAACTCGCCGGTCGTCTCGACGGCCTCCGCGTCGGGCTGGTCATCGCCGGGTGTGGCCCAGCCCCCGCGCATCCCGTCCCGATCGCTGCTCACAGTTCCTCCTGGTGTGGTCGAGCACCCTCATGCCGTGCCGGGGCGACCATGTCGTGTCGTTCCGAGTCGTCCGTAGTCGTTCGGGGCAGGCCCGTTCAGCGGTCCTCCCCCTGGGACACCGACGCCCGGTCCACGGGTCCTGTCATCGCGCCCGCTCCCAGCCTAATCACCACGAGCCACACCTCGGCAGGCCCGTCCACCTCTCAGCAGGTGCACGCCGGGTCACAGCACCCCCGGAACCACCCTGTCCGCTTCGCGCCGTGCCGGAGGAATCAGGGAGCAAACGGCAGACATGTGACGAACCGTAAACAGAGTGGTTGTGAGAAAGCGGACATGAAGGCGCAGTTCAGTCCATCCGGCGCGGTGTGCCCAACAATCCGATCTCGGCATCAGTGGGTTGGGTCAGGACGTACTGCCGGTCACGATCGGTGCACCAAAGTGTGACCCCGTCGGGCAGCGTCGGCAGCGACTCCCTTTCGGTTCGCGACAGCCCCATGGTGCGCCCCAGTTCGGCTGCCTCGTCCGGCGAGACCCGCTGGATGCCGGCGAGCCGCGCCTGCCGCAGCAGTCGGGGCGCGACCGGGCTGAGATACGGCAGCAGCGTCAGTACCGACTGCCAGGGCCCGGACACCACTCTCCCCCGCGGGGGTCGCATACCGCAGTCCCGCACCACCAGTACGGGTGTACCGGCGGACGCACCCTGCGGCGGTACCCGCCCGACGTCATACACGGACAGGCCGTTCTGCCCGCCGCCCATGGCGTGCACCATCTGCATCCAGGCCTGCGGCCGGCCGGTCTCCACGGCGACCCGGGCGCCCGTGGCCGCCGAGCGCAGTGCCAGCACCTGCGCGGTCCACAGGCCGCCGATCAGCACGACGTCGTACGGCGTGGGCCGGTTGATGCCCAGCACGGCCGGGTGTCCCTCGGCGTCGACGCCGGCCACCACGCCGTCGTCCCCGATGGGCAGGGCCAGCGCGTCCAGTTGCTGCACGGACAGTCCGTGCCGCCCGTGCCGGGGGCCGACCAGTCCGAGGCCGTGCCGCAGTCGCTCGCCCATCCGGCGCAGCCCGGACGGCTCCCGGGCGCCTTGCGCACCCGGTGCCACGGAAGTCGTCGGAATCGTCGTCACCGCACACCTCCGAGGGGCAGTGTGGCCAGCATGCCGGGAAGCTGCTCACGGTCGAGGCGGGCGAGACCGGCACCGGCCTGTCGTGCCGCGCCCTCCAACGCACGCCGTGCCGCAACCAGTTCGTCGTCGCTGCGTCCGGTCACCCGCAGGTGCCCGCAGAGCGAGACCTCCTGCCGCTCCCCGCGCGCGAGGGTGAGGCTGAAGGTGGTGGCCAGCGCGGGTATCGCCGTGACCTGGGCGACGAACTGGGGAAGTGACTCGCCCCCGCCCCCCAGTTGGGGCCACCGCCTGACCCAGTAGGTCGTGTGCCGCCGGTTGTCGCAGCGCCAGCTGCGCCCCGACTCCTCCGTCCGCCGCTCACGCGCCTCGCTGCGCCCCGCCTCGGCGGTGACCAGCGGATTGGCACAGGCCGAGGTGGCGAGCGCAGCGATCAGCTCCTCCTCGTCGAGCACTCGGGCCCGGAACCCGGCACCGGTCAGCCGGCTCGCCAGATGGTCCGCAGCCCGCACGACACACTTCTGCGCGCCGAGCAGCCCGCCCCCGCGCGCGTCCACGGCCTCGGCGCACAGCTCGGGGTCGAGCTTGAGCGCGATCCAGGTGATCCGCACGGCCGGGGCTCCCGTCAGCTCCTGCAGCGGCAGGTAGTTGGCGACGGCCACGGACTGCTGCGGCAGGTGCAGGGCGGGCGCGGGCTGTGTGTGCAGCACGACCTGGGCCGACTCCAGCCGGATCCCGTCCACTTCCAGGGCGTCCCGCACCAGCGCCAGGGGCAGCGGCTGCCGGCTCCGCTCGGCCCGCAGCGCGGTCGCGTCGGCCTCCACCTGGAGCACGGCGGTGACGAAGGTGCCGTCCCCGACGATGCCGACCAGCCGCCGGTCGCGCGAGCCGTAGGAGTGGGTGCGCAGGGCGGGCTCGCACTCCACCGCCGGGACCAGCCCGGGCTCCGTACCCGGAGGTATCGGGGTGTTCTCGGCCCGCTTCTGGCGTGCCCGCAGCTCCCGCGCGGTGGCGAGCCACTCCGGCAGGGAGCGGCCGCGCCGCCGTACGAAGGCCAGCAGCACCAGCGTCACCGCGACGACCGCGGCCGGCACCAGGACCACCATTCCGAGGACCCAGCCGACGAGCAGCACAGCGGCCGCCAGCTCCACCAGCACGAGCCGTTGCAAACGGAACGAACCGGCCTGCCCCGGCCGGGACCTGAGGCCGAGTGTGACCGGCTGCTGGGCGGTGCCGCGCTGAGCGGACGCCCCGCGCGGGCTCGGCGCGGGCCCGGCCGCATGACCTCGTGCCGCCGCCCGGCCGCGCGCTCGCGTCCGCGTTCCGGAAGCCATCACTCCATCCCCCCGTTTTGCTCACAACTCGCTGGAACCAGGCCACTGAACAAGCCCCTTGAGGGCCCAGGTACCCTACCCGCTCCACGAGGCCCGCTCCGTACCAGGCATAGTAGGGGCCGGGTCCGACAACGGAGGGCGGGGGAGCGTGGTCCCCGGGCGCGCTCCGTGTGAGACACGGGGAGAAACAGGCACAGATGGCATCTCGGCGGGACCAACTCAACGCCTACACCTTCGCGAAGCGGCGCATGCTCGCGTCGTTCGTGCAGTCGTCACCGGATGCCTCGGACGAGGGGGCGCCCCGGCCGCTGCGCGCCGTCCTGCCCGGCGCGATCGTCGGCGTGGTCGTCCTCGCGGCCTTCGGTGCCTGGGGCATGTTCAAACCGACGGCCCCGCAGGGGTGGGACGATCCGGGACAGAAGGTGATCATCGCCAGCAAGTCCACCACCCGGTACGTGGTGCTGAAGACGGACCACAAGACCCAGCTCCACCCGGTCCTCAACATGGCGTCCGCCAAGCTGGTCCTCGACACCCAGAGCAACGTCGACATCGTCACCGTCGACGAGTCGGTCCTCGACAACGGCAAGATCCCGCACGGCGTCACCATCGGGATTCCCTACGCCCCCGACCGGCTGCCCTCCGGCAAGGAGGCCGGTGCGGCCAAGCAGTGGGCCGTCTGCGAACGGCCGAGCGGCTCCGGCAGCTCCATCCGGAAGGCCACGTTCGTCCTGGCCGAGCGCGACCAGCGCAAGCTCCAGGGCACGAAGGAGAAACTGCACGGCGGCGAACTCCTCTACGTCGCCACGCCGGACAAGAAGCAGTACGTCGTCGACGCGAGCGGCCGGGCGTACCAGGTGCCCTCCACCGACACCCTCCTGCTGCAGACCATCGTCGGCCGTGACCGCAAGCCCCAGCAGGTGACCAGGGAGTGGATCGCGACCCTGCACGCGGGCGACCGGATCAGCTTTCCTTCCATCACCGGCGTCCCGGGCGCCGCGGCGAACGCCCCCGGCCAGCTGGCCGAGCAGGCCAACCGCGTCGGCATGGTCCTCAGGGCGCCGGTCAACGGCCAGGAGCAGTACTACGTGGTGCTGCCCGGCCGGGTCGCACCCGTCTCCGACTTCGTCGCCCAGCTGCTCCTGGTCAGCAAGGACCTCGTGAAGCTCGGCCAGGCCGGACACCCGCAGGAGGTCAGCGCGGGTGCCATCGACCAGCCGGGCAAGCCCTTCGCCTCCGAGTACACATGGCCGACCGAGAGGCCCAGCGCGGTGAACGACCCCTCCACCGCCGACGGCAGCCGCAACACCGTCTGCAACGTCCTGCTCCATGTCGACCCCGACCACGGCGAGACGACCCTGAGCACCTGGGCGGGCACCGAGTTCCCGGCCGTCCTGCCCACCGGCTCCTCCAGCGGCTACGTCACCGCGGGATCCGGCCAGCTCTACCGCCAGTTCCAGGGCAAGGCGACCAAAGTGGGCCCGGTCTTCCTGGTCACCGACACCGGCCTGCGCTACGCACTGCAGTCCAACGACGACAGCGTCACCGACGACAAGGGCATCGGCGTCTCCGCGAAGCAGCGCAAGCAGCTCCAGCAGGAAGCGAAACTGGCGCAGACCCGCCTCGGCTACGCCGACGTGAACCCGGCACCCATCCCCGCGCCCTGGTCGCAGTTCCTGCCGACGGGCCCCCGCCTGTCGACCGCCGCGGCACGTCAGCCGCAGGGCTCCTGAGGGGTACGGCGATGCGCTCCACGTTCCGCACCCGTACGACGCTGGCGACGACCGCCGCCACCCTGCTGGCCACCGTGCTGTCGGCGCCGGTGGCCGCGGCGGACTCCGCCTCTGACCAGTGCACGTTCTCCAAGAAGAATCACAAGTACGCCGGCACCCCCTGGGCTCTCCAGCGCGTCAACCTGGACGAGCTGTGGCGCCAGTCGAAAGGCAAGAACGTGCGGGTGGCCGTGATCGACACGGGCGTCGACACGGCCAACCCGCAGCTCACCAAAGCCGTCGACGCGTCCCTGGGCACGAACCTCCTGCCCTCCAAGGACAAGAAGGGCCAGCCGATCGAACGCGGCAACAAGTACGGCACGACCGACACGGTCGGCCACGGCACCCGCGTGGCGGGCATCATCGCCGCCCGCCCCATGAAGGGAACGGGCTTCGCCGGCCTCGCCCCCGAGGCCACCATCATCCCGATCAAGCAGAACGACGCCGAGGGGCACGGCACGGCCGACACCCTCGCCGAGGGGATCAAGCACGCGATCAAGGCCAAGGCCCAGGTCATCAACATCTCCCAGGACACGGCGAACGCCGTGGACGCACCGGACCTGCACAACGCGATCAACGAAGCGCTCACGAACGACATCGTCGTGGTCGCCTCGGCGGGCAACGGCGGCCTCGGCGGCAACGTCAAGAAGACGTACCCCGCCTCCTACGAAGGAGTCCTCGCGGTCGCCGCGTCCGACCGCAACAACGAACGCGCGGCCTTCTCCCAGTCGGGCGACTTCGTCGGCATCGCCGCCCCGGGGGTCGACATGATCTCGACCGTCCCCAAGGGCGGCCACTGCACCGACAACGGCACCAGCTTCTCCGCGCCGTACGTGGCCGGAGTGGCCGCCCTGATCAAGGCCAAGCACCCCAAGTGGACGGCCCGCGAGGTCGTGGCCCAGATCGAGCAGACGGCAGAACGCTCCATCTCCGGCCATGACCGCCTGGTCGGCTGGGGCGTGGTGGACCCGGTCCGCGCGTTGACGGAGGACGATCACCCGATCGAGTCCCCCCACTCCGACGCGGGCCTCACCCATGCGGAGGCCCCCACCCCCGCCACACTCACCCTCGGCGAGACTCCCCAGGAACGCACCGCCCGCATCGCCACATACGTGGCCGTCGGCGTGGCGGTGCTGGTGGCCGGCCTGGGCGGGGGAGCGGTGGCGCTACGGGACGCCCGCCGGAGACGCCGGGTTGTGGGGGGTCGGGGCTGACCTCCCAGCCTCCGCGCCCGGGGCGCCATGTTCCACGCATGGGCGACGCCGACAGCGAGCGACTGGTCACCATCCGGAGCGGAGGCGCGGGTACCACGCCCCCGCTCCGGGGCGAACGCCCTTCGGCGCCCGGCCGTCAGGACCCGGTCCGGCAGGGCTGAAGCGTCTTCAAGGACGCGGTGTATCCCCGGATCAACTGCCGCATGGCCGACTCGTCCTGACGCCAGGGCTTGAGCGTTCTGATGTACGTGCTGACGGCCTCTTGCCGGTCCCCCTCGCGCGGGCAGGGCACGACCGAGACTGCCGCTCTGCCGACGTACGCGATGGCACCGCCGTCACCGGACTTCACGTGACCGATACGGTGATCGTACGAGGCGATGATCCATGCGGAGCGGCCGGACTTGATGCGCTCCCCCTCGACGGTGAGCACCACATCGCCGTCGACCGTCACTTCGCATCCGGTGACGGCCTGAGCCGATGGAGTCCCTTTCCGCTGGTCCAGGCTCTTGCCCGTCGGGGGCAGGATACGAGCGAGCGGGCCGGACGGCACGGCGACACCGCACAGGTTCTTGGGAATGGCGAACTCGCGTTCCTGGCCGCCCGAGGAGCAGCCGGCCGCAGCACCCAGGACAACCGCGGCCAGCAACGAGGTCAGAGTCCTCTGTCTCACTTTCCGTTACTCTCCGAGTTCCACTGAGCGCCGGCGGAATGACTGTTCCCCGCTGAGACACCAGCCGTCGAGCGCAGGTCGTCGGCCGTGTCGGGACTGATCCGCTGATTGTTGACCAACGCGTGATCGACGGCCGCCCGGGCGGAGTCGATGGCGGCGTCACGGCCCCGTGAGTACTCGTTGCCCGCCTCCAGTTGGGCTTCCGTCGTCGTGTCGTGCTCGATGCTCTTCATGATGGACTCCTGGATGTCCTCGGAGGCCCACTCCAAAGGCGCCCCGGCGATCGGCACCCGCTCGCCCACCTTCTCCAGCCCCATACCGAGGATGCGGTTCACCCACTTCTGCTTGTCGGCCGCCGCCTCGTTGAACTCGGTGTCACTCGCGGTGTGGTACTCGTAGATCGCATGGGCCCGGGCGTCGCTCATGATGCCGGCGAGCGCCGCCCCCGGCGCGACCGCATTGCCCACGCGGCCGTCGAGGGAGGCCGCAGAATGACTGCCCCCGTTGACGACGTGGTCTACGAGCTGAGCGGTGTACGCCTGCTGCGCACTGGTGATCGACGCGTAGGGGTGCGGGTCCTGGCCCACTTCCCCGAGGAAACGCTGGGCGTAACCGGAGTCCAGGTCCGCAGCGGCACCGAAGGTGCTGAAGAGGTCGTTGTCGGGACTCTCCCGGTACATGGCCCGCTGGAAATCGCCCATGTACTCGGCCGTGATGTCACCGAGACTCTCCCGCATCGCATAAAGGGGACCCGACTCCTCGTCCTCAAGATCCCCGTTCTCGTTGTGCCTGATCAACTCGGGGTGCTCGCCGAACTTGTTGACGATGTCGCTCACGAGGTGCGCCTGCGTGTCGCTGTGCCTGATGGCGTCGGCGGTGTCGTCGCTGTCGTACGGGCGGCCCGTGGTCGCGGACTCCAGGGCGTGGCCGAGTGCCTCCGGGCCGAAGTTCAGCGCCGCCTTGGTCTTGTCCTCGTCCGCCAGGACGTTCGCGGCGTTCGTGTCGACCGCCCACTCGAAGTCCTTGTCGGTGAACAGGTCCAGGTAGGAGCTGAAGCCCGGATCACCGCCCTTCTTCACACCGTACCGTCCTCGTTGTACGCCGTCGGCGTTCCGGTGAAGAACTTCTCCGACGCCTCGGGACTGTGCCCGAGCGCCTCCAGCACGCTGTTCAACGGATCGTTGCCGGTGCCCAGCTCGCCCGCGGGGTTGAAGCCGTACGTGTCCGGGCTCCCGACCGGCTTGTTCGACAGGAAGAAGTACGGGTCCTTCTTGTGGAGCTGGGTGATGTGCTCCGCGATTGGCGTGAGGAACCGCGAGTCGTAGTTGCCGTAGCGCAGCAGACCGCCCAGCACCTGGTAGCCGTAGGGCTTGTTCCACTGCCCGGGCTCCCAGCCGATCTGCCGGGTGCCCAGACGCCGGAACTCCGCGCCCCACTCGTCCGGGAGGTGGTGCCGGTGATCGGGGTCGGTGGCGTTGGCGAGCGTGTACCCCATGACTTTCTGCAGGTCCTGCACCTCGTTGAGCCGGGTCTTGGTCGCGTCGGCGTCGGTGGCGTCGATCGACATGTCGGGTCGACCTCCATGAGGTCGCTGGAAGTAATGGCCACCAGGGGTCACCTACTTGAAGTACTCGTTGAGCTGGGACACGGACACGGCCGAACCGTCATGGCCACGGAGCACGGCACCGATCCTGGCGTCGTCCTGCGCATGCAGCTTCTGGGCGAAGTCCAAGTGGTCGGAAATGTGCGCGCACGCCTGCAGTACGGCCTTGACCTGCGAGGACCACATCTCCACGGTGGTCTCCAGGGCGCCGCCCATCTCGAAGCCGTGCGTCTTGAGGGTGGCCGCGGCCTGCATGGTCGAGCCGGCCGAGCCGTTGCCGGAGCCGGCGGCGGCGATGTCGGCTTGGCTCTTCACGTCGTCGTAGAGAAGGTCGGCCTCGTGCCCCACCGCGCCCAGGTCGTCCTGGTGGACGACCAGGTCACCGGCGCCGCCCCCGCCGTCCGCCACCAGCTGGTTGAGCCGCATGTGGGCCGACTCCCCGCCGGCCGCCCGCGCCTTGAGTTGCTCCCACTCGCCCCATGCCATGGAAGGGCCCCTTCCCCTGCGGATAGACCAGTGTGGGGCCAAGCTAGCAACCGGGCCCGGCCGGATTCCGGATCATGCCGGTCATGGGCGCCTTGTCGGGCGTGAAATTCCAGCGGAGGTGCCCCCGAGGGCGATGTGCCGCACGGTGCGGAGGACGCGGTGTCCGGCCCTCTTCGTCGTGTGACGGCCGCAGGCGATCAGGTCTCAGCGAGGCACGGATACTGTTACCTCAGCGACGCCGTAGATGTCCGCCCCTGCCAGCAGTGCACCATGCCTGCTATGCGCGGTCTGTCGAGTGTGAACATTCGGCGGAGGCGCCTCCGACGGGCGAGGTCCGAACGGTTCGGCAACGCCGGACCGGCTCCCGCGGGGTGAGGTTTTGTGGTTGCAAAGTTTCCCGCCGAAGCGCCGTGAGCGTCTCGTCCGTCACCTTCATGTGAAGCTTCTGGGCAGATGCGTGGCCCCCTCTGTCTTTATTGACCGCCTTGTCGGTCTCGGGTGGCGCTGGCCCGGTCACTTGGGAGCGCCATTGCAACTGAACCGTGGCAGAGTTCAGTTGGCCGCGATTTACACAGTGACTACAGTGGTCGGCGATGGATCGGGAGGCGCGGCCGTGCGCCGCCGGTCCGTCCGGCTGTATCAACGGGGAAACGGGGAAGGGGTCGTGGTGGGCGACGGCTCGGGCATGAGACGCGGCATCGACGCGCTGGCCAAGTTCAAGGGGAATGTCGACAAGGCGCTGGAGGCCTTCGAGGGAGCTCCGGGCAATCCGTCGAGACTCGCGGAGCACAAGCTCAGCGCCGGCTCGTTCAGCGGCTCGAACATCCCCTTCCAGGAGGCTACCGAGCTGCACGGCAAGTACGAGCAGGTGCACGAGCGCCTCACCTCGCTGTCGAAGAACCTGGGCCTGCAGATCGAGGCCCTGAGGCTCGCGACGCACGCGGCCGACGTCACGTACGACGGCACGGAGGACGAGGTGCGGCGTCGATTCTGGGAGATCCGGACGCATCTCGATGAGGAGCATCAGAAGGCGACCCGGTCCGAGGACAAGCACGCGGAGAAGAAGCCCGTCGAGGCTCGTGAGCACAGCGGCGACGACAAGTCCGCGGGGGGCAAGATCCATTGAGCGACAACTGGCAGCAGAAGCCCGAGTACAAGACGGACGTCGAGCAGGCCAACCGTCAGGTTGGCATGGTCAACAAGATCAGCCGGCTGCAGAACGGGTTCCGGGGCACACCGATCGGAGCGGCGCTGTCCCTCGGCAGGACCGACTTCGAGGACCACGATCTGAACGCCATAATTGACCTGGTCCACCACTCCAACCCCGAGCACCTGGAGACGGCCAGCCGGGCCCTGTGGGACGCCCGTACGGCCATCCACGACGCGGCGAAGGACCTGGAGACGGACCTCAAGGGCGTCGATTGGGAAGGCGACGGCGCCGACACGTTCCGCTCGTGGACCACCGGACTCGTCGACTGGACCAAGGGGCTCGCGACCTTCGCCGATGTCGCCGCCACGGAGATCTCGGCCGCAGCCTCCGGCCTGGCCTCCGTGCGCAAGGCCATGCCGCCCCGGGACACCCGGCCCGCGGACGAGCAGAAGCGTCCCCATGAGCTGCCCAAGGCCAAGCAGGTCGACGGGAACCCGGACTACGCCGCCGCGCTGGCGGTCGAGAAGAACCGGCAAGAGGCGATCAACCAGGTGAACCGGTTGGCCTCGTTCTACTCGGTGTCCGCCATGGCACTGGGCATGGCGATGGAGACCGACCCGAAGCCGTACACGCCCATTCCGGATGTGGGGGTGCCGCAGCCGTCGATGCATAGGGACCGCTTCGTCGGAGGTTCGGGATCGACCACCCCGGCTGCGATACACGGTGGTGTCGCGGAGGGCCACGCAAGTTCCGGGGAGAGTTACGCCAGTGCGGGTGAGGGCCACCACGGGACGATTGCCTCGCACGGTACAGAGGCCGGTGGACACGTTTCGCCTGTGAAGGAGATTCCCCAGCCCAACACTCCTGCCGGCGGAGATGTCGGCACGGAGATCAACACCACGACCACCCTGCCTCCCCAGGCTCCCGCTTCACCGCCCGCCTCCCCCGCGCCCAGTCTGCCGACGTCCGGTGGCGGCGGAGGACTGCCGCCGTTGCCCACGGGGCCGATGGGACCCCCTATCGCGCCGACCGCCGGTCGCACCCCGGGCTACGGACCGGCCGGCAGGCTTCCCGTCTCGGCCCAAGGGCGTAGTGGTCCTTCGGGTGCCGGGAGCGGACGAGTGTCTCAGGGGCCCGCGGGCCAGGCGGGGCGCGCCGCCGGCGGTCGAGTGCCCCAGAGCCCGACGGGGCAGGCCGCCCGTGCCATGGGACGCGCGACTCCGACGGGCCAGCCGGGTGCACGGGGGGCTGCTCAGCCCGGGCGCTCACCGATGGGGCACCCTGTCACCGGCGGAACGCCGAGGACGGTCAACACGCCTGGCGGACGTACGGGAGCAACTGGCCCCACCGGTCCGGTGCGCAACGGTGTCGTGGGCGGCAAGCCCGTCACGGGGCGTACGTCCGGAGGGACGGCCAATCCGCGTGTGCCGCGCGGTACGGTCGTCGGCGCCGAGGAACCGGCCGCCACCACGCCGTCGAGGGGCGCCCTCGGCCAGCGAGGAGTCGTGGGTGCGCCTGCGGCTCAGGCGGAGGCTGGCGCGGGCCAGGCGCGGGCGCGCTCGGCGGGTAATTCCCAGGGCGTGATCGGTGCCCCCCGCAACACCGCCAGGAACTCCGAGTCCGGCGGTGCGGGACTCGGCCGTGGTGCGCTGGGCAGCCGCCAAGGTCCGGGCGGTGAGCCCGGCCGCACCGGCGGGACCACCCCGAAGGAACAGCACCGCCCGTCGCAGCAGCGGCGTGACGTGCCACAGACGAGCGACTGATCACGAGCGAGGACGTACACAGGCATGAAGCCAGGGACCGGCCGACGCGGCATGAAGAATGCCTTCCTGACGAGGCATAACGCGAGACGGCTGTCTGCTGTGTGCTCGGCACTGGGCACGCTGGTCATCGCGTCGGCTGGACTGGCTCCGGCAGCCGACGCGGCCTCGGGCGCTCAGTCCAAGCAGTGGTATCTCGACGCCATGGGCGCCGACGAGATATGGAAGTACAGCACCGGCAAAGGAGTGAAGGTCGCCGTCATCGACACCGGGGTGAATCCGGCGACCTCTTCGCTCAAGGGGCAGGTACTTGTCGACGAGGTGCCGAAAGCAGCGAAGTACCACGTCACGCAGGACTACAACGGCCATGGCACCTCGATGGCCGAAATCATCGCCGGTACAGGAGCCGGCGGTGGCATAAAGGGTCTTGCCCCCGGAGCAAAGATCATCCCGATTCGTGTGGGGCTCGACAGCTTGAAGGACGAGGACGAGCGGGCGAGGTCCCTCACTTCCGAGAAGGCGATCAGGGCTGCCGCCGACAGTGACGCCAAGATCATCAACATGTCCTACGGCAGCCCTTACTACACCTCTGAGGAGGAGGCCGCACTGAAGTACGCCGCCTCCAAGGGCAAGTTGCTGTTCGCCTCCACGGGCAACACCGGTGACTCGGGTAACAAGCCCGACTATCCGGCCAAAGACCCTTACGCCGTGGGCGTAGCAGCCATCGACAAGACCGGAACCGTCGGCAAGTTCTCCACCTACGGGGGCTACGTAGACCTCTCCGCGCCCGGTCTCAACTTCCCCGGCTGGTGCGACACCACGTTCACCAAGTACTGCGTCACCGAGGGCACGAGCAACGCCTCCGCCGTCGCCTCCGCCTCCGCAGCCCTGATCTGGTCCGCTCACCCCGACTGGACGGCCAACCAGGTGCTGCGTTCCCTCATCGACACCGCCGGCCGGGACTGGCCCAAGGACGATCCAAGCAAGTACCTCGGCTACGGCATCGTCCGCCCCCGCCGAGTGCTGATCGACAAGGACATCGATCCGGGCCCGGCCAACAGGGACCCCCTCGCCGCCGAGAACGGAACGGACCCGGACAAGGACGTCGTGGCCGCGCCGAGTGTCTCGGCCGCGCCCTCTTCCGGGGCGTCGACAAAGCCGACCAAGGAGGCCGGCTCCTCCGCCGGTTCCTCCTCCACCGGCTCCTCTTCCGCCGCCGCGAAGGACGCCGAGTCCGGCAGCGGCACCCAGACCTGGGTGATCATCGGCGCCGCAGCAGCCGTACTCATCATCGGAGGCGCTGGTTTCGCCGTGCTGCGCGCACGCCGTAACGCCTGAGTGGTCTCCCGTATACCTGCTCGTTCGCCGAGTGAGCAGAAGTCCGCTTGCCGTCCGTGCTGATGCCTGGCTCATGGCTCGGCACCCGGCAAGGTCAGTTCAGAACGAAAGGCATGGAAAATGGCCACAGGGCGCCAGAAGGTAAGTGACAAGGACATTATCGTCCTCGAAAAGGAGCTTCTGCACCGTTTCGAGGGCATCAAGGGCCAGCTCAAGGAACTGCAGGCCCTCATCGACAGCCTCGAGGGCAACTGGAAGGGCATCGGCGCCGGCGCGTTCAACACCAAGCAGACCGAGATCAACGAGCGCATGGTCCGGATCGGCAACATCCTCGCCAAGTTCATCGAGGCCATGAGCACCACCCGGAAGATCAAGGACGGCACCGAGGACGAGGTCCGCTCGCAGGTCCAGAGCATCGACGTCGACCTCGGTGGCGCGCACTCGGCGCTGTCCAGCTACTGATCCCGCCAAGCCACCACTTCTCAGCAACGGAGCAATCATGGGCGTCAACAACAGCGGCGAGCTCGAAGTCTCTTACAGCAGTCTCGACGAGACCGCCACCCAGCTGGCCAACCAGGCGCGGCGACTCGAAGAGGGCCTCGAGGCCATCAAGCAGAAGGTCGCCGGCGTGGCCAGCATGTGGGAGGGCGAGGCCCACAACGCGTACACCGAGCAGCAGGCCGCCTGGGACCGTGAGGCCAAGGGCATCCACGAGGCCCTGGTCCAGATCGGCAAGGTCGTGCACGCGGCCGGCGGTGACTACCAGGGCGGCGACCGGAAGGCCGCCAGCTACTTCATGTGAGTCGGCCGTACCGAACGACACGTCAGCAGCGGGGTGGGCACGCACGGGAGGTGCCCACCCTCTGTCGTGCCGGACGGCCCCAGCAGAACGAACAAGAGCGGGACAGGGAATGCATGCCACAGAGGGCGCCGTGGGCGTGGCCGCCGGGGGAGGAGCGGGCAGAGCCGCCTCGTCGAGGCGACGGGTGGGCCCGTACACCCTGATCACCGCCTTGGACGACCCCCGTACCAAGGTTCCCGTCCCCGAGCGGCGGTACATCGCCCGCAGCGCCGACGGTCAGCACACCGTCCTGCTTTCCCTCCCGCACCCAGGCGGCGATCCCCAGCGCTTCCTCGCCGAAGCCGAAGGCTCCCGCTATCTCCTCGGCCCCTGCGCCGCACCCACCACGGCCCTCTCCGCCCCAGGCGAGGCCGCGTGGTACGCACGCCCCTACCTGCCCTTCCTCCCGCTGCCGACGGCCCTCGCCGTACACGGCGGTCCGCTGCCCGAGCGGACGGTACGCACGCTCGGCGTGGCCCTCGCCGAGACCCTGGCCATCCTGCACGGGCAGGGCCTGACCTTCGCGGGCGTGTCCCCCGCGGCCATCCTGCTCGCTGCCGACGGCCCTCGCCTCTCCTGCTTCGGCGCCGTACGAGCCGCCGCCCCGGACGGTACGCCCCGCTCCGGACTGCCGGGCCTCGAAGCGGGCAGCCTGCCGCCGGAGCAGGCGTCCGGTGGGCGCCCGCGCCCCCTGGGGGACGTGTACGCCCTCGGAGCGACGCTCGCGTACGCCGCCACGGGCTACACGACTCCCGAGCGGGACGAGCTCCCGGCCGCCTTCCGTACCGTCATCACCCGGTGCCTCGCCCGCGACCCGGGCGCACGCCCTCAACTGGCCGAGCTGATCGACATGTTGTCCGATGGTCCGGACGTCCCGGCGGAGAACCGCTCCACCACCGTCCCAGCCCCCGGCTGGCTCCCCGGCCGGGTGGTCGCCGCCCTCGCGCACCAGTCGGCCGCCGTCCTCATGGCGGAGATCTCCGTCGAGGGCGTACCCGCACCGAACACCCACCCGAACTGACGACGGCCATGCCTTCTCCTCTCACCCACGACGACCCCCGGACGATCGGCCCCTACCGGCCCGTCGCCCGCCTGGGCAGCGGCGGTATGGGCACCGTCTACCTGGCCCGTACCGCAGGCGGCCGTACCGTCGCGCTGAAGACGATGCACGCCCGTATCGCCTCCGACCCGGCCTTCCGCACCCGGTTCCGGCTGGAGACCGACGCGGCACGGGTCGTGGGGGAGCGGTACGGCGCCGGGGTGGTGGACGCGGACGCACGGGCCGAGACACCCTGGCTGGCCACGGAGTATGTGCTCGGGCCGCCGCTGGACGACGCCGTCGACCTGTGCGGTCCGCTGCCCGAACGAACCGTACGGGCGCTCGGTGCCGCGCTGTGCGGAGCCCTGGGCCAGCTGCACGCGTCCGACGTCGTCCATCGCGATCTCAAGCCGTCCAACGTCCTCATCACCGCCTACGGCCCCAAGGTCATCGACTTCGGCATCGCCCGCGCGGCCGGGGACGAGCACCTCACCCGGGTCGGGGTCGCGATCGGCACCCCGGCCTTCATGTCGCCGGAGCAGGCGAGCGGGCAGGAGCACTCGGCGGCGGGCGACGTCTTCGCGCTCGCCGGGCTGCTCGTCTTCGCCGCCACCGGGCATCCGCCCTTCGGCCGTGGTCAGACGGCCGACCTGCTCTACCGGGTGCAGTACACCGAGCCCGACCTGACCGGAGTACCCGACAGCCTGGCGCCCGTCCTCGCGCAGTGCCTGGACAAGGTCGCCTTCCGCCGACCGACGACCGAGTGGCTCGCCTCCCGGCTGCACGACGGGAGCGGTGAGTTCGCCGACCATCTGCCGGACGCGCTGCTGGCCGACATCGCGCGGCGGGCGAGCGAGGTCTGGCAGGTCACTCCGCAGCGGCTGCCGGCTCCGGTCGATCAGCTGGACGTGGCGTCCACGGCAGTGCCCAGTCGCTGGTCGCGCCGGCGTCTGCTGCTCACCGGAGCGGGCGCGGCAGCGACGCTGACGGCGGCCGGTGCCGGGGCGTGGGCCCTGACGCAAGGGACCGGAGGATCGAAACCGCAGCCCGCCCCCGGGCCCAGTAACAGCCTGCTGCCGAAGAAGCAGCTGGACTCCATCTGGCAGATTCAGATCGGCGAGCAGGACCACTTCGAGAGTCACATGCCGTCGCATCCGCACGTGCTGGCGAACCTGGTGACGACGGTGATCGGCGACTTGACCGGAGTCGTGGGGCAGACGGGGCGCAGGGCATGGACGGTGCCGTACATGGACATGGCCTGGCAAATCGCCTCCGACGGCGAGCGTCTCGTCGCGCTGGTCGCTTCGGACGAGCCCGCCGCCGACCGTGGCACCGCCGGCGGACCCGCGCTGCTCCTGGCATCCCTCGACCTCCTCAGGGGCGAGATGAACGCACCCTTCGCTCACCTGTCTGATTTCAACGGCGATCTCTTCCCGAGTCAGCTGCTGTGCATCGCCAACGGCGTCGCCTATGTAGCGGCCGGCCGCGGACGGTACGTCCACAACACATTCTCGGCTGCTCAGTCCTGGTACCTGCTCGCCGTCGACATCGGCACGGGCAAGCTGCTGTGGCGGACACCGCTGCCCGCGCGTCGCCCGGGCACCGAGCGGTTCTACTTCCTCACCGCCGGCGTCGTGGGACGCCACCTGGCAGCACTCCAGGAGGCCAACGACGGCACCGTGCATGCCGTCGTACGCGACACCCGCAACGGTGCCGTTCGCTGGCACCGCCCGCTCGACGGCGTCGAGGCGAATCGCGTACGCCTGCCCCTGACCACCGACGCACAGCACCTGTATGTGGGTACCGGACGGCTTCGGGCTCTGCGGCTCAGCGACGGGAAGGTGGTCTGGGACTCCAAGGCCTCCCGTCCGGGTCGTACCTACGGGCCGCCGGATGTGAAGGACGGCATCTTGTACGCGGTGGAGAAGGGGCTCGGGCTGGTCGCCTTCGATCCCGCGAGCGGACGGGTCAAGTGGGAGGAGAAGGGCGGCCAGGGCACCCAAGCGGACGTGAACTGCGCGCCTGTGATCGGCACCGACTACGCGTACAGCAAGCGCGGGTCGAAGCTCTGGGCCGTGGAACTCTCCTCCCACGCCCCTGCACATTCGTACAAGACCACCGGTGACCGCTTCATAGCCCATGAGAACGCCAAGGCGGTCATCGCACAGGGCGGCGGCTTCCTGGCGGCCTTCCCTCTGCAGTGAGCCGTCCGGTGAGAAGAGAAAGCGATCAGCGATGAGACCCCTGGGGACGGGTGACCCGATCCGCCTCGGCCCGTACCGGCTGCTCGGTGTGCTGGGTGAGGGCGGCATGGGCAAGGTGTACGTCGGCCAGGACCACGCGGGCACCGTCGCCGCCGTGAAGGTGCTCCGCCCGGAACTCGCTCATGACGCCGGCCTCGTCCAGCGGTTCGTGCGCGAGGCGCTGGCGGCGCAGGCCGTCCGCAGCCCCGGCGTTGCGGCGGTGCTGGGAGCCCAGACCGAGGGCGGTCGGCCATGGATCGCCACCGAGTTCCTCGCCGGTCCGACGCTGGACCAGATCGTGGACCGGCACGGGCCGCTCGACGACGCGAAGCTGCGTGCCCTGGCCGTTTCGGTCGCGCGCACCCTGCGCGACATCCATGCCGCCGGATTCGTCCACCGCGACCTCAAGCCGCCGAACGTCGTGCTCACCGCGACCGGCCCGAGGATCATCGACTTCGGCATCGCACGCCCCGAACACGGCCTCACCCTCACCATCACCGGCCAGATCCCGGTCACCCCCGGGTACGGCGCCCCCGAACAGGTGCTGGGCCGGCGTGTCACCCCTGCCGCCGACGTCTTCTCCCTCGGCGCCCTCCTCGTCTACGCAGCCACCGGCCACCGCGCGTTCGAGGGCTCGCACGTGGCCGCCGTCCAGTACGAGGTCGTGCACGGCGAGCCCAACTGGCAGGGCATCGCCCCCGAGCAGCACGCGCTGATCGCGCCCTGCCTGGCCAAGGACGCGGCGGTCCGGCCCACCCCGGAACAGATCGCCATCGCGTTCGCCGGGCCGAAGAAGGCCGACGCGGTGTGGAAGCGCGGGCCCGTGGCGGACGCGATCAAGGAGCGCGAGCGTGAGGTACGGAATCTCACCGCCCCGCTGTTGTCCACGACGGAGACGAGGACGGGGCCGAGCAGGCGGCGCCTGCTCACCGGTGTCGCCGCCGGCGCCGTACTCGCGGCCGCCGGCACCGGGACAGGTTGGTGGCTGCTTCGCGGCAGCGGGGGCGACCGGCACCGGAACGACCTCTTCACCTACCCGCCCGCCGCGCAGACACCGGCCGCCCGCCTGCTCTCCGCCGACGAGGGCGACTACATCATCGGGGGCTCACCCAAGTCCCTGTGGCAAGCGACCGACGTGTCCAGCTCCATGTCACCGGCACCGTTGCCGATACGGGACGTCGTCATCGTCGGCAGCCCTGTCACCGGCGTGGTGGCTCTCAACGTCGTCGACGGCAAGCGCCGCTGGAGCGCTCCGGCGATGCAGATGACGTGCCGCTATCTCTCGTTGTCCGACCGGTTGCTCTTGGCAGCCGACGACCACGGCACACTGCACACCTTCGTCCCGTCCACCGGAGAGCCCAAGTGGACCGCGAAGGCTGATGCCAAGACGCTGCTGACCGCGGACGCGGAAACGATCTACCTGCTGACCAAAGACCAGCGACTGCGGGCCGTAGGCCGCTCGGACGCCAGGATCCGCTGGACCGCACCGCTACCGGAAGGTTTCCGCAGCAAGATCCTCCCCAGGTCCGTCGCGCATCAGGGAAGGCTGGTCGTCACCACGAGCACAGGGCATGCCATGGCCGTGAACACGAAGAACGGACGCACTGAGTGGACTGCCCGCGACCTGGCGAAGGAGCGGTCCCTCTTCCCGGCGGTCCGGGACGGCGTCGTCTATCTCAACGGCAAGGCGCTTTCCGGGCGCAGGATCTCGGACGGCAAGCGACTGTGGTCACGCACGAAGAAGCACTACTACGACAGCGAGAACTACGAGTGGTCCCGGCCCTGCGTCCACGGCAACCTGCTCTATGCGAGTGCCTGCGACGATTACGGCCACCCTTATGGTTTCGACGTCCAGGACGGAAAGCAGCAGTGGGACGGTCGCCTGGCACTGACCAGCAATGATCAACCCATCCTTGCGCAGGGCAACGGAGTCTGGCTGCTGGATGGCTCCACTGTGAAGACCCTGAGCAAGGACACGGCACGCGAGGTCTGGTCCTACGAACTGGAGGGCGGCGATGACGATGTGGCCTTCGCAGCCGACGGCAATCGCGTCTTCGTGGCAAGCGCCGGTTCCCTGTACGCGCTTCCGGTGTTCTGACGTGGACAATCCGTAGAACGCCGCATCCGGCGGCCGTGGCCGCCGGATGTAAGCGTTCTGTGGCCGGCGCGCGGCCCGGGGTCAGTACTCCACATTTACCAGTCCCGTCTGAACCAACGGCTTCCCCCGCTTCCGGGACACGAAGACGCCCCGCCCCGCAGGCATCGGCCGGGGCCGGACGCCGTTGAGGATGTCGCCCTCTGCCGGGTCGCCCGCCAGGACGATGCCCTGGGCGCCGAGTTCCTTCATGCGCTGCATGAAGGGCTCGTAGGAGGCGCGGCCCGCGCCCGCGGAGGAGCGGGCGATGATGAAGCGGACGCCGACGTCGCGGGCGAAGGGCAGCATCTCGGTCAGGCCGCTGAGCGGGTTGCCGCTGGACGTGGAGACGAGGTCGTAGTCGTCGATGACCACGAACACCTGCGGGCCCCGCCACCAGCTTCGGTCCCGCAGCTGCTGCGGGGTGACGTCGGCGGTGGGGGTGCGGCGCTGCATGAGGTCGGCCAGGGCCACCATGTGATGGTCCATCTGGCTGGACATGGGGATGTACTCCGCCAGGTGCGTGGACGGCGTGATGTCCAGCAGCGAGCGCCGGTTGTCGACGACGAAGAACTTCGCCTCGTCGCCCCCGTACCGCAGCGTCAGCTGCTTGATCAGCAGCCGCAGCAGGTTGGACTTGCCGGACTCGCTCTCGCCGAAGATCAGGAAGAACGGGTCCTGTTCGAAGTCCAGGAACACGGGCTCCAGGTTGTCCTCGTCCAGCGCGAAGGCGATACCCCGCTTCGGGAAGCGGTCGCCCGACGGCAGCTTGACCGCCTCCAGCTGACGCGGCAGCAGCCGTACCTTGGGGGCGCCCGGCGCCTGCCAGTGCCGGCCGACCTCGGTGGTCAGCGCCGCCGTGGCCTCGGCCAGGTCGGTGTCGGAGGTGAGGCCGTCGATCCGTGGGACCGCCGCCATGAAGTGCAGCTTCTGGGGGGACAGACCGCGGCCCGGGACACCCGCGGGGACGTTCACCGCCACCTTGCGGTCGATCTCCGAGTCCATGACGTCACCCAGGCGCAGCTCCAGGCGGTTCATCAGATGGTCCTTCAGATTCGCGCGGACCTCCATCGAGCGCGAGGCCGTGATGACGACGTGGATGCCGTAGCCGAGACCGCGGGCGGCGATGTCGAGGACCGCCGGTTCCAGGGCCTCGTAGTCCGTGCGGAAGTTGCCCCAGCCGTCGATGACGAGGAACACGTCGCCCCACGGCTGGTCGGTGACCGAGATCTCGCCACGGGCACGGCGGGCGCGGTAGTCGGCGATCGAGGCGATGCCGGCCGAGCGGAAGTGCTCCTCGCGGCGGGTCAGCACGCCGTAGACCTCGGAGACCGTGCGCCGGACGCGTTCCGGGTCCAGGCGGGAGGCGATACCGCCGACGTGCGGCAGGCCGTCCAGCGCGGCCATACCGCCACCACCGAAGTCGAGGCCGTAGAACTGCACCTCGTACGGGGTGTGGGTGAGCGCGAAGGAGCAGATCAGCGTGCGCAGGAGGGTGGACTTGCCGGACTGCGGGCCGCCGATGATCTGCATGTGGCCCGCCGCGCCCGAGAAGTCGAGCATCAGCCGGTCGCGGCGCTGCTCGTACGGCTTGTCGACCAGGCCGGCCGGCACGATCAGGCGGCCCGCGCTCTCGTAGCCGGGCTGGGTCAGCCCGCGTCCCTGCACCGCGGCCAGGCCGGGCAGCAGAGCGTCCAGTGACGGCGGACTCTCCAGCGGCGGCAGCCACACCTGGTGTGCCGCCGGGCCCTGCGCCTCGAGCCGGCGCACGATGACGTCGAGAACGGTGTCGGCCAGCGCCTCGTCCACCTCGGGCTGGGGCTCCTGGCGCTGCTGCGGGATGGCCGTGTACTGCACCGGCACCTCGGTGGCCGTGAACAGTACCGGCCGCCGGTCCACCGGCAGCGGCCCGCCGCCCACCGCCGCGCGCTGCGAACCCGAGCGGTAGACCCCGGAGACGTACGCCGCCTTGAAGCGGACCATCTCGTCCGTGCCGTATTTCAGGAAGCCGGAACCGGGGACGTTCGGGAGTTCGTAGGCGTCGGGTACACCGAGCGCCGCGCGGGACTCCGCCGCGGAGAAGGTGCGCAGACCGATGCGGTACGACAGATAGGTCTCGAGCCCCCTCAGGCGGCCCTCCTCCAGGCGCTGCGAGGCCAGCAGCAGGTGTACGCCCAGCGAACGGCCGATACGGCCGATCTGCACGAACATCTCGATGAAGTCCGGCTTGGCGGTCAGCAGTTCGCTGAACTCGTCGATCACCAGGACCAGGGAGGGGATCGGCTGCAGCGGGGCACCCGCCGCGCGCGCCTTCTCGTAGTCGTGGATGTTGGCGTAGTTGCCCGCGTCGCGGAGCATCTCCTGGCGGCGGTTCAGCTCACCGCGGATCGAGTCCCCCATGCGGTCGACCAGGGTCAGGTCGTCGGCCAGGTTGGTGATGACTGCGGCCACGTGCGGCATCTGCGCCATGCCGGCGAAGGTCGCACCACCCTTGAAGTCCGCGAGGACGAAGTTCAGGGTCTCCGAGGAGTGCGTGACGGCGAGTCCCAGCACCAGGGTGCGCAGCAGCTCCGACTTGCCGGAACCGGTCGCGCCGACGCACAGGCCGTGCGGGCCCATGCCCTCCTGCGCGGCCTCCTTCAGGTCCAGCATCACGGGCCGGCCGTCCTCACCGAGACCGATCGGCACCCGCAGCCGTTCCGCGAGAGCGCGCGGCCGCCAGGTCCGCTTGGTGTCGACGGACGCCGCGTCGCCGAGGCCGAGCAGGTCCGTGAACTCCAGGTTGGCGAGCAGCGGTTCGTCGTCGTCACCGCCCGACGCGATGCGCAGCGGCGCCAGTTGCCGGGCGAGCGCCTCGGCGGACTCGTACGACAGGGCGTCGGGGACGCCCTCGTAGACCATGCCGTGCCCGGAGTCCAGGCGGAGGGCGCCGGGCCGTACGACGACGGACAGGTCACCGCCCGCTGTGGTGAGTTCGCCCGGCACCACCTCGACCACCGTGACGCCCTGCAGACCCTCCGGGTTGGCGAGCACCGAGTCCGGCAGCAGCGACAGGTCGTCCAGGACGAGCACGATGTGCGGCTCGTCCAGCAGCGGGGCCGCGCCGGGATGGAAGCGGGGGCGGCCGGTCAGCCGGGTGGCGAGCAGGTCCTCCAACTCGCGCGGGTCGGGGCCGATCAGCCGGCGGGAGCCTGCGCCGTCCACCTCGCCGGACGCCTGCACGTGCGGCAGCCACTTGGCCCAGTCCCAGTGCGGCAGCGCCTCCCGGCCCGCGGCCACCGCGATGACCAGGTCCTCGGGGGAGTGCAGTGAGGCCAGCGAGCCGACCAGGGCGCGCGCCGAGGCCCGGACGGACTGCGGTTCACCGCTCACCGTGACGTGGTAGAAGGCGCGCAGCGACACCGCCATCGGCAGGTCGCCGACGGTGTGGTGCGCGGCGAGGAATCGCTGCATCGCGCCCGCGGTCAGCGGCTCGAGCTGCTCGACCGGCCCGGTCTCCGGGGCGACGAGCGGAGTGGCCAGTGGCTGCGGGCCCAGGCCGATGCGCACATGCGCGAAGTCCTCGTCACCCGGCCGCCGTTCCCACACCCGGCTGCCCTCGGCGACGAACGCCCACAGCTGCTCGGGGGAGGGGTGCAGGTAGTACTGCGCGTCCCGTTGCGCCTTCGCCGTCTCCACGGCGGACTTGCGCGTCTGCGACAGATAACTGAGGTAGTCGCGCCGCATGTCGGCCAGCTGGCCCTGCGAGCCGCGGCGGAAGCGGACCACCATCGCGATGGACATCGCCACCGTCGAGGCGATCATGATCATGCCCATGATCTTCATGAACGGTTGGCCGTTCGTGAAGAAGAACACCACCGAGCCACCCATGCCCAGCGTGGGCAGGAGCTGCATCAGCACGCTCTCCTGTGGCCCCCGCGGCAATTCGGGCGGTGGCTGGACAACGACCTCGTCCGTGGGCACTTCGGACGGCAGCGCCCTAGCAGGGCGCTTGACGACAATCTGGCTCACCGCTCACCAATTCCCTTGCCCGACCCAGGCTTTCCACCCCACCGCCCCGTGTCCGGCGGGCGCAGGCCGCCGCGTGATCCTACTGAGTTCACGGAACACGGGTGAGCGGTAGGGTGCCGGATGTTCGCGTGAGCACACGCCGAGCAGACTGAACAAACCGGGTCAACCCGCCCGATGTCGGAGCAGGAGAGCCCCGGAACCCCGCCCTACGGCACCCGTGCCGCCGTGCGCGGCGCGAACCGGCACGAGACCTTCACGACATAGACGCACCACCACCACTGAGGGGGAGCAGCAGGTGAGCATGACGGCCGCCGCCACCGGCGGACCCGGGACGGGAGCCCCTTCCGGGTCCGGCACCGGACTCGGCTTCTGCCGGGTCACCATCGTCGCGCCGGACAGCCGTATCGACGTGGCACTGCCCGACGACGTCCCGGTCGCCGACCTCTATCCGGAGATCCTCCGGCTGTCCCAGCAGAGCTCCGAGGCGGGCGCCCCGGTCGGTTACCACCTGGTCCGCACCGACGGCACCGTGCTGGACAGCGCCCGTTCCTTCGCGGCGCAGCGCATTCTCGACGGCGAACTCCTCACCCTGCGCCCGTTCGCCGAGTCTCTGCCGCCGGCCGTCTTCGACGACGTCGCCGAGGCCGTCGCCTCCGCCGTCACGAAGCAGCACAAGCTGTGGAGCGGCGACCTGACCCGGGCAGCGGGCCTCGTCGGCGGCGGAGTGCTGCCGGCGCTGCTCGCGTTCGTCGCCTGGACCGCCGACCCGCGCCACGACATGCACGGCCTGGCCGGCATCCTCGCCGCCGTCACCGGCGTCCTCCTGGTCGTGCTGTCCGCGGTCCGCGCCCGGGTCTACGACGACCGCGGCTCGGCCCTCGCCCTCGGCCTCGGCGCGCTGCCGAACATCGGCGTCGCGGGCAGCGGACTGCTGCCCCTGAACGGAGGGGAGGGCATCGGCAGACTGCAGTTCCTGCTGGCATGTGCGGCCGTCCTCGTCGCCGCGCTGATCCTCGCCCTGTGCTCGCCGCACGGCGACGGCCCCTTCGTGGCTTTCGTCTTCGCGTCGGCGATCGCCCTGATCGTCGTTTTCGTCGCCACCCTCACCGGCTGGGCCCCGACCGAGATGGCCGGCCTGTGCGCGCCCGTCGCCGTCGGTGCTCTCGCCTTCCTGCCCGGCATGTCGATGCGCTTCGCCCGGCTGCCGATCGGCTTCGAGAACCCCAGCAGCAGTGCCCCCCGCTCCGCCTACGGCACCGAGTCCGCCGCGCCGGAGCCCGTGGACACCGAGCGCATCGAGGCGCAGGCCCGGCGCGGCCACGAACTCCTCGTCGGCCTGGTCGGCGGCTGTGCGCTCCTCGCCGTCGGTGCCTCGGCCGTACTGGGCTTCTCCGACGACATCTGGGCCCAGCTGCTCGCCTTCGCCACCGGTGTGGCGATGCTGATGCGCGCCGGGCTCTTCCGCTACACCGCCCAGGTCGCGCCCGTCCTCGCCGCCGGTCTCGGCTCCCTGGTCCTGCTCGGCCTCGGCCTCGCCCTCAACCCGCCGCGGCACGTGATGCTCGCGGCGCTGGCCGGCGACCGAACCGACCTGGACATCCGCACCATCTGGCTGATCGCGGTCATCGCCGCGGCCACCGCCCTGGTGACGGCGCTGGGCCTGATCCTGCCGCGCGGCGGGCTGACCCCGTTCTGGGGCCGCTTCCTGGAGATCTGCGAGGGCTTCCTCCTGCTGACGCTGATCCCGCTCACCCTGGCGGTCTTCGACGTGTACGCGACCGCGCGGGCGATGACGAGCAAGTGACGGCAAGAAGCCCCGGCGCAGAACGAGCCGGGGCTTCGGTCACCGCTGTCCGGCACCGCTCACTGCGCCCCGAGCCCCCCGTTGTGCGGCATCGGCTTCAGATCGAACTCCCCGTCCCGCGCGCCCAGGACGAACGCCCGCCACTCCGCCTCGGTGTAGCGCAGCACGGTGTCGGGGTCGAGGGAGGAACGCATCGCCACGGCACCACCGGGCAGGTACGCGATCTCCACCCGCTCCTCGTGCTCCTCCGTACCCGGCGCGCTCTGCCACTCGACGCCGGAGATGTCGAGCGCGTACAGCTCGTCCCGCTCCCGTTCCTTGCGCGCCTTGAGTTCCTCTTCCGTCTCCGCCATGCCGCAGCGACCCCTTCCCGACGTGCGTACGATCAGCAGGCTCACCCTAGTGGCCGCCTCTGCCGGACCCATGCCGATCCGGAACGCCGGAGAGAGCGCCCGCCACTCCCTGGTACCCTGGTCGACGGCCGTTCGTGTACGCACCCCCGGAACCCTCAGGGTTCTGGCGGCCGCGCCCAGCGGATCCCCGCCTCCCGAGTAACGGAAGCCCCCCTGAGAAGAAGACCAGGGGCACTCGGTGGCCACTCACAGACTATGAGGAGTACGCGTGTCGCTCGACGCCGCTACGAAGAAGCAGATCATCGCCGAGTTCGGTACCAAGGAGGGTGACACCGGCTCCCCCGAGGTCCAGGTCGCTCTGCTCTCCCGTCGGATCTCCGACCTGACGGAGCACCTCAAGACCCACAAGCACGACCACCACTCCCGCCGTGGTCTGCTGATCCTGGTCGGTCAGCGCCGTCGCCTGCTGCAGTACCTGGCGAAGAAGGACATCCAGCGCTTCCGTGCGCTGGTCGACCGCCTCGGCATCCGCCGCGGTGCGGCGGGCGCCAAGTAAGACGCCGTAAGGGAGCGGTTCCCGAGAGGATCGGGGGCCGCTCCCTTTGCCGTACGCGCGGAAACGTGCGGAGTGTCACACACGCTTTGTAGTGTGGTAGCACAACGCAATAGGCACGAGACAGAACACGTACGACTGAGAACGAGGAGAAGCGCACCTCGCCGCCGCCGGTCCTCGGTAGTGGCCCCCGGGGGGAAGCGAGCCCCGGGTGCTTCGATCGAAGACCGGCCCGCACCAGACGGAGCGCTTCTCCGCAACCGTCCCCCTGCCACACGGGCAGCCGAGGGACGAAGACGAGGAGAAAACACTAGTGGAGAACGAGACCCACTACGCCGAGGCCGTCATCGACAATGGCGCCTTCGGCACCCGTACGATCCGCTTCGAGACGGGCCGCCTGGCCAAGCAGGCCGCCGGCTCCGCCGTGGCCTACCTGGACGACGACACCATGGTGCTGTCGGCCACCAGCGCATCCAAGAACCCCAAGGACCAGCTCGACTTCTTCCCGCTCACGGTGGACGTCGAGGAGCGGATGTACGCCGCCGGCAAGATCCCCGGCAGCTTCTTCCGCCGTGAGGGCCGTCCCTCCGAGGACGCGGTCCTCACCTGCCGCCTCATCGACCGCCCGCTGCGCCCGTCCTTCAAGAAGGGCCTGCGCAACGAGATCCAGGTCGTCGCCACGATCATGGCGCTCAACCCCGACCACCTGTACGACGTCGTCGCGATCAACGCCGCGTCCGCGTCCACGCAGCTGGCCGGTCTGCCCTTCTCCGGCCCGATCGGCGGCGTCCGCGTCGCGCTGATCCGCGGCCAGTGGGTCGCCTTCCCGACGCACACCGAGCTCGAGGACGCCGTCTTCGACATGGTGGTCGCCGGCCGCGTCCTGGAGGACGGCGACGTCGCGATCATGATGGTCGAGGCCGAGGCCACCGAGAAGACCATCAAGCTGGTCGAGGGCGGCGCCGAGGCGCCGACCGAGGAGGTCGTCGCCGCCGGTCTGGACGCCGCGAAGCCCTTCATCAAGGTCCTCTGCCGCGCGCAGGCCGACCTCGCCGCGAAGGCCGCCAAGCCGACCGCCGAGTTCCCGATCTTCCTGGACTACCAGGACGACGTGTTCGAGGCCCTGACGGCCGCCGTCCGCCCCGAGCTGGCCCAGGCGCTCACCATCGCCGGCAAGCAGGAGCGCGAGGCCGAGCTGGACCGCGTCAAGGCGCTCGCCGCCGAGAAGCTCCTGCCGGAGTTCGAGGGCCGCGAGAAGGAGATCTCCGCCGCGTACCGCTCGCTCACCAAGCAGCTGGTCCGCGAGCGCGTGATCAAGGAGAAGAAGCGCATCGACGGCCGCGGTGTCACCGACATCCGCACCCTGGCCGCCGAGGTCGAGGCCATCCCGCGGGTGCACGGTTCCGCGCTGTTCGAGCGTGGCGAGACGCAGATCCTGGGCGTCACCACCCTCAACATGCTCCGCATGGAGCAGCAGCTGGACACCCTCTCGCCGGTGACCCGCAAGCGCTACATGCACAACTACAACTTCCCGCCGTACTCCGTCGGCGAGACCGGCCGCGTCGGCGCCCCGAAGCGCCGCGAGATCGGCCACGGCGCTCTCGCCGAGCGCGCCATCGTGCCGGTCCTGCCGACGCGTGAGGAGTTCCCGTACGCGATCCGTCAGGTGTCCGAGGCCCTCGGCTCCAACGGCTCGACGTCCATGGGTTCGGTCTGCGCCTCCACCATGTCGCTGCTGAACGCCGGTGTGCCGCTGAAGGCCCCGGTCGCCGGTATCGCCATGGGTCTGATCTCCCAGGAGATCAACGGCGAGACGCACTACGTCGCCCTCACCGACATCCTCGGTGCGGAGGACGCCTTCGGCGACATGGACTTCAAGGTCGCCGGCACCAAGGAGTTCGTCACCGCCCTCCAGCTCGACACCAAGCTGGACGGCATCCCGGCCTCCGTCCTGGCCGCGGCCCTCAAGCAGGCCCGCGACGCCCGCCTGCACATCCTCGACGTGATGATGGAGGCCATCGACCGTCCGGACGAGATGTCCCCGAACGCTCCGCGGATCATCACCGTCAAGATCCCGGTCGACAAGATCGGTGAGGTCATCGGCCCCAAGGGCAAGATGATCAACCAGATCCAGGAGGACACCGGCGCCGAGATCACCATCGAGGACGACGGCACGATCTACATCGGCGCCTCCGACGGCCCCGCCGCCGAGGCCGCCCGCGCCACGATCAACGGCATCGCCAACCCGACGATGCCCGAGGTCGGCGAGCGCTACCTCGGTACGGTCGTCAAGACGACCACCTTCGGTGCGTTCGTCTCCCTGCTGCCCGGCAAGGACGGTCTGCTGCACATCTCGCAGATCCGCAAGCTCGCCGGCGGCAAGCGCGTGGAGAACGTCGAGGACGTCCTCGGTGTGGGCCAGAAGGTCCAGGTCGAGATCGCCGAGATCGACTCCCGTGGCAAGCTCTCCCTGATCCCCGTGATCGAGGGCGAGGAAGGCTCCTCCGACGAGACCACGAAGGACGACGCCGACCAGTGACGTCCCGTAGCTCCAAGGCGACGGCCCGCACCTCTTCGGAGGCGCGGGCCGTCGCCCGTACCCAAACCCTCATCAAGGGGGCCAACGGCATCGGCACGGTCCGCAAGACCACCCTCCCGGGCGGCCTGCGCATCGTCACCGAGACGCTGCCCTCGGTCCGCTCGGCGACCTTCGGCATCTGGGCGCACGTCGGCTCCCGCGACGAGACCCCCGCCCTGAACGGCGCCACGCACTATCTGGAGCACCTGCTCTTCAAGGGCACCTCGAGGCGCAGCGCGCTGGACATCTCCTCCGCCCTCGACGCGGTCGGCGGCGAGATGAACGCGTTCACGGCGAAGGAGTACACGTGCTACTACGCGCGCGTGCTCGACACCGACCTGCCGCTCGCCATCGACGTCGTCTGCGACATGCTGACCGGCTCGCTCATCCTCGAAGAGGACGTCGACGTCGAGCGCGGGGCGATCCTCGAAGAGATCGCCATGACCGAGGACGATCCGGGCGACTGCGTGCACGACCTGTTCGCGCACACCATGTTCGGCGACAACGCCCTCGGCCGCCCGGTCCTGGGCACCGTCGACACGGTCAACGCCCTGACCGCCGACCGCATCCGCCGCTTCTACAAGAAGCACTACGACCCGACTCACCTGGTGGTCGCCTGCGCCGGCAACGTCGACCACAACAAGGTCGTACGGCAGGTTCGCGCGGCCTTCGAGAAGGCGGGCGTCCTCAAGGATCCGGACGCGCGACCCGTCGCCCCGCGCGACGGCCGCCGTACGATCCGCACGGCCGGCCAGGTCGAGGTGCTCGCCCGCAAGACCGAGCAGGCGCACGTCGTCCTCGGCATGCCGGGCCTCGCCCGCACCGACGAACGCCGCTGGGCCATGGGTGTGCTCAACACCGCCCTCGGCGGCGGCATGTCCTCCCGCCTCTTCCAGGAGGTCCGGGAGAAACGCGGCCTCGCCTACAGCGTGTACTCGTACACCTCCGGCTTCGCCGACTGCGGTCTGTTCGGCGTGTACGCCGGCTGCCGCCCGAGCCAGGTCCACGATGTGCTGAGGATCTGCCGGGACGAACTCGACCACGTCGCGGTCAACGGCCTCTCCGACGACGAGATAAGCCGCGCCATCGGCCAGCTCCAGGGCTCCACGGTCCTCGGGCTCGAGGACACCGGCGCGCTGATGAACCGCATCGGCAAGAGCGAGCTGTGCTGGGGTGAGCAGATGTCCGTGGACGACATGCTGGCCCGGATAGCGGCGGTCACCCCGGACGAGGTCCGCTCGGTCGCCCGCGACATCCTGGGACAGCGCCCGTCGCTGTCGGTCATCGGCCCGCTGAAGGACAAACAGGCCGCGCGACTGCGCGATGCTGTCGCCTGAGCCCCTCCGTCGTCGGATTCGGTAAGTCGGTAAGGAAGCAAAGATGAGCAAGCTGCGCGTGGCGGTCCTCGGTGCCAAGGGCCGGATCGGGTCCGAGGCGGTCAAGGCGGTCGAGGCCGCCGAGGACATGGAACTGGTCGCCGCCCTCGGCCGGGGCGACAAGCTGGAGACGCTGGCGGAGACCGGCGCCCAGGTCGCCGTGGAGCTGACCACCCCCGCCTCCGTCATGGGCAACCTCGACTTCTGCGTGCGCCACGGCATCCACGCGGTCGTCGGCACGACGGGCTGGACCGAGGAGCGCCTCGCGCAGCTGAAGGGCTGGCTCGCCCAGTCTCCGGAGACCGGCGTGCTCATCGCGCCGAACTTCTCCATTGGCGCCGTCCTGACGATGAGGTTCGCCCAGCTCGCCGCGCCCTACTTCGAGTCGGTGGAAGTCGTCGAGCTGCACCACCCGAACAAGGTGGACGCCCCGAGCGGTACCGCCACCCGCACGGCCCAGCTCATCGCCGAGGCACGCCGGGCAGCCGGTACCGCCCCGGCGCCCGACGCCACGGTCACCGCCCTGGACGGCGCGCGGGGCGCCAGTGTCGACGGGGTCCCGGTGCACGCCGTCCGGCTGCGCGGTCTCCTGGCCCACCAGGAGGTGCTGCTCGGCGGCGAGGGCGAGACCCTGACCATCCGCCACGACTCCCTGCACCACAGCAGCTTCATGCCGGGCATCCTGCTCGGCGCCCGCCGCGTGGCGACCACTCCGGGCCTGACCTTCGGCCTGGAGAACTTCCTGGACCTGAGCTGACACTCCGATGCGCGCGAAGATCACCTACCTCGTCACGGCCGCCGTCCTCGTCTTCTACTTCCTTCTGGTCGGCAGCCGCGGCGTCATGCTCATCCAGTCCGGCACGGTGCTCACCGTCACCTTCGGCGTGGCGGTGCTGATCCTGCCGGTCATCGGCCTGTGGTTCCTGTGGAAGAACACCCAGTTCGTCCGCAGGGCCAACCAGCTCGCCGCCGAACTCGACGCCGAGGGCGGCCTGCCCGTCGACGAGCTGAAGCGCACCGAGAGCGGCCGCATCGACCGTGACTCGGCCGACGAGGTCTTCGCCAGGCGCAAGGCCGAGACCGAGGCGTCCCCCGACGACTGGCGCTGCTGGTTCCGGCTCGCCGTCGCCTACCACGACGCCCGCGACACCCCGCGCGCCCGCAAGGCGATGCAGCGTGCCATCGCCCTGCACGACGACAGGACCGTCCAGGCCTAGCCGCACGGGCTCCCTACGCACCGCCTGGCGGAAGTTGCCCGGATCAGCGGACCGATACGCCGAAGGGGCCGGCCGCAGCACAGCGGCCGGCCCCTTCGCCGTGTCCAGGCGGGTCAGCCGCGCCGGTACTCCGCGGCCCACGCCTCCACCGAGTCCGCCGCCCGGTCGAAGGCCGCCGGACGGCCCAGGAAGTCCAGGCCGTGCGTGGTCAGCAGGGGAGCAGCGTCCTCGGCGCGCCGGTCCTTGCGGACGAGTACCAGCGCCTGCCCCTGCACCGTGCGCGGCAGCCCCAGCCAGCGCACCGGCTGCTGCACCGTCCGCACGGACACGACCCGCGCCCACGGCACCGTCCGGGTCACCAGAAGACCGACCTGGCGCACCCCGTGCCCGCTCACCCACGCCCCCATGCGCAGCAGCCGCAGCGCACCGGCGATGAGGGCCAGCCCCATGCCGAGGATCACCCCGGCGGAGGACGCCGAGCCGGTCAGGGCGATGAGGACCGCCGCGAAGAGCACGAACGAGGCGAGCAGCAGCCCCAGCGCGGCCACGCCCACACGCCAGGGCCCGGGCCGGTAGGGGCGCCGCCAGCGCTCCCGGTCGTCGTACGGCAGCGCGCTCTCGGATGCCGCCTCGAAGGTACGGTCGGCCGTCAGAAAGGGCAGGGGCACGGCTGGTCCTCACTCGGTCCTCGCGTGGGCTGTGCCCGGTGAGGCTATCCGGCCCGGTTCACGCTCACCAGCCTTGAGGGTCCGGAAGGGTCAGTGCCCCTGGGACGCCTGGGACTGCTGAACCGGCGTACCGGACGGCGTGGAGAGCGCCGGCATGCCGAGGATCAGTGCGCCGACCAGCCCGGCGACGAGGGCGAGGCCCAGCAGCCAGCGCCCGGCTATCTCGCCGAAGGACCCCCGCTGACGGGGCGGGGGAGTGACATTGCTGCGGAACCGGTCAGCCTCGGCCAGGAAGGCGAAGGGTACGGGCTCGCGGCGACGGAACATCGCGGTTGCCTCTCCTTTCAGGGTTTCGGATCAAACGTGCAGTCCTCACCGATACAGACGATCGAGTGGCACAAAGGGTGCCCATGTCCGAAAAAATCGCCGGTGCGTCTTCCGGGGCGAGGTGCTGCTCCGGGCCCAGCGGGTGCCCCGTAAGGTGGGCGCGAACCACAGAAGTGATGGGAAGGACCCCAACCCCCGTGACCACCGAGTCGCTCACGTTCCGTAGTGACGTCACCGTCGAGCTGGTGAAGTCCAGCGCTTCGGACGCCGATGTCCTGTTCGCCGCCCGAGTCTCGACCCTCGGCGAGCAGTCCCTGGACGAGCTGAAGAAGGACCCCGAGCGCTCCAAGGGCCTGATCAACTACCTGATGCGCGACCGGCACGGCAGCCCGTTCGAGCACAACTCGATGACCTTCTTCATCAGCGCCCCGATCTTCGTCTTCCGCGAGTTCATGCGGCACCGGGTCGGCTGGTCGTACAACGAGGAGTCCGGACGCTACCGGGAGCTGGAGCCGGTCTTCTACGTTCCGGACACCTCCCGCAAGCTCGTCCAGGAGGGCCGCCCGGGCAAGTACGTCTTCGTCGAGGGCACCGCCGCCCAGCACGAGACGGTCCGCGGCACCCTGGAGGAGTCCTACGAGCAGGCGTACGGGGCCTATCAGAAGCTGCTCGCCGAGGGCGTGGCCCGGGAGGTCGCCCGCGCGGCCCTCCCCGTGGGCCTCTATTCCTCGATGTACGCCACCTGCAACGCCCGTTCCCTGATGCACTTCCTCGGCCTGCGCACCCAGCACGAGCTGGCCAAGGTGCCGTCCTTCCCGCAGCGGGAGATCGAGATGGTCGGCGAGAAGATGGAGGCGGAGTGGGCGAAGCTCATGCCGCTGACGTACGCCGCCTTCAACGCGAACGGGCGTGTGGCCCCGTAACGAAGCCCTGTTCGCCCACCCGGAACGGATGTACGAGTCAGCCTCGCGAAGCGTCCGGATTGCGGCATTTGGAGAAGTTCATCTAGCCTGATCAAACGGACCCGGCACTGCTTGAACCCCCGAGCAGGCAGTGCCGGGCTCCGCATTTGTCATGACTTTCCCGGCACCCCACGGGCAGACCACGCATGGAGCACCGAGTAGCGTGTTACCCATGGCTCCGACCTCCACTCCGCAGACCCCCTTCGGGCGGGTCCTCACCGCCATGGTCACGCCCTTCACGGCGGACGGCGCACTCGACCTCGACGGCGCCCAGCGGCTCGCCGTCCACCTGGTGGACGCAGGCAACGACGGCCTGATCATCAACGGCACCACCGGCGAGTCCCCCACCACCAGTGACGCGGAGAAATCGGACCTCGTACGAGCCGTACTGGAGGCGGTCGGCGACCGCGCCCATGTGGTGGCCGGCGTCGGAACCAACGACACCCGCCACAGCATCGAGCTGGCCCGCGAGGCCGAGCGCGTCGGCGCCCACGGCCTCCTCGTCGTCACGCCGTACTACAACAAGCCCCCGCAGGAGGGCCTGTACCGGCACTTCACCACCATCGCCGACGCCACCGGCCTGCCGGTCATGCTCTACGACATCCCCGGCCGCAGCGGCGTGCCGATCAACACCGAGACGCTCGTCCGCCTCGCCGAGCACCCCAGGATCGTCGCCAACAAGGACGCCAAGGGCGACCTCGGCCGGGCCGGCTGGGCCATCGCCCGGTCCGGCCTCGCCTGGTACTCCGGCGACGACATGCTCAACCTGCCCCTGCTCTCCGTGGGCGCGGTCGGCTTCGTCTCGGTCGTCGGCCACGTCGTCACGCCCGACCTGCGCGCCCTCGTCGACGCGTACACCTCGGGCGACGTCGTCAAGGCCACCGAGATCCACCAGAAGCTGCTCCCGGTCTACACCGGCATGTTCCGCACCCAGGGCGTCATGACCACCAAGGCCGCGCTCGCCCTCCAGGGCCTGCCCGCCGGGCCCCTGCGCGCCCCCATGGTCGAGTGCTCGGCCGAGGAGATCGCCCAGCTCAAGATCGATCTTGCCGCCGGCGGGGTACAGCTCTGACAACAGACTTGGCACCACCCGAGCTTCACAACTGAAGAACAACCGCATACGCAGGCCACCGGTGCCTGAACCCACAACGACAACTGCTTCTGCACGAACGTCATGCGCGCCACGTGCCCTACCGGTACGTGGCGTGCGTGGTGAGGAGAGTCTTTTGAGTCATCCGCATCCTGAACTCAGCTCGCCCCCGCCGCTCCCCGAGGGCGGACTGCGGGTCACCCCGCTCGGCGGTCTCGGCGAGATCGGCCGAAACATGACGGTCTTCGAGTACGGCGGCCGTCTGCTGATCGTCGACTGCGGAGTGCTCTTCCCCGAGGAGGAGCAACCCGGAATCGACCTGATCCTGCCGGACTTCTCGTCCATCAGGGATCGCCTCGACGACATCGAGGGCATCGTCCTCACGCACGGCCACGAAGACCACATCGGTGGCGTCCCCTACCTGCTGCGCGAGAAGCCGGACATCCCGCTGATCGGCTCCAAGCTGACCCTCGCCCTCATCGAGGCCAAGCTCCAGGAGCACCGCATCCGCCCGTACACCCTGGAGGTGGCGGAGGGGAACCGCGAGCGGATCGGCGCGTTCGACTGCGAGTTCGTCGCGGTCAACCACTCCATCCCCGACGCCCTGGCGGTCGCCATCCGCACGCCCGCCGGCATGGTGGTCCACACCGGCGACTTCAAGATGGACCAGCTGCCGCTGGACAACCGCCTCACCGACCTCCATGCGTTCGCACGGCTCAGCGAGGAGGGAATCGACCTTCTCCTCTCCGACTCGACGAACGCCGAGGTTCCGGGGTTCGTCCCGCCCGAGCGGGACATCTCCAACGTCCTGCGCCAGGTCTTCGCGGGTGCCCGCAAGCGGATCATCGTGGCAAGCTTCGCCAGCCACGTCCACCGCATCCAGCAGATCCTGGACGCGGCCCACGAGTACGGCCGCCGGGTCGCCTTCGTCGGCCGCTCGATGGTCCGCAACATGGGCATCGCCCGGGACCTGGGTTATCTGAAGGTCCCCCCGGGCCTGGTGGTCGACGTCAAGACCCTCGACGACCTCCCGGACCACGAGATCGTCCTGGTCTGCACGGGCTCCCAGGGCGAGCCGATGGCCGCGCTGTCGCGCATGGCGAACCGGGATCACCAGATCCGCATCGTCCACGGCGACACGGTGATCCTGGCGTCGTCCCTCATCCCCGGCAACGAGAACGCGGTCTACCGCGTGATCAACGGCCTCACCCGCTGGGGTGCCCACGTCGTCCACAAGGGCAACGCCAAGGTGCACGTTTCCGGGCACGCGTCCGCGGGCGAGCTGCTGTACTTCTACAACATCTGCCGCCCGAAGAACCTGATGCCGGTCCACGGTGAGTGGCGCCACCTGCGCGCCAACGCCGAGCTGGGCGCGATGACGGGCGTCCCGCACGACCGGATCGTCATCGCCGAGGACGGCGTGGCGGTGGACCTGATCGAGGGCAAGGCCAAGATCTCCGGCAAGGTCCAGGCCGGTTACGTCTACGTCGACGGCCTCTCCGTCGGTGATGTCGGCGAGCCGGCCCTCAAGGACCGCAAGATCCTCGGCGACGAGGGCATCATCTCGGTCTTCGTGGTCGTGGACTCCTCCACCGGCAAGATCACCGGCGGCCCCCACGTCCAGGCCCGTGGCTCCGGCATCGAGGACTCGGCCTTCACCGACGTCATCCCGAAGATCACGGAAGTCCTGGAGCGTTCCGCCCAGGACGGCGTCGTGGAGCCTCACCAGCTGCAGCAACTCATCCGCCGCACCCTCGGCAAGTGGGTCTCGGACACGTATCGCCGCAGGCCGATGATCCTCCCGGTGGTCGTGGAGGTCTGACGGTCCCACGACCGCTCGCACGCGCGATCCTGGAGCGGGGCCCCTCGATTTGCATCGGGGAGCCCCGCTCCAGTACGTTTACGGCTCCGCCCAACCGGGAACCCCAGCACTTCATGCGCTGAACACAGGTGCCCGGAGGGGGCGGAAAACCGACTCAGAACTTCTGATAAAGTCGGAACCGCCGGAAAGGAAACCGCGAGAGCGGGAACCTGGAAAGCACCGAGGAAATCGGGTCGAGAAAAGATCTGATAGAGTCGGAAACGCAAGACCGAAG
>NZ_JBEXRL010000013.1:0-226407 GCF_040613075.1 Streptomyces sp. NPDC006314 | reverse complement strand
CCGTAGTCCCGTTTGTCCGATACATCCCTTCCGACACCCCCACTGACCTGCGGTTTGGGCCTCCCGGACCCGGCCGTCGGCCCGAGGATCCGCGGCGGATGGCCGACCTCTTCCCCCGCCTGGTCGACGACCGCCTCGCCTACACGATCGAGGACGACTCCGGCCGGGAAGGGGACGCCCCCGGCGGCCACGGCCTGACCGACTGCGTCCGGGGAAGTGGGCCACTCCGTGCCTACCGTCCAGTAATATCCGGCGGCAGGTCACCAGAGGAGGAACCGTGCCCCGGTCCGAACGCTCACCCCTGCTGCTCGCAGGCCTCCTGGCCGCAGCCGGGGTGGCCCACTTCGCCGCCCCACGCCAGTTCGACGCCACCGTTCCCCGGATGCTGCCGGGCTCGCCCCGGGCATGGACGTACGGCAGCGGCGCCGTCGAGCTCGCCCTGGCGGCCGCGATCGCCGCGCCCCGCACGCGCGCGGCGGCCGCGAAGGCGGCGGCGGCGTTCTTCGTCGGGGTGTTCCCGGCCAACGTCCAGATGGCCGTGGACTGGCGGCACCGGCCCGCGCCGCTGAAGACGGCCGCCCTGGCGCGGCTGCCGCTGCAAGTGCCGTTGGTGCTGTGGGCCCGCGGGGTCGCGCGGAACGGGGAGGGGCGGTCGTGACGGAACGCATCCAGGTCGGGGACAAGGCCGCGGACTTCGCCCTGCCCGACGAGACGGGCACCAACCGCCGGCTCACCGAGCTGCTTGCCGGGGGACCGGTGGTGCTCTTCTTCTATCCGGCGGCCCTCACCCCCGGCTGCACCGCCGAGGCCTGCCACTTCCGCGACCTCGCCGCCGAGTTCGCCGAAGTGGGCGCCCACCCCGTGGGCATCAGCGGGGACAGCGTGGAGAAGCAGCAGGAGTTCGCCGGGCGGCACACCCTCGGCATGCCGTTGCTCTCCGACGCCGACGGCGCGGTCCGCGAGCGGTTCGGCGTCAAGCGGGGCTTCTCCCTCGCCCCCACCAAGCGCGTCACCTTCGTCATCGCCGAGGACCGCACGGTGCTGGAGATCGTCCGCAGCGAACTGCGCATGAACACCCACGCCGACCGGGCCCTCACCGCCCTGCGTGCCCACCGGGGCTGACGTGAGCCGGTTCCGCGGCTGATGCGCCCGGACGACCGGATCGCAACGGGGCATTCGGAGCGTGTTCCCGCCGTGGCCGTCATCGACGGCCGGGGCGGTGTGACCGGACGGAGGTCGGGAGGGCGACTGCTGCCACCCGCGCCGGGCGCACGCCTGTGAGGAGGGGGGCGGCGGGCCGCTGCCGGCCGGCCGGCTCACCCGGCGCTGGACGCCCGATCACTGGAACGGGCAGCCGGGGTTCGGCGCGTCCTCCGAGAACGGGGAGCCGTGCGGCAGCACGTAGAGCACATCGAGGACGAGCGGGGTGTCGCCCAGATTGCGGCCGATATGGACGTGTCCCGGGCCGGACGGCTCCTGGATCGTCGCACCCGTCCGGTACACGCCGTCGGAGGCGCAACCGGAGTCGAAGTGGCTGAGGGTGCCCTGCTTCACCACGCCGTACAGCGGTCCGTCGTGGTAGTGCCATCCGGTGCTCTGACCGGGAGGGACCGTGATCTCCCGCAGGGTGTAGTCGGTGCCGCCGATGGTGGTCCGGCCGAGGAGCGTGGCCGTCACCCCGGGCCCTGGTGGGGTCGCACGGGCGGGGCCGCAGGTCAGAACGGTGGTGGCGGTCAGCGCGCCGATGACGGCGGTGCGGAGTGTGGTGCGCATGTGGGAACCTCCCGGGGAGCCGGCGGGTGTCGCCGCGAACATAGAGCCACGCACGGCCAGTTGGGGCCGGAACCCGGTGATCCGGATACAGCCGGCCGCGCGCTCCCGCGGTCTCACGTCCTCCCGCGGCCCGGGGAACCGCGGATGCCGCGGCATCCCGTGAACGCGCGTTGCGCGACCAGCTCCGGCTCCACCCAGCGGGCGCGCGACTCCCGTACCACGTCGGTGAACGGCGGGGTCCCGGCGCAGCCCGTACAGCCGCTCGGGCAGCGCCACCAGTGAGTCGGGGTCCCGTCAGTCGTGGCGGGTGAGCTTTTAACGCGGAGACAACAGGCTGCTGGTCACTTGGCATCCGGGAGTGCCACGATCTTCCCGGAGCCGGTACGGACGAGCATCGGAGCGCGCATGACGACGCACAGGACCACTGCCGACCAGACGGAGCAGGTGGCGGGTGTGGAGGTGAAGCCGGTCGCCGGGCACATCGGGGCCGAGATCACCGGCGTCGACCTCGGCGGGCCGCTCGACGACGCCGTGGTGGCTCTGATCCGGCAGGCCGTGCTGCGCTGGAAGGTGGTGTTCTTCCGCGGACAGGAGCTGGACCACACCGGGCATGTCGCGTTCGCCCGCCGGTTCGGGGAACCGGTCGTCCTCGGCCGGCGGGGCAGCGCCTCACCGGCCGGCTTCCCTGAGGTGGAGACCACCGCGGACCGGCTGGAGCTGGGCGGCCGCTTCGGCATGGAGCACGAGGAGTGGTTGCAGCGCCGTCGGCACACTCTGCTGCGCGGCTGGCACTGCGACCACGGTGCCCGGATCGATCCGCCGTCCGCGACCATCCTGCGCGCGGAGACCGTCCCGCCCTACGGCGGCGACACCACCTGGGCCAACCTGGCCGCCGCCTACGCCGGGCTGTCGGCGCCGGTCCGCGCCTTCGTGGACGGGCTGCGCGCCGAGCACCGGCTCGGCGTCGGCTATCAGCCACGGCCCGGCGACGACGCGTACCTCCGCCACCTCCTGGACCACCAGGTCGCCTCGGTACATCCGCTGGTGCGGGTGCACCCGGAGACGGGCGAGCGGGTGCTGTTCGTCAACGGCTACTACCTCGAGCAGATCGCGGACGTCTCCCGCCCGGAGAGCGCGGCGCTGCTGGAGATGCTGCTGGAGCAGGCGGTCCGCCCCGAGTACACGGTCCGATTCCGCTGGGAGCCCGGCAGCGTCGCCTTCTGGGACAACCGGGCCACCATCCACCTCGCCCCCGGCGACAACGCCCATCTAGGCTTCCCCCGGATCATGCACCGGGTGATGCTCGCCGGAGACGTGCCCGTGGGGGTGGACGGGAGGCCGTCCGAACCGGTCACGGGGACAGCGGTGGGCCGTTGGTGATCGGACGGGCGCGGCCGCCCGGACGGAGGTCAGCCCGACGGCAGCCACACCCGCGGCGGGCCCGGCTTCGTCGCCATGTCCGTCAGGATCCGGATGTGGTCCTCGTGCGCGTAGGCGAACGGCGGCGCGAACGCCGCGGCTCGGTTTCGACAGCCCCTGGGCCCGCGTGATCAGTCGCGTGTCAGTTCAGCAGGACGGTGACCTCGTCCTCGACCGGAGGATCGAGTTCCTGCGCGCGGTTGCCGGTCGCGGCGAAACAGCGCAGCCGGACCCTCTCCGCCGTGACGTCCAGACGCAGGAAGCTCTTGAAGAACGGCGGGCTGTAGGTGGTGGAGGACGGCGAGAACAGCTGGGTGTAGATCTTCCGCACCGGCAGCCGGAAGCGGGAGGCACGCTCGGGGCGGCGTCCGGTGCCGAGGAGGCCCGCGACCAGCCGGGTGCGCCGGGTGACCCGTGCGCCGGCGCCCGGCGCCCGGCCCGGCTCGATACCGAGGCGTTCGCTGACGACCGCGGTCGCCTCGTCCTCGGTCAGGGTGAAGAAGCGGCGCAGCCGCAGCCGACGGCCGTAGAGGCGGCTGTAGAAGGCCAGCGAGTCACCGCGCAGCGGATAGCACCGGCGCTCTGTGACGCCTGCGACCGACACCCGCGGGATGGTGTGCGTGGCGTGCATGAACGCGCCGCCGCCGCCCGCGACGACGTACTGGATCGTGCGGCCGTCCACGTCGACCGGATATCGCTGGTAGTTGTGGATGTCGCCGCCGATGGCGGCCACGTAGTGATGCTCCGGGGCCCGGACGATCTCGTCCACGGTGCCGCCGCCCTCGATGGGGCAGGGGTGGTGCTCGCCGTCGACGTAGAGCGGTGCCCCGGTGATCAGGATCTTCGGCTTCGGTCCCTGGGACACCTCGCGCAGCCAGGCGCCCTGTTCGGCGTCGATCCTGCCCAGCAGGCCGGTGTCGATGCCGACGATTCTCACCGGCCCGGCGTCCATCGCCCAGTACGGGCCGGGCTGTTCGGCCTGTTGAGCCGGGGCCGACCGCAACGTCCGTGCCGCCCCGAGACGTTGCTCGTCCGCGGGGCCGGGCCGGTGCCACAGCAGGGTGCGCCACCAGGCACGGGTGAGCGGGCGGGAGCGGGGCTGGGGATCGAGCGGTGGGGTGTCGGCGCAGAAGACGCGCATGAAGGAGCCGAGGTCCTCGTACCAGTCGTGGTTGCCCGGTATCGCGTAGATGGGCGCCGGATACTCCTGGTACGGCCGGAAGAACTTGTCGCCGTAGTCGTCGGCGCTGCCCACCGGATAGATGACGTCGCTCGCGATCACCGCGAACTCGGTGTCCTGACCCACCTTCAGAAAGCCCGGCACGACGGCGTACTGGGAGGCGTCGCCCTCGCCGGTGTCCCCGATGACCATGAAGGAGAACCGTTCCGGAACCTCGCGCCGGACCACCTTGTCGGCGGGTACCCCTACCGCTTCCCGCCGCGCGACCCAGCGGCTGCGGGTACGGCCGGTGGGATCACCGAACCAGGACGCCAGCACGCCGTTGCGTGCTGCCCACAAGATCCTGGGATTCAGCCAGGACAGCTTCTCGACGTGGTCCGGCATCAGTTGCCGGTAGGCACCGCGCTCGGCGGCGCCCCAGCCGGCGCCCTGGGGGGTATCGCGTGAGGAGTCAGACACGCCGTGCACCGTAACAACGTGCCGGACGGGAATGGGACCCGGGTCCGGGCCACGCCAACTCACCTGGTCGCACAGGGATGTTCGTGCCGGATTCAAGGGTGTGGAGGCCTCGTCGCCGCGGGCCGGCCTCGTCGTGGACGGCACGGCCCTGAGGACGAGCCGAGCCGTACGGCCGCGGTCCCGCACCCTGCTGTCCGGGAGCGGGACCGGGCCATGTCAGCTCAGCGGATCCAGCGTCAGATACGCCTGCCGCGGGCTGCCGTCGTGGACCAGTGACTCCTGGTGGCCGACGTCGTCGAAGGCGAACGCGTAGGCCTTCCCGTCGGCCATCTGCGCGTGCACCTTACGGGCGTAGTGGTTGGTCACCGTGTCCTGGTAGAAGTTCGCCGTCCCGGTGTCCGGCTGGTTGGGGTTGGTCAGCAGCGTCGAGCGGTTGAAACCGGCGCACAGGGTGCGGGAGATGGGGCCGCGGACGTTGTCGTTGGGTGCGTCCAGCAGCTTGTGGCAGCCGAAGACGCTGGAGGCGTCCGGTTTCCGGAAGCTGGTGACGACCGCGCCGGAGGAGTCGGTGAAGTTCATGACGCTGCCCGAGACCCGGCCGTAGTACTTCGTGTTCGGCTGGTCGGCGAAGGGCGTGACGGTCAGCGTCGACGTCGAGTACTTCTGCCAGACCCGGTTGACGTAGTCGTCCATCACGTTCGCCGGCAGCGCGCCGGTCTCCACGCCGTACAGCGGGGACAGGGCGCGCAGCACGGTGCCGTCGGAACGCGTCTGGATCAGCTTGGCCCAGCCGCCCGGCTGTCCACGCAGAGCGTTGAAGAAGCCGGTGTAACCACCCGACTTGAGGTGCCCGGTGCTGCTGAGACTGCCGTCGGCCCGTTGCACGCCGACCGCGTACGGTGCCGAGAACATGTCCACCTGGGTGCTGTTGAGCCACAGCCCGGAGTCGTTGAGCGTGTACTCCGACCAGTTGAAGAGGATGTCCCGGTTGGGGTCGGACGGGTTCTGCACGGCCGGCTGCACCAGCCCTCCGGTGGTCAGCCTGAAGTCGAGCTTGCGGCCGTAGGAGAAGTAGATCCGGCCGGAGAACTTCGGTATGCGGATCGTCTTCGACTGTCCGGCGGCCGGCCCGGGAATCGCCGCGTCCGGTGCGGGAGTCGGGGGATTGCCGCCCGCCGGCCAGGCGTGGAAGGCGCCGTTCGCGTCGGCCCAGCCCTGCTGTCCGGAGGACAGCTGGGTGCCGAGGTCGTAGACGTAGACGGGGTCGGAACGGCCCGAGTTGTTGGTGATCTTCAGCGGGATGGTGTCCGGTACGGCGGCATGGGCGCGGTCCGTCACGCCGAGCGCGAGCACTCCGCCGACCAGGGCCGCGGCGGCCGCCAAGGGCAGCGCGGGGCGTGTGAGCGTGTGAGGCACTCTCCACCTCCGTGTGGGGTCGGGGTCGTACGGACATTGGTCCGTACCTGTTCTGAGAGCGCTCTCAGATTGGTGCCGGGATGCGTCCATGTCAATAAGTTGGACCGGACCGGCTTGGCGCCCCCATGCGGCGGGCGCCGTGAGCCGGTGTCGGGACCGGGGGGTCGGTGTCAGAAGGTGCGCTCGAGCAGGTCGAGTAGTGCCGACCAGTGCCGCTCGTCGGCTTCGCGGTGGTAGGCGGTCGTGTCCGCCTGCGTGTAGCCGTGGGGAGCGCCCGGGTACACCTCGCAGGTGTGCCGGACCCCGGCGGCGGACAGGGCCTCCTCGAAACGCGCGATCTGCTCCGGGGGCAGTGAGGGATCGTCGTCGGCGTGCCCGAAGTACAGCTCCGCGGTGATGTCCGGGGCCCCCAGGTGCGGGCTGCCCGGGTCGTCGGTGGCGAGCCGTCCGCCGTGGAACCCGGCCGCCGCCACGACCCGGTCGGGGTGGGCGGCCGCCGTCCACAGGGCGAGGCGGGCGCCCATGCAGTAGCCGGTCAGCGCGACCGGGCCGTCGGCCGCCAGCGGGCTGTCGGCCAGCCAGCGCAGATAGGCGCCCGCGTCCCGCTCGACCAGGTCCGGCGTCAGCGAGGACACGATCGGGCCGAGCCGTTCCCAGAGGGTCGGGTCCGCGTCCGGGTCGATGAACTCGGGCAGGTCCACGACCGGGGCCCGGCCGAGGCGGTAGAACACGTTCGGCACCAGCACCGTGTAACCGGCGCCGGCGAGCCGGTCGGCCATCGACCTCAGGTGCGGGCGCAGGCCGTAGGCGTCCTGGTGGAACAGCACGGCCGGACGGGGGCGCCCGTCTGCGGGATGGGCGAGATAGGCGTCCGCGACGCCGTCTCCCGTGGGGATGTCGATGTCGGATCCCTGCACATCGGGCATGTCGAGAGGGGCCCTCCCTCGGGGAATTGAGTGGGCGAACGGGCGCCGGGGGGCGATAGCCGGCTCGACGCCGCGGCTATGGCCCATGCTGTCACGCAAGGTCCCGATCGCCGCACCCGGTGTGCCGCGTCCTCACTCGAAGCGGCTGGTGTCTCCCGCACCCCGCCGGACGATCTCCACCCCACCGCCGGAGAAGTCCACCACCGTCGTCGGCTCCGTACCGCAGTCGCCGGAGTCGACCACCGCGTCCACCGTGTGGTCGAGCCGGTCCTTGATCTCCCAGCCCTGGGTCATCGGCTCCTCCTCGTCCGGCAGCAGCAGCGTGCTGGACAGCAGCGGCTCGCCCAGCTCTGCCAGCAGCGCCTGGGTGACCACGTGGTCGGGGATGCGCACGCCCACGGTCTTCTTCTTCGGGTGCAGCAGCTTGCGCGGCACCTCGCGGGTGGCCGGGAGGATGAAGGTGTAGCTGCCGGGCGTGGAGGCCTTCACCGCCCGGAACACGTCGTTGTCCACATGCACGAACTGTCCGAGCTGCGCGAAGTCCCGGCACATCAGCGTGAAGTGATGCCGGTCGTCGAGCCGGCGGATGGAACGGATCCGGTCCATGCCGTCCCGGCTGCCCAGGCGGCAGCCCAGCGCGTAACAGGAGTCGGTCGGATATGCGATGAGTGCTCCCGAACGCACCGCGTCGGCGACCTGGGCGACGCTGCGCGGCTGCGGGTTCTCGGGGTGCACGTCGAAGTACTTCGCCATCCGCCGAGCTTATGCCGTCGCCGGGCGTGGTGCGCGCAGGCCCGGCGTCCGGCCGTACGCACCTGGCCGGCCCGTCCTCGCGGCCCGCGGCTCATTCCGGAATCCGGTGTGTACGGCGTCGATTCCGGGGCATCGGATGTACGAGCAGCCCGGGGCCTTCCCCCCGCTCCGGGCGCGGCGTCTCCGCCGGCGGCCCCACCCCCCCCGGGCCGCCGGCGGAGCCGTGCCCCGCCCGGCCAGGGCATGGGGGTGCGCTGCGTCGGGTCACGTCCTGGGGCGTATGCCCTTCAACGCGGAGTCGAGCGGAAGGGCCCCGTGGCCGGCCGGCCGGGCGGACAGGGGCCCGGCGTCCCCGCTCCGGCAGCGGCGCCGACCGGCCATGCCCGGCCCGGAGAACTCGCACCGACCGGACTCGCCTGTGCGCCGGTGCGCCACCCCGGCCCGGCTGTGGAACCGCCGGGCCGCCGTCACCTCACCTCACCTGGCCGCCGGCGCGGCCGGCAGGTTGAAGATGTGCCGCGGGGAGACGATCTGCGTGATCGCCTGGCCGAACAGAGTGCTGGGTTCCTCGTTGTCGTGGTCGATGTCGGTGTTGAGGAGCACCACGACGGTGGTACGCGTCGCCGGGAGGTAGATGGTCAGGGACTCGTAGCCCGGCAGGGAGCCGTTGTGGCCGACCCACCCCTCTACGTTGAAGATGCCCAGCCCGTAGCCGGCGCCCGGGATCGGTGTCGCCGGGGTCATGAGCCGCTGCTTCTGCGTTTCCGGGCTGATCATGCGGTTCCCGTCGGGCAGTTCGCCGGTGGCTACGGTGCGCGCCCAGATGTGCAGGTCGTCCAGTGTCGAGATCATCGCTCCGGCCGCCCAGCCCCAGGACGGGTTCCAGCCGGCCGTTTCGGTGACCTTCCCGTCGGCCGTCTGGTCGGTGTAGCCCTGCGCGTGCGGTGTGGGGAACTCGCTGCCCGTCGGGAAGAGCGTGTCCTTCATGCCGGCCGGGTCGAGGATGTGCCGCTCGATGTAGTCGCCGAGGTGCTGACCGCTCTCCTTCTCCACCAGCAGGCCGAGCAGGATCAGGTTCGTGTTGGAGTAGTAGAACTTCTGCCCCGGCTCGAAGAGCACCGGATGCTTGAAGGCGTAGTCGAGCAACTGCTGAGGCTTGAAGGGCCGTTGGGGATCGGATGTCAGGGCCTTGAAGAAGTCGTCGTCGTCGGAGTAGTTGAACAGCCCGCTGCGCATGCCGGCCAGTTCGCGCAGCGTGATCCGGTCGCCGTTCGGGACGCCGTCGATGTACTTGCCGATCGGATCGTCCAGCCCCACCCTTCCCTGGTCCACGAGTTGCAGCAGCGCGGTCACGGTGAACGTCTTGGTCTCGCTGCCGATGCGCATACGCAGGTCCGGCGCCATCTTCCGGCCGCTCGCCTTGTCGGCGACACCGAACGAGCGGACGTAACTCTCCTGCCCCGGCGTCCAGATGCCGACGGTCACGCCGGGCACGTTCGCCTCGCGCATCACCCGCTGTACCGATGCGTCGAGCTGGCGTGCCACGTCGGGGGTGAGGGCGCGGACGTCCGGCCCCGAGGGCCCCGGGGGAGACGGGCTGGGCGACTCGGCGGCGAACGCGGCCGGTACGGAGGCCGGTACGGCCCCTGCGGCGAGCGGTGCCAGCAGCGTACCCGCCGTCACGGCGACCAGGGCCCCCCTGCGCAGGCGTGCGGTTGGATGCGGCATGGGCTGACTCCAAGCACGTGAGGCGAGACCGTGCGATGAGCGGGACGTCGGAGCCCGGACCTTCCCAGCATAGGAGCGGCCGCCGCACCGCGCCCGTCGGGCCGAGGACGCTGGACCGGCGGGCGGGACGGGCCTGCGGGATGCTTGTCCGACGGGTGGAACGCACCCGTCGGGCGAGGGCCTCAACCGGCCGGTGAGGCGGAGCGGTACCGACGGCGGGTCAGGAACCTTGCCCCGGCACGAAGCGCCTGAGCCGGATCGGCCCCCTGGATCGGACTCGCCGGGTGGATCGGACTCGCCGGGTGGATCGAACGAGCCGGCTGGATCGGATCCGGGAGCCGAACCACGCCCGGCAGGTCGCGAAGTTGGCGGGCGCAGCAGCGGACCGTCCCCGCCGAACCGGACCGGCTCTGGGCCCCCTTCCCCGGGCTCGCCGCCCGGCGGGTGCGAGCCGAGCCCGAGCGCATGGGACCGGCTACCGCCCGCACAGCGGCGCCAGGACGGCCAGGGAGCCGTTGGCCTGCCGCAGCGCTTCCTCGAGGGTGCCGGGCGAGTGCAGCGCGCCGGTGCCGTCGGGCGGCACGAGCCACTCGAGGGAGCGGGCAGGCCGGTACGGCGGCGGTACGGCGACCCAGGAGCCCCTGCCGGAGTACCGCAGGCCGGCGCCCACCCAGCCACCGGACGGGTCGGGTGGCAGGAAGAACCCCACCCGGCCCGCCGCGGTGTCCACCAGGGTCGGGCCCGGTACCGGTAGCGAGGGCCGCCACAGCAGGTCCAGGGTGAGCATTCCCAGCCGGTCGGGAACGCTGAGCAGGTCCCAGAAGCGGCCCGCCTCCAGCAGGGCGATGCCCTCCCCGTGGTCCCACTCCCATTTGCAGGCTCGTGGGTCGGCCGCCGCCGCGGCCAGCCATTCCACGCCCCGCATCCACATCGTGTTCGTCATGCACTGCTCCGGGTGTCCTCGCTGGCCTGCTCTGGGCGCAGGGAACGGCTACGACCGGGCACTTCGTGCGCCTGCACCCCAACCCGGCACCTGCATGCTCGTAGATGGTCCTACCTGGCGGAAGGGGTGGCGCGGCCTGGCGTTTGAGGCGGGACGTTCGAACTCCGCTTGCTGGTTCGTCAGCCGCAGGAGGGGGGATACGTCACCCTTCCGGTCGCCGCATGTCGCTTCGCCATCGATTCCATCGTGGTGGCAATCGATTCGTGCTTCCTACCTTGAATGAGCCGCTGATCCAGTCGTAGAGTCACGGCATCCTTCATCGCCCGCAGCGAGGTACTCCATGGACCGCACGCGTCTGCACGCCCTCCTGGCCCGCGAGAGCGCCGAGGCCGAACGCCGCAACCCGCGTTCGCGAGCGGCCTACGCGCGGGCCGACCACCTCTTCGGCCGGGTACCGATGACCTGGATGAACAAGACGGCCGGCGCCTTCCCCCGCTATCTCGCCGGGGCCCGCGGCGCCCGGGTCACGGACGTGGACGGGCACGAGTACATCGACTTCTGCCTCGGTGACACGGGGGCGATGGCCGGCCACTCGCCGGCCCCCGTCACCGAGGCGGTGCGGCGGCGGTACGCCGTACTGGGCGGGGCCACCGCCATGCTGCCCACGGAAGACGCCGAATGGGTCGGCGCCGAGCTGACCCGCCGTTTCGGCCTGGCGCGCTGGAGCTTCTCGCTCACCGCGACCGACGCCAACCGCTGGGCGATCCGGCTCGCCCGGGCCGTCACCGGCCGTCCGAAGATCCTGGTGAACAGCTACTGCTACCACGGCAGCGTGGACGAGTCGCTGATCGTCGTCGGTCCAGACGGCGCGGGCACCGCACGCCCCGGCAACGTCGGCGCGCCCTGCGACGTGACGCTGACCAGCCGGGTCGCCGAGTTCAACGACCTGGCCGGACTGGAGCGTGAGCTGGCCCACGGTGACGTCGCCGCCGTCCTCATGGAACCCGCCCTCACCAACATCGGCATCGTGCTGCCGGAGCCCGGTTACCTCGCCGGCGTCCGTGAGCTGACCAGGCGGTACGGCACGCTGCTCATCAACGACGAGACCCACACCTTCTCCGCCGGCCCCGGCGGCTGCACGGCCGGGTGGGACCTCGAACCCGATCTGCTGACCATCGGCAAGGCGATCGGCGGCGGCATCCCGGCCGGTGCCTACGGGCTCTCCGCCGAACTGGCCGAGCGGCTGCTGGCCCGCACCGACCTCGACCTGGTCGACATGGGCGGCGTCGGCGGCACCCTGGCCGGCAACGCGCTGTCGGTCGCCGCGACCCGGGCCACGCTGGAGCACGTCCTCACCGACGACGCGTTCGCCCGGATGGTCAAGCTCTCCGAGCGGTTCGAGGCCGGAGTCCGGGCCGGTATCGAGGCGCAGGGACTGCCCTGGTCCGTCAGCAGGCTCGGCGCCCGTTCCGAGTACCGTTTCACCTCCCCGGCGCCGCGTACCGGCACCGCGTCCGCGGCGGCCTCCGACGAGGAACTGGAGGACTTCCTCCACCTCTACCTCGCCAACCGGGGGATCCTGCTGACCCCGTTCCACAACATGGCGCTCATGTGCCCCGACACCACCGAGCAGGACGTCGACACCCACACCGAGGTCTTCGCCGCCGCCCTCGAAGAACTGGCCGGCTGAGCGCGGATTCCGCCGCGGACGGCACGAAAGGAAACCCGTGGACGAGATCGACCGGGCCATTCTGCGCGAGCTGCAGACCGACGGCCGTATCGCCTACGCCGACCTCGGGCCGAAGGTCGGCCTGTCCGCCTCGGCGGCCCGGCAGCGGCTGCAACGCCTGCTGGACTCCAAGGCCGTTCAGGTGGTCGGGGTCACCGACCCGATGGCCATGGGCGGGCAGGCGATGGCCCTGCTCGGTATCGGCGTGGACGGCGATCCCCGTATCGTCGCCGACGCCCTCGCCGAACGCCCCGAGGTCGTCTACGCGGTGCTGACCTCGGGCGGATTCGATCTGTTCGCCGAGGTGGTGGCCTCCGGCCCGAAGGCCCTGCTGGACTTCGTCAACGACGTGGTCCGCCCCACCGAAGGCGTCCGCGAGATCCAGTCCTTCCCGTACTTCGGCATCCACACCCACCGCTTCCTGTGGGACGTGGGCTGACGGGGCTCCGGCCGAGGGAGTCGGGAGCCACGAGGCGGGTGCCCTGTGAGGCCGGTGGGCTTCGCGCGGAGGCCGGTGGGCTTCGCGCGGTCAGGCGGCCGGCGGCCCGGGCGCCAGCACCAGCATGGTGGCGTCGTCCCGGACCTCGTAGCGCAGCCGTAGCAGATCCGTCCACACCGCACCGGGCAGTGCGGCGGAGGGCGTGCCGGTCAGGGCGGCCAGCCGCTCCGTCAGCGGATAGAAGGCGTCGGTGGCGTCCCGGGCCTCCCACACGCCGTCGGAGGCCAGGAACAGCCGGTCGTCCGGATCGAGCGCCACGGTGACCTCCTTCGGCGGATCGACGCCCACCAGCCCGAGCCCCAGCGGCGGACCGGGCGCGACGGTCATCTCCAGGGCGTACCCCCCGCGCAGCAGCACGGGCGCCGGATGCCCGCACGACACCAGCCGCACGGCACGCGCGTCGGACGGGAATTCCAGCAGCACCCCGGTGGCGAACAGCTCCGCGTGCCGCACGCCCGCCGAGTCGACCCCCAGCCTGCGGTCCATTCGCGCCGCCACCGACTCAAGGTCCGGCTGGTCCAGCGCCGCCTCCCGGAACGCGCCGAGCAGCGACACCACCGTGGCGACCGCCGACAACCCGTGCCCCTGCACGTCACCCATCACCGCCCGCACCCCGGACGGCCCCTGCCGCACGTCGAAGAAGTCGCCGCCCACCAGCGTCCCGTCCTGCGCGGCCCGGTAGAAGGCCGCGCACCCGACGCTCCCGACCCGCTCCGGCAGCGGCGGCATGACCGCCCGTTGCACGGCCTCGCCGATCGCCCGCTCCGTGTTCAGCTGGGCGTCCCGGTGGCTGCGCACATAGGACACGAACACACTCAGCGCGGCCACGAAGACGATGGTGAGCAGATCGGTGCTGCCGGGGCGGTTCAGATGGGTGGCGGGAAGATGCAGCACCACGATCACGCCCAGGCCGAGGACCGCGGTCGTCAGTGGGCCGTAGGACAGGACCGCCAGCGGCGGAATCGCCCCCAGCAGGAACCCGAGATCGCGCGCATGGGGAGTGACCAGCGTCGCCGCGGTCACCGCCGTGAGCAGCAGCACGGGCAGCACCCGGATCCACCACGGCGGCGGCGCGCCCCGCAACCAGCCGCGATCCTCCCGGCGTCCCTGCGACACCCGGCCGCGCACCGATCCCACATCCCCACGCTACGCCGCCCACCACGACCGGGCCTCCTCCCGGCCGGGCAGGGCGGGAGCCGATGAAAAAGCGGTGGACGCGCGAGCCGCGGCCCGCGTACCGTCTGACCGCACGCCCGAGACCGACGGAAGGAGGCGAGCGTCATGGCCACTGTCATCCTGCGCTCCCCCCTCCCCGTCGCCCGGGTGTGCCACGCCTGACCGGGAGCGCGCCCGCTGAACGCAAGCCGCATCCCGGAGGATCCGTGACCGATCTGGTCATCCGCACACTCGACGAGAGCAGTGCGCACCTGTTCGACACCATGCCCGACCCGCTGGGCTTCCGCGAGAAGCACCGGCAGACCCGCTATCGCGCCGACTGGCGGCGCATCGCCGTCCGCGACGGCCGCACCGTGGCCCGCGCCGCCTGGTGGGGCCGGCCCGAGGACACCGAGCCGCTCCTGATCAACTGGTTCGACGTCGCCGCGGGCGAGGAGGAAGCCGGGGCCGAGCTTCTGCGGACCGCGCCCTGGCAGCCCGACGAACTCGACCTCGACCTGCCCGCCGGCTGGCGCGACGACCCGCACCTGCGGGCGGCCGCCGACACCCGTGCCGCCGCCGCGCGCGCAGCCGGCTACGAACCGCTGGTGGAGCGCTTCCTGTACCGCTGGACCCCGGACCGCGGCCTGCCTAAGCGGCCCGGACGCCTCGTGTTCGGCGCCGAACCGGACGACGCCGTCTTCTTCGACCTCCTGCGCCGCATCCACTCCGTCACCCTGGACGCACACGCCCGCCGGGCCATCGAGCAGGGCGGGGCGGACCAGGCCGCACAGGAGGAACTCGACGTCTTCCACTGGATGCCCTCACCGCGCACCTGGTGGCAGATCGCCCGCACACCCGAGGGCGAGCCGGTCGGCATGCACATCCCCGCCCGCAATCCCTCCGGACCGTGCATCGGCTTCATCGGCGTCGTGCCCGAACAGCGCGGCCACGGCTACGCCTACGACCTGCTCGCCGAGTGCACCCATTTCCTGGCCGAACGCGGCGCCGAGTTCATCGCCGCCGCCACCGACCAGGGCAACTTCCCCATGGCCGCACACTTCACCCGGGTCGGCTACCCGGTCGTGCGAGAACGCGTCAACTACTGGAGGGACCGCGCTGACAGCGCCGGGTGACGTGCTGACGGTGCGGTGATCGCGGGGTGCACGCGCCGCTCTTCCGTACCCGGCTCCCGGGAGCCGACCGGGCGGCGGATCAGGTGCCGGGGCGCGGGCCCCGGCACCTGATCCGGCGGAAGCCCGACGGGGGCGACCGGACCGCAGGACCCTCTCGCGCCGCCGGGTGAGCAGGCCTAGTCCGCGCCGCCCGCCAACCGGGTCTCGGCCGTCGACAGGATCTCGGTGACGCGCAGGCCGAACGCGGCGTCGCAGGCGTGCGGGCGGCCCGTGCGGACGGCCGTCACCAGAGCGTCGGTGGCACGGGTGAGCGCCGGGACCGCTCCCTCGGAGCTTCCCGGCAGCGACGACACTCCCGCCTCACCCCGGAGTTCCACATCGGCCCCGGCCGCCGCGGGCGGGGCCGTCAGGCTCAGCGTGAGGGTGCTCGACGCGCCGGTGGCATGGTCGAGGACCAGGTGGACGGTGTCCGCGGGGCCGTGCGCGGCCGCGACGACCTGCCGTACGTCACCGAGTACCGGCAGCAGCACCGACAGGGCGTGCGGGCCGACGTCCCACAGCGCTCCCTTCTCCCGCCGCCACGGCGACGCCGCGAACGGACTGTCGGTCGTGAACACCGCCCCCAGCCACTGCGCCCGCGCCGTGAACCAGCCGGACACGGCGGCCTGTTCCTCGATCCAGGCATCCGGCTCCTTCTGGAAGCGGGCGGTGAAGAAGACCACCGAGGCCACCCCGGCCCGCTCCACCGCCTGCGCCACGGCCCGCCCCTCGGCGACCGACACCGCCAGCGGCTTGTCGAGCAGCAGATGACGGCCCGCCCGCGCCGCGCGCACCGCCAACTCAGCCTGCACGGACGGCGGAAGGGCCACCGCAACCGCGTCCACGTCGGCCAGCAGCGCGTCCACGTCGGCATAGGCGGCGACGTCGTACTGTTCCGCCAGCTCGGTGGCCGCCTCCGGCCGGCGCCCCCACACTCCTGCGAACTGCACCCCGGTGTGCCCGGCGAGGGCGGGAGCGTACGCCGCCCGCGCCCACGGGCCCGTTCCCAGCAGTCCGATGCGCATGTCGCGTTCCCTTCTCCGAGCCGTTCCCCGCACCCTCAAGATGCTGGGCTCCGATCGCCCTCCGCACACGTGCGGCCCGAATCCCCCCATCCGGCGAGCCACTGGGCGATGGTGGCGGCGATCGGCTGTCCGGTGTCCATCTCGACGAACCCGAACTGGCCGGACTGGTTGCACTCCAGGAACCACCAGATCCCGTCGGCGTCCTCCGCGAAGTCGAAGGCTCCGTAGGTCAGTTCGGCGTCACGCAGATAGCGCAGCACGCTCTCGGCGATCCGCGGGGGCACGTCCGCGGGCAGCCAGGGGGAGACCGACGGGGCGAAGCGGACGTCCACGTCGTCCGGATGGGCGTCCGGATCGGCGGGCTTGCGCGCGGCCAGCAGCGTGTCGCCGACGGCGGTGAGGCGGATGTCGGCCCGTTTGGCGACACGCCGCTGCAACAGCGTCGGGCCGAAGGCGACCGCCGCGAAGTCGGTGTCCGGGGCGACCCGGCTGGTCGGCACCGCGCGCGGCGGCTCCTGCGGATGCGCGCCGGAGACCGGCTTGACCACCAGGTCCGGGAACCGCGCCGCGAACTCCCGTGCCGCCTGCGGGAACGTCGTGATCAGCGTGGCCGGCACCGGCAGCCCGCTGCGCTGGGCGAGGTCTAGTTGCCAGGGCTTGTGGCGGGCGCGGCGGGCGGCGTCCGGATGGTTCATCCAGCGCGCGTCGGTGGCGCGCAGCATGCCGTACAGCGCCTGCGACGACTCCTCCGTCAGCCAGGCGGACGGCTGGGCTGCGCGGGCGGCCGCGTCGCCGGGCCTGCGCACCCAGATGGAGCGCAGGCCGTTCATGCTCACCAGGCGCCCGCCGACGGACAGATGCCCGCGGCAGGCGCCCCGCACGTACTCGCCCGACAGCGCCACCCCGTTGGTGAGATCGGCGGGATCGAGCCGGACGACGGGCACTCCGGCCTCGCCCAGCCGGAGGACCACCATGTCCGCCGTCACGTCCTCTTCACTGGTCAGGATGAGCACGGTCATCTTCCGAGGCCCGCGGTTCAGTCGTCGAAGTGCGTCTTGGAACCGGCGGTCGACGTCGTCGTCCCCAGTGCTCTCAAGGTCGCGTGGTCGGTGGCGGCGATCCGCCCGTCCGGGAGAACGTTCAACTGCAGTCCGGAGTCGTACGCATACGGAGTGGCGACGTCCAACTGCACAGCCGGGCGCGCGTAGTTGAGCGTGAACGGTTGCATGGTCTCTCCCTGATTCGGCTTTCACGTCCTTATACGAATCGAACGGGTGAATGGTTTCCTTACGCTGCGTGACCATGGCTCGGAAGAGGTGCGCGCCGGTGCGGCATCCGAGGAAGGCCGCGGGGTCGCCGACGCACCGGATCACCCGGGACGCGGCATTCCTCGGCGCACCGCGGTCGGCGGCCGACCGCCACCGGGGCGGTGACGGAGTGTCGGATATCACAGTCGACGACACCACCGCCGGATCACCTCGCGAGCGCGTCCCGCGCCACCGCCAGGGCCTGGTCCGCGTACCCGCGCCCGAACAGCACCGCGTGGACCAGGAGCGGGAAGAGCTGATGCACCCCGACCCGGTCCCGCCAGCCGTCGGCCAGGGGCACCGCCTCCTCGTACCCGGCGAGCACCCGGTCCAGGTGCGGGCAGCCGAACAGCTGGAGCATGGCCAGGTCGGTCTCCCGGTGTCCGCCGTGCGCGGCCGGGTCGATGAGCCGGACCTCGCCGTCGGCACCCCACAGCACGTTCCCGTTCCACAGGTCGCCGTGCAGCCTGGCGGGCCGCTCGGCGGGCCCCGCCAGCTCCGGCAGCCGTTCGCAGACCCGCGCGAACACGGCCGCCTCGGCCGGGCGGAGCGTGCCGCGGTCGGCGGCGCCGCGCACATAGGGCAGTACGCGGTGCTCCGCGTACCAGCCGGGCCAGTCGGTCCCCGGCGCATTGCGCATCGGGGCGAGGCCGATGTACGCGTCCTCCGGGCCGCCGGGCGGTGGGGCCCCGAAGTGAGGTGCGCCGGCGGCGTGCAGCGCGGCGAGCGCCTGGCCGAAACGCAGCGCCGCCTCGGGGCCGGGACTCCCGGTCGGCACCCGCTCGGTCACCATCCAGCGCTCGTCGTGACCGAGCACCGCCGGCACCGCGACCGCCTTCGCCGCGGCCAGCCAGCGCAGACCGGCCACCTCGGCGCGTACGGCCCCGGGAGCGTCGCCACGCTTGACCATCACCGGCGTCCCGCCGTCCAGCATCACTTCGGCGGGCCACCCGGACGCCGCCCGGGTACCGGTGACCGGGCGTCCGGTGAGCCGGGACGCCACCTGTCCTGGATCCTCGTCTCGGTTGACCACGGTCCAAGCGTACGACCGGCAACAGGGGCCTCCCGTCAGGTGGTTCACCCACTGCCACGACTGTTTTCGGTCAAACCCAGGGAGTCGCTGCCCGTGCGCGGCACAGCGTCCGTGCTGCTGGCCGAGGTCGTCGGAGTCCAGCCGGAAACTGCGCACCGGTGTGCCGCACCGGCTTCAGGAATCCCATGCCGGAGCGGCTGCCGGTGACCTGGTAGCCCGCAGCCCTTCTCGGTACGGCGTCCCCGGCCCGGCATCCCGGGCGGGCCGCCGGCGGACGCGGTGTCAGCGGCCGATGGGGTATGTCCTCAGGGGCGGCCGGCCGGTTGCCGGGCGGCAGGCGATGCTGTCAGCGGCCGGCGGGGTGCGGGCCCGGGGCCGGCTCGATCGGATCGCCGGGTGGCAGGCGATGATCTCAGCGGCCCGCGGGGTACGGCCGCCGGGTCAGTCCCACGGGGTTGCCGGGGGGCAGGCGATGATCTCAGCGGCCCGCGGGGTACGGCCGCCGGGTCAGTCCCACGGGGTTGCCGGGGGGCAGCAGTCCCGCGCCCTCGACGGTGCGGGCCAGCGGTTCCAGCAGCTCGGCCAGGCGGGTGGTGCGGTCGGCGCCGAGCGCTCGCCACGGCCCTTCGGCCGCCGCGTCGGTCAGCGCCTCCACCTCCGCACGCAGGGCCGCCCCGGCCGGGGTGAGCGCCCCGTCCGCCGTGAGCCGGCCGCGCTCACGCAGCCGTGACTCGGCCGCCGCCCAGTCCGCCTGCTCCCATTTGCGCGTCTCCCGCAGAAACGACCCGTCGGACTCGCCGGCCGCCGCCTTGAGCACCATGGCGTCGACCGGCCCGAGCCCCTGGCTCACCAGCACCGCGACATGCCCGTCCCCCCGGTGCTCGCGAAGGGTCGTGAGGGCCTGCCACAGACGCGCGGCGGGCCGCTCCGGGCGCTCCAGCACCTGGTTGGCGGCGGCCAGCACCCGGCCCGTGGTGTCCGCGGCCGCCGCGGCCTGCCATGCGAGGTCCGCGGCCTCGGCGAACTCGGCCGAGCCGACGACGTCCGGTCCGAACAGACCCGTCATCGCCGCGTCCATGGCCTCGCGGCGCGCCGCCAGTACCTCCGCCGGAGTCGCGTACCCCCAGGCGTCCGGCAGTGCCCGGGCCACCCGGGCGGGGTGGAAGACGTAGAAAGAGCTGGTCACCACGGACGGGGAGACAGCGCCGAGCGGCGCGGCGCGCAGCGCGAAGTACCCCATCCAGAAGCCGCGCAACCCCAGCGTGTCCGCCGCCCGATGCGCCTCCGGGGCGAAGTACACGAGATCGTGCACCGGCTCGTACCGCTCCCACAACGCCCGCGCCATCCCGTGCGCCACCGCTTCCTCCCACCGACCAGGCCTGCCGTGCTGTCGGCACCAGCCTGCGTTATGACGGCGGTCATAACAAGGGGTGTGAGGAGATTCCGATGCGGTGTCCGGGCCTACCGGGGGAGCGCCTGGACGCGGCCGATGGCGTTGCCGAACAGTTCGGTGAACCACACCGCGCGGTCGGGGCCCGGTGTGACGCGGAAGGGGCCCTTGTCGGCGCCGCCCGGGACCGGGAAGGTGGTGACCTTGCCGTCCGGGGAGATCCTGCCGACGCGGCCGGCCTGGTCGGCGTACCAGACCAGGCCGTCGGGCCCGCGTGTGATGCCGCTCGGGAGGCTGTCCGGATCGGGCAGCGTGAACCGGGTGACGCGACCGCTGTAGGCGACCCGGTCGACCGAGTGCGCACCGGACGGGGTGAGCCACATGCCGCCCGGCCCGGCGGCGATGTCGTCGGGGAAGTCGGAGTCACCGGGCAGCGGGAACTCGGTGATCCTGCCGGAGGTGCTGATCCGCCCGACCTTGCGGCTGCTCAGTTCGGTGAACCACAGGGCGCCGTCCGCGCCCGCCGCGATGGAGTACGGGTGGGCGTTCGACGTGGGCAGCGGATACTCCGAGAACCGGCCCGAGGTCGTGATGCGGCCGATCCTGTTGCCGTTCGACTCCGTGAACCACACCGCCCGGTCCGGGCCGAGCGCGATCCCGGCCGGGCCGCTGGCGGCCGTCGGGATCGGGAACTCGGTGAGCCGGCCGGACGGGGTGATGCGGCCGATCCTCCCGGCGGTGGCCTCGGTGAACCACAGAGCCCCGTCGGGTCCCTGGGTGATCCCGATCGGACCGGTGTCCGGGCCGGTCGGGAAGTCGGTGACGGTGCCGTCGACCGCCACCCGGCCGATCCGCCCCACGCCGTTCTCCGCGAACCACAGGGCGTGGTCCGGACCGGAGGTGATGCCGGCGGGGATACTGTCGGCCGCGGTGGTGATCGGATACTCCGTCGTGTCCCCCACGTCGGCACGGGCCGGTCCGGCCACGGCGGTCATGGCGATCAGGGCGCCGACGGACGCCGTGAGCAGTCGGCGGCCACCTCGTCTCAGCGGGGTGGTCTCGGGCATGGGGCGGCTCCCTCCCGGCGAGCGGTCCGCTGGGCGACGCCGGAATCTGATGGAGTGTGGGATCCAGGCTAGGGCTGCCCGCATCGTCGTACGACTCGACCGCCCCGGAAGGGCTACGCCGGCTCCGCCGGGTGGCAGGGTCAGGCCGAGGCCCGTACCCGCTCCACAGCCGGACCGGGTGCGCGCCGCCCGGGTTCCCGGCGTTGTGCCCGGTTCACCGCGGGCGGCGCGAGGAGGCCCGTCACGGCGAACAGGACGCCCACGACGTACCAGCCCGGCCGCCCCAGGTGATGCGCAGCGCGATCAGCAGCCCCGGGCCGAACGCCTCGGCGAGGCCGGCGCCCAGCCCGAACACCCCGAGGTACTGGCCCGTGGCGTGGTCCGGGGCGAGCGCGAACGACACCTCGAACCCGGCGGCCGCGTGCCACAACTCGCCGCCGTAATGCCGGATGAGCGGACTGCGCGCGGCCACCCCCGCCCCCTTCGCCCCCAGCGCCACCGACACCACGAGCACGAACGACCAGAAGCCGTGCGCCAGCGTGAAGGCGGCCGTCGCCAGCGCCTGCACTCCCAGCGTGCCCGCGTAGACACCCCGCGCCCCACGCCGGTCCGCGAGATGACCGCCGGCGATGCCCAGTGCCAGCGCGACGCACCCGGCGATGCCGAGCCCGAGACCGACCTTGCCGGCGGGCAGGTCCACCGCCTCGGTGAAGTACAGCACTCCCGCGGTCAGATACAGCCCGCTGCCGATGGTGAACACGAGGTTCGAGAGGGCGAGGACACGCTGCGGACCGGTGTCGGTACAAGGCGAGGCATGGCGGAGCTCCGCATCCCGAGAAGGGGAGGTAAGGGATGCAATAGCCTCCTGATTATTACTTGCACAAGCAAGTCATTGCAGCAGCCTCGAAGGACGGCCCCGTGCACCCGCTGGTACGCCCGGACGAGGGGGCGCAGGGCGGGCGCGCTGGGTCAGATGGGTGGTGCGGTGCCCCGGCTGGGTGGCTCGAATGGTGGGAGGCGTGGCCCTCACTGACGGTGGTTCATGTCGAGGCCGGGTCTTTCCAGCTGATGAGGTATCCGCTGCCCGGCCACGTCGGAAGGACATCACTATGCGTTCTGCACGCATGCTTCTGGCCACGGCGGCCGCCACCGCTGCCCTCGCCGTCACCACGCCGGGCGCCGCGTTCGCCTCCCACGGCGGCGACGACGGAGGCCGTGACGACTCGTCCTACAGCCGGGACCACGACTCCGACGGCGACCACGACAAGGGCTCCGGCAGGGACCACGACAAGGACTACGGCAAGGAGCACGACGACGACGGCGGACGCGACGAGCCGCGCGGCGGAATGCACACGGGTGGCGGAGCACTCGCCACGGTGCTGCGGGGCGACGACTGGGGCTCGGGCTCCGGTCACGACGACGGCTACAAGGAGAAGGGACACGACAGCGGCCGTGGCAAGGACGAGTGGGGCGACGACGAGGAGAAGGAGAAGGAGAAGGGGCACGACAGCGGCCGTGGCAAGGACGAGTGGGGCGACGACCAGGAGAAGGAGAAGCCGCACGGTGGCATGCACACCGGTGGCGGCGCGCTCGCCACTCCCGGTGTCACCGCGGGCGGACTGGCCGTGCTCGCCGTAGGCGCCACCGGCATGTACGCACTGCGCCGGAAGAAGGCCGCCGCGCCGGCGTCCTGACGGGGCGGCACGTTCCAGGGGCTGCGGGCGCCGTCGGCGCGTCCACCGTGTCGGCGGCCCGCGCCACCTGCGAGACGCCCAGGACGCCGGTTCCGGCGCCCTGCCCCCCGTCCCGATCCCCGGTGCTGCCGTGCCCGAGTGAGGTGATGTCCGATGGCAGCAGATCCGTCCTCCCCGACCCCCGCCGAACCGGCACCGGCCGAGCCGGATTCCGGCCGCGGTGGGCGGCTGGCGCTGTGGGGCGTGGCGCTCGCCGTCCTCGCCGTCAGCATGTTCGGCGGCCACCACGGGTCCGGTGACGCGTCGGGCGCGTCCCACGCCTCGAGGGCGACCGCCGCCGCACAGACCGAGCCGCAGCAGGTCGGCAAGGCGCTGCCCCGCTCCGCACCGACCCGCCTGCTCATCCCCAAGATCTCGGTGGACGCGCCGTTCACGTCCCTGGCGATCGGGCCCTCGGGCCAGCTCCAGCCCCCGCCGGCGGGCGACACCAATCTCGTCGGCTGGTACGCCAAAGGCGCCTCGCCCGGTGAGCAGGGCACCTCGATCATCGCCGGGCACGTCGACACGACGACCTCCGCCGCCGTCTTCGCCGGCCTGGAAGCACTCGAGCGCGGCGACAGGTTCTCCGTGAAGCGGGCCGACGGGCGGACGGCGGAGTTCGTGGTGGACAGCGCCGAGTCCTTCGCCAAGGACGACTTCCCCAGCAAGCGGGTGTACGCCGACACGACGCGCCCGGAGGTCCGGCTGATCACCTGCGCCGGGGATTACGACCACTCGGTGCGGGACTACACCGAGAACCTGGTGGTCTTCGCCCACCTGGTGTGATCCGTCGCGTACGGCTCAGGCCGCGCGGTCGGCGAAGGGGCCGCCCGCGGCGAAGGCCAGCGCCGCGAACCGTTCGCCGATCCGGCGGTGCGCGGCGGCGTCCGGGTGCAGGTCGTCGGGCAGCGGCAGCTCGCCGAAGTCGGCCTCGCCGTACAGCTCACGGCCGTCGAGGTAGTGCAGGCGCGGGTCGTCGGCGGCCCGCTCGCGCACGATCCGGCACAGCTCCTCCCGGATGACACCCAGGGTGAGTTTCCCGGCCGCCTTGTCCGCCGGGTCGCCAGCGGCCCGGAACCGCAACCGCCCCTCGCTCAGGGCGGCGAGGTCCGGGAGGGTGGGACCCGGAGTGTCCTCGTGGAGGGGGCACAGGATCGGTGAGACGACGAGCAGCGGGGTGTCGGGATGCCCCTCGCGGACGGTGTCGAGGAAGCCGTGGACGGCGGGGCCGAAGGCGCGCAGCCGCATCAGGTCGGTGTTGACCAGGTTGATGCCCGGCTTGACGCTGATCAGGTCGGCGGGGGTGTCGCGCAACGCGCGAGCGGTGAACGGGTCGAGCAGGGCGCCGCCGCTCAGCCCCAGGTTGATCAGCTCCACCCCGCCGAGGGACGCGGCGCGCGCCGGCCAGGTGGTGGTGGGGCTTGCCGCGTCGGAGCCGTGGCTGATGGAACTTCCGTGGTGCAGCCACACCTTGAGGCCCCGGTCCGGTACGGGCTCCACGGGTGCGTCGGTGCGCAGCGCGACGAGTTCGGTCGTCTCGTTGTGCGGCAGCCAGATCTCCACGTCCTTGGCGGCGTCGGGCAGGCCGGTGAAGCGCAGGGTGCCGACCGGGCCGGGCCGGTGCTCGGCGGCACCGGTGGTCATGTCGATCGTGAGGGTGTTGCCGCCGGTGACCGTGGCGCTGCCGGCCGGGCGTCCGTCCACGAGCAGCTCGTAGAGGCCGTCCGGGCGGGGTGGTGCGCCCACGTAGACCCGCTTGGTCGGCAGGGTGTCCAGTTCCACGGCGGTCGCGCGGGTGCGGAAGGCCAGTCGTACTCCGGAGGGCTGGGACTCGGCCAGGGCCAGCTGCGGGTCGGCGCACTGGGCGCGGGCCCGTGCGGGCAGCCGGTGCGGCAGCAGGCCGTGGGCGGTGCGTTCCAGGTCGAGGGCGCCGCGGATCAGCTCAGGGGTGAGGGGCGTGGTGTGCATGGTGGGCCGTGTCTCCGGGGGAGTGGTGTCAGGGGCCGGGCCAGTTGCGCAGCAGGGCGTCGAGGGCGTCCAGGATCCGGGTCCACGACTCCTGCGAGTCGGGGGCGCTGTGGCCGAACCCGCCGGCCGTCTCCAGGCTCACGTAGCCGTGGAAGACGCTGCCGAGGAGGCGGACCGCATGGGTCTCGTCCGGCTCGGACAGGTCGTAGCCGCGCAGGATCGCCCGGGTCATCTGCGCGTGCCGGCCGCCCGCGCTCGCTGCCGCCATCCCAGGGTCCAGCGGGTGGCGGGCCGCCGCATAGCGGCCGGGGTGCTCGCGAGCGTAGTCGCGGTAGACGTTCGCGAAGGCGCTGAGGGCGTCCTTGCCGGCCCGCCCTGCGAGCGCGTCGGCGGCGCGGTCGGCCAGCTCCTCCAGGGCGAGCAGCGCGATCCGCGTCTTCAGGTCCCGGGAGCTCTTCAGGTGCGAGTAAAGACTCGCGACCTTGACGTCGAACCGCCGGGCCAGCGCCGACACCGTCACCTGGTCGAACCCGACCTCGTCCGCCAGCTCGGCACCCGCACGGACCAGGCGTTCCGTGGTCAGGCCTGCGCGGCCCATAAGCACCCTCCCATCGGCCGTAAGGGATTATGGCAGTTCCTAAAGCCTTTAGGCAAACGACGAACTTCTGTAGCCAGGCAAGTGCGCTGCGCCGTGCGACCAGCAGGGCGACCGCCCGCTGGAACACCCCGTCGAAGTCCAGCCCGGCGGCCCGCGAGCGCGCGAGGCCCGGCTCGCCGAGCAGGGCGTGCCCGTACGGTGCCTGGTCGTCGCGGACGGCTCGGCGGCCTGGTGGCGCCATGTGCCCGCGCGGGAACCGTCAGCGGCGCCTTGCCCTCTCCGCATGGCTCGTCCGGCGGTGCCGGGCTCTCCCGGATACCCACTTTTTTGTGGGTACTTGGCAGTGATCGGTTGGCCGGGAGAGGCTGTTCCACGAGGTCAGGGGCTGCCGGAAACGGGACGGGAGGTGACGGTGAGCGTGTCTCAGGATGCCGCTTCGCGTGCCGCCCCGCGCTCGCGGAGCTGTTCCAGACGGCGGTGGCCCCAGTCGGACAGGGGGCCCAGGGCATCGGCGAGGTCGCGGCCGAAGTCGGTCAGTGAGTACACGGTCTTCGGCGGCAGCACATCGTGCACCTCCCGGTGGACCAAGCCGTCCTCCTCCATCTCACGCAGCGCCTGAGTCAGCACCTTCTCGCTCAGCCCCGGCAGCCGACGGCGCAGTGCGCCGGGCCGGTGCGCGCCGGACTCCAGCACCCACAGCAGGGATGTCTTCCACTTGCCGTCGATCACGGCGATCGCGGCGGTCACTCCGCAGACGTCGGGGTCCAGGGCACGGCTGCGCGTCATCGGCGACCTCTTCGCTTCTCCACCGGCCGTTCGGCCGCTTTTTCCTTCACACGTACGGGAGTTCAAACATGTCCACATCCGCGAATCTTCCTGCCGTCACGGTGCTCGGCCTCGGTCCGATGGGCCGCTCGCTCGCAGGCGCCTTCCTGAAGGCGGGGCTGCGGACCACCGTCTGGAACCGCACACCCGGAAAGGACGGTGAGCTGATCGCGCAGGGAGCGGCCGGCGCCGGATCGGCCGGGGAAGCCGTCGCCGCGGGTGACGTGGTCGTCGTCTGCGTGGTGAACTACGACGCCGCCGACGCCGTACTGCGGCCGGACCCCGTCGCCCGGGCGCTGAAGGGCCGTACCATCGTGAACCTGACCGCCGACACCCCGGACCGCGCCCGCACCACGGCGGACTGGGCGGCCACGCACGGCGTCGGCTACCTGGACGGCGCGATCATGACACCGGCCCCCAGCATCGGCACACCAAAAACCGTCTTCCTGCACAGCGGACCCAAGGCCCTGTACGAGGAGTGCCGGTCCGTGCTGGAGGCGCTGGGTGGGACGCACACCCACCTGGGTGAGGAGATCGGGCGGGCCGCCACGTTCGACATCGCCCTGCTCGACATCTTCTGGACCGCGATGGGGGGCTACGCGCACGCCGTGGCGGTCGCCCGGGCCGAGGGTGTCACCGCCCGGGAACTGGCACCTTTCGCCCAGGGCATCGGCGCGATCCTGCCGCCGTTCTTCGCTGAGTTCGCGGAGGACGCCGACAGCGGCAGCTACTCCGGGGAGATCAACCCCATCACCTCGGCCGCCTCGACCATGGCCCATGTCGTCGCCGTCTCCGAGGCCCACGGTATCGACGCGGGAGTGATGCGGGCGGTGGAGGGCATGGCCCGCCGGGTCATCGGTCTCGGGCACGGCACGGACGGCTTCCTCCGCGTCGCGGAGGTGCTGGGCCGCCACTGACAGCGGCAGCCGGCTTGCCGGGCCGTCCTGAGGAGGGCGGCCGGGCTCGGCGGTCCGTTTCTGCGGGGGCGGCCGGATCCACCGGGCCCTCTCTGAGGGGGCAACCGGACTTGTCCACTGAGGGGGCTGAACTCGTCGTGCCGCCCTTCAGGAAAGCAGTCGGCTCGTCGGGCGGCTACTGAGGGGGGCGGCCGGGTTTGCCGGATCGTCATTGAGGGGGCCTGCGGATTGCTGGGCAGTCGCCGAGGAAGGCAGCCGGCTTGCCGGGCCGTCATCGAGGGCCGGCAGCTGAGCTTGCCGCCCCCCGGCACGGCACCGGTGCCCGCCCTGCGGCACTCCCTCACCCCCCCCGCGGCACTCCCTCACCGCCCTGCGGCATCCCTCACCCCCCCCCCGCGGCACTCCCTCACCGCCCTGCGGCATCCCTCACCCCCCCCGCGGCACTCCCTCACTGCCCTGCTGCGCCTCCCTCACCGCACCGCGGCCGTCGGCAGTGCCTCCCCGGTCGGCGCCCAGGACGTCGGGTCCAGTGCGCCGCGCCGGTTCCCGGGCGACCCGTATCCCGCGCCCGTTCGACTCGGCGTACCGGCGTACCGGCGTACCGGCGCACCCGCACCCGCGTAACGGCGCACCCGCGTACCGGCGCCCGGACGCAGGGTGGGCACAGCGTGTACGCGCAGGACGGCGCACCCGCGACTTGTGCGTACGAGGGCACAATGGAACGCTTCGGTCCGCCGGCCGCGACCTCGGCCGGCGGTGGCTGTGAGCACCGGTTCCACGAGTGGCGCGCGCTCTCGGGCGACCGGCCGTGGGACGAAACGGGGAGTGGACGGATGGAGCTGGAGCTTCGGCACCTGCGGGTGCTGTGCGCGATCGCCGACGCGGGCAGCGTGGGCCGCGCCGCCGCGCAGCTCGGGTATTCGCAGCCGGCCGTCAGCACCCAGCTGCGGCGCATCGAGAGCCACCTGGGCGAGCCGCTCTTCGAACGGGGCACGAGCGGGGTGCGCCCGACCCGCTACGGCGCCGAGGTGGTCGCCCAGGCCCGCGACGTCCTGGCCCGAGCCGATGCCATCGGCCACCGCCCGGCGGCCGAGCGGCCCCACCGTAGCCTGCGCGTGGCCGCGACCAACTCGCCCATGCTCTCCGGCACGGTCTCCCGCGTCCGCACCCGGCTGCCGGAACTGTCCCTCGCGGTGACCAGCGTCTACGCCTCCTCGCGGATCGTGGAACTCCTGGAGGAGGGCGCGGCGGACATCGCCATCGCCGCCGACTACCCGGGCATGGAGCTGCGCCACTCGAGCGCCGTGCGGCACCGGGGCATCGTCACCGAGCCGACGTTCGTCGCCCTGCCCTCCCGGCACCGGCTCCGGCAGTGCGCCCAGGTACAGCTCGCGGATCTGGCCGAGGACGCGTGGTTCGTGACCCCGGACGACGGCGCGGGCTGGCCCGGGGTGTTCTACGACGCCTGCAAGACGGCCGGGTTCACCCCGGTCACCGTTCATGAGTTCCTCGGCGACCAGACCCAGCTGCAGAGCATGATCGCCGACGGCCTCGGCGTGTCGCTCGTGCAGCCGACGCTGCGGCCGATTCCGCACGTCGTCGTCAAGCCCCTGGCCGGCTCCCCGCTGTGGTGCCGTTATGTGCTGGCATGGCGCCCCGAGACCGTCACCGACGACGTGGTGGAGACGGTGTTCCAGTCCGCCACCGCCGCGTACCGCGATCTCGTCGCCCAGGCTCCGCACCTGCGGACCTGGGCCTCGCGGACCTGGAGCGTCGCCGGGGCGTAGGGCCACGCCGAAGGCGGACCGCGATGTTATGAGCGGTGTGTGTCATGTGCTATGTCACACACCATTGTTGGGGCGGGTGGCCCGCTGGGACAGTGCGTCACACGCCTCAACACCCCACAGAGGCGCATCCTTTCGTGGAGGAATCCAGATGCGCTATCGCTTCGCGCTGCCCGGGCGCGGGTCCGGCCGGACGGCCAGACGCATGGCCGGCGCCGCCGCCGTCTGCGTCACCATAACCGGCCTGCTGTCCGCACCGGCTCTGGCAGCACCTCAGCCGCACACCGGCACGGCCATAGCCGTACCCCGCAAGGCCGTTCCCCCGCCGTCGCCCACCGGTGCGACCACCACGGCCACCGAGCGCCCCGCGAGCCAGGCCCGGCGACTCAGCCCGGCCCAACTTCCCCCGCGACAAACGACGCTGACGCGCTTTCGGCACGCCGGACGCAACGCCAAGGCGGCCTCCTGCACCCCGGCCGACTTCGGTAGCCGCACCGGATCCGCCCTCGTCTCCTTCGTGAAGGCCTCGTCCACGGACTGCGTCAACACCCTCTTCTCGGTCACCGGCAAGGACGCCCGCGACATCTTCCGCCAGCCCCAGATGCTGACCGTGGCGAACGCGTTCAAGAGCACGGCCGGCCAGTACCGCGGTGACAACTCCGGAAGCCTGGAGCAGCTGGTGCTGTTCCTGCGCGCCGGCTACTACGTGCAGTTCAACCACTCCGGTGACGTGGGCGCGTACACCTCCCGGCTCACCACCGCCGTCACCGCCGGCCTCGACACCTTCTTCGGCCGCTCCCACTCGCGTGACGTCAGCGCGGCCAACGGCGACATCCTCGGCGAGACGGTCATCCTCACCGACAGCGCCGACCAGCAGAACCGCTACCTGTACGTGTACCGGCGGCTGCTGAACAGCTACGACAGCTCCTACGACTCCGTCGACAGCATGATCAGGGCCGTCAACGACGTCTACACGCCTCTGTGGCGCGGCAACTGGAACCCGGAGTACGTGAAGGCGGTCGAGGCCGACCCGCGCATCATCGACACCCTGTACGACTTCGCGCTGGCCAACACGGACCAGCTCGGCACGGACCTGGCGTTCCTGGACTCCAACGCGGGAATGAACGTGGCCCGTTACGTCGAGCACCCGGGACTGCGGGACACCGTACGTCCGTTGACCAAGGACCTGCTGGACGAGACGGAGATCGACGGCCCGACGGCCGGCCTCTGGGTGGCCGTGGCCACGCAGGCGAACTACTACGACAGCGCCAACTGCTCGTACTACGACGTCTGTGACCTGCCGGACAAGCTCACCAAGGTTGTCCTGCCCACCGTCCACCGCTGCGACGCGCACGTCACCATCCGCGCCCAGTCCCTGACCGCCGCCGACTTCGACGCGGCCTGCGCGAGCGTCCTCCGCCAGGACGCCTCCTTCCGCTCGCTGGTGAAGGCCGACGGCCCGATACCGGGCCAGTACGTCTCGACCATCCAGCTCGTCGTCTTCGCCGGCCGTGCCGACTACCAGACCTACGCCGGCGCCATCTACGGCATCAGCACCGACAACGGCGGCATGACCCTGGAGGGCGACCCGTCGGACCCGGCCAACCAGGCCACCTCGATCATGTACCAGAAGGACTACGACGACGGATTCGTGGCTCGGATCTGGAACCTCAACCACGAGTACACGCACTTCCTGGACGCCCGCGACGACATGAAGGGCACCTTCACCCAGCAGATCTCCGTGCCGGACGTGTGGTGGATCGAGGGTCTCGCCGAGTACGTCTCCTACAGCTACCGGGGCCTCGCCGACGAGGGGGCGGTCCAGGAGGCCGGGAAGCACACGTACAAGCTCAGCACCCTGTTCGAGAACACCTACGACAACAGCGACGTGACCCGCACCTACCCGTGGGGCTACCTCGCCGTGCGCTACATGACCGAGAAGCACCCCGACGACATCCAGCGCATGCTCGCCCGCTTCCGTGTCGGTGACTACGCCGGCGGATACGCCGTCTACCACGACGGCATCGGCACCCGCTATGACGCCGACTTCGACCAGTGGCTCACGGCGTGCGCCGCGGGCGCGTGCGCCAAGCCGGCCTCGGCCTGACCGGACGCGCCCCAGCAGAACGGCCGCCGACCGGAACCCCGGTCGGCGGCCGCATGCCGCAGCGGATACCCGTCAGACCGCCGTCGCCGGGTACGTCGGGTACTCCACGCCCGAGACGTGCTGGACGACCCGGACGACCTGGCAGGAGTAGCCGAACTCGTTGTCGTACCAGAGGTAGAGGATCGCGTTGTCCCCGTCGACCTTGAGGGCGCCGGCGTCCACGATCGAGGCGTGGCGCGAGCCGATGAAGTCGCTGGAGACCGCGTCGGGCGCCGTGGTGAAGTCGATCTGGCGCTTGAGCGGCGAGGTCAGCGACACCTCGCGCAGGTACTCGTGGACCTCCTCGCGGGTGGTCTCGCGGGCCAGCTGGAGGTTGAGGATCGCGATCGAGACGTCCGGTACCGGGACGCGGATCGAGCTGCCGCTGATCTTGGCCTTGAGGTCGGGCAGCGCCTTCGCGACGGCGGAGGCGGCACCGGTCTCGGTGATCACCATGTTGAGCGGCGCGGAGCGGCCACGGCGCTCGGACTTGTGGTAGTTGTCCAGCAGGTTCTGGTCGTTGGTGAACGAGTGAACGGTCTCCACGTGGCCGCGCAGGACGCCGTACTCGTCGTCCATCGCCTTCAGCGGGGGGACGATGGCGTTGGTGGTGCAGGAGGCGCAGGACAGGATCTGCTCGTCCGGCTTGATGGTGTCGTGGTTGACGCCGTGCACGATGTTCGGGACGTCGCCCTTGCCCGGCGCGGTCAGCACGACCTTGTCGATGCCGGGGCGCAGGTGCTTCGACAGACCCTCGCGGTCGCGCCACTTGCCGGTGTTGTCGATGAGGATGGCGTCGCGGATGCCGTACTCGGTGTAGTCCACGAACGACGGGTCGTCGGCGTAGATCACCTTGATCTCGTTGCCGTTGGCGACGATCGTGCTGCTGTCCTCGTCCACGGTGATCGTGCCCTGGAACTGGCCGTGGATGGAGTCGCGGCGCAGCAGCGAGGCGCGCTTGACGATGTCCTGGGCGCCGCCGCCGCGGACCACGATGGCACGGAGCCGGAGGCCGTTGCCGGAGCCGGCCTTCTCGATCAGCAGACGGGCGACGAGCCGCCCGATGCGGCCGAAGCCGTAGAGGACGACGTCGCGCGGCTCGCGGCGCTCGATCTTGTTGGCGCCCGCGGCACCGGCGACGGTCTCGGCGGTGAACTCCTCCACGCTCAGGCCGCGGTCGTCGGCCGCGTGCATGGTGGCCAGCATGCCGAGGTCGATCTGGGAGGGCCCGAGGTCGAGGGTGGTCAGAGCCTTCAGGTACGGCATGGTCTCGGTGACCGACAGCTCCGCACCGGCGATCTGCCGGGCGAAGCGGTGCGTCTTGAGGATGCTGACCACCGACTTGTTCACCAAGGAGCGGCTGTGCAGCAGGACGGTCACGTCCCGCTCGCGGTGCAGCTTCCCGATGAGCGGGATCATCGACTCCGCGATCTCCTCGCGGATCTTCCAGTTGGTGAACGAGTCGTCGTTGACAGTCACAGATCTATCTTTCGAGCTAGGCAGCGCTCATATGGTAACCACACCCTACTTCGATCATCCGGCGGGTCCGTCACGGGGGTGCCCGGAGCACCGGATCCCGCCGCGGTCCCTGGGCTCGTTCCTGAATCAGGGTGGAAGTGCGTAGGAAACCCGGGTCGCGGATTGCATGTCCGAACGGGCCTGCCCAAGGTCAAAACCGTGAGCACCTCTTCCGTCCCCCGGCCCGAGCCGGCCGCCCCCTCGGGTCCCCTCCGCCGACCGGCCCTGCCACCGTTCGTCCGGCGCGGGATCGTCGAGGGCGCGCTCCCGGCCCTCGCCCTGTTCGCGGCCGTCCGGCTCGCCGGGATTCTCGTGGTGATCCTCACGAACGACCTCAGGGGACACCCGCTCGTCAGGAACCTGGCGCACTCCTGGGACTCCCGCTGGTACCTGCACATCGCCACCCAGGGCTATGGCCACCTGATCTGGATCACCCCGAAGGGCGCCATCCAGACCGACTGGGCGTTCTTTCCGCTGTATCCGGCGCTCATCAGGGCGCTGACCACCGTCCTGCCGGTCACCCCGGCCCAGGCCGCGATGCTCATCGCCTGGGCCGCGGCGGGCACGGCCGCGTACGGCGCCTACGCCATCGGCCACCACCTGTACGGGCGGGGTGTCGCCACCGCGCTGGTCGCCCTGTGGGCCGTACTGCCCCATGCCGTGGAACTGACCATCGCCTACACCGAGTCGCTGTTCGCCGCGCTCGCCGCCTGGTCCCTGTACGGCGTGCTCAAGGGCCGCTGGCTGTGGGCGGGTTCGCTGGCCGCGCTGGCGGGCCTGGCCCGGCCCAGCGGATTCGCGGTGGCGGTCGCCGTCGCCCTCGCGGCCGCGCACGAGGCGTGGCGGCAGCGCGGCCGGGTCCCGGCGAGCCTGTGGGCCGGGGCGGTACTGACGCCGCTGGGCTGGCTCGGCCATGTGCTGTGGGTGGGCAGCCAGACGGGTGACGTGCTCGGCGGCTACCTGGAGGTGCAGCGCGCCTGGGACTCCCGCTTCGACTTCGGCGCGGGCTCGCTGCGTTTCCTGAGGGCTCTGCTCCTGCACGGCGGCGGCTTCGTGTACCCGGCGGCCCTGGTGATCGTCGCGGCGGGCGTCCTGCTGTTCGCCCTGCTGTGCCTGGACCGGGCCCCGCTGGCCCTGGTGGTCTACACGGGGGTCCTGATGCTGCTCGTGGTCGGCGGCTCGGGTTCCTTCTCCTCCAAGCCGCGTTTCCTCCTGCCGGCCTTCCCCCTGCTCCTTCCGATGGCGCGCGCACTCGCGCGCACCTGGCGCCTGCGTCGGGCCCGGGCGGTGCTCGTCTACGCCGCCCTCACCGGGGTCTCCCTGCTGTTCGGCGCCTATGTGCTGGCGGTGGCCCACTCCCCGCTGTGAGCCACCGCCGGGTGGACGGCGAGCGGCTTCTCGGCGAGGTCGGGGGAGAACCGGACGACGGCCGCACCGCTCGTCCCCCACCCATTGCCGCGCGCGGGCCCGGCGGCCGGCGCGCGCGGGCACGTCCCCCGTCCGGAGGCGCCCGGATGGGCAGAGCGCTGTGCGAAGGCCGTGAATCGGGGTAGGCGAGGGGGCCCGAGGAAAGGATCGTCATGACGACCTACGTGATCAGCGTCCCCGGCACCTTCACCACGGCGGTCGCGGCGGACACCCGAACCCGGCTGGCCCGCTCGCTCCGGCCCGCCGATCCCCACGGCACGCGGATGGGCAGCGTCGAGGACCTGGACGTGCTCAGCGTCAACGAGGACAACACGTTCACCCTCCGCCTGACCGTCGAGGCGGACACCGGCCCGCATGCCGAGGAGGAGGCCCGCCGCCTCGCGGTCTCCGCTCTGTGGGACGCGGGACTCGATGAGGGGAGCGCACCTCTGGGGCCCGCCGTGATCACCGGTATCGACTCCGAGGTCCACTGACCGGGACCGCGCTGCGGCCACTGCAGGGGGCGAGATCATCCTCCCTGGGTAAAATCTAGGCGGTGCCGAAAGTCCAGGCGGCCGGTCCACCGCGGGCCACCGCCCCGCCGGAAGTGATCGATGCCCCGCAAGCGCTCCACGGACGAAGGCGACGAGCTGCTGGCCAGACTCGGTTCGCTCACCGCCCAGGCGCGCCAGCGCGCGGAGCAGCAGCGCACCCAGGTCGAGCTGGCCATCGCCCTGCAGCGGGGCATGCTGCCCCGGGACCTGCCCACCGCGCCCGGTCTGCGCCTGGCGGTGCGGTACGCGCCGGCCAACCTCGGTCTCAACGTGGGCGGCGACTGGTACGACGCCTTCGCCATGTCCGACGGCCGGATCGGGCTGTCCATCGGCGACGTCCAGGGGCACAACATCGAGGCCGCCGCCTTCATGGGCCAGGTGAGGGCCGGCCTGCGCGCACTCGCCTCCGTCACCGGCGAGCCCGGCGAACTCCTCGCCCGCACCAACGAGCTGCTGCTCTCCCTGGGCAGCGACCTGTTCGCCACCTGCACCTTCATGCGGCTCGAACCGGCCACCGGAGTACTGGAGAGCGCACGGGCCGGCCACATCCCCTTCGTGTGGGCCACAGCCGACGGTCAGTCCGGCGTCGCCGATGACGAGGGAGGACCGCCGCTCGGCATCGAGAAGGGGGTGCAGTACCCGGTCACCCGCCACCGGCTGACCACCGGCGGCGTCTTCGTCCTGGTCACCGACGGCGTGGTGGAGGGGCCGTCGCTGAACATCGAGGACGGGCTCGACCAGGTGGTGCGCCTCGCGGGCATCGCCGCCGTCGCCGGCCTGGAGGCCCGCGCCCTGGCCGCCGCCGTGATCAAGGGCGCGGAGAGCGTCGGACACGAGGACGATGCCGCCGTCCTCGTCGTGGGCCTCGACGGCCTCGGCGGCCGGCCCGGTATTCAGCCATAGGGCCGGACGGCACCGTCTCCCGCCTCGCAGACCCGGGGCCGCCGGTGTGAGATAGCTGCTGTGGTCGGTTACGAGGATCTGCGCCGGCCGGGCGGCTACATCGTCCAGGTGCTGGCCGTCACGGCCTGCTACTACGCGGCGAGCCGGCTCGGCCTGCTGCGGGAGCTGTCCGTCGAGGGCGCCGTCGTCACTCCCATCTGGCCGCCGACCGGCGTCGCCGTCGCCGCCCTGCTCATCTTCGGCCTGCGCTGCTGGCCCGGTATCACCCTCGGCGCCTTCTTCGCCGTGCTGTCGCTCACCACCCCCCGCCTCGACGTGCTCGGCGTCCTCGTCGGCAACACCGCAGCACCCCTGTGCGCGGTGCTCCTGCTGCGCCGGGCCCGCTTCCGCAACGACCTCAGCCGACTGCGGGACGGCCTCGCCCTGGTGTTCCTGGGCGCCCTGCCCGCCATGCTGATCAGCGCCACCGTCGGCGTCGGCCTCCTGTTCGTCACGGACCGGCTGGCCGCCCACAGCTTCTGGCCCGTCTGGCTGGCCTGGTGGGTCGGGGACGCGATGGGCGTCCTGATCGTCACCCCGCTCCTGCTGTTGCTCCACGGGACCCGCCGGCCACCACCGCCGACCCGCTGGAAGGAGGCGACCGCGCTGGCCGTCGCCGCCTGCCTTCTCGTACCGCTGGCCGCCTACAGCTCGCTCAGCATGCTCTTCCTCGTCTACCCGCTCATCATCTGGGCCGCCCTGCGCTTCCAGCTCGTGGGCAGTGTCCTGTGCGCGCTGTTCACGTCCGTCGTGACCACCGTGGCCGCGACCGACGGCGTCGGGGCCTTCGCCGGGCTGAGCCGGATCGAGGTCATGGTGAAACTGCAGGCCTTCAACGGCGCGATGGCCCTGACCGCGCTGCTGCTGTCCGCCGTGATCATCGAGCAGCGCAACACCCGGCGCTCGGTGGAGAAGGCCTGCCAGGAGCTGGTGGAGGTGCTGGAACACCTCACCGCGGGCGACGCCCCGCCACCCCGCCCGCACGCGGGCACCGACGACACCGACGACCGGCCGTCGCCCAGCGGCATGCCCGTGAGGCGTCCGGACCGGCTCGATGGTCCCTCGGAGCCGTCCTCGTGACGCGCGGCACGGCAGTGCGGGTGATCCATCCCCCGGGGGTCACCGGCCGGACCGGTTCACTCGTCGTCGCCGGCGGAGCCGGACCGGCCGCCGCCGGTCGTTCCCTCACCCCCGGGGATACCGGGCGGCGTGTCCGCGGCGGCCCCGGCCCGCTGATGCGGCGCCGGGCCCGGACCCCCCGCCCGGCGCTCCGGATACGGGTACTCGGAAGGCTGGGCGGCGGCACCCCCGCGCTCTGCCGCGTGCCGCCGCTGTGCGGCCCGCTCCGCGTCCGTGGCGGTCTCGTGCCGGCCGCGGTCGCTCATGCGGCGGCAGGTACCCGGGCGGGGCCGGCGCCGAGTCCGTCCGGCGTGTCGGACGGCCGGTCCTGGGCACTGGGAGACGATGGGCGGAGCCCGTACGGGCAAGGAGCCCGGACCGGAGGGACAGGCGCGGCATGGAGCAGCGGGTGGCACCGCGGACGGCTGGCGCGGCGGATGAGAAGCGCGGGGCGGCCGGCCCCGCGTCCGGCGGCCCGGGACGCTGCCGAGCCGGGGGCACAGTACGGTCTCCGGACGACGGCGGCGACGTGCGCCGCCGTATCCCGCGCACCGACCTGCTCCTGCGCGAGCCCCGCCTGTCCGCGGCCGTCGACCGGCTGGGCGCGCGGGTGGTGAAGGCCGCCGTCCGTCAGGCACAGCAGCAGGCCCGGGAAGGGAGCATCGCACCCGACCAGGTGTCCGAGACGGCCCTCGCCCTGCTGCCCGCCACCGCCGGCGGCCTGTGCCCGGTGATCAACGCCACCGGCGTGCTGCTGCACACCAACCTCGGCCGGGCCCCGCTGTCGGCCGCCGCCCGGCAGGCCGTCCAGGAGGCCGCCGGACCCACGGACGTCGAACTCGACCTGGCCACCGGTGTACGGGCCCGCCGGGGACGCTCCGCCCTCGCCGCGCTGCACGAGCGGGTCCCGGCCGCCGGTGCCGTGCACGTCGTCAACAACGGCGCCGCCGCGCTGGTGCTCGCCGCCACCGCGCTCGCGGCAGGCAGGGAGATCATCGTCAGCCGGGGCGAGATGGTGGAGATCGGCGACGGCTTCCGGCTGCCCGACCTGCTCGTCTCCACCGGCGCGCGGCTCCGTGAGGTCGGTACGACCAACCGCACGACCGCCGCCGACTACGCCGGCGTGATCGGCCCGGACACCGGGTTCGTACTGAAAGTGCACCCGTCCAACTTCCGCATCACCGGCTTCACGCGGGCGGCCGAGGTAGCCGAACTCGCCGGCCTCGGCGTCCCGGTCGTCGCCGACATCGGCTCCGGGCTGCTCGCGCCGCACCCGGCCCTGCCCGAGGAACCCGACGCCGACACCCAGCTCCGCGCGGGCGCCGCGCTCGTCACCGCGAGCGGCGACAAACTGCTCGGCGGACCCCAGTGCGGACTCCTGCTCGGAGACCGGGACCTGGTCCGCAGCCTCGCCCGGCACCCGCTGGCCCGCGCCCTGCGCGTCGACAAGCTGACCCTGGCCGCCCTCGAGGCCACGCTCACCGGCCCGCCCACCCCGACCGCCCTCGCCCTCACCACCGACCCGGCCCGTCTGCTGACCCGCGCCGACCGGCTCGCGGGCGACCTCGCCGCCGACGGCATCGACGTCCGGGCCGTGGAGTGCACCGCCACGGTCGGCGGCGGAGGCGCGCCCGGGGTCGCTCTGCCCAGCGCGGCACTCTCGCTGCCCGAGCCGTACGCCGCCGCGCTCCGCACCAGCCGCATCCCGGTCGTCGGACGCCTGGAGGCGGGCCGCTGCCTGCTGGACCTGCGGGCGGTGCCGGAGGAGGACGACGAACTGCTCGCGCAGGCCGTCCGCACAGCGGGGCCGGGAGACGGCGAGCGGCCGGCCCCGACCGCTGCGGAGAGGTAGGCGCGATGCGCGTCCTCGCCACCGCCGGGCACGTCGACCACGGCAAGTCGGCTCTGGTCCGCGCCCTCACCGGCATGGAGCCGGACCGCTACGAGGAGGAGCGCCGCCGGGGCCTGACCCTCGACCTGGGCTTCGTATGGACCAGGCTGGGCCCGGACGGAGAACACCTCGCCTTCGTGGACGTACCCGGGCACGAGCGGTTCGTCGCGACCATGCTGGCCGGTGTCGGACCCGTACCCGCCGTGCTGTTCGTGGTCGCCGCCGACCAGGGCTGGCAGCCCCAGTCGCAGGAGCACCTGGCGATCCTCGACGCACTCGGCGTCCGGCACGCCGTCCTCGCGGTGACCCGCGGCGACCTCGCGGACCCCGAGCCCGCACGCGCCGACGCCGTCGAGCGTCTGGCCGGGACCTCCCTCGGCAAGGTGCCGTCGGTCGCGGTCAGCGCGGTCACCGGCGCGGGCCTGGACGAGCTGCGCGGTGAACTGGCCCGGTTGGCGGACGGGTTGCCCGTGCCCGACGTCGATGCCGATGTCCGCCTGTGGCTCGACCGGTCCTTCACCGTCCGCGGTCACGGCACCGTGGTGACCGGCACCCTCGGGGCGGGCACACTGCGGGTCGGCGACCGGCTCGTCACCGGGGACGGCGGGGCCGTGCTCCGGGTGCGCGGGCTGCAGAGCCTGCACGAGGAGCGGACAGCCGTCAGCGGGGTGGCCCGGGTGGCCGTCAACGTGCACGGTCCCGGGGACGACTGCCTGTGCCGCGGGAAGGTCCTGCTGACCCCGGACCGCTGGCTGTCCACCGAGCTGATCGACGTCCGGATCACCGGCGAACCGGTGGCTGGCCTGCCCCGCTCCGTCACCCTGCACATCGGCACCGCCGCCGTACCGGTGGCCGTCCGTCCGCTCGGCGAGGACACCGCCCGGCTCACCCTGGGCCGGGGACTGCCGCTGCGGGTCGGCGACCGCGCGGTGCTGCGTGAACCCGGCGGGAGCCGCATGCCCTGCGGGGTCACCATCCTCGACGTACGGCCGCCCCGGCTGACCCGGCGCGGCGCCGGCCGGGCCCGCGCGGCCGAACTCGCCGGCCTGACCGGCCGCCCCGAAGGCGCCGCGGAGCTGCGCCGGCGCAAGCTGATCCGGAGCGCCGACCTCCGGGCGATGGGCGTCCCGGCACCCGTCGAACCCGTCGCAAAGGACTGGCTGGCCGACGCTGCGTACTGGAAGACCCTCGGGGAGCGGTTGGCAGCCGAGGTCGAACGACACGCCCGCGCACATCCGCTCGAGCCCGGGCTGCCCGCCGAGGCGGCCCGCCGTCTGCTCGGCCTGCCCGACCGCGTCCTGGTCGACGCGCTGGCCGAAGCGACGCCCCGACTTCACGCCCGGCAGGGCCGGCTGTTCGCCTCCGACAGCCTCCGGCCCGCCCTGCCCCCGCCCGTCGGCGCGGCCGTGGAAGCCGTGCGCCGCGACCTCGCCCGGTCACCGTTCCGCGCACCCGAGGCCGGCCGGCTCGGCGCACTGGGCCTCGACCGCAAGACGTTGGCCGCCGCGGTGGCCGGCGGTGCCCTGCTGCGCGTCGCCGAAGGGATCGTGCTGCTGCCCGGCGCGGACGCCGAGGCCGCCGCCGTGCTGCGCGCCCTGCCGCAACCGTTCACGCTCAGCGAGGCACGGCGCGCGCTCGACACCACACGCCGGGTGGCCGTACCACTGCTGGAGTTCCTGGACGCCCGGGGCTGGACCGAGCGCGTCGACGACCAGCGCCGGCGGTGCCGTACGGACACGGTGAACGGAGGCGGACAGGAATCGAACCTGCCTGCCCGAGATCCCCGGGCACCTCGGTTTTGAAGACCGGGAGGGCCACCAGGCACCCACACGCCTCCACCGCCCGCCAGGCTACTGCCCCAGGAGACCGGCATGACACGACCGACCCGCCGAGCGCCCGTACGGCTCACGCAGTTCGCCCACGGCGGCGGCTGCGCCTGCAAGATCCCGCCCGGGGAGCTGGAGGAGCTGGTCGCCGGGCTCACCGCGCCGCCGCTCGCCGGGGGCGACACCCCGCTGCTCGTCGGGCTCGCCACCGGGGACGACGCCGCCGTGGTCGGGCACCGGGGAACGGCGGTCGTCTGCACGGCCGACTTCTTCACCCCGGTCGTGGACGATCCCTACGACTGGGGGCGCATCGCCGCCGCCAACGCCCTGTCCGACGTGTACGCCATGGGCGGCCGGCCCCTGCTCGCCGTCAACCTCCTGGCCTGGCCGCGCGACCGGCTCCCGTTCGGCCTGGCCCGTGAGGTGCTGCGCGGGGGACTGGACGTCGCCACGGAGGCGGGCTGCCACGTCGGCGGCGGACACAGCGTCGACGACCCGGAACCCAAGTACGGCATGGCCGTCACCGGTGTCGCCGATCCCGGGCGGCTCCTGCGCAACGACGCCGGCCGCCCCGGGCTGCCCCTGTCACTGACCAAACCGCTGGGCCTCGGCGTCCTGAACAACCGGCACAAGGCCACCGGAGAGCGGTTCGAGCAGGCCGTCGCCACGATGGCGGCCCTGAACCGTGAGGCCTCCGAAGCCGCGCTGGCCGCCGGGGCCACCTGTGCCACCGACGTCACCGGGTTCGGCTTCCTCGGCCATCTGCACAAGCTGGCCCGTGCCTCCGGCGTCACCGCCGTGGTCGACACCGCCGCCGTGCCCTACCTGGACGGCGCCCGGGAGGCCGTACGGGACGGCTACGTCAGCGGCGGCACCCGGCGCAACCTCGAATGGGTCGCGCCGCACACCGACTTCGGGCGCACGGACGCCGACACCCGGCTGCTGCTGGCCGACGCGCAGACCTCCGGGGGTCTCCTCGTCGCCGGCAAGGTGCCGGGAGCGCCGGTGGTGGGGGAACTGGTGCCACGCGGGACGCATTCCCTCGTGCTGAAGTGACCCACTCGCCGGTCCGCTCCCCCCAGCCCGGGTAACCGCCGCGTCACGGCTCCGTGCCCGTGTGCTCGTCGATGCCCGCCCGCGTCCGGTACGCCCGCACCAGCTCTGCGGAGGCCGGGCCCCGGGGCCGGCGGCCCGGGCGGATGTCGACGGCGAACGCCTTCGTCTCCTGGATATGGGTGTTCGGGTCCAGGGAGAGATGCAGCAGCTCGTTGGCCGCGTCCCCGGTGCTGTAGCCGTTGGGGCCCCAGTGATAAGGGAGGCCCACCTGGTGCAGCGTGCGCCCGTGCACGGTGAGCGGCGTCATGCGGTCGGTGACCAGCACCCGTGCCTCGATCACGCCACGCGCGCTGACGATCGTCGCCCACCCGGTGTGCTCCAGACCCCGCTCCGCGGCAAGTTCCGGGGACACCTCGCAGAAGAACTCCGGTTGCAGCTCGGCCAGGTACGGCTGCCAGCGGGACATGCCGCCCGCGGTGTGGTGCTCGGTGAGCCGGTAGGTCGTGGCCACGTACGGGAACACCTCCGAGCCGGGCTCGTCGCCGCTCGGCTGGTAGCGGTTGTCCGGGTGCGGGGGCAGCAACTGGCGTACCGGGTTGCGCTGCTGCTCGTACAGCAGGTTCGGGAACGGCGAGTCCTGCGGCTCGTAGTGCGCCGGCAGCGGCCCGTCGGTGAGCCCGGACGGCACGTACAGCCAGGCCTTGCCGTCGGCCTGCATGATGAACGGGTCCGTGCCCGACAGCGCATCCGGGCCGGTCGCGTCCTTCGGTGGCCGGTGGCCGGGTGACCTGTCCTTCTTGAAGTCGGGCACGTCGTGCCCGGACCACTCACCCTTGTCCGGGTCCCACCACACCAGAGCCTTGCGTTCGCTCCAGGGCCTGCCCTGCGGGTCGGCGGAGGCGCGGTTGTACAGGATGCGGCGGTTGGCCGGCCAGGCCCACGCCCACTCGGCCGCCACCCAGTCCTGCTCCCGGCCGGGCTTGCGCCGGGCCGCCCGGTTGACGCCGTCGGCGTAGACACCGCAGTAGATCCAGCAGCCGCAGGCCGTCGAGCCGTCCGGCCTCAGCTGCTCGGAGGAGGAGAGCGGGCCGCCCTCGGCGTCGTGGCCGTTGATCTCGGCGAGGACGGCCTCCGCGTCCGGTTCGGCGTGCCGGCCCTTGACCGGATAGTCCCAGGCCAGGTCGAGCACCGGACGGTCCATCTCGTCGGTGGACCCGGCGAGCTTCTCCCGGATCCGCCGTCCCAGATGGTAGGCGAACCACAGGTCGCTGCGTGCCTCGCCCGGCGGCTCGACCGCCTGGTGGTGCCACTGCAGCAGCCGCTGGGTGTTGGTGAAGCTGCCGTCCTTCTCGGTGTGCGCGGCGGCCGGCAGGAAGAACACCTCGGTGCGGATGTCCTCCGTGCGCAGCTCCCCGGTCTCGATCTCGGGGCCGTCCTTCCACCAGGTCGCCGACTCGATCAGCGAGAAGTCGCGGACCACCAGCCAGTCCAGGTTCGCCATGCCGAGCCGCACCAGCTTGGAGTTGGCGTTGCCCACCGCCGGGTTCTCACCGACCAGGAAGTAGCCCTTGCAGGCGCCTTCCAGCTGGGCCATCGTCGTCTCGTACGTCGAGTGCGAGCCGGTCAGCCGGGGCAGGTAGTCGAAGCAGAAGTCGTTCTCGGCGGTCGCCGCGTCACCCCAGTACGCCTTGAGCAGGCTCACCAGGTACGCGCGCATGTTGCCCCAGTAGCCCTTGCGGGCCGCCCCGGCCCGCACGAAGGAGTCCAGGTCCTGGTGCTGGTGCGCGTGCGGCATCGGGATGTAGCCGGGCAGCAGGTTGAACAGGGTCGGGATGTCCGTGGAGCCCTGGATGGAGGCGTGCCCGCGCAGCGCGAGGATGCCGCCGCCCGGCCGGCCGATGTTCCCCAGCAGGGTCTGGAGGACGGCGGCCGCGCGGATGTACTGCACGCCCACGGTGTGCTGCGTCCAGCCGACCGCGTAGGCGAAGGCCGTCGTCCGGTCCCGGCCGGAGTTCTCCGTGATCAGTTCGCACACCCGCCGGAACAGGTCCCGCGGCACCCCGCAGACCTGCTCGACCATCTCCGGCGTGTAGCGGGAGTAGTGCCGCTTGAGGACCTGGAAGACGCAGCGCGGATGGGTCAGCGTCTCGTCCCGCTCCGGCTCGCCCTCCCCGATGTCGGCGCCGCCCGACCCGTGGGCCTCACCGCGCGCCGCCTCGGTCACCGAACCGCCACCGGTGCGCTTGTCGTACTCCTGGTCGCGTGCGCCGGAGGCCGCCTGCGTCTCCGTGCCCTCGTACTGCCAACTGCTGTTGTCGTAGGCGCGGTTGGCGGTGTCGAGGCCGGAGAAGACACCGGGCAGGTCCTCGGTGTCGCGGAAGTCCTCCCGCAGGATCACCGGGGCGTTGCTGTAGGCGACGACGTAGTCGCGGAAGTACTTCTCCCGCTGCAGGACGTGGTTGATGATCCCGCCGAGGAAGGCGATGTCCGTGCCCGCGCGCAGTGGCACGTGCACATCGGCCAGCGCGCTGGTGCGGGTGAACCGCGGGTCGACGTGGATCACCTTCGCGCCCCGCGCCTTGGCCTCCATCACCCACTGGAACCCGACCGGATGGCACTCGGCCATGTTCGAGCCCTCGATGACGATGCAGTCCGCGTTCTGCAGGTCCTGCTGGAAGGTGGTCGCGCCGCCGCGTCCGAACGAGGTTCCCAGACTGGGAACGGTGGAGGAGTGTCAAACACGCGCCTGGTTCTCGATCTGGATCGCTCCCAGCGCGGTGAACAACTTCTTGATCAGGTAGTTCTCTTCGTTGTCGAGCGTTGCCCCGCCCAGGCTCGCGATGCCCAGGGTGCGCCGGGTGCGGGTCTCGTCGACCTCCCACTGCCAGCCGGCCCTGCGCGCCTCGATCACCCGGTCGGCGATCATGTCCATCGCGGTGTCGAGGTCCAGCCGCTCCCACCCGGTGCCGTGCGGGCGCCGGTAGAGGACCTGGTGCTCGCGGGCGTCCCCGGTCGTCAGCTGCAGGCTCGCCGCGCCCTTGGGGCACAGCCGGCCGCGCGAGATCGGCGAGTCCGGGTCGCCCTCGATCTGGGTGACCCGCTCGTCCTGGACGTACACGTTCTGGCCGCAGCCCACGGCGCAGTAGGGGCAGACGGACTTCACCACCCGGTCGGCGGTGGCGACCCGCGGCTGGAGCCGTTCGCTGCGCGCGCTCCTGGCGGCGGCGCCCCGGCCCAGCGGGTCCGTGCCGGTGAGCTGGCGGTAGACCGGCCAGGAGTCGATCCAGGTGCGTACGCCCACAGCCACTCCTCTCCTGCCCGTTCCCTCGATTTTCCCGCAGCCTCGCCGCCGCGGCATCTCCTGCCGCTGGGCAGCGGTGTACCCCCGCCCGCCAGGGCCGGACGGACTCGCCTGGTCGTGCGGGGCGAGCGGGGGACTCCGCCGCGCGGCGGAGTGTCTGCGTCCGGACCGTGACGGCTGACCGTAATGTCCGGATGGTCGCCATCCCGGACGAGGCGACGGGAGTGATCGCATGAGGGTCAGGGTCGTCGGGGTGAAGGCGGCGCGGTGAGGCAACGTCACGTCTTCGGGATCGTCTTCGCCCTGGAGTCGATCGTCGCCTGCTTCGTGTTCCTCGTCGTGTGCGGCCTGCTCGCCTGGGTGCTGGTGCGCCGGCGGGCCGGCTGGCCCGCCGCCGTGTCCGAGCGGCCGGAACGGCCGCGGCCGGAGGCCTTCTGCGCCGGCGCCCTCGCCGCCTTCGCGGTCTTCCTGGTGGCCTGGACGGCCTGGCAGAACCACCAGGAACACCACGCCGCCGCTGCCAAGCCCCTGCGCGTCGACGTCACCGGCTTCCAGTGGTGCTGGACCTTCCGCTACCCGCAGTCCCCGGAGCACCGCGGCGTCTCCGGCACCTGCAGGGGCGAGAACACGCCCACGCTCGTCGTGCCGACCGGCCGTACCGTCCAGCTCCGCCTCACCTCACGGGACGTCATCCACTCCCTCTGGGTGCCGGGCCTGCGCTACAAGATGGACGCCTTCCCGCACCACGTGAACACGTTCACCCTCACCCTCGACCGGAAGGGCCGCTGGCGCGGCAGGTGCGCGGAGTTCTGCGGGCAACGGCACTACGCGATGGACTTCTGGATCAAGGCGGTCTCGCCCGAGGAGTACGACCGCTGGCTGCACGGCCACCCCGCCGGCGCCGGGACGGAGGCCGTATGACGGTCGCACCGCCCGATTCCGAGCGGCGGCACGACGCGGGCCGGCCGGTCCCGCCGGGCAGCTGGCTCGGCTGGGTCTCCACCACCGACCACAAGCGCATCGGGCTGCTGACCGCCGGCACCTCCCTCGTCCTGCTGCTGCTCATGGGCGTCTTCGCGCTCCTCATGCGCGGCCAGCTCACCCAGCCCGAGGAGACCTTCCTCACCGCACAGACCTACGACCAGCTGTTCACCCTCCACGGCTCCGGCATGATCTACATGGTCATGACGCCGTTCGCGATCGGCATGGGCGTCTATCTGGCCCCCCTGCAGATCGGTGCCCCCGGGATCGCCCTGCCCCGCCTGACCCTGCTCGGCTACTGGCTCTACGTCCTCGGCGCACTCACCATGCTCGCCGGCTTCGCCGCGCCCACCGGGGCGCACGCCGACGGCTGGTTCTCCTACCCGCCGCTGGCCGACACCGAGCACTCGCCGGGCACCGGCACGGATCTGTGGATCGCGGGTGTCCTCCTCGCCGCCACCGGAGCCCTCATCATGGGCTGGAGCGTGCTCTGGACGATCCTGCGCCGCCGCACCCGCGGGATGACCATGCTGCGGCTGCCCGTGTTCTGCTGGGCGATGATCGCCACCTGCCTCATGGTGATCGGCGCCTTCCCCGCCCTGCTCGCCGCGCTGACCCTGCTCGCCGTGGGCCGCGCCGACGCCTCGGTCTTCGCCTCCCCCGTGTGGAACATCGGCTACCAGCACATCTTCTGGTTCTACGGCCATCCGGTCGTGTACGTGATGTTCTTCCCCTACCTCGCCGCCGTGGCCGAGGTGCTGGCCGTGTTCTCGGGCCGCCGCTTCTTCGGCTACCGGGGCATGGTGCTGTCGCTGCTGGTGTTCGCCGCCCTGTCGATGAGCGTGTGGGGCCACCACATGTTCGCGACGGGCCAGGCGGCCAACGACTATTACTCCCTGACCTCCATCGCGCTCCTCGTCCCCGCCGGGGTCGAGTACTTCGGCATGCTCGGCACGCTCCTCGGCGGCCGCCTCCGCCTCTGCACACCGATGCTGTTCGCGCTCGCCTTCGTCCCGCAGTTCCTGATCGGCGGCCTCACCGGGATCATGGTCGGCACCCCGGTGATCGACTACCACGTCACGGACAGCTACTTCATCGTGGCCCACCTGCACTACGTGCTCTTCGCCGGCAGCGCCTTCGGCCTCTTCGCGGCCATCTACTTCTGGTTCCCGAAGGTCACCGGCAGCACGCTCGACGAACGCATGGGCCGCCTGCACTTCTGGCTGCTGGTGATCGGCACCAACCTGACCTTCCTGCCGATGTTCGCCCTCGGTTACCTCGGCATGCCGCGCCGGGTCGCCACCTACGCCACCTTCGACGGCTTCGGCCTGCTCAACCTGCTCGCCACCATCGGCGCGGCCTTCCTAGCGGCCGGAATGACGGTGTTCGTCGTCAACGTGCTGTGGACCCTGCGGCGGCGCAGCCTCGGCCGTGCCGCACCGGCCGGTGACGACCCGTGGGACGCCCACACCCTGGAGTGGGCCACCACATCCCCGCCCCCGCGCCTCAACTTCCCCGCCGACCGCCCGCTGCCGCCCGTCACGAGCTTCGCCCCGCTGCTCGACCTCAGGCGCCGGGAGAGCCGGGACGGCCGGGAGAGGAGCGGCGCGTGAAACGGCACCTGCCCGCCGCGGTGGTCGCCGGCTGGGGCCTGCTGAACGGCGTCCTCCTCGCCGTACTCGCTGTCTACGGCGAGAGCGCGATGGTGTACTGGCTGTGGGGCGGAGTGGTCCTCGTCCTCGAACTGGCCGCCCTCGCCGTGCTGTCGTCCTCGCGCACGGCCCCCGACCAGCACGTCCGCTACCACGTCCCGGACCGGGGAGCGGGCGCGGTCCCGCCCGCCGCGATCGGCCTGCTGCTGGTGGCCCTGTGCTTCGTCTACGGCCGCTGGCTGCTCTTCGTCGCCGTACCCCTGCTGGTCCTGGCGGTCGCCCTCGCGGCGCGCGGCACGACGGCGCGGGAGAGGTGACGGCGGTGGATCACTCCCCGCACCCGTCCTCGCCGGCGTCGGTGGCCGCGATGGCCTGGTCGGGCCTCCTCGTGGCCGCGCTAGTCCCGGCCGCCGTCCGGCTCCTGCGGCGGTCCCCGCTGTGGGAGCGGATCAGCCTGCCCGCGGCGGTGGCGCTTCCCCTGCTCGTGCTGCTGCACGCCTGGGCGGTCCTCGGGGACGCGGTGGGCCTCAGGCCTCCGGGCGGTGCCCTGGTCACGGAACCGGCGCTGCTCGTGGCCGCGGTCCTGTTCTGGCTGCCGGTCGTCGCCGGCACCCGGCACCGCCTGAGCGATCCCGGCCGCTGTCTGTACCTGTTCCTCGCCGCACCCCTGCTCGACCTGCCCGCGGTCGGTACCGTCGCGGCCGGGCACCCGGCGGCGGGACTCGCCATGATCGTCGCCATGCTGCCGGTCGGCGTCACCGCCGCCGCGATCACCTGGTTCTGGGTGAACCGGGAGGAACGCGAGGCCGCGGCCGGCCCGGACCCGTACCCGCGGGGCGGTGATCCCGTCGCCCGGTGACGGCCGGCCCCGCGTCCGGGCGTCAACGGCCGCGCGCCCCGGCCCTCTCCCGCTGCGGTACGACCGTGTACCTGGGGTCCTCGGCCGAGGTCACTCCCGCGTGGAACACCCCGAACCGCAGGGCCGCCGACCCGGTCAGCAGAGCGGCACCCGCGGCCACGGCCAGGCGGCGGTCGCACAGCCGCCCCGACAGAACCGCCAGCGCCGCGCCACCCGCAGTGAGCACCTCCGTCGCCCGCAGCAACCGGCGCGGCCCGCCCTGCTCGAAAGGCTCGGCGGTCAGGCCCATCCGCCGCTTCATGAGCTGGAAGGTGCCCAGTTCCAGCGCGGCCCCGAGCACGGCCATCCGGCGTGCGGGTCCGGCCTCGCCGGCCGGAACCGTGACCAGGGCGAGTCCGGACGCCGCGGCCGCACCGGAGCCCGCGAAGACGAACGGCAGCTGACGGTAGCCCTCGTGCCAGGACGGCACCGCCGTGTCCGCGATCAGCACCGCGGTGTAGGTCGTGACCGCCGGGCCCAGGACTGCGGCGGCCGCCGTCGCCGCCGAGCCCACCAGCCGGTAACGGCCGGCCACGTCGGTCGCCGCCGCGGCCAGCGTCAGCGGCGCGTAACCGGCCAGCAGCCACGAGCCCACGCTCATAGGCGAGGTGGGCTTGCACACCCGGAGCATGTTCAGGAAGCGGCCGGGCCGCCCCAGATCGTGCACCAGTGCCGCCAGCGACAGCGAGATGGCCCCGGCGGCCCCCAGCTTCGCCGGCCTGCCCAGGGCGGGCAGGCCGGTGGCCTCGGCCCCCGCCGCCAGCAGCGAGGACGCACCGGCCAGGCCGCCCAGGTACAGATAACCCGCGATGTCCAACGGCTTCCACGTCGGCTTGTTGAGTACGGGCCTGCCGTAGTACGACGAGAACTCGGCGTCCGGCACCATCGGCTGCTCGCCCCGCCCGCGCCCGCGCCTGCGCCTGCGGCGTCCGGCGTGAGCGTCGGGTCGCGCCTCCCGGCCGGGCCGCGCGCCCTGTACACCCTCGGGGGTGACATCGGAGCCGGTCATCGCGGCCTCCTCACGAAGCTGCCGACGGCCAGGGCGGCCAGGGAGACGGCGGCCAGCGCCGCGTGCCGCCACATGTCAGGCAGGTCCCGGGTGGTGACCACCGGGTCCGGGGGCAGGCCGTAGACCTCCGGTTCGTCCAGAAGCAGGAAGAACGCCCCGTCGCCGCCGACGCCGTCGTCCGGGCTCTCGCCGTAGAGGCGGGCGTCGCTCACGCCGGCCGCGTGCAGCTGCGCCACCCGGGCCCGCGCCCGCTCGCGCAGTTCCTCCAGCGGGCCGAACTGGATGGAGTCCGTGGGGCAGGACTTGGCGCAGGCGGGCTCCATCCCGACGCCGAGCCGGTCGTAGCACAGGGTGCACTTCCACGCTCGGCCGTCGCCCTGGCGCTGGTCGATGACACCGTACGGGCAGGCGGGAACGCAGTAACCGCAGCCGTTGCAGACGTCCTCCTGGACGACGACCGTGCCGAACTCGGTGCGGAACAGCGCCCCGGTGGGGCACACGTCCAGGCAGGCCGCGTGCGTGCAGTGCTTGCACACGTCCGAGGACATCAGCCAGCGCAGCTCGGTGCGCCCGTCGGGGGAGACCGGGGAGATCCGTGCCGCGGGCGCGCCCTCGGACGCCCCGCCCGGCGGGGGAGCGGTGGCGCCCGGGGCGGGTGACCCGGCGTCGGTGCCGAGCCGGGAGGCGGCCGCGAACACATCCACGTCCTCGTGCGCGACCGCGGGCCCCTGCCCGCCGAACGGCCGCCGCTGCTCGATGAAGGCCACGTGCCGCCAGGTGTCGGCGCCCAGCCCCCGCGTGTTGTCGTAGGACATGCCGGTCAGTTCCAGACCGTCCTCCGGGATGGCGTTCCACTCCTTGCAGGCCACCTCGCACGCCTTGCAGCCGATGCACACCGAGGTGTCGGTGAAGAAGCCCATCCGAGGGGGCGCGTCCGGATAGCCGGCGGCGCCGGCCACATCCGGTTGCGGTCCGTACAGAACGTTGCCGCGGTCCTCGTCCCCGCTCATCCCGCACCTCCTCGCTCACGGCTCCCCGTCTCCCCGGGTACCTCGCCCGGCGCCGCCCGCACGAACTCCACTCGGCGTTTCTCCCAGGCGGTGGCCGGCATCTGCACGCTCCTGCCGAAGTACCAGCGGCTGAGGGCGTTGCGCAGCCGGTGCCTGTGGAACCAGCGCCAGGCCTCCGTGCCCTCCGCGCGCGGCCTGGGGGTGTCGCGCACGAGGATGCGGTAGACCTCCTCGCGGGACAGCAGCGTGTACGCCTCCTCGTAACCGCCGCCCGCGGTACGCCGCACCTCCGCGGTCGTCTCGCCGTCCAGCAGCCGGCGCCGGTCGGCTGCCTGAAGCCCCAGACACGCCCGTCTGGTGGCGTGGTACGTCAGGAACGGCACCGCGAACAGCGCGGTACGGAAGGTCCGGGTCAGCGGCTCCACCGGCAGGTCGAACCGGTAGGCCAGCACGTCCTGCCCGCCCGCCAGCAGCAGTACCGCGTACCCCGAGACGGCCGCCGCGCCCAGCGCCGTGCGGGTGGGCTGGTTGCGCGGCCGGTCGCACAGATGCTGCTCCGGCCGGGGTCCGGTGATCCACCGCTCGAAGAAGGGATAGCCGTAGAGGATGAGGAAGAGCACCGTGGGCAGCATGACGCCCGGAAGGAACGCGTCCCAGGCGATCGTGTGTCCGGCGGCGTCCGTCTCCGCCGCCGGCATCAGCCGCAGGGCGCCCTCCAGATAGCCCACGTACCAGTCGGGCTGGGAGTCCAGGGAGACGTGGTCGGCGCGGTACGGCCCGAACGCCCACACGGGGTTGATCTGGAACAGCGCGCCCATCAGGCTCAGCACACCGGCGAGGACGAAGAACAGGCCCGCGGACTTCGCCGTGTACTGGGGGACGAGAGGCTTGCCGATCGCGTTCCTGTTGGTGTGGCCGGGCTGCGCCCACTGGGTGTGCTTGTGTACCACGACGTAGGTCAGATGCACCGCGACCAGCGCCAGCAGCAGGCCCGGTACCAGCAGAACGTGCGCCACGTACAGGCGGGAGATGATGTCGTGTCCCGGGAACTGGCCGCCGAAGACGAAGAACGACAGATAGGTGCCCACGACCGGGGCGGACAGCATGATGCCCTGTGCGGTGCGCAGGCCCGTGCCGGACAGCAGGTCGTCGGGGAGCGAGTAGCCGCAGAAGCCCTCCAGCAGGGCCAGCAGGAACAGCGTCACGCCGACCGTCCAGTTGACCTCCCTGGGCCGCCGGAACGCCCCGGTGAAGAAGATCCGCAGCAGGTGCAGGCCGATCGCCGCGACGAACACCAGCGACGCCCAGTGGTGCACCTGCCGGACCAGCAGACCGCCGCGTACGTCGAAGCTGATGTCCAGCACCGACGCGAACGCCTCGGTGGTCATCGTGCCGCGCAGCGGCAGATACGAGCCGCTGTACGGCCGTTCCGCCATGTCGGGGTGGAAGAAGAACGTCAGGTAGACGCCGGTCAGCACGAGCACGAGCAGGCTGTAGAGGGCCAACTCGCCCAGCAGGAACGACCAGTGGTCGGGAAACGCCTTGCGCAGGAACTCCTTGCCGGCGGAGGAGACCGGCAGCCGCCGGCCGAGCGCGGTCACCAGGCGTTCACCACGCCCTTCGCGCCCGGACGACCGCCGCTCCTCCGACACCGCCACTGCGTGCTCGCCCTCCACCCCGGTGCTGGTTCCTCACTCCCGGTGCTCCCCTCCGAGCCTGGCACGGGTGCCCCCGCTCCGCGCGCCCGAAGCGACCCGGACGGACGCGCACCGGCCACCCGGACCGTTTGCGGGGGCCCGCGTGCGGCTACCCGGTGCCCGGACGCCGGTCCGAGGAGGTCAGCGTGGTGAACGTGTCCGAGGTCGTCGCCGCCGGACTGCGGGCCCGGGGCGCGGACCGGGTATACGGCGTGCCGGGCCTCGAGATCGACCCACTGCTCAGCGCCCTGCGTGGCGGCGCGGAGGCCGCGGAGTTCGTCCAGGCGCGCGGCGCCGAGTCCGCCGCCCTGATGGCCTGCGCCCACGCCAAGCTCACCGGCCGCCTCGGCTGCTGCGTCGCCCCGCCCGGCGCGGGTGCACTCCGCCTGCTGGCCGGACTGTACGACGCGGCGACGGACCGGGCGCCGGTGCTGGCCGTGGTGGGAGAGGATCCGGCGCCGCGGGGGAGGGGCGGCCGTGGGCTGCGCCATCTGGCGGAGGTCTCCGTCTTCTGCGAGCAGGTGTCCGGGCCCGAGCTGATGGGCGACGCCCTCAACCGGGCCGTACGGGCCGCGCTCACCGACCGGGGCGTCGCGAGCCTCGTCGTGTCCCGTCGCGTTCTTGCCGCCCCGGCACCCACCGGGCCGCTCGGCGAGGGTGGCACTCGCCCCGTGCCCCTTCCGGTACGGCAGCCCGGGGAGGGGGACGTCCACCGCGCGGCCGAGGCGCTCAACGCCGCCGGCGAAGTGGCCGTCGTCGTGGGCAACGCGGGGCGGGCGGCGTCCGGGCAGGCGGTGGGCGTCGCCCAGCTCCTCGGTGCCGGCGTCGCCACGACGGCCCTGGCCCGGGACGCGCTGCCCGACGACCTGCCGTACCAGACGGGCGTGGCCGGCCGGCTCGGCAGTGAGGCCGCGGCGGCCCTGCTGCGGGAGTGCGACACGCTCCTGCTCCTGGGAGCCGAGGACCTGGACCGCGCCCTGTTGCCCGACCCCGGCCGGTGCCGCGTCGTCACGGTGGATCCGGAGCCGACCGACTGCCCCCTGGACCGCGGTCGCGCGGCCATCCGGGTGACCGGCGACGTCACCGCGGCCCTCGACGCGCTCATCCCCCAGCTGCGCCGCGCCACCGGCCGGACATGGCGCACACAGGTCGAGAAGGCGGTACAGGCCTGGCGGGCCGAGGGACGGACCAAGGCGAACCGCTACTTCGGTACGTCGGTGAACCCGCGCTCGGTCGTCGCCGAACTGTCCGAGCGGCTGCCCGACCGGGCCGTCGTCGTCACCGACTCCGGCACCTCGCTGGACTGGTGGACCCGCCATCTGCGGATCCGCAACGGCATGCGCTCCCTGCTCTCGGGCCACCTCGGTACGCCCGGCGCTGCCGTACCCTACGCCGTCGCCGCCCGGTTCGCCGCCCCCGACCGGCCGGTGATCGCCCTCGTCGGCGACGGTGCCTTCCAGAGCGGAGGCCTGAACGAACTGATCACCGTCCGCCGTCACTCGGAGTGGCTGGCCGGCCTGCCCCCACTGGTGTTCTGCGTTTTCAACAACGGGGACCTGAACCGGCTGACCTGGCGGCGCAGGGCCGCGGCCGGTGACCCGCTCATCCCGCTCTCCGCCGAGGTTCCCGCCATGCCCTACGCCGAGTGGGCACGCCTCGCGGGTCTGCCCGCAGTCCGCTGCGACCGGCCGCGGCACGTCGCCTCCGTCTGGGCCGATGTGCTCACCCTGCGCGGGCCGGTCCTGCTGGAGTTCGTGGTGGACGGGGAGAACCCGCCGGACTGGGCGGCCGGCACGGCCCGGACGATCAGCGCCAGCGATCCGGTCGAACCCCTGCCGGCGTCTTCGGTCAAACCTCTTCGACTACCCGGTTAGCTTGCTCTCATTCCTGTCATCCCTGGGTGACTTTCGTGATCCCCAAGGGTTGGCCGATTGCTTTGTCCCGGGCCCGGAAGGTGGGTTAGCCTGCGGCGTATTTTTCTCATCACGCAAATCCGTGAACAGCGGAAATGCACACACCAATCACCGGGTCAGGCCGTGTGCCCGGGAATGGTTCCGAGCCCTCCGCACGGGGGCTCCTGGGGAGCGGAACGAGGATGCGCATGGCCGGCAAGGTGACCGGGACGACCGACGTGGTCCCGGGGGACCACGAACTGAGAAGACTGCTCGCGGGGCTGACCGCGGTGCGCGACGGAGACTTCGGCACCCGGCTGCCGGACGACTCCACGGGGCTCATGGGTGACATCGCCACCGTGTTCAACGGCATGGTGGACCAGTTGTCCGTGTTCACCTCCGAGGTCACCCGCGTGGCCAGGGAAGTGGGCACCGAGGGCACCCTCGGCGGCCAGGCGCAGGTACCGGGTGTCTCCGGAACCTGGGCCGACCTCACCGACTCCGTCAACGCGATGGCGGGCAACCTCACCACGCAGGTCCGGGACATCGCGCAGGTCGCCACCGCCGTGGCCAAGGGCGACCTGTCCCAGAAGATCGACGTCCCCGCGCGCGGTGAGATCCTTCAGCTGAAGGAGACCGTCAACACGATGGTCGATCAGCTGTCCGCGTTCGCGGACGAGGTGACCCGGGTGGCCCGCGAGGTCGGCACCGAGGGCCGCCTGGGGGGTCAGGCGCAGGTGCCCGGCGTCGCCGGTGTCTGGCGCGACCTGACGGACTCGGTGAACTTCATGGCCGGGAACCTGACGGCGCAGGTGCGCAATGTCGCCCAGGTGACGACCGCGGTGGCGCAGGGTGATCTCTCGCAGAAGATCACCGTGGATGCGCGGGGCGAGATCCTGGAGCTGAAGAGCACCATCAACACGATGGTCGACCAGTTGTCCGCGTTCGCCGACGAGGTGACCCGGGTGGCCCGCGAGGTCGGTACCGAGGGCCGGCTCGGCGGGCAGGCGGACGTCAAGGGCGTCAAGGGCACCTGGCGCGACCTGACGGACTCGGTGAACTTCATGGGCGGGAACCTGACGGCGCAGGTGCGCAATGTCGCCCAGGTGGCCACCGCGGTGGCGCAGGGTGATCTCTCGCAGAAGATCACCGTGGATGCGCGAGGCGAGATCCTGGAGCTGAAGAACACCATCAACACGATGGTGGACCAGCTGTCCGCGTTCGCCGACGAGGTCACCCGGGTGGCCCGTGAAGTGGGTACCGAGGGCCGGCTCGGCGGGCAGGCGCAGGTGCGTGGCGTCGCCGGCACCTGGAAGGACCTCACGGACAACGTCAACGTGATGGCCTCCAACCTCACCGGACAGGTCCGCTCCATCGCCCAGGTCGCCACCGCCGTCGCCAAGGGCGACCTCTCCCAGAAGATCACCGTCGAGGCCAAGGGCGAGGTCGCCGCCCTCGCCGACGTCATCAACACCATGGTCGACACCCTCTCCGCGTTCGCGGACGAGGTGACCCGGGTGGCCCGCGAGGTCGGCACCGAGGGCCGGCTCGGCGGCCAGGCCCACGTGCCCAACGTGGCCGGCACCTGGAAGGACCTCACCGACAACGTCAACTCCATGGCCAACAACCTCACCGGCCAGGTGCGCAACATCGCGCTGGTGACCACCGCCGTGGCCAAGGGCGACCTGTCCAAGAAGATCGACGTCGATGCCCGCGGCGAGATCCTCGAGCTGAAGACGACCATCAACACGATGGTGGACCAGCTCTCCGCGTTCGCCGACGAGGTCACCCGGGTGGCTCGCGAGGTGGGCACCGAGGGCCGGCTCGGCGGGCAGGCCGAGGTCGAGGGCGTCTCCGGCACCTGGAAGCGGCTCACCGAGAACGTCAACGAACTCGCCGGCAACCTCACCCGGCAGGTCCGCGCCATCGCCGACGTGGCCAGCGCGGTCGCCGAGGGCGACCTGACCCGGTCCATCACCGTCGACGCCTCCGGCGAGGTGGCCGACCTCAAGGACAACATCAACTCCATGGTGGAGTCCCTGCGCGAGACCACCCAGGCCAACCAGGAACAGGACTGGCTCAAGACCAACCTCGCCCGGATCTCCGGCCTCATGCAGGGCCACCGAGACCTGCCGGTCGTCGCCGAACTCATCATGGACGAGCTCGCGCCCCAGGTGTCCGCCCAGTACGGCGCCTTCTACCTCGCCGAGGACGGCGAGTCCGGGTCCGAGCTGCGGCTCGTCGGCTCCTACGGCCGGCCCGAGGAGGACACCCGGCCCGTCCGTATCCCGTTCGGCCGTTCCCTGGTCGGCCAGGCCGCGCGCAGTCGCCGTACCATCGCCGTGGACCAGCTGCCGCCCGGGTACGTCACCGTCTCCTCCGGACTCGGACAGGTCGAGCCCACCGCGCTGCTGCTGCTCCCCATCGTCTTCGAGGAGCAGGTCCTCGGCGTCATCGAACTGGCCTCGGTCACCGAGTTCACCCAGATCCAGCGTGACTTCCTGCAGCAGCTGGTGGACACCATCGGCGTCAACGTCAACACGATCGTCGCCAACGCCCGTACCGACGAACTGCTCGAGGAATCGCAGCGCCTGACCAGCGAACTGCAGTCGCGCTCGGCGGAGTTGCAGGCCCGGCAGGAGGAACTCCAGCAGTCCAACGCCGAACTGGAGGAGAAGGCCTCGCTGCTGGCCGACCAGAACCGCGACATCGAGGCGAAGAACCTCCAGATCGAGCAGGCCCGCCAGGAACTGGAGGCGCGCGCCCAGCAGTTGTCGCTCGCCTCGAAGTACAAGTCCGAGTTCCTCGCCAACATGAGTCACGAGCTGCGCACCCCGCTGAACAGCCTGCTCATCCTCGCCCAGCTGCTGGCCCAGAACCCCTCCCGCAACCTCACCCCGAAGCAGGTCGAGTACGCGGGCATCATCCACTCCGCAGGCTCGGACCTGCTCCAGCTGATCAACGACATCCTCGACCTGTCCAAGGTCGAGGCCGGCAAGATGGACGTGACGCCCGAGCGGGTCTCGCTGCGCCAGCTGATCGAGTACGTCGAGGCCACCTTCCAGCCGATGACCTCGCAGAAGAGCCTGGACTTCACCATCATCACCGCTCCCGGGGCCCCCGCCGACCTGCTCACCGACGACTCCCGGCTCCGGCAGATCCTGCGGAACCTGCTGTCCAACGCGGTGAAGTTCACCGAGCAGGGCGGAGTCGAACTGCGCGTCGAACCGGCCGCCGACGACGAGGTGCCCAACGGTGTGGTGCGGGGCGGCCCGATCGTCGCGTTCCGGGTGAAGGACACCGGCATCGGCATCCCGGAACAGCAACTGGAGACCATCTTCGGCGCGTTCCAGCAGGCGGACGGCACCACCAGCCGCAAGTACGGCGGCACCGGACTCGGCCTGTCCATCACCCGGGAGATCGCCCACCTCCTCGGCGGCGCCGTCAACGTCGACAGCACCCCCGGCAAGGGCAGCACTTTCACCCTCTTCCTGCCCGTGGCCCGGCCGGACTTCGAGGAGATGCTGCGCAGCGGACGTACCATGCCGAAACCCGTCGAGCAGGCGCCTGCGGACGGCACGAGCGGGCACGCGCTCACGGTGGGGGCACCGCTGGTCACCGCCAAGCGGCCGCGCGCGCGCCGCCTGCTCGTGGTGGAGGAGCGACCGCGCGGTCTGCTGACGCTCGTCGCCGAGAGCGTGGTCAGAGACCTCGAACACGGCCGCGCCGACGGCGGCGGCACCCCCGTCGACATCATCACCGCGGTCGGTGCCCAGGAGGCGGCGGGCGCCCTGGCCGCCGAGCCCTGCCACTGCGTCGTCGTCGAGCTGGGCGTGCCCGACGGGGAGTCCGCCCGCTTCCTGGAAGCCCTGCGGGGGGACTCCGCCCTGGCGAGCGTCCCCGTCCTGGTGCACAGCTCCCACCGCACCGAGCAGGCCACCGACGGCGCTGACGGCCCGCTGGAGTACCTGTACAGCCTCGACGAGCTGCGTGAGCGGATCGCGCTGCACCTGTCGGCCGAGGAGCCCGGCGAAGTGCTCACCCTGGTCCGCAGCGACGAAGCGCAGCAGATCACGGCACCGCACTTGATCGACGAGCACACCCGCGGCCGTACCGTCCTCGTCGTCGACGACGACGCCCGGAACCTGTTCGCGCTCAGCGGCATCCTCGAACTGCACGGCTTCCGCGTCCTGCACGCGGAGGACGGCCGCAAGGGCATCGAGACGCTGATGAACAACCCGGACGTCGAACTCATCCTGATGGATGTGATGATGCCGGAGATGGATGGGTACACGGCTACGGCGGAGATCCGCAAGATGCCGCAGTACGCCGACCTGCCGGTCATCGCGGTGACCGCCAAGGCCATGCAGGGCGACCGGGAGAAGAGCCTCGCCTCCGGCGCCAGCGACTACGTCACGAAACCGGTGGACACCCATGACCTCATCGCCTGCGTGCGGCGCTGGCTCCCCGCATGAGGACACCACAGCGCGCCCGCCCGACCGCAGGCCGAGAGGTACGGACCCGGTGAACACCCATGAAGCCCCCGTCGCACCGGACACGCCCCACGGTGTCTCCGTCCAGTTCCCGGACGTGGACGTCGCGTTGTCCGACGTCCCGGCCGCCTCGCCGGTCGGCCGGCTCGCCGCCACCGTCGAGCGGCTGCGCCGGGAGGTGCGGGCGGCGCAGGCCGAGGCCGAGGGCCGGGCACTGATCGAGCTGGCCAAGGGCATCCTGGTCGAGCGGCTCGCCTGTGGCCCCGCCCAGGCCGCCCGCCAGCTCGCCGAACTCGCCGAGCAGGCCCGGATGACCCCGCTGGAGTTCTCGGTGGACGTCATCAACCAGGCGGCCCGGGACCGTGTCTCGGAGGTGACCGAGGCGTTCCTGTCCGTCGCCGCGGACCCGGCCGGACCGGTCGAGGAGTCCGCCGCCGTACGGCTGCGTGCCGCCGAGAGCGGCGTCCTCGCCGCGGACGACACCCAGGCGATGGCCGACTCCCTGCTCGAACACGCCCTGCGGCCGCTGGGCGCGGTGGCCGTGGCGATCTGGGCGGCGGGTTCGGACGGCTCGCTGACCCTCGCGGGCAGTGCCGGCTTCCCGCCGGCCGAGGCGGCCCGCTGGCGGTACGTCCCGCCCGACGTGGCCACCGTGGCCCGGCGGGGCCTGACCGAACCCGAGGGGCAGTGGCTGTCCTCGCTCGCCGCCTCCGGGCTGCCCACGATAGGCCGCCGGGAGTACGCCGACGGAGCACGGATGGCCGTACCCGCCGGCGCGGGCGGCCGTGTCCACGGCGTCCTGGAGATCGCCTGGTCCACCCCCGAGGAGCCGCTGCCCCGCCCGGTGATCCGGCAGGTGGAGGCCCTCGCCGAGCTGTGCTCGCACAGTCTGGAGACCCTCGCGCTGCCGCCCGAGCCCGGGCAGGAGCTCCGGGCGCTGCCCGACGTGGTCGAGCTGATGGACCTTGCGGACGGGCTGCACGACCCGGCGCTGGTGCTGGCGCCGCACCTCGACGACGCCGGGCAGCTCGTCGACTTCCGCATCCAGCACGTCAACGACCGTTTCCTCGACCCGGCCGGCCGCCCGCGGGCCGTCGTCAACGGCGCCCTGCTGCTGGAGGCCTACCCGATGGCCGCCGGCGCCAGCGAGCTGTTCCAGCGCGTGGAGCGCGTCTATGCCACGGGGGAGCCGTTCCGTGCCCGCCGCATGCGGCTGACCGCCCTGGTCGACGAGGTGCCGCTGTCGGCCGTCGCGGACATCAGCGTCAGCCGCCACGGCTCCAGCGTGCTGCTGATCTGGCGCATCGAGGACGAGACGGCCCGCCTGGCCAGCCTGCTCCAGAACGCGCAGCGGCTCGGCCGGATCGGCGGCTTCGAGGAGAACCTCCTCACCGGTGAGATCACCTGGAACGGACAGCTGTTCAGCCTCTACGGCCGTCCGCACACCAGCTCCCCGGTCGCCCTAGAGGACCTGCCCGCGCACGCACATCCCGACGACGCCGTCTCCATCCGCCGTTTTCTCCGCACCGTGCTGCACCACCGCAGGCCCGCGTCCGCCGCCTTCCGGCTGCTGCGCCCGGACGGGGTCACCCGGCACATGCGCGTGGTCGCCGAGCCGGTCCTCGACACCGACGGCCAGCTCTTCGTCGTCCGTGGCGCCTACCAGGACATCTCCGCCCAGCACTGGACCGAGGTCGCCCTCGCCGCCACCCGCGACCAGCTGGCCCACACCGAGCAGCAGGCCGACGAGCGCAACCGGCTCGCCCTGCAGCTCCAGCACGCGATCATGCCGCCCACGCAGGCCCCCCTGCAGGTGCCGGGCCTCCAGGTGGCGGTGCGCTACCGGCCCGCCGAGACCGAGCAGCTGGTCGGCGGCGACTGGTACGACGCCGTCGTGCTGCCCTCCGGCCTGGTCCTGCTGTGCGTCGGTGATGTCGCCGGGCACGGCATCGAGGCGGCGACCAGCATGGTCGTCCTGCGCAACGCGCTGCGTGGTCTCGCGGTCACCGGGGCGGGCCCGGCACAGCTGCTGTCGTGGCTGAACATCGTCGCCCACCATCTGACGGGCGCCGTCACCGCGACCGCCGTCTGCGGCCTGTACGACAGCGAGCGGCGGACCCTGCGCTGGGCCCGGGCGGGCCATCTGCCGCCGGTTCTGGTGCGGGAGGCGGAGGCCACCGCCCTGCCCACGCTCAAGGGCCTGCTGCTGGGCGCGCTGCCGGAAGCGGTGTACGAGGAGACCGAGGTGCGACTCGCCGCCGGTGACACCCTGCTGATGTACACCGACGGTCTGATCGAGCGCCGGGACCGCTCGGTCGAGGAGTCCCTGTCCCATCTGCTGGAAACGGCGCGCGCGGCGCCCAGGACCCTGGACCAGCAACTGGACCGACTGCTCACCTACAGCCGCTCGGACACCGACGACGACACCTGCATCGTGGGCATCAGGGTCGGCTGAGGCCCCGGCGGCCTCACATGGCCGGTTCGCAGGTGAGCGGCACAGTGGCGGTGACCCGTTTGCCGTGGGAGAACCGGGTCACCTCCAGATCGGTGGAGAGCATCGTCACCAGGTGCAGCCCATGACCGCCGACCCGCCGGGGATCGGGAGGGCGCCGCCGGGGCGGCTCGTCCGACGTGTCCGTCACGGTGATGCGTACCGCGGACGCGTCGGGCATCACCTCGAGGCGCAGGGCGCACGGGCCCGGGGCGTGCTTGGCCGCGTTGGTGACGAGTTCGCTGACGACCAGCTGGGCATCCTGCACGGAGCGCCGTTCCGGTGCGGGCCGTACCCGGGAGAGCACGGTCGCGACGGCGTCTCTGGCGTCGGCGATGTCGGTGACGCCGGTGTCCCAGGTGCGGCTGTAGCGCAGGGATGCGGGGCGGTCCTGCGTCGTCGCGTGCGTCCTGAGCGGGATGTCCATACCTCGTTGCCCTTTTCCTCTGGGGTCAGGGTCCCTTTCTGTACACGGGGATCGTGCCGTCCTGCTTCGGCTACCCGCTGAACCGTCGATCAAAGGGACGTCCGCAAGGAATCCTCCGGTTGCACACGGACTCCTGGTGGGAGGCGGCCGATCGGGGTGGCGACGCGGGAGGGGCACGCCGCATGGACGGCGAGGCGGATCCCGTCGCCCGCGCACAGCGGAACGGGTCCGGGAAATCCGCTTCCGCGCGATTTCCCGGACCCGTTCCGAATCCGAATAGCCGGCCGATTCAGTGCTTGAAGACGTCCTTCACCTTCTCCTTGGCCTGCTGGGCGTCCCCGCGTGCGCCTTCCATGCGGCCTTCCGCCTCCATGCTCTCGTTGCCGACTGCGCGGCCCGCGGTCTCCTTGGCCTTGCCCTTGGCCTGCTCCACCTTGCCCTTGGCCTTCTTGTTGCCAGCCATGGGGTTCACATCCCAACGTCTTCGCGGTGTGTGGTCACCCTTCGGTTTGCCACTGTGCCGCCATCCAAACCGGAAAACGGGATCCGGCACTAGATCGAATACGGGGGGCTGAGCGCTTGATTCGCGGGAACCCGCCGGTCCGGAGGTTGATAAACATGGTTCCTTTGCTTCTGGTTCTCCTGCTGGCCCTTATTCTTTTCGGTGCGGGCTTTGCGTTGAAGGCGCTGTGGTGGATCGCGGTCGTCGTGCTCGTACTGTGGCTGCTGGGCTTCTTCGTCCGACCGGCCGGGGCAGGAGGCCGGCGCGGTCGCTGGTACCGCTGGTAGGCGCGGTCCCCGTCGGTGAGCGGGCCCCGGCTTCGGCCGGGGCCCGCTGCCATGCCCGGAGGAGCCGGACCGTTCGGCCGAAGGCCGGCCGCGCGTTCCCTCGTCCTAGCCCGCGTGGGCCCGCAGCGGATAGTGGTCCGAGAGGTCGGTGTACGTGTACGACGTACCCCAGCTGGTCACGGTCCAGGGGGCCGACTGCTCCCTGACGACCTCGTTGTGCCAGCCGGCCGGCCGGGTGTGACCCGAGCGGCTGAGGACGTAGTCCAGGTCCTCACGCGGATCGTCCGGATAGCGCTCGTGGGCGATGGAGTTCTCCCGCGTGTCGAAGGAGTACGGGTGCCCGGTGCGCGCGTCGGCTCCGACCAGATCCGCGTCGGCGAGCAGGGAGGCGTACTCGCCGCCGCGGGAGTCGACGTTGAAGTCGCCCGCGACCAGGACCTCCTCGTCCGCGGGGATGTTCTTGGCGTCCAGGAAGGCGTCGACGGCCCGGAACTGCCGGCTGCGCATCGTCACCGCCTCACCCGGGCCGCATCCGGGGTCCGTGGACTGCGCGTGGGTGCCGACGACGTGCACCTTGGTGCCGTTGACGTTCAGCACCACGTAGGCGAAGCCCTTGTTGGACCACCAGTCCGCGCCGCACGCGTCCCGGTAGACGTACTGCTCCTTGTGCAGGATCGGCCATTTGCTCAGCACGGTCACCCCGCCGTCCTCGGGCGTGGTGGACGAGTACGCCCCGCCGGTCGCGTCCCAGCCTGAGCGGCTGCGCCCCAGCACCGGTGTCTGGTAGGGGTACCCGGCCGCGGCGGCGCTCTTGAGGGCGTCCGACGAGGAGTTGTCGAACGCCTCCTGGAGGACGACCACGTCGTTGCCCCGGAAGAAGGACGCCTTGGGTATCTCCGTGGCCCGGTGGTCCTGGCCCCAGTTCGGGTACAGGGTTTTGCTCATGAGGAAGACGTTGTAGGTCAGCACCCTCAGCGCGGGTGCCGGCTCGGCGGCCGCAGACGGCGTCGGAGAGGCGAGTGCCGCTGCGGGCAGGGCGAGGGCGAGCGCGGCCGCGGCGAGGGCACGGTGCGGTGCGGAGGGCGTCACTGGATCTCCCTGTCGATGGAGTCGATGCAGAGCTGAGTGGCGCCGCACATCAAACCATCAGGGATTACCCGTAGGTAACGCCCGGACGCGCACCAGGTGGCGCACAGTGGAGGAACAGGGGACGTCCCGGCGGAGTCCCCCTCGGCCCGCCGCCGGCCCCGGCAGCCGTCGGTGCTCGCCCCGCCGCCGTGCCGGGGTGCCGTACGGCAAAGGCCGCGAGCGTCGTGCACAGCGGGGTGGGCCTGTAATGCCTGGGCTTCAGCGCGTCCACCAGCGCCTCCGCCTCCGATCCGGTGAGCCGGACCGACAGGCCGACGGCGAGCAGGCGTCGGGATCGTCACCGCGACAGGCGCTGAGCAACTGGGCAGGGGGGAACCGCTAGGTGGTGGGGCCGCTCTCGGCGTCGCCCGGGTCGGGCTGGCAGGTGCGGCACAGTTCGTGGCTTCCGTCGCGGGTGACGACGGTTCCCCAGCCGAGGCAGTGCTCGCAGTCGCGGGCGAGTGCCAGGTCGGGGTGGGGAGACAGGTAGGGGCTGTGGTGAGCTCCGTAAGCCATGCGGGGAGCGGCTCCTTGACGTAGCGGGGAAGTCGCGGTCCGAATGACATCCATTATGTCCGACTTTTTCGCTATGTCCAGGCCGGATGTCACTGAGTGCCAGGGATCACCGCCGGGGGCTGTGCGATCCTACGAACTTCTCGCGCGCCGGGTTACCGGCCACTCCCACCTTTGATAGGAAACTTTCCTACCAGTACGGTACGGACCAACCCCCCACACCCCCGCCCCTCACCTGGAGTCCCTGTGGTGCATCCAGACCGCGGAACAGCAGCCCCCGACCGCCTCTCCCGCCGGACCGTCGTCGCCGTGTTCGGCGCCGTCGCCACCGGCTCCCTGCTCGGACCCCGGCGCGCCGCCGCAGCACCGGCGGCCGCGCCGGGCCTCGACGACCCGGCGAAGAAGGAGACAGCGATGCAGCTGGTGTCGAGTGCGGAGAACTCCTCGCTCGACTGGAAGGCCCAGTACCGGTACATCGAGGACATCGGCGACGGCCGCGGCTACACCGCCGGCATCATCGGCTTCTGCTCCGGCACCGGTGACATGCTCGACCTGGTCCAGCTCTACACCGACCGCAAGCCCGGCAACGTCCTCGCCACGTACCTGCCCGCCCTGCGCAAGGTCAACGGCACCGACTCACACGCCGGCCTGGACCCCGACTTCCCCGAGACCTGGCGCAGGGCCGCCCGGGACACCGTGTTCCAGCGGGCCCAGAACGACGAACGCGACCGCGTCTACTTCAACCCCGCGGTCGCGCAGGGCAAGGCCGACGGACTGCGGGCCCTCGGCCAGTTCATCTACTACGACGCCATCGTCATGCACGGCGACGGCGACGACCCGACCAGCTTCCGCAACATCCGCAGGCGCGCCCTGCGCAGCGCCGAGCCGCCGGCGCAGGGCGGCAACGAGACGACGTACCTGAACGCCTTCCTCGACGCCCGGGTGTGGGCGATGAGGCAGGAGGAGGCGCACAGCGACACCAGCCGCGTCGACACCGAGCAGCGCGTCTTCCTGCGCAAGGGCAACCTCGACCTGAACACCCCACTCGACTGGAAGGTGTACGGCGACAGTTACCACGTCGGCTGATCCGCCGATGCCATGAGGGGTGCGGCGGGGTGCGGCAGGTCGCCGGGCGTGGACACCGGGAACCCGGAGTGCGGCTCGGCGGCGGGGCGGCGGGGACCAGGCCCTGGGTCTGTGTGACGACGAGAAGGACCGGCGAAGTCCCGCCCCCCGGCCGGCTGGTCACCGTGACGGCCACCGCATGCCCCGCCCGCGCCGCCCGGCAGACGTCCACCAGCACCTCGTCGCGCTCCTCGGCTCGGCCTGAGTCACTCGCGCGCTGGACACCGGGGACGCGTCCACGCGGCGCCGACAGGTTCCCACCGGGATCAGCCGGGCGGGCACGGACGGCGGAGCCGCGGACGGTGCCGGGGGAGAGGAGTTCGGTGTTGCCACGGCAGCGGGAGAGCGGGAGAACCACGTCAGGAAGAGGACGGCCGCTGCCGTCATCACGCGCAGGTACACGATCGACGCGTGCCCGGACCCGGTCGACGCGGTGTCCTCGGGGCAGAGGGTGAGCCCGTCGGGCCATGGCCCGACCGCCTCCGCGCCGGCCGCGGCCGCGACGGCGAGCCGGGCGGAACGGCCGAGGCGCCAGGGAGCCGTGGCGGTGCATCCGGACGGTGGCAGACCCGCCCGGCGTGAGGCGGTAGGCGGGGACGCGATGCCGCGTGATCGCCGGAGGACCGGAACGTGGGGCAGGGCGGTCCCGATGTGTCCTGCCCCGAGGGGCGCACTCGCATGACAGGCCCCTGACGAGGAAAGATGGACGTTCAGCGAACGATCCACCGATGCGGAGGAGCGGACTCATGCCGCACGAGCGAGCCGGTCGGCCGGCCGGCCCCGAGGACCTTGTCGACGTGGCCCGGCTGGTCACGGCGTACTACGCGCTGCACCCGGATCCGGCCGACCCCGGCCAGCGGGTGGCGTTCGGCACCTCGGGGCACCGGGGCTCGTCCCTGGCGACCGCGTTCAACGAGGACCACATCGCCGCCACCAGCCAGGCCATCTGCGAGTACCGCGCGGCCCAGGGCACCGACGGCCCCCTCTTCCTGGGCGCCGACACCCACGCCCTGTCGGAGCCCGCGAAGGTGACCGCGCTGGAGGTGTTCGCCGCCAACGACGTGACCGTGCTGATCGACGGCGAGGACGGCTACACACCCACCCCCGCCGTCTCGCACGCGATCCTCACGTACAACAGGGGCCGCACCTCCGGCCTCGCGGACGGTGTGGTCGTCACCCCCTCGCACAACCCGCCCGCCGACGGCGGCTTCAAGTACAACCCGCCGAGCGGCGGCCCGGCGGCCTCCGACGCGACCTCCTGGATCCAGGACCGCGCCAACCAGATCATCACCGGCGGCCTGAAGGACGTCCGCCGGGTGCCGTACGCCGGCGCACTCGCCGCGGACACCACCCAGCGGTACGACTTCCTCGGCACATACGTCAGCGACCTGCCGAGCGTGCTGGACCTGGACGCCATCCGCGCGGCCGGCGTGCGCATCGGCGCCGACCCGCTCGGTGGGGCCTCCGTCGCCTACTGGGGCCGGATCGCCGAACAGCACCGCCTCGACCTCACGGTGGTCAACCCGCACACCGACCCCACCTGGCGGTTCATGACGCTGGACTGGGACGGCCAGATCCGCATGGACTGCTCGTCGCCGTACGCGATGGCCTCCCTCATCGAGCAGCGCGACCGGTTCCACATCGCCACCGGCAACGACGCCGACGCCGACCGGCACGGCATCGTCACCCCGGACGCCGGCCTGATGAACCCCAACCACTACCTCGCGGTCGCCATCTCCTACCTCTACCGGCACCGCGAGCAGTGGCCCGCCGGCGCGGGCATCGGCAAGACCCTTGTCTCCTCCACGATGATCGACCGCGTGGCCGGCGACCTCGGCCGGCAACTGGTCGAGGTGCCCGTCGGCTTCAAGTGGTTCGTGGACGGACTGGTCAGCGGTGCCCTCGGATTCGGGGGCGAGGAGTCGGCCGGCGCCTCCTTCCTGCGCCGGGACGGCTCGGTGTGGACCACCGACAAGGACGGCGTCATCCTGGCCCTGCTCGCCTCGGAGATCACGGCGGTCACCGGCAGGACGCCGTCGCAGCACTACGCCGAACTGACCACACGCTTCGGTGAACCCGCCTACGCCCGCATCGACGCGCCCGCCACCAGGGAGCAGAAGGCCCTGCTCGCCAAGTTGTCGCCGGCGCAGGTCACCGCGGACACGCTGGCCGGAGAGGCGGTCACGTCCGTCCTCACCGAGGCGCCCGGCAACGGCGCGGCCATCGGCGGCATCAAGGTCAGCACCGAGAACGCCTGGTTCGCGGCCCGCCCCTCGGGCACCGAGGACGTCTACAAGGTGTACGCAGAGTCCTTCCTCGGCGCGGACCACCTCGCCCGGGTGCAGGAGGAGGCCCAGGCCGTGGTGCTGGGCGCGCTCGGCGGCTGACGGCACCGTATGGCGGCCTCCGGTACGGCGTCACGGAGGCCGCCCTCGGCTCAGCCGCGCCCGCGTCCCGCGTCCAGCCGCTCCAGCACGGCCTGCGCCATGGCCGCCTCCCCCGTGGCGTTGGGGTGGGCCGGAGCCGCGGGCGAGGCCGGCTGCAGCGGCTCGATCCAGCGGTCCGCGGGTGCCTTGCACATGTCGTGACCGACCGTGGGGCCGTAGGTGTCGGCGTACTCCGCCCGGTTCACGCCCGCCACCAGACGGAGCATGAGGTTCAGCCGCTTCTGGGTGTCGCGGAGGTAGGGGAAGTCCTTCTGCGCGAACGGCACCTGCGGAAAGCAGCCGCTGCCGTCGTCGGGAAGCAGGTCCGGGTAACCGACGACGAGCACCCTCGCGTGCGGCGCCCGGGCGTGCACGGCCCGCAGCACCCGGTCGACCTTCGGTGCGGTCCGCACGATCGCGAGGGTCAACTGGTCGTAACCGGACGCCTTGTAGGAGCGCTCGCAGGGATTGCCCGTCGGATCCTGGGCGGCCAGGCGGCTACAGGTGCCGATGACGCGGCCGAAACCGACGTCATTGCCGCCGATCTGCAGCGTGACCAGGTCCGTGTCCCGGTGCAGCGCGTCGAGTTGAGGGGCGTTGGTGCCCTGCGCCTGCCACATCTGCGCGGTCGTGGCTCCGCCGCAACTGACGTCCGTGAACGAGGCCACCTGCCGCCGCGCCGCCAAGAGAGAGGGGTAATTGTGGTCCGAGCGGGCGCAGTCTGCGTCGACCTGCTGCGGAATACCGGGCCCCGAGGTGTACGAGTCGCCGAGGGCGACGTAGGAGACATCGCGGCCGTGTCCGCCGGAGTGCGCGGCGGCCGCGGTCGTGGAGGCGGCGACGAGGGCGCACCCGCCCAGCGCCGCTCCCAGCACGGAGGTCCGCCGCCGGCCTCTCGCCCCGTCCGCCGCACGCGTGTCGGTCCTCATGAATTCTCCCCCTCAGGCCGGTGCATCGCGCGCGGGCGGCATCGGAGAGCGGCCCACGGGCGTTCGACTGGGCCTGTATACCGTCCGGTAGGTCTCGCGGACCAGAAGCGGGAGGCAACGACTTCAGGGGGATTCCTGGTTCAACGCGCCCGGGGGAGGGGTCGGTTCAACGGAGGTCGGCACACTGGCGGGTTCGCTGCCGGCCGGTGTGCCGACCTCCGTCACACTCCGGCCACCGGTTCCGCCGAGGCCGCCACCTGGAGCAGGGAATCGTCCTCCGGGCGGGCCCCGGAGAGGCGGTGCCGGGCGGCGATGAGGGCCATGTCGACGTCCTTGGTGCCGGTGGCCACGCACAGCGTGTAGGAGATGTCCGCGAGTCGCTGCCGCACCTGCGGAGTGCTCTCCTCGGCCCCGAGCAGCGTGAGGGCCTCGTACTGGGCGATGAGGTCCTTCAGTACCGCGGGGTGTGCCATCAGCATGTGTTCCGCCTCCCTGGCGTGTCGGCGACGTATGAAGTCGCAGCGCGGATACCCGCGTCCGCGTCCCGTATGCCACCCCGCGTTGCCTCGGCCGCCTGAAGTGTGAGTGGTTGATGACACGACTTCGCCCTCACCCGGGAAACACGTCGTCTTCAAGGACGGCACCGTCGCCCCGCGGCGCGGCCTGCCGGCACCTCCCTGCGGACAGCCCGAGGGCGCGGCTCGAGTGGCGCCGGGAGGCCGCCTTCGCCGCCTTCGAGCAGACGCGGGCCCGCGCGGACCACTGACCGCACCCATGGGACGCCGGGGCGGTCGGAGCGGAGCCCACCCCGGCGCCGTGGGCGGACCGGAAAGCATCCTTTGGCCGAGAAGGAGCCCACCTCACATCCGGTGGCCGTTGTTCCGTCGGCGCCGGGAGGTCTCGTCCGCGCCAATAGCGCCGCGCGACCCACCTCCCCGGAGACACCCGCCGACGCTCTCGCGAGGCGGGGGTACACGGCCTGCGGCCTACCGTCACGACATCACCGCAGCTTCTTCACGTGGCGAAGATTTTCAGCCGATCGCCGTCCGTGGCCGGCCCGGCGGGGCAGACGCCGTGCCGAGCGCCTGCCTAGCCTCCCGGGCCATGCGATCACCTCTGATGAGACGCCTCGGCCTCACCGCCGTCCTCGCCCTCGTCCTCGCCGTCTTCGGCTTCGCGCCCGGCGCGAGTGCCGCCGACCCCGCGCCGGCCGCGCTCACCTTCACCACCGACAGCGCCACCACCACACCCGGCGGCACGGTGCGGCTGTCGATGACGCTGACGAACAACAAGACCTACGACATCTGGTTCGTGTACCAGACCATCGACCCGACCTGGCTGACCACCCAGCGCCCGGACCTCAAGTACAGCTTCACCGGATGCAGCCTGGCCACCGCCGCCGGCAGCACTCCCTGCTCCGGCACCGGCCCGAACAACCTCGGTGCCGACTACGGCGCCACCATCCCGCCCGGCCAGAGCCGGACCGTCACGCTGACCCTCCAGGTCGCCGCCGACTCCGGCTGCAACGGCAACATCGGCTTCTACTCGTACTACTACGCCGAGTTCAGTGACAGCGCCAACAGCAGCGGGGGACCGGTCTACACGCCCGAGACGCGCGTGCTCTGCGCCTGACGGACCCCCGGTTCCGCGGCACGGGTGACCTGAAATCGGCCTCCCCGCCGGACCCGCGCCGCAGCACGGATCACCGGAACGCCGCCCGGCGGACCACCACGGTCCGCCGGTGCGTCGTAGAGCGGCCAAACCAGTGGTCCGCAGCCGTCTGTGCGCCTGGGCCCCCTCGCGGCGACGACGGAGGAAGCGGGCGTCGGGTTGCTTCGGGGCGCCGCTGATCACCTGCACTTTTCCGTCAGGTTTCGTAACTCGCCCACAAAACCTACACAGAGGCATCACCATGTGACGCGACGGATGCGTCGACGACCGGCTTCTGAGGGGGACGCCGGCGTCACGCGAGGGGGTGCGTCCGCTCCATGGGAGCCGTGCTCGCCCCTGCCCGGGGAGGGGACTTCACCGCATGAAGCGGACCATACGCACCACCGCGGCGACGGTGGGCGTGCTCATCACCGCGCTCGGCCTCCGGGCCGGCCCGGCACAGGCCGACACCACCGCGCCGCGGATCGACCTCAGAGTTCTGGTGGTGAGCGACGGTGGTCCGGCCACCGATGCCATCGCCTCCCAACTCGACGTCTCAGGAACGCCGTACACCAAGGTCGATCTCACACACTCCGACCGGCCCGCCATCGACGCCGCCTTCCTCGCGGACACCGCCGACGGCCGGCCCCGGGCGAAGTTCCAGGCCGTCGTCCTGCCCAACGACAACCCGTTCACCGCGGGTTCCGCCGAGATGGCCGCGCTCTCCGCCTACGAGAAGACGTACGCGATCCCCCAGGTCGACGCCTATACCTACGCCCGCCCCGAGGCCGGCCTGCAGTATCCGGTCCACGGCGGCTACTCGGGCAGCGTCGACGGCGTCCGGGCCCAGGTCACCACCGCCGGCAAGGCCGGGGCCTTCGGCTACCTCGACGGCGCCGTCCCGTTCGAGGACAACGCGCCGTCGGTCGGCGAGAGTTACGCCTACCTGTCGACTCCGGCCACGGGCGCCGACTTCACCCCGTACGTGCAGGCCCCCATCCCCGGTACGGCGAAGCAGGGCTCCCTGGTCGGCGAGTACCGGCACGACGGGCGGCGCGAGCTGGTCGTCACCTTCGTCTACAACGAGTACCAGCAGCAGTTCCGGCTGCTGGCCCGCGGGATCGTGGAGTGGATGACCGGCGGGGTGCACCTCGGCGCCGCCCGCAACTACTTCGCCGTACACGTGGACGACGTGTTCGCCGCCGACGACCGCTGGGACACCCGGCTCAACTGCACACCCGGTGACGTCGACTGCGCCAACGGCGCGGGTACGCCCAGTCCGATCCGGATGACCCCGGCGGACGTCGACCACGCCACCGCCTGGCAGGACAGCCACCACTTCACCCTCGACCTGGTCTACAACGGCGCCGGCAGCGTCGACCAGCGCGAGGACAACAACGGCGTCGACCAGCTCGCCGACAAGCTCGTCGCGGACCGGAACCGGTTCCGCTGGATCAACCACACCTTCACGCACGCCTTCCTCGGCTGCGAGCAGAACGTCACCGTCGTGCCGTGGAAGTGCGCGACCGACACCGACGGCGGCACGAAGTGGGTCAGCCGCAGCACGATCGGCTACGAGATCGCCGTCAACCGCGCCTGGGGACAGGCGGCCGGACTCCCTCTGGAGACCGACGAGCTGGTCACCGGGGAGCACTCCGGGCTGAAGATCCTGCCGCAGCAGCCCCAGGACAACCCCAACCTGGCGCTCGCGCTCGCCGACGACGACGTCAAGTGGCTCGCCTCGGACAACTCCCGTGACCCCGAACAGCGCCGGGTCGGCCCCGCCACCACGGTCTCCCGCTACCCGATGAACGTCTTCTACAACGCGGGCAGGGCCGCCGAGCAGGTCGACGAGTACAACTGGCTCTACACCGGCCGCGCCCAGGGCGGCAGCGGCATCTGCGAGGACAACCCCGCCACCACCACCTGTCTTCCGGCCCCGCTGGACACCGGCACCGGATACGGCGACCACATCGTGCCGCTGGAGACCCGGATCGCCTTCGGCCACGTGCTGTCCAACGACCCCAAGCCGCACTTCATCCACCAGTCCAACCTCGCCGAGGACCGCATCGCCTACCCGGTGCTGAACGGCGTACTCGACGGCTACGACGCCCTCTTCGCCGACAGCGCCCCGGTGGTGAACCTGCGGATGAAGGACATCGGCACCGAACTCCAGCGCAGGGCCGCCTGGAAGAGCGCCCTGAACGCCGGCCAGGTCACCGCCTACCGCATCGGCGACTCCGTGACCGTCCAGGCGCCGGACGCAATCGCCGTCTCCGCCACCCTGCCCACCGGCAGCACCCTGCGCGGCGACGCCTTCGGCAGCGCCTACGCGGGCGGGGTGTCCGGGTGGACCGCCTCCTCCGGCAGCGCGCTCACCTTCACCCTGCCGTCCTCCTCCTCCGCCGCCCCGGCCGGCAGCGCGGGCGCCACGGTCACCGACCCGGCCCCGCGCACCAGGGTCCCCACGGGCGTGACCGAGCAGGTCCCCTACACCCCGGACCACTGAACGGCGCACCGACCCGAGGGCCTGTCCGGCGCCTTACGCCCGCCCTGTGACGGGAGCCGACCGGACGGACCCGGGCTCCCGGCCGCCCACCGGCGGCCGCGACCCGCACCACCACCCCACACCTCGGCCGTGGAGCGCAATCGATGCATGTTCACCACGGCGTGCGCCGCCCCGGCGCGGCGCACGTCACCCTGCTCACCGAAGGCACCTATCCGCACAGCCACGGCGGCGTCAGCGTCTGGTGCGACCAACTCGTCCGGGGCATGCCCGACCTCGGCTTCGACGTCATCGCCGTCACCGGCACCGGACGCGAACCCCTTGTGTGGGACCTGCCCGCCCACGTCAACGAGGTGCTCTCCGTCCCCATGTGGGGTGCCCCGCCGGACGGCCGTCCGCCCCGGGGCCGCGCCCGGAACCGGCTCGCCGCCGCCTACGAACGCTTCCTGACCGCGCTGCTCGACCCGCACACGGAGGACCAGTTCGCGCCCGCGCTGTACACCATGGCCCGGGCCGCCGCCGACGGCGCGCTGAGCCCGTTCCTGCGCGGCGACCGGGCCATCACCCTCCTCACCGCGGTGTGGAACCGCCCCGGACTGGCCGTCCACGAGGCCCGGCCCACCGTGCACGACGCGGTCACCGCCACCGCCCTGCTCGAACACGCCCTGCGCCCCCTCGCCGCACCGCCACCCCGGCAGGGTGTCGCCCACGCGGTCAGCGGAGGGGTCGCCGTCCTGCCCGGCCTCGCCGGCCTGGAACGGTACGACGTCCCGCTGCTGCTCACCGAGCACGGCGTCTACCTGCGCGAGCGCTATCTCGGCTACCGCACCGCCCCCTACCGCTGGCCGGTGAAGGCCGTCGTCCTGGGCTTCTTCCGGCTGCTGGCCGAGGAGAGCTACCGCCGGGCCGCCCTGATCACCCCGGGCAACCGCTACAACCGGCTCTGGGAGGAACAGGGGGGCGCCGACCCGCGGGCGATCCGTACGGTCTACAACGGCGTGGACCCCGCCGCCTTCCCGCCCGCCGGACCGGAGCCGGACGTGCCCACGCTCAGCTGGGCCGGCCGGGTCGACCCCATCAAGGACCTGGAAACCCTCATCCGGGCCTTCCGCCTGGTCCGGGCGAAGATACCCGAGGCCCGGCTGCGGCTGTTCGGCGGAACCCCGCGGGGCGGAGAGGCGTACCGGGAGCGGTGCGAAGCACTGGCGGCCGGGCTGGGGCACGCGGACGCCGTCACCTTCGAGGGCCGGGTCGACGACATCAAGGACGCCTACGCGGCCGGGAGCGTCGTGATGCTCTCCAGCATCAGCGAGGGATTCCCGTTCACCCTCATCGAGGCCATGTCCTGCGGACGGGCGACCGTCTCGACCGACGTGGGCGGCGTACGCGAGGCCGTCGGCGACACGGGACTCGTCGTCCCGCCGCGCGACCCGGCCCGGATGGCCGCCGCCGCACTGGAGCTGCTGGGCGACGCCGAGCGGCGCCGGGCGATGGGTGAGGCGGCCCGGCTGCGGGTGATCGAGCAGTTCACCCTGCGCCAGACCATCGACACCTTCCGCTCCATCTACCTCGAACTACCCACGCACGCACGGCCCTTCCCCACACCGGCCGACCAGGGCCAGGACATCCGGATCGCCGCGGGGAGCCTGGCCGGATGAGCGGACCCATGGCCCTCGAACCGGGTGGCACCGAACAGGACACCCTCGCGCTGCGGCTCGCCGGCACATCCGTGCGCCGCGACGACCGCACGCCGGCCCTGCGTCCGCCCGGCCACGGCGCCGGCGAGGAGGCGGTGAGCCGGCTGGCCGCCGAACTCGCCGACCGCATCGGCCCGGCCGTCCACCCCTACGAGGTGGCCGCCCTGCTGGAGGCCGAGGGCCTGACCGCCGACCAGATCAGGGAAGGGTACGGCCACCCGGACCTCTTCTCCCTCGCCGCCGCCCTCTACGAACAGGTGCCCCGGACCTTCCCGGAGCCCGCCCCGGCGGCCGACCCCTGGCGCCCGGACCACGTCCGGTGCCTCCTGCGCGGCGTGCTGTTCGCCCTGCCGGGACTGGCCTACCTGCTCACCGCGCCCCTGTGGCACCCCGGGCGGCACACCGCGTCGCTGATCGTCGCGGGCCTCGTCTCCTGGGCGTGGGGCCAGGGGCTCGGCCACCGCGCCCACTTACGGATGGCGGCCGGACGCCGGGAGGCCGCCCGCACCCTCCTGACCGGCGCGCCCCTGGGAGCGGCACTCGCCACGGTCACCGCCGTACCGGTCCGCGGTGACGGACCGGTGATCCTGGCGGCGGCGGCGCAGTCGCTGTATCTCGCGGCGGCGGGCGTCCTGCTCGTCCTGGCCCGCGAACGGCTGCTGCTGGCCGCGCTCACCCCGCTCATCGCGGGCGCCGCCGTACTGCCCTGGTGGGATCCCGGGACCCCGCTGCGCACCGGGCTGCCCCTGCTGGCGCTGCTGGCCACGCTCGCCGTGACCGGACACGCCCTGCACGGTGCCCTCGCCGCCCCGGCCGCGGCCGACGGCAAGCGGCCCCCGCTGCTGTGGTCCCTGCCGTACGGCCTGTTCGGGCTCGCCGCCGGTCTGCTCGTCCTGCTGGAAGGCCGCCGGGAGCCGTACGCGGTGATCGTGCTGACCGTCAGCATGGGCCCCGCCGAATGGCTGCTGTACCGCTACCGGGGCCTTACCGTCGCCGCCCTCCGGGCGAGCACCACACCTGCCGGCTTCCTGCTGCGCTCGGTGGCCGTCCTCGGCCTGTGCCTGCCGGCTTATCTTCTGCCGTTGCTGCCCGCCGCATACCTCACCGGCGCCTCACCGGCCACCCTGCTCCTGCTCGCGGCCACCCTGTGGACCGCGCTGCTCCTCCAGGCGTTCGGGACCGCCTGGCCCCCGGCCGCGATCTGTCTGGCCGCCGCGTGCGCCGCCGGCGCGGTCACGCTGCTGCACCTGCCACCGGGTCCGGTCGCGCTGCCGCTGTGCTGCGGCGCCGCCGCCCTGTCTCTCGTGGCATGCGCGACGCGGCTGCTCGGCCGCCCGGCCCGGCACGCCTGATGCCGTTCCCTGTCCCGATCAACCCAATGGAAGGACACCGCAGTTGACCTCCGCACCGCTCGCCGCCGTCACCGGAGCCGAGGGCTTCATCGGCTCCCACCTCACCGAGGCGCTGGTCGCCTCCGGGCACCGGGTCAGAGCCATGGCCCAGTACAACTCCTTCTCCTCCTACGGCTGGCTGGAGACCCTCGCCCCGGACGTCCTCGACCATGTGGAGATCGTCCTCGGCGACGTCCGCGACCCCGGCTCGGTCCGCGGCCTGCTCGAAGGCGCCGACGTCGCCTACCACCTGGCCGCCCTGATCGCGATCCCGTACTCCTACCAGGCCCCGCACAGCTACGTGGAGACCAACGTCACCGGCACCCTCAACGTGCTGGAGGCCGTGCGCGCCCTGGACACGCCCCGGCTCGTGCACACCTCCACCAGCGAGACCTACGGCACCGCGCAGACCGTGCCCATCACCGAGGACCACCCCATCAACACCCAGTCCCCGTACGCCGCTTCGAAGGCCGGCGGGGACCGGCTGGCCGACAGCTACCACGCGAGCTTCGGCACCCCGGTCGTCACCCTCCGGCCCTTCAACACCTTCGGGCCGCGCCAGTCCATGCGCGCGGTCATCCCGACCGTCATCGGCCAGGTGGCGGCGGGGGAGCGCACCATCACCCTCGGTGACCTACGGCCCACCCGCGACTTCACCTTCGTCAAGGACACCGCGCAGGCGTTCCTCGCCGTGGGCACCGCGCCCGCCGAGAAGGTCGTCGGCCGCACCTTCAACGCCGGTACGGGTGGCGAGATCTCGGTCGGCGACCTCGTCGCGCTGATCGGGAAGGTCATGGACACCGCCCTCGACGTCCGCGCGGACCCCGCGCGCATCCGGCCGGCGGGCTCCGAGGTCATGCGGCTGGTCGCCGACGCCACCCGGCTCGCCGAGGCCACCGGCTGGCAGCCCGCCCACACCCTCGAGCAGGGCCTCGCACACACCGTGGGCTTCTTCCGCGACCCCACCCACCTGGCCCGCTACAAGACCGGCATCTACAACATCTGACCCTGTCCGGCACGTCCCCCGTGTCCTTACGTCAATGAAGGAGGAGCCCATGCACGCAGTGATCCTGGCGGGAGGCAAGGGCGTCCGGCTGCGGCCCTACACCACCGCGCTGCCCAAGCCGCTCGTCCCCATCGGCGACCAGCACGCCATCCTGGAGATCGTGCTGCGCCAGCTGTCGGCGGCCGGCTTCACCCGCTGCACCATCGCCATAGGTCACCTCGGTGAGATCATCCGCGCGTACGTCGGCGACGGCTCGCAGTGGGGCATGAGCGTCGACTACGCCACCGAGGAGAGCCCGCTCGGCACCATGGGCCCGCTGCTCAACCTCGGAGACCGGCTGCCCGAAACGTTTCTGGTGATGAACGGCGACATCCTCACCGACCTCGACTACGCCGACGTGCTGCGCCGGCACGAGGAGTCGGGCGCGCCGCTGACCATCGCCACCTACGCCCGCAAGGTGCACATCGACTTCGGCGTCCTCACGACGGCCGCGAGCAAGGTGGTCGCGTTCACCGAGAAACCCAGCATGGACTACCGCGTCTCCATGGGCGTCTACGGCCTCAGCCGCACCACCCTCGACGGCTACACGCCGGGGCTGCCGCTCGGCTTCGACGAACTGGTCCTCGATCTCCTCAAGGCCCGGAACCCGCCGCACGCCTACGACTTCGACGGCTACTGGCTGGACATCGGCCGCCCCGACGACTACGACCGTGCCAACGCCGAGTTCACCAGCCGCAAGTCCCTGCTGCTCAAGGGAGCCTGAGTTCCGCATGCGCATTCTCGTCCTCGGCGGCACCGGATACCTGGGCCGCCACGTGACCGAGCGGCTGCGCGCCCTCCCGGGCGCGCGAGTCCTCGCCGCCGGCCGCTCCTCCGCGGCCGAGTTCCGGGTGGACCTCGCCACCGACCGGCCGGAGCGGCTCGCGAAGACCCTGGCGGCGGCCGCTCCGGACGCCGTGGTCAACTGTGCGGGCGCCACCGGCGGCGACCCCGTGACCCTGGCCGAGGTCAACGCCCGGGGTCCCGCCGTGCTGTGCGCCGCGCTGCGCGAGGCGGCACCCAGGGCCCGTCTGGTGCACCTCGGCTCGGCCGCCGAGTACGGGCCCGGCACCCCGGACGTGCCGGTCGCCGAGTCGGCGCCCGCCTGCCCGGTCACCCCCTACGGCGTGACCAAGCTCGCGGGCACGATCGCGGTCACCTCCGCCGTCCTGGGCGGCGTGGTGCTCCGGGTCGGCAACCCGGTGGGTCCCGGAGCACCCGTCGCCAGCCTGCCCGGGCGCATGGCCTCACTGCTCCGCTCGGCCGGCGCCGGCCCGGAGGCGGTGCTGCGGCTCGGGGACCTGTCCGCGTACCGTGACTTCGTCGACGTACGCGACGTCGCCGGCGCGGTCACCCTGGCTGCCACGACCCCTGGGCACCTGCCGCCCGTGATCAACATCGGCGGCGGAACGGCCATGGCCGTACGGGAGCTGGTGCGCGGTCTGGCCCGGCGAGCGGGTTTCCAGGGGAAGCTGGAGGAGAGTACGGGCGGCTCGGCCCGCTCGGTCCGGGTGTCGTGGCAGTGCTCCGACATCACCGCCGCCGACCGTGCCCTCGGCTGGCGCCCCGCCCACGACCTGGAGGACGCCCTCGACGCGTTGTGGGCGGCCACGACGGAGAGCGGGCCCGTGCCGTGAGCCTGCTGATACCGCTGTACGTGCACCCGGCCGAGGAACCCGGTGCCTGGCACCGCCTGATCACGGCGGCCGCCCGCACCTACGCCGTCGTCCTCAACCCCGCGAGCGGACCGGGCACCGGCCCCGACCCCGCGTTCAGGGCGGCCGCCCGGGCACTGCGCGCGGCCGGCGCCCGCCTGCTCGGCTATGCCGACACCGACTACGGCGTACGGGACCGGGCCGAGATCGCCGAGGACATGCGCCGGCACCAGGCCTGGTACGGGGTGGACGGCTGCTTCCTCGACCGCGTCACCGCCGACCCGGCGGGCCTGCCCGCCTGCCGCCGCCTGGTCCGGGAGCTACGCCGGCTCGGGGCGGCCACCGTCGTCCTCAACCCGGGCGTCCACCCGGCCCCGGGCTACGCCCGCCTCGCCGACCTGACCGTCACCTTCGAGGGCCACTGGACCACGTACGTCTCCGCGTTCGCCCGGCCCGCCTGGACCGCGCGCCACCCGGCCGGCCGGTTCTGCCACCTCGTGTACGGCGTCCCCGAGGCCCTCGTCCCGCTCGCCGTGCGCACCGCGCACGAGCGGGGCGCGGCGGTGTGCGGACCGGTGACGGGTGAACCGCCCAACCCCTGGGCCACGTTGAGCCCGGCGCTGAACGGCGGGGAGGGTGTGGAAGGCTGAGGAGGGTCCGCAACCGCGCAACGGGAGGCAACCACCGGCATGGCCGTCATCCATCACACCACGCTCAAGCCCACCAAGCTCGAACTGCTCACCGACTGGCTGCCCGCCCGCCCCTGGTACCGGGGCGCCGGCGCCCCGGTGCTGGAGAGGTCCGGTGGCTTCCGGCTGGACGACCCCGAGGGCGAGGTCGGTATCGAGTTCATGGTGGCCACCGACACGACGAGCCCCGAGCGGACGGCCTACCTGGTACCCCTCACCTATCGCGGGGCGCCGCTGGAGGGGGCCGGGCACGCCCTCATCGGCACGATGGAGCACGGGGTGCTGGGCAAGCGCTGGACCTACGACGGCTGCCACGACCCCGTGCTGGTCACCGAGTTGCTGTCGCTGATCGAGGGGAAGGCACAGGCGATGGCCCAGAGCATCACGGACACCCCCGACCACGAAGTGGTCCGCTCCTGCACCGGCGGGCCCTTCGCCCCCGACGCCTTCACTCCCGAGCCGACCGACGACCAGGACGGCACGCACCTGCCCACACCGCACGGCGCGATCCTCCACGTCCACCGCGTGCTCAGCCCCACCGACGAGAACCCGCCGCTGCTGCCCGAGGGAGCCCTCGGCCATGTCGCCACCGGCTGGGCGGGCCCGCCCCACCCCCGTCGGGGGCCCGTCCTCAGGCCGCGGCGCACCCCCTCACCCGGGGGCCCCCCGCGGGGGGGGGGGCGGCACCGACGGCACCGCCCGGGGTGGACGCCCTCACGTTTCGCTCTGGCATGGACCGGTCAAATCTGTCACTCTTTCGGCAGTCGTCGCCCCGACCCCATGAGGGCACGACAGGCTCCTCGGCACACCGAACGCGCAAGCCCCATCCGCGGCCCCCCCGGCGCACCCCAGCCGACCGGGCGGCCTTCGAGCAGGCCGGGACCCCGGCCTCCGCAAAGGAGTAGCGTGTGAGATCGACCCCCCACAAGGCCCTCGGCACCGGTGCGCTCAGCGTTGCCGCGGTGGCCGCCCTCGTGCTCCCCAGCACCCCCGCCGCCGCCCGCCCGGCCGCGGCACCCGCCGCCTGTACTCCGGCCCAGGCGGTCACCAACGGCGGCTTCGAGAGCGGGACAGCACCATGGGTCCCGTCCTCGTCCACCGTGATCACCAGCCGCTCCGGACAGACCCCGCACGGCGGCAGCTCCTACGCCTGGCTGGACGGAGTCGGCGGCACCCACACCGACACCCTCACGCAGAGCGTCACGATCCCGGCCGGGTGCAGCACCGCCACCCTGACCTTCTGGCTGCACATCGACACCGCCGAGACGACCTCGTCCACCGCGTACGACAAACTGACGGCCAAGATCGGCAGCACCACGCTGGCGACCTACTCGAACCTGAACAAGAACTCCGGCTACGTGCAGAAGTCGCTCGACGTGTCGTCGTTCGCGGGCCAGACCGTGAACCTGTCCTTCACCGGCACCGAGGACTACAGCCTCCAGACGAGCTTCGTCCTGGACGACATCGCCCTCGACACCTCCGGCGGTACCACACCACCGCAGGCCGACCCCACCCGCACCCCGGCGGCACCCTCGTACACCGTCAGCCTCGCCAGCGACGCCAGCGGCACCGTCTGGACCGGACACGAGAGCGTCAGTTTCACCAACGCCTCCGCCACCGCGCTCAGCGAGGTCTACCTGCGGCTGTGGGACAACTACCACGGCACCTGCGACGCGATGCCGATCAAGGTCGGCAACGTCACCGGCGGCAGTGCGGGCGCCCTCTCCGTGGCCTGCACCGCCCTGAAGATCGACCTGCCGTCCCCGCTCGGCCAGGGCCAGAGCACCACCATCGGCTTCGATCTCGGCATCACCGTGCCCAGCGGCGCCGACCGCTTCGGCCACGACGGCGCGTTCAGCTTCATCGGCAACGCCCTGCCCGTCCTCGCGGTCCGCGACGGCGCCGGCTGGCACCTGGACCCGTACACCAACAACGGCGAGTCCTTCTACTCCCTGGCCGCCGACTTCAAGGTGACCCTCGACCACCCCAGCACCCTTCTGGTCCCGGCCACCGGCACCTCCACCGACACCCCCGGCTCCAGCGGCCGTACGGTGACCACGGCCACCGCCGCCAAGGTCCGTGACTTCGCCTGGGCGGCCGGCCCCTTCAGCAAGATCTCCGGCACCTCGGCCGGCGGCGTCCCGATCAACGTCTACTCCGTCTCGGGTATCAGCTCCTCCGGCGCCCAGTCGATGCTCAGCACCGCCAAGACCGCCGTGGACGCCCATGCGGCCCGCTTCGGTGCCTACCCGTACGGCGAGCTGGACGCTGTCATCGACAACAACTACTGGTTCGGCGGAATGGAGTACCCCGGGTTCGTCCTGGACCTGGTCAGCACCACCGCCCTCACCCACGAGATCGGCCACCAGTGGTGGTACGGCATCGTCGGCGACGACGAGTACAACAGCCCGTGGCTGGACGAGTCGTTCACCGACTACGCCACCGACCTCGCCCTCGGCAAGACCGGCAGCAACTGCTGGAGCAGCGTCTCCTGGGCCTCCAGCGCCGAGAAGATCACCAACTCGATGGCCTACTGGGACGCCCACTCCTCGCGCTACTCCACCGTCGTCTACGGCTACGGCAAGTGCGCCCTGCACGATCTGCGGCGCCTCATCGGCGACACCGCCATGACCAAGCTGCTGAAGGACTACGCGACCGCGCACTGGTACGGCGTGTCGACCACGGCCGAGTTCAAGGCGGCAGCCCAGGCCGCCACCAGCACGGACCTCACCTCCTTCTGGACCCAGCACCGCATCGAAGGCTGACCCGGGGAGCCGGCCGGCCGGGGAGGCGCGGGGCGCCGCTCCCGGCCGGCCGGAGCCACCCGTATGGGCCAACCGCGGCCCCGGATGGCTCCGTTGGGCGGTACCCGGAGTGCGGTGCCGCCCGACCACGGGTCAGATGTATTCCGTGCGAAGCTCCCTGTGCCTTCACCGCAGCCGCTCACGCCCGGCCGTCACGGCCGCCCTGACCGGCCTCCTCCTCTCCCTGTCCATACCGGCGGCCCTGCCCGCCGCGGCCCCGGACCCGCCCGCCCGGGGCAGCGCCTACATGGGCATGGGCGTCCTCACCCACGACGGAGGCGGCACCGGTCCCCAGGCCCCACCGACCGCCAGCCGCGCCACTCAGACGGAAGGCGTGGACGTCTCCAGCCACCAGGGCCGGGTCGACTGGCCGACACTGTGGAACGCCGACACGAAGTGGGCCTACACGAAGGGCACGGAGGGGACGTACTACACCAACCCCTACTTCGCCCAGCAGTACAACGGCTCGTACGACGTCGGCATGGTCCGCGGTGCGTACCACTTCGCCACCCCCGACACCACCGGCGGCGCCGCACAGGCCGACTACTTCGTGGATCACGGCGGCGGCTGGTCCAAGGACGGCAGGACACTCCCCGGTGTCCTCGACATCGAGTGGAACCCCTATGGCGACGCCTGCTACGGCAAGTCGCGGAGCGGGATGGTCAGCTGGATCCGCGACTTCCTGAACCGCTACAAGTCCCGCACCGGCCGCGCCGCGGTCATCTACACGGCCACCAGCTGGTGGACCCAGTGCACCGGCGACCATGCCGGCTTCGGCGCGACCAACCCGCTCTGGATCGCCCGCTATGCCTCCACGGCGGGAACGCTCCCGTCGGGCTGGTCGTCGTACACGATGTGGCAGTACACCTCCACCGGGAGGACGGTCGGGGACCACGACCGTTTCAACGGCTCTGAGCGCCAGCTGCGGGACTTCGCCACCGGCTGACCTCAGTCCACCTCCACGTCGTCGAACAGCGCGTGCATCGCGCTCAGCACGCGCAGGCAGGCGTCGACGTCCGCCATGGTCAGATCGCCGCCCACGCGGCGCAGCAGCGCGTGCTCGCGCGCCCGTACCGCACCGATCGCGGCCCGGCCGGGATCGGTGAGCCGGATGAGCGAGGACCGGCGGTGCGCGGGGTTCGCGACGCTCTGCACCAGGCCCTGCCGGGCCGCGTCGTTCACCATGCGCTGGACGAACTGCCGGCTGAGCGCCTGTGCCCGCCCCATCTGTGGCACCGTCAGGGGTCCCCGCGTCCGCAGGAGATCCAGCACGGCGCGTACGCCGACCGACAGGCCCTCGACCGGCGTCGCCTCCTCCACCTTGCGGTGCACCCTCCGATAGAGCGGTCCGACCAGGTCGAAAACCTCCGTGAGGCGTTCGGCCAGCTCGTCGGGGGAGGGCTCGGTGGCTGTGGTGCGATCGTCCTTCATGCCACCAGGATGACACCTCGGTTGCCAACTCGCGAAAACCGACGACGTGATCGCCGTGATGGGTGGCTTCGCTACCGCGCGGATCCGCCAGCTGGTGAAGGGTGCCACCGGCGGTGAGGCGATGCGGAGCGCTGGGCGGGCTCGACGCGTGCCGCATCCTCCGGCCGCCGGTCTCCCCGGTGCACCGACTCGCCGGCCGGCCGGGCGAGGGCATGCCCGGGCTGCCACGCCACGAACTGGTGAAGACGGCCGAGGTGCGCACGGGACTCGGCATCGTCGGCGACCGGTACTTCAACCACCCCGCCCACCGCAACGCGTCGATCACCCTCACGCCGGCGGAACGGATTCCGCGGCGGGGCCGCACGAGGCGGATCTGTTGCGGACCCGGCGCAACGTCCTGCTGCACGGCGCCGACATGGACGCCTGCATGGGCGCCACCGTCTTCCTCGACTGCTGGGTCGGGCCGGTCGAACCGGCGGTGCGCACGGTGGCCCGGCCCTGCGCCTGGATGGGCCTCTGCCCCGGCGCGCCACGCGAGCTGCGCGGCGGTGGGGAGTCCGCTGCCGCTCGCTGACCGACGGCATCCTCACCATGGGCCCCGCCGTGTTCGGAGTACGGGAACCGAGCCCGGCCGTAGGGGCACGACGCACGACCGGATGAGTACGGCTACTCAGGCGCCGCGCTTCGAAGATCATCAAGCTGAGGGCATGACCACGCCTTCGCCGATGACCCATCCGCCCCATCCCTACCCCGCACCGCAGCCCGCGCCTTCCCGGTCGCGCCGGGGACCGGTGGCCGGCCTCGTGGCGCTGCTCCTCGTCGTCGCGACCGCGGCTGCGGCCTTCTGGTGGACGCGCGGCGGGGACTCCGGCCCGCTGGCGGGCCGCCCCCGGGTCACCGACACGCGGGCCGGCCTCTCCTACGGCGTCCCGGAAGACTGGAAGCACGACCCGGCCAAGGACAAGGGGCTGATCGACGCGTTCTCCTCACAGATCACCAGCAAGAGCCACGGCGCGTCCACGTCCGCCGGCGGCACCGTGCTCACGGGCCGCGCCGGGCAGACCGTGCCCAGCGCCGAGTTGCGCCGTATGACGGAGTCGGCCGCCCGCTCCAACGCCGAGTTCTTCTTCCCCGACCAGCCCGCCACGCTGGAGGGGTCGCACGCCGCCGTCGTGGACGGCCAGCCGGCGCACACCGTCGTCCTGACCATCCCGGGCGACGACGGCCGGGCACGCCTGGAGATGACTCTGGTGACCGCCCACGGTGAGCGCACCTCCTTCCTGCTCGGGCTCATCACCGGCGCATCGGACCCGGCACTCACCGCGGACCTCCACGACGTACTCGCCAGCACCACCGTGTCCTGACGGCGGTCAGGTCCCCGAGACGACCAGCCGGTCGGCCAGCCGGTGGGCCTGAGCGAGCAACGCGCCGTAGGTGGCGACCTCGTCGGGGTCGTCCGTCGTGGAGCGGGCGAGGTCCCGGCGCAGGTCCTGCAGCGTGCCGCGCAGCCCCGTCACGGCCTCGCACAGGTCGTCTTCGCACTCGTCACCGAACCGGCTGTGGCTGTAGAGACGCAGCGTGTGGGCGGTCTGGCACAGGAACTCCGCGTAGCGGCGGGCGAGTTCCGGGTGCGGCCGGGGCGCCGAGCGGTCCCCGGCGGCGGCCTCCAGCACCGTCCGGGTCACTCCCGCGGTGTGGACGGCCGCGTAGTCCAGGACCACGACCGCGTCGTCGAACCCCTTGTCCGCCGGTGTCACGGTGCCGGTGCGGCGACGACGCAGGTTTGCGCGCAGGCTCTCCCGGCTCCATACGACCGCCGAGTGGGCCTGCTCCACCAGCCGGTGCAGCCGCAGGGCCCGCTCGTGCCAGGTACCGGCCTCCTCCGCGTCCCAGCGTCCCTCGGCCAGCCCGGCCCCCACGGTCCGCAGGATGTCGTGGGCCTCCTCGGTCGCGTCCCGCAGCACGGCACGACTGTCGCGCAGATACAGCGGCGGCCGGACCAGCGCGTTGACGGCGATGCCTACCAACGCCCCGAACAACGCCTCGCCGAGCCGGGCCGCGGAGGTGGCGACGCTGACGGACCCGTTGGTCAGCACGAACAGGGCTCCGGTGGCCGCGTAGATGCCCTGGCTGCCGAGGCGCCCCCATTGACCGAGCAGCATCGCGAGGGGCAGCACGAGGGCCATCGCGACGACCGTGTCGTGCAGCAGCAGTCCGACGGCTGTGGCCACGATCGTGCCGGCCGCGATCGCCCCAGCTGCTGCAGGCCGTGCGCGATCGACCGGTACACGGTCGACTCCACCAGCACCACCGCCACCCACGGCGCGACGAACGCCACCGGCGCGTGCAGCCACCAGCCCGCCACCGCCCAGGCCACCCACGCGGCCAAGGCCGCCTTCATCGCCTGGACGGCCAGATCCCGCTCCCGGCACGGCCCCGCACAGGCCCGGCGTACCCCGTTCGCCGCGGCGACCAGATCACGCCACAACGCCTGCCATGTCACTCGTATCCCACGCACACCGACCCGGGTGCCACCCGGAAACCCTCCCATGCCACATTCCGCATCACATACCGTCCCGGGTGGCCGGCGGCGACCGTGGGCACGACGGACGTCGATGCGGAGAGAAGGGCGGTCCCCCCCCGCGATCTACGCCCGGCGCGGGGGGCATATCGCGGAACTCCTCTACCGGGCCGTCCCCCACATCGAGCACCGGCGCCGGGGCCTCGGTGACACCACGGACGCCGACCGCCCGGAGGAGACGCCGGTCGCCACCGCCTGCCGAGCCGTGGTGCCGGCGGGGCGGCAACGGCCGGCTCGCGCGCCATGAACACGTCAACGGGATCCTCGGTCTCGAGGGTGAACACGTGCCGCTCGTACAGCCGCCGGGCCGGACTGCCCCGCAGCACGCTCAGCCGGACCAGGGTGCCGTCGCGGTCGCACCGCTCCAGAAGCCCACGAAGTGCGCCAGCCAGTGGGTGTCCCCGGCCGGCCGCTGCGACACGCAGCCGGCGAACGCGCCACCCACCTCGATCACCCGGGTGTGCGCCGGGGCGAAGGCGTCCCGCAGCCGCTGCCGCACCCGGTGCTCGTCCTACCGCCCGGGCCGCTCCAGATCGGCCCGCAGCACCACGGCCCGCAGCACCACGGCCCGCGACTCGGCCACCGCCTCGACGTCCGCCACCGAAGCCCGTCGCATCTCCCAGTCGCCGCCCTCCTTCACGCACCCCGCCGGCACGCCGACCGTAAGACCGCCGGGCGGGGCACCGATCCGTCACGGCGGCACCGCGCGCAGGGTGCTCAGCACCGCCCAGACCACCGAGACGAGCGGGACGGCCACGACCGCGCCGATCACCCCCGCGAGGATGCTGCCCGCGATGACGGACACGGCGACGACGAGCGGGTGCAGCTGTACCGCCCAGCTCATCACCAGCGGGTGCAGCACATGGCCTTCGAGCTGGCCGATCACGACGATGAGCACAAGCACGGCCGCGGCCGTGAGCGGTCCGCGTCCGGCGAGCGCGACGACCGTGGCGACCGCGAGCGCGACCGGCGAGCCCACCAGCGGCACGAACGCCGCGAAGAACTCGAGCAGGGCCAGCGGCAGCGCGAGCGGTACCCGCAGCACGAGCAGGGCGACACCGACCAGCGCGGCGTTGGTGGCGGCCACGATGATGATGCCGCGCGTGTACCCGGCGAAGGTCCGCCATGCCGCCCGCCCCGCCCGGTCCCAGGCCGGGCGGGCACCGCTCGGCAGCAGCCGGTCGCGCACCCAGCCCCACAGATGCTCGCCGGAATGGAGGAAGAAGACCGAGGCGAACAGCGCGAGCGCGCCGCCCGTGACCAGCTCGACCACCCGGCCGAACTCGCTGACCGCGTTGCTGAGCAGAGCCGACCGGTGCGCGGAGACATAGCGCGTCACCTGGTCCTGCAGATCGTTGAGCTTGCCGGGACTGAGCCGCAGCGGCGGCCGTTGCAGCCACTCCTCGATGCGATGCACACCGCCGCGGAAGTCACCCACCAGCCGGGTCCACTCGCCGGCCACGGCGTTGCCCACCAGGGCGAGCAGGGCCAGCAGAAGCAGCAGGCTGCCCACGAGGGCCACGGCCACGCTCAGCGGCCTCGGCAGCACCCGGTTGAGCAGGTCGGCCGGCGGGCGCAGCACGGACGTCATGATCAGCGCGAGGAACAGGGCGACGGCGATGAGCTGGAAGCTGCCGAGGAGGCTGAAGACGCCATAGACGACGATGCCGACGAGAATGAGCCGCCAGGCGTAGGCCGCACCGATCCGCAGCCAGGGCACCGTCCGCTCGGCCCCCGCCACCTTCGGTCCGGGGCGCGAGGCCGGGAGCCGCACGGAGTACGCGGGCCGGCTGCCCAGCACCGCGCCCCCCGCCCGGCGTCCGCCTCCCGGCCCGGCCGCCCGCCGACGCGCATCGCCCACCACTGCTCCCGCCTGCTCTCCGTCCCGGTTGCTGACGGCCGGTCACATCTAGAGAACGGTAAGCGCCAGCCGGGGGAGCGGCCCGCACAACGCGCCCGCGCACGGGTTCCGGCGGACGGTGGCGTATTCGAGCGGACGGCGTGTGCCGCGCCCAGGCTCCGGCAGATGAAGCACAAGCAGCGGATGAAGCACAGCAGCAGCGGAAGCACAGCAGGAGACAGGGCGCGACGAGACACTCCCAGTTCGCCGCGCCGGCCCTGCGTCGTACGCGGGGGGCACAGGACATTCACAACCGCGGAGGGTGTGCGGGCCCCGGCCGGGCACCCGGGAGGCGTCGTCGGCGGAGGGGGAAACCTCCATGATCACCATCGCGGTTCTGTTGCTTCCCGTTCTCAGCATCCTGCTGTACGGGCTGGACCGGGTGGAGGACCGGTGGGTCGTCCGGCCCCCGACCTCCCGGCACGCGCGTCCCCGCCGGCACCGCCGGGCGAGGGCGGGCCGTCACTGACCCGGCTGCGTGACCTCCTGGGCGGCGCACCGGCGGTAGCGGGTGATGGCCTTGCCCAGTTCGACCCGCTCCGGTTCGGGCAGCCTGCCGCCCTGGGCGTAGTCGAGGATGTGCCCGGCGACCGTACGCAGTTTGGTGTTGGTGCGCTGTGAGACGTCCCGCAGCGCCCGCCAGGCCTCCTCCGGAGGTAGCTGCCCGAGAACGACGACGGCCCCGATGGCCTGGTCGATGACGGCGTGGGACGACACCGCGCGCTGCAACTGCTGGTTCTCGCCCACCAGCCGGTCGTACTCCGCGGCCAGATCGGTGGCGGACAGCAGGACCAGCGGCTGGTGCCGAGAGAGGGCGAAGAAGGCCATGGAGCACCTTTTCCGGGTGGGAGCGACACTGCTCGTCTGCCCCCGGTGAGCGCTTGCACACGAATTGAACCAGCAACCAGGATCACCGTCACGGTGTGCCGGTACACGTCGTGCGGAAGCGCCGTACGCCCTGCTCAACCGGCCTCCTCGGGGTTCTCGGTCGCGCGGCCCACCGGCAGGAGCTCGCGGATGTCCGCGGGCAGTGCGCCGGCCATCCGCTCGGTCAGTTCCGGGGCGAGGGCGGCGTCGAGCACCTCCAGTACGGCGACGGCCTCCCGCAGCGCCCCCTCCTCATCGGTGCACGCCCGGTCGGCGATGCGTCCGGCGAAGGCGGTCAGGCCGAACCGCTCGCCCGCCGTGCCGGAGTCGGCCCCGGACGCGTCGGCCGCCTCCCGCATCGCCGCAGCCATGTCGGGTGGCAGCTGGGCGGCCACATGCCGGGCCAGCCCGGCCGGCAGCCGTTCCGACAGTGTGGTCACGACCGCGTGCGCGGCCCGCTCGGCGGAACCCCGGTCGGGCAGGTGGGCGAGCGCCTGCACCTTCCCGATCATCTCGTCGTGATGCATGAGGCCGGTCCCTTCTTCAGGAAGTCCCCTCGACGCGTGGACCGAGTACCCCGGCCCCGCTCACCCTTGCGGTCCGGCCGCAGCGGAACAGCGGCGAAGCGACGTGTGTTCTGGGACATCCACGACGGCCAGCGACCACGGCAGCCGGCCGAGCCGGGGCCGGCGCTGCTGCTGCCGACGCTGATCCGCTGGGGGTGGACGGCTCAGCGGAGGCCGCCGCCGCGCATCGTGTCCGGGATCGGGTTCATCGGTGGTGAACTGATCTTCGTATGCCGGGACGCCGTCCGGGCCTGCCGACGGCCGCCACGCCCTGGCTTGCCCCCGTTCGGCATGGCCCGCGGCGGAGGACTGCCCCTTCTCGCGCCGGCGACGGCCCCGCACTTCCGGGTGTGCGCGGCTGTCCCCCCTTGCCCTCCGTCCGATCCCCGGCACGGCCGCCGCCACCTCCGAGGCACGCCTCACGCACCGAGGACCCGTCCCGGCCGACGTCGGAGCCGTTCCGGGACGAGCGCGTGCTCGGCGTCGAGCTGGTCGTGGCGAGGGACGACGAGCAGCCGCAATGGCCGCTGCCGCTGCCGCGGCGGCCCGGCTCAGCTCTCGGTCGTCGCTCACCTCGCCCTCGCCCGAGCGGTGTGTGAGCGGCGCCCGGAGAAAGTGCGGCGTTTCCCTGGCCGGCAGGCGCGACGTCCTGTACGTCGCCGCGCCCGGCGGCACCGCGTCCCACGGCGGCACCTCCTGCGGCAGCCGTACGCCCCGGTGCCGGGCCGGCGGCGCGAAGGCGCCGGCGCTCACCGCGAACACGGAAGCGAGGACGGCACAGCCTCCCAGCGGAACTTCGCCCTGGTCGTCGTGAGCGGACGGTGTCCGTCGTCGGGAGACCTCCCGGACCTCCCCGCGCGAGGGGGGCGAGCACGCGACCAGCGGCCGCAGGGGCCGTCGCCGGGCAGGGGGCGACGTGGGCGAAGCCACATATGACCTGGTTCGCACCCCCTCCCTGACCGGCCGGGTGCCGGGCTACCGTTGCGTGGAGCCCTGTACCCCTCGCACCTCGGACGGCCCGGCTGTGCTCACTGATCTGTCCCCCCTCATCGCCGCGACGGCACGCTGGCTGACGACCGCCTACCCGCCGTGCGGCGGCGCCCTTGCCTCCGCCCTGTGCGAGGCGCAGGCCCGGCAGGCCGTGACCGTCGCCGCGTGGCTGCGGTACCCGACCGAGATCGACGCCGCCCTGGTCACCATGGCGGGACCCGGGGGCGCGGACCGCCTCGACTGGATCAGCGGAGCCGAGCGGGCCGGCGGTGAGCCGGCCGAGGAGTGGGCCTGGCGCACCTGGGTGGACGAGGTCGTGGCCAGCTGGGCGGCCGGCCTGCTGACCGACCCCGAGCTGGCCGGACTGGCCGTCGACGCACTCGCCGACGGCGAGCACGCCTCGGGCACCCCGGTCGAGTTCCGGCGGCTGGTCGACCCGGACGACGGCGACCGGCGCGCCGCCGCCCTGCTGCGCCACCCCGACTTCCTCGCACCCGTGGCCGGACTCCACCACGACCAGCTCCTCGACCGGCTCAGGCCCGGCAGGGCCCTCGCCGCCTGACCGTCCGTGTCGGCGTCGAACACACCAGCCGCGGTACCGCGGCGCTGATGCGGGAGCCGGCCGCCGGACACGCGGGCCGGGGCGGCCGCGGCTGGCGGACGGTGGCCGCAAGCGGACGCGGGGAGCGGCCCCGGCCGCCGTATGACGCCCGGACGGCGGCCGACGCACCGGCCGCCGGGGGGTAAGGCTCGGCCATGACCTTCAAGAGTCCCGTGCAGCGTGGCGGCGCGCGCCGCGGCCGGTTCGAGCGGTTCACCGAGTACGCCTCCAACTTCACCAGCTCCCCGGGGCTTCCTCTTCGGCCTGCTCCTGGCCGGCTTCTTCGTCGCGGCCCATGCCGCGCATCCGCGGCTCGAACTGCTGCTGCTCGCGGGAGGGCATGACCGCGGTGGCGCTGCTGCTCCTGGCGCTGCTCAAGAACGCCGAGGTGCGCGCCGAGCACGCCATCCAGCGCAAGCTCGACGCGATCGCCGGGGCACTGCTGGAAGCACACACGGGCGAGCCCGGCCAGGCGTTCGAGGACCTGCGGAATGCGATCCGGATGGAGGAAGAGACCTGACGTGGGTGGACGAAACGCCGCCGCGGTTCTTCACGGCACCCCGTTCAGGGACGAACATGCCGTGTCATGGACATTCTGCTCGTCGCCAGCGCGTTCAACAGCCTCTCCCAGCGCCTGTACGCCGAACTGTCGGATCATGGGCACCGCGTCGACGTCGTACTCGCCTCGCACGGACCCGGACCGGTCCGGGCCGCCGTACGCGAGCTGCGGCCGGAACTGGTCGTCGCGCCGATGCTCAAGACGGCCCTGCCCGAGGACGTGTGGCGGGAACACACCTGCCTGATCGTGCACCCGGGGCCGCCCGGTGACCGCGGGCCGTCCTCGCTGGACTGGGCCATCGCCGCACAGGCACCCCGATGGGGCGTGACCGTGCTCCAGGCGGAGGCGGCGATGGACGCGGGCGCGATCTGGGCGGCCGAGCCGTTTCCCGTGCCGCCCGTCGGCAAGAGCGACCTGTACCGCAACGAGGCCTCCGACGCCGCCGTGACCGCCGTCCTCACGGCGGTACGACGCTACTCCGAAGGCTCCCACAAGCCCCTCCCGCAGACCGACGAGTCGGTCAGCGTCGTCTGGCGCGATCCCTTCCGGCAGGAGCGGCGGCGCATCGACTGGCAGCGCGACGACACCGCGACGGTCCTGCGCAGACTGCGCGGCGCCGACTCACAGCCGGGTGTCCTGGACGAACTCCTCGGCCGGGAGGTGTTCCTGCACGGCGGCCACTCCGAGGACCGGCTGCGCGGCCGCCCCGGCGAGCTGCTGGCACAGCGCGCGGGAGCCGTCTGCCGGGCCACCCGGGACGGCGCGGTCTGGATCCCGGAACTCCGCCCCCGCAAGAACTCCGGCGACCCCGCGCCCTTCCGGCGCCCGGCCGCATCCGTCCTCGCCGCCTTCACGGGCGAGGCCGCACCGCGCCTCCCGGAAGCCCCCGTCCCGTTCGAACTGCCCCCGGACCGGCGCACCTGGACCGACATCCGCTACCGGCAGCGCGGCGACGTCGGTTTCCTGACCTTCTCCTTTCCCGGTGGCGCGATGAGCACCCACCAGTGCCGCCGGCTGCTGGCCGCGTACGAGTTCGCGCTCACCCGCCCGACCCGCGTCCTCGTGCTGGGCGGAGCCCGCGACTTCTTCTCCAACGGCATCCACCTCAATGTCATCGAGGCGGCCCCCGACCCGGCCAAGGAGTCGTGGAGCAACCTCAACGCCATGGACGACCTCGTCGAGGCGGTGCTGCGCACCACCGACCGGCTGGTGGTGGCCGCGCTCGCCGGCAACGCGGCCGCCGGCGGCGCCATGCTCGCCCTCGCCGCCGACCAGGTCTGGTGCCGCACCGGCACCGTCCTCAACCCGCACTACCGGCGCATGGGCCTGTACGGCTCGGAGTTCTGGACGTACACCCTGCCCCGCCGTGTCGGCCCGGAGCACGCCCTCCGGCTGACCACCGACGCCCTGCCCGTCAGCGCGGCGGCCGCCGAACGGCTCGGACTCGTGAACCGGCTCGTACCGGCCGCACCGCAGGACTTCATGGCCGAGATCGAGCGACTGGCGGCCGGCCTCGCCACCGCCCCCGACCTGGACCGGCGCATCGCCGCGAAGGCCGCCGCGCGCGCGACGGACGAGCGGCGACGCCCCCTCGCCGACCACCGGCAGGACGAACTCGCCCGCATGCACGCCATCTTCTTCGACCCCCAGGCCCCCTACCACGCCCTGCGCTCGGCCTTCGTCCGTAAGACGCCGAGCGGCTCAGCCCGGCCCCTCGCCGCACCCACCGGGGACGTCCGTTGACGCCGCGGCTCCTGGTGGCCGGCGTCGGCAACATCTTCCTCGCCGACGACGCCTTCGGCCCCGAGGTGATCCGCGCACTCGAACACCGCCCGCTGCCGCCCGAGGTCCGGGTGCACGACTACGGCATCCGCGGCATGGACCTCGCCTACGACCTGCTGGACGGCTACGCCACCGCCGTCCTGGTCGACGCGGCCCCGCGCGGCCACCGGCCCGGCACCCTCTCCCTGATCGAAGCCGAACCCCCCGACGGCACCGTCCCGCCCGAAGCCCACGGCATGGCCCCGGCGAAGGTGCTGGCCCTGGCCGCACACCTGGGCGACGAGCCCCTGCCCCGGGTACTCGTCCTGGCCTGCGAGCCCGAAACGCTGCCCAGCAGCGAGGACGACATCCTGCCGGGCCTCAGCACACCGGTCCGGGAAGCCGTCGACCGGACCGTGGACGCACTGCACGCGCTGATCCCGGCCCTGCTCGCCGATCCCGCCCGGCCCGTACCCCCGTTGGGCCGGGCGGTGGAATCCGGGACCCCACGCCCGGCTGCGCTGCCCGGCACGGCGGCCGCCAGAGCCGAAGATCGGTGAGACCCCGGGCCGTACGCGAACGCGGCCCGGGTCCACCGCCGCATCCGAGGAGCAGCGCCATGTGCCGGTCCGACGTCAAACAGGCCATCCTGGCGAAGAACGACGACCTGGCCGCGAACCTGCGCGGCGACCTCGCCCGGCAGGGCGTGACCGTGGTCAACCTGCTGTCCAGCCCCGGCAGCGGCAAGACCGAACTCCTCGGCCGGGTCCTGGCCCGCGCGGTGGAGCGCGATGTGGCGGTGGCAGCGCTGACCGCGGACCTGGCCACCGAGAACGACGCCGTCCGGCTGGCCCGTTCCGGGGCGCCCGTCCAGCAACTGCTCACCGACGGGCTCTGCCACCTGGAGGCCCGTCAGGTCCGCGCCCGGCTGGCGGGCTGGCTGCCGCCGGGCACCTCCGTGCTCTTCGTGGAGAACGTCGGCAACCTCGTCTGCCCGGCCGCCTACGATCTCGGCGAGACCCTGCGGATCGTGCTGATGGCGGTCACCGAGGGCGAGGACAAGCCACTGAAGTACCCCACCGCCTTCGGCTCCGCCCACCTGGTCGTCATCACCAAGACCGACCTCGCCGAGCCGGCCGGTTTCGACGAGACCGCCTTCCGGGCGAACGTGCACCGGGTGAACCCGGGCGTGGAGATCGTACGGTCCTGCGCCCGTACCGGCGCCGGTGTGGACACACTCCTGGACCGCGCCCTCGCCGCCCGGGAGGGAGCCCCACCGCACCGGCCGCCCCTCGCCCCGCACCCGCACGGCCATCACCACCCCACGTCCGCCCCCGTCGCATGACCGCCCCCGCCACCGGTCTGGTCCGCCGCAGGCTCACCGTGCACGGCACCGTGCAGGGCGTCGGTTTCCGCCCGCACGTGCACCGCCTGGCGGCCGGCCTCAACCTCGCCGGATTCGTCGGCAACACCGGCGACGGCGTGCTCATCGAGGTCGAGGGGCCGGCGGACGAGGTGGACCGCTTCTGCGACCGACTCGCTCGTGAAAAGCCACCGCTGGCCGCCGTCACCGGTATCACCGGGGAGGCCCTGCCCGCCACGGGCGACACCGGCCCCTTCACGATCCGCTCCACCGAGCGGGCCACCGGCCGCACCCAGCTCCCGCCCGACACCGCGACCTGCGCCGACTGCCTGCGCGAACTGTCCGATCCGGCCGACCGCCGCCACCGGCACCCCTTCGTCACCTGCACCCATTGCGGCCCCCGCTTCACCATCGCCACCGGCATGCCGTACGACCGCGTGGCCACGACCATGGCCGGCTTCCCGATGTGCCCCGCCTGCACCCGGGAGTACGGCGATCCGGCCGACCGGCGCTTCCACGCCCAGCCCGTCGCCTGCCCCGACTGCGGCCCGAGGCTCAGCCTCGTGGCGGCCGGCGGCACCGGCGTCCGCCCGGCCCGCGACGCGGAAGCCGTCCGGACCGCCCGCGCCCTGCTCGCCGCGGGGCGGATCGTCGCCGTCAAGGGCGTCGGCGGCTACCATCTGGCCTGCGACGCCACCGACGCCCGGGCCGTCACCACCCTGCGCAGCCGCAAGGAGCGGGGCGGCAAGGCCTTCGCGGTGATGTGCGCGGACCTCCCCACGGCCGAGGGGATCGCGGTCCTCACCGACGCGGAACGGGACGCTCTCACCAGCGCCCGCCGCCCCATCGTCCTGCTGCGCCGCCGCACACCGGCGTCCGGCCCCCGCCTCGCCACCGAGGTCTGCCCGGGCAGCCCGCACGTCGGCGTGATGCTGCCCTACACCCCGGTCCACACCCTGCTGTTCGGGCTGCCCGGCGATCCGCCCGGTCCCCGGGTGCTGGTCATGACGAGCGGCAACCTCTCCGGCGAGCCCATCGTCACCGACGACGCCGAGGCGCTCACCCGGCTGGCCGGCCTGGCGGACGCCTGGCTCTCCCACGACCGGCCCATCGCCTCGCCCTGCGACGACTCCCTGGTGCGGGTCCGCCCCGACGGCACCGAACAGGTGCTGCGCCGCTCCCGCGGATACGTCCCCCGCCCCCTGCGCCTCCCCGTCCCGGTCCGGCCCACGCTCGCGGTCGGCGGCGACCTCAAGAACGTCCCCTGCCTGGGCGAGGACGGCCAGGCCTGGTTCGGGCCGCACATCGGCGACATGGGCGACCTGGCCACGCTGGAAGCCGCCCGGCGGGCGGAGCTGCACCTCACGCGCCTGACCGGCGTCACGCCCGCCCTGGTGGCCGCCGACCGGCACCCGGGATACCACTCGACCGTCCGGGCCCGCCGGCGAGCCGCACGGATCCCGCTGCGGCTGGTCCAGCACCACCACGCCCACACCGCCTCCGCTATGGCCGAACACGGCCTCGACGGCACCACGCCCGTCATCGGTGTCGCCTTCGACGGCACCGGATACGGCGACGACGGCACGGTGTGGGGCGGCGAGATCCTGCTCGCCGACTACACCGGCTACCGGCGGTTCGCCCGGCTGACCCCCGCCCCGCTCCCCGGCGGCGACGCCGGTGTGGCCAACCCCTGCCGGCTGGCGCTGGCCCGGCTGTGGGCGGCGGGGCTGCCGTGGGAGCGGGAGCTGCCGAGCGTCATCGCCTGCTCGGACACCGAACGGGCGGTACTGCGCAGGCAGTTGGAGCGGCAGGCGGCCTGTGTTCCGACGTCCAGCATGGGGCGGCTGTTCGACGCGGTGTCGTCCCTCGTGGGTATCCGCCATCGCGCGGGATACGAGGCGCAGGCCGCGATGGAGCTGGAGGCTGCGGCGCTGGAGGCGAGGGACGCCGACACCGTCGCATACCCCTTCGAGTTCCAGGCGGGCCGCCTCTCACCCGGGGTCCGGGGCGGAACCCCGTCTCGTCAGCCTCCTGGCCGGCAGACGCGAGCCGACGGGTGGGAGATGAACCCGGCGCCCGCACTGAGCGCGCTGCTCGACGACCAGCGCCGCCGCACCCCCACCCCCGTACTCGCGGCCCGTTTCCACCGGGGCGTCGCACGGGCCGTCACGGAGATCTGCCGCCGGGCCCGCACGGCGACGGGCCTGAGCACAGTCGCCCTCACCGGAGGCGTCTTCACCAACGCCCTGCTGGAGGAGGAGTGCGCCGCCCTGCTGGCCGCAGACGGGTTCACGGTGCTACGGCACCGTGAGGTGCCGCCGAACGACGGCGGGTTGGCGCTCGGCCAGCTGATGGTCGCGGGAACAGCAAACCACCACGAGACGGAGTGACCCATGTGTCTGGCAGTGCCCGGCAAGGTCGTGTCGATCGACCATCACGCCGACCCCCTGACCGGGCTGATCGACTTCGGCGGAGTGCGGAAGCAGGCATGTCTGGAGTACCTGCCCGACGTACGGGTGGGGGAGTACGTGATCGTCCACGTCGGCTTCGCGTTGCAGCGTCTGGACGAGGAGTCGGCCCGAGCCTCCCTGGAGCTGTTCGAGCAACTGGGGCTGCTGGATGAGGAGTTCGGTGACGCCTGGGAGCAGGCGGCGCGGCAGGAGAGCGGGAGTGAGGCCCGGTGAAGTACATCGACGAGTTCAACGACCCGCAGCTGGCACGGCGGCTGCTGGACGAGATCCGCGCCACGGTCACCCGGCCCTGGGCCCTGATGGAGGTGTGCGGTGGCCAGACCCACTCCATCATCCGCCACGGCATCGATCAACTCCTGCCCGACGAGGTGGAGCTGATCCACGGCCCTGGCTGTCCGGTGTGCGTCACGCCCCTCGACGTCATCGACAAGGCCCTGGAGATCGCCGCCCGGCCCGACGTGATCTTCTGTTCCTTCGGGGACATGCTCCGGGTGCCCGGCACCGACCGGGACCTGTTCCGGGTCAAGGGCGAGGGCGGTGACGTACGCGTGGTGTACTCACCGCTCGACGCCCTGGACCTCGCCCGCAGACACCCGGACCGCCAGGTGGTGTTCTTCGCCATCGGCTTCGAGACGACCGCCCCCGCCAACGCCATGGCCGTGCACCAGGCCCGCCGCCTCGGCCTGGACAACTTCAGCCTGCTGGTGAGCCACGTCCGCGTCCCTCCGGCGATCGAGGCCATCATGACGGCCCCCGCCTGCCGGGTGCAGGGCTTCCTGGCCGCCGGGCACGTGTGCAGCGTGATGGGCACCGCCGAGTACCCGGACCTGGCCGAGAAGCACCGGGTGCCGATCGTCGTGACCGGCTTCGAACCGCTGGACATCCTCGAAGGCATCCGCCGTGCCGTCCACCAACTGGAGCGCGGGGAGCACCGGGTGGAGAACGCCTACGCCCGGGCCGTCCAGGACCGGGGCAACCCGGCCGCCGTACGCATGATCGAGGAGGTGTTCGAGGTCACCGACCGCAACTGGCGGGGCATCGGGCGCATCCCGGCCAGCGGCTGGCGCCTCACCGACGCCTTCCGCGCCTACGACGCCGAGCACCGCTTCGACGTCGCCGGTATCCGCACCGAGGAACCCGCCGTGTGCCGGGCCGGGGAGGTCCTGCAGGGGCTGATCAAACCGACCGAGTGCGAGGCGTTCGGCACGGCCTGCACTCCGCGCACCCCGCTCGGCGCCACCATGGTGTCCAGCGAGGGGGCCTGCGCGGCCTATTACCTGTACCGCCGGATGAACGCTCCGGCACCGCAGGGATCCCGTATCCCGCAGGAGGAGATGAACCCCGTTGGCTGACCTCGCCACCGAAGCCACCGTAGCCGCAGAAGCCGCCGTGCCCGCCGCGACGGCCGTCGACCCCGCCGACTGGACCTGCCCCGCGCCCCTGCGCGACCAGCCGGTCGTCGTCATGGGACATGGCGGAGGCGGAGCCCTGTCCGCCGAACTGATCGAGCAGGTCTTCACCCCCGCCTACGGCAACCCCACCCTGGCCGCCCTCGCCGACTCGGCCGTCCTCGACCTGGGCGGCGCGCGGCTGGCCTTCTCCACCGACTCCTACGTCGTACGGCCGCTGTTCTTCCCCGGGGGCAGCCTCGGCGACCTCGCCGTCAACGGCACCGTCAACGACCTGGCGATGAGCGGCGCCCGGCCCGCCTACCTCTCCACCGCCTTCATCCTCGAGGAAGGCGTGGAACTGGCCGTCGTCGAGGGCGTCGCGCGTGCCGTCGGCGCGGCGGCCGCGGCGGCGGGTGTCACCGTCGCCACCGGCGACACCAAGGTCGTGGAGTCCGGGCACGGCGACGGCGTCTACGTCACCACCGCCGGCGTCGGCCTCGTACCCGACGGAGTCGACATCCGCCCGCAGCGTGCCCGGCCGGGCGACGCCGTCATCGTCAGCGGCCCGATCGGCCTGCACGGCGTGGCCATCATGAGCGTACGCGAGGGCCTGGAGTTCGGGATCGAGATCGCCTCCGACACCGCGCCCCTGGCGGACCTCGTCGCCGCGATGCTGGCGGTCACCAAGGACATCCACGTCCTGCGCGACCCCACCCGGGGCGGCCTCGGGGCGTCCCTCAACGAGATCGCCCGTGCCTCCGGTACCGGTGTCCGGCTGCGCGAGCGTGCCATCCCGGTCCCGGACGAGGTCGCGAACGCCTGCGGCTTCCTCGGCCTCGACCCGCTGTACGTGGCCAACGAGGGCCGGCTCGTCGCCTTCGTACCCCCGGCGCATGCCGAAGCCGTCCTGGCGGCGATGCGCGCGCACCCCCAGGGCTCCGGCGCCGCCCTCATCGGGGAGTGCGTGGCGGACCACCCGGGGATGGTCGTCGTCGCCACCGGTCTCGGCGGCACCCGGGTGGTGGATCTGCCCCTGGGGGAGCAGCTGCCCCGTATCTGCTGAACGCCCCCCGGCCCCGCCGTCAGGTCGGGGCCGGGGCCGGCTCGACGCCCGTGATCTCCAACTCCCGCCCGCTGCGCAGCTCCTGCGAGGGGTGGTCGCAGCGCGGGCACCAGAAGAACGGGGGCATGCCGACCTCGAACTCCTCGGCACACCCACCGCACCAGGCCCGCGCGGTGACCTGCTCCACGACGAGCCGCGCTCCGGCGAGCGCCGTGCCGTCGCGAGCCACCTCGAAGGCGAAGTGCAGGGCGTCGGGCACCACACCGGCCAGCTCGCCGACCCGGACGGTCACCGACGACACGCCGTCCGCGCCGTCCGCGCGTGCGATCTCCTCCGCCCGTTCCACGATCGCGGTCGCGATCGACAACTCGTGCACGGCCGGGCTCAGGGGTACCGGCGGTGCGCGCGGAGGCCGCCGGTCATCCGGTAGATCCTCACCTCGCGGACCATGCCGGGCAGTTCCTTGACCAACAGAGCCAGCAGCAGACCGCTCACCAGGCCGGCCTGTGCGATCAGCACCTGACGTCCGGACATCGCCGACCTCGCGATCGCATAACGCTTCATCACGGTCACTCCCTGCTTCCTCATCCCGGTGAGATGCTCGGCATGGCCTTCAGCAGGGCGTCATGCCGCTTCCAGTGGATCCCCGTGGAACGGCGCGCGTCCGAGGTGCCGTCCTCGTGGTGTCCGGTCTGATGCCCGTACGGGCCTTTGTTGCCCTGATGCAGACCCCGTACGTGCGTGGGTGTGTCGGGCTTCGCCTGGGGGCGGCCCACTCGGATGGTGCCCATCATCGATCTCCTTCCAGGTCCTCACGACCGCTCGGTGAGCTCCGCGAAGAACCGCTCCACGGCCGGCCACACCCGACCGCCACCGGACAGGCCCCGCCACTCGCGGCGGACCAGGGCGACCATCCGGTAGCAGTCGTCGACCGGCACGATCCAGTGCTCGTCGAGGCCGCGCACGGTGTTCACGAGCAGCGCCTCCACGTCGGGTGCCATGGAGGCGAGCTGCGGAAACGTGGTGGCCAGTCGCTGCCAGGCCGCCGCTTCCACCTCCCACCGCATCGCCCCTGCCGGGCTCGGGCCTTCCGCGGTGACCGTGCCGTCGGCGTGCGGCACGAAGAACACCAGTCCCACCGGCACGCCCAGCACCGCGCTGTCCACCGCCGGCAGCCGAACCCGGCGCCGGGGCACGAGCCGGTACCGGCCCTGGCCCGCCCCGTCCTCGGCGAACAGCACCGAGCACGGCCCGCACACACACCGCACCTCCGCGGCCCCGGTGTCGTACAGATGCGGGTGGCCGCCGGACACATGGGCTGCGCACAGCTCGCAGCGCTCGGCCTCGGCCGCCGCCGCACGGTCGGCGGCGGAACGGATGACCCGGGCCAGTGCTCCGTCCACGGTCACGGCGTCTCCTGCGGCTGCGGCGCGGCTCGGCGGGTCAGCGTGGCCAGCGGCACGAACGCCGGAGCCGACCGGCGCTCGTCGGCGCCCGGCACGGTCTCCACCGCCGTCAGCTCCGGCGCGGCGGCCAGCACCGCCGCCCGGACCGCCTCGGCGGCGTCGGCGCCCCCGCTGCCGCACCCGCCTCCGCATCCACCGCCCGTGCTCAGCCGCACCCGGGCCACCTGCCCGTCCACGCCCGCCCACTCCAGGTCACCGCCGCGTTCGCGTACCGCGGGCCGCAGCCGCTCGACCGCACGGGCGGCCCGCCGCTCCGGAGGATCGGGGTGGATGGTGTGCAGCACCAGCAGATGCCCGAGCAGCTCGTCCGCGGCGAGGCGCTCCCGCAGCGAGGCGTCGGCGTGGTCCAGGACACGGGCGAGCGCCTCGCCGTAGACCTCGGTCAGCAGAACCACCGCCTCCAGCGCCGGGCCGCGTACGGACTCCAGCTCGGCCAGCACCTCGTCGAGCCGGGCGAGCCGGGCCTCCACGGCGGGATCCGGGAGCCGTACGGCGGTGTCAGCCATGGTTGGCTCCGTATGTCGGAGAGTGCACCGTGGTCAGCGTCTTGCCCTTGCCCATGTACATGTGGACCCCGCACGGCAGACACGGGTCGAAGCTGCGGACGGTGCGCATGATGTCGACGCCCTTGAAGTCGTCGGGCCCGTTCTCCTCGAAGATCGGCTGGCCCTGGACGGCGTCCTCGTACGGGCCCGGGGTGCCGTAGATGTCACGGGGGCTTGCGTTCCACGGGGTGGGCGGGTACGGGTGGTAGTTGGCGATCTTCTTGTCCCGGATCACCAGATGGTGGGAGAGGACCCCGCGCACCGCCTCGTGGAAGCCGCAGCCGATCGCCTCGTCCGGCACCTCGAAGTTCTCGTACACCTTCGTGTCCCCGGAGCGGAGCATCTGCATCGACTCCTCCAGGAACTGCAGGGCCATGGCGGCCGCGTAGGCGATGAAGTAGGGGCGGGCGCGGTCCCGTTCGATGGTGTTGCTCCACTTCGGGATGCGCCACTCCAGGGTCGTCTCCGGCAGGGACTCGCCCTTGGGCAGGGAGATGCGCACGCTGTCACCGGTCGCCTTCACGTACGGCGTGTCCACCAGGCCGCTCAGCGCGGTCGACCACAACCGGGCCAGCGGCCCGCCACCGGTGTCCAGCGCCAGATGCTGACCCGTCTCCGGGTGGTACCAGCGCGGGCTCATCACCCAGCTGTAGTTGCCGTCGAAGTCCCGCTTCTGCGGCACCGGGACGGTCGTCTGGTTCCACGGGTGCCGCATGTCGACGGGGTTGCCGAGCGGGTCGTGGGTGACGAACGGCTGCTCGTTGACCCAGTCCTCGTAGAAGGAGCTGCCCAGCATGACGCGCAGGCCGAGGTTGATGTCGATCAGGTCGTTGGTGACCAGCTTGCCGTCCACGATGATGCCCGGGGTGACGTACATCGCCTTGCCCCACCGGTTCATGTTCTCGTAGCGGTAGTCGACCACGTCCGGGTTCTGCCAGGCACCCCAGCAGCCCAGCAGGATGCGGCGCTTGCCGACCTCCTCGTAGCCGGGCAGGGCCTCGTAGAAGAAGTCGAAGACGTCGTCGTTCATCGCCACCGCCTTCTTCACGAAGTCGATGACGCGCATCAGCCGGGCGAGGTAGTCGGTGAAGGTGTTCGGCTGCGGCATCGTGCCGACACCGCCCGGGTACAGCGTGGACGGGTGGACGTGCCGCCCCTCCATCAGGCAGAACATCTCCCGGGTGACCCGGCTGACCTTCAGCGCCTCCTTGTAGACCTCGCCCTCGAAGGGGTTGAAGGCCTTCATGATGTCGGCGATGGTCCGGTAGCCGTGGATGTCCCCGCGGGGCGCGTCGGTGCGCTCGGCACGGGCCAGGACACCGGGGTTGGTCGCCTTGACCATCGCCTCGCAGAAGTCCACGAACACCAGGTTGTCCTGGAAGAGCGTGTGGTCGAACATGTACTCGGCGGCCTCGCCGAGGTTGGTGATGTGCTCCGCCAGCTTCGGCGGCTTGACTCCGTAGGCCATCTGCTGGGCGTAGTTGGAGCAGGTGGTGTGGTTGTCGCCGCAGATCCCGCAGATACGCGAGGTGATGAAACCGGCGTCGCGCGGGTCCTTGCCCTTCATGAAGACCGAGTAGCCGCGGAAGAGCGACGAGGTGCTGTGGCACTCGACGACTTCCTGGTTGGCGAAGTCGATCTTCGTGTAGATGCCCAGGTTGCCGATGATCCGGGTGATCGGATCCCAGGACATGTCGACGATCTGGGCGGGCTTGCGTCCTGTGGGCCGGGACTCGGTGGTGGTCATGTGCGGTGGTGCCCCTCGCTGTTCGGTTCGGGCGGTCTGTCGGGGAGACGGCAAGGACGGCGTCAGGCGCGCCAGTGCGGGTCGTAACCGCTGGTCAGCTTGCGCTTGTTGTGGCGCCACTTCGGTTCGTGGTTCACCATGTCGTTGGTCATCCCGCGCAGCCGGCGGATGACGGCGCCGTACGGCTTGATGACCATGGACGACAGCGTGCCGCCGGGCGGCTCGTCCATGAACGGCATGAACGCGTCGGGGAAGCCGGGCATCGTGCAGCCGATGCAGATCCCGCCCACGTTGGGGCAGCCGCCGATCCCTGCCATCCAGCCCCGCTTGGGCACGTTGCAGTTCACGACCGGACCCCAGCAGCCGGTCTTCACCAGACACTTGGGTGAGTTGTAGTCGAGGCCGAAGTCGGCCTGCTCGTAGTACGAGCCGCGGTCGCAGCCCTCGTGCACGGTCTTGCCGAACAGCCACTGCGGGCGCAGCATGTGGTCCAGCGGCGGCGGGGGAGCGGCACCGGCCGCGTGCTGGAGCACCCAGACCAGGGTCTCCATGAAGTTCTCCGGCTGGATGGGACAGCCGGGCACGTTGACCACGGGCAGCCCGGCCTCCGATTTGAAGTCCCAGCCCAGATAGTCAGCGAGCCCCATGCAGCCGGTCGGGTTGCCGGCCATCGCGTGGATACCGCCGTACGTCGCACACGTCCCGGCCGCCACCACCGCCCAGGCCCTCGGCGCGAGTTGGTCGATCCACCAGTTCAGGGTTAGCGGCTCCCCGGTCTCCAGGTCGTTGCCGAACGACGTCCAGTAGCCGTCGCCCTCGATGATGTTCTGGTTCGGGATCGAACCCTCGATGACGAGGATGAACGGGCCCAGCTCACCCCGGGCCGCCGCCCGGTACGGTGCCAGGAAGTCCTCGCCGCCCAGGCTCGGCGACAGCACCTTGTTGACGAGGTTCACCTTCGGCAGGCCCGGGATGAGGCCGAGCACCACGTCCTCGATGGAGGGCTGGCCCGCGGCGGTCAGCGAGACGGTGTCCCCGTCACAACTCATGCCCTCCGAGATCCACAGGATATGGATCTCGTCGAACCCTTTGCGCGCCTCGGCCCTGCTGGGCTCGCCACTTACCTCGCTCGTACTGCTCTGTGTCGTCATGTCTGCGGCCTCCGTTGCAGCCGGTCTCGGAGTCGGTCGTAGGCCGCGGCCAACGGGGCCGCGAGGATCAGTGCCGGGGGTTCGTCGGGCGCGTTCGGGTGCGGACGGGTCGGCGCGTCCCTTTTAGCGCGGACGATCAGCTCGCCGAGCCCGTCCAGGTCCTGCTGGGAGACGCACCCGCGCAGCCGGGGCATGAAGACGCCCTCCTCCTCGCGGATGTGCTCCTCCACCTCGCGCCGCAGCTCGGCCACCAACTCGTCGGTGCGCCGATCGCCCTCTTCCAGCCGGTCGAGCGCGAGCAGTGTCTTCTTCACCGCCATGTGCTCGTTCAGGTGCTCGTCCACCTCCCGAGCGCCGTCCGGCAGCACCTTCCCGGCCAGCGGATAGACGAGCATCTCCTCCAGCGCCGCGTGCTTGGACAGCTCGCGCACCAGCAGCTCCACCACCCCGCGCCGCTGCCGGTCGGAGGCGGCCGCGTCGTAGTCGCGGAACAGCTGCTCGACCATCCGGTGGTCGTGCGCCAGCACCTCAAGAGCATCCATCGAACCGTCCCTCCTCCGACCGGTCGGCCGGACGCGCGGGCCGCGGGGACTGCGGCCGGGGTGGTTGGTCCGGACCCGGCGCGTCCGCGCTTGCGAGCGGTTCCACCTCGTCGGGCCGGAAGTAGTGGAAGCGGCCGTACCAGCCGTGGAGTTCGGCCGCGGGGTCGTCGTCCACGGTGACCGCCAGACGCACGCTGCCGTCCACGTCGTGGAAGACCGCGGCGACCTGGGCGGTCCGCCCGTCCAGGAACATGTCCTGGGCGTCGGCGCCTCGGCGGCGCGGACGCAGCCGCACCCGGCTGCCGCCGCCGACGGGCGCCCCGTCCACGAGCACCGTGTCGGTGGCCGGGCACAGCCCGTCGTCACCGCCCTCCTGCCACCAGGCGGGCCGACCGGAAGCGGGCGTCTGCGCCGGGGTCAGGGAGCGGATGGTGCCGTGCAGCCGGGCCAAGACCTCCCGGGGCATGGTCTCCACGCGGTCGAGGATCTGTGCGGCCCGCGGATCGGTGGCCCGCGCCTCGGCCTTCTCCTCGTCGGTCAGAAGCATCGTGCGCAGTGTGAGGATCTCGTCGATCTCGGCCGCGTCGTGCAGATCGCCGGGGCTCTCCGGCGCCACCTGCGGATGGTCCGGGAGGATGATCGGGGCGGAGAGCATGACGGCACCGGTCCCGCACTCCTGAGACGCGCCGCGCGTGACGGCGCCCCTCCCGCACTTCTGAGACGCGCCGCCGAGCACGGGAAACGTGAAGGCGTTGCGGCAGTCGCGCACCTGCTCCGCGTAAGACGAGGGCGGATCGACCAGCGACACGAACTCCACGCCGTCCCCGCCGAGGAGGGTGTGCGTGGCGATCATCGCCTGCCGAAGTGCCGCACCGCGCGGTGCCCGGGGGTCCGCCGCCTCCCCGGAGTTCTCGGTGAGCACCCGCAGCCGGCACAGGCCCGGGGCGATCGGCTCGGCCACGACCGTCGTATCGGCCCGCACTTCTTGGCGCCGCCGTACCGTCTGCCCCGCCCCCGACGGCAACGGCTCGTACTCCGCACCGGCGGGCGCCCCCACCGCGGCGGTACGTCCGCCGCGCAGCAGCTCCTCCAGCGGCAGCACCAGCTCGCTCTCGCGCGGTACCGCCTCCTCGAACGACAGATGGGTGATGCCGTCGTCCGTTCGCAGGGACTCCACCGGGCGGTGCCTCCCGTCCCCGTCGGCGGCCTCCACCTGCTTGTCCTGCATCTGCAGATAGCGCACCCGCACCCGCACGACCGCGTCGTCGCGGCGCACGCGGAGCAGACACTCCGTCTGCTGGTACCACGAGTCCGCGGAGCCGGAGATCCCGGGCGTGACCGGCCCGTCCCCCTCCACCCAGTTGCGGGGCAGCAGCACCCCGAACTGCCAGCGCACCCGGTTCTTCGGCGAGGACCGCCGATACGGATAGAGCAGGTAACCCTCGTACAGCACGGCGTCCGCGACGGCACTCAGCTGCGCGAAGGTGCCGTCGGGTCCTCCGTCCGCCGCGTCGGCGCCGTCCATCACGGCGGCGCTCGCCGTGCCCGTCACGCAGGCTCCGTCCGCCATGCCGCCTCCTCGCCATCGGTGCACCCGGACATTTCTTCCACCACGGTCACACCCGTCACGGACCCTCGCCTCTCCGGCGCACCGTCATTGGGCCGCCCAGGTGATGCGGGCACCGAAACGCCCTGGGTCAGCGCCGCGCCGATGCCATCCGGCCGCTGTGGTGGGCCGGGTGCTGGGCGGGAGGAGGGGGACGGAAGGCGGCCGGAGCGGCCGGACTCCTCGGCCCGCTGGGCGTCCGCGCGTCGGGGATCGCGGCCGGTGTCGGCCAGGTGCTCTTCCACGTCGGCGCGGTGGGCGCCCGTGCACGGGCGCGGGCGTTCAGGCGCCCGTGTAACAGGAACGTCGTTGCTGGCCGCGGCCCGCTGCTTGGCGGCGGCACCGCTCGCCGGGCCGGAACCCGGACCTGGCCTCCGGGGGTACGGCTACGAGGACGCCGAGCGGGCATACAGCGGGGAATGTGTTGGGGCGTGGGCCCGCAGCCCCGACCTGGGACGGACAGCCTGTTCACATCTCAACAAGCGAACCGGCGTTCGATCCTCTGTCGGGTGGGGGCCCGCGCCCATAGACTGCGGGTCCGCAGTCTATGGGGGCGCGGTACGTGGGGGGAGTTCATCATGTCCGGAGGTCCGTACGGTCCGAGCCAGGGGTTCGCGGGGCCGCCGCTGCCGCCCATGCCGTCGAGCCCACCGCCCGCACCACCGGACGCCTTGCGGGCCGTCGCGGTCGCGCTGCTGAACCTGAGCGGTCTGGGACTCGGGTACGCGCTCGTACGACGCTGGCTGCCGATGGCCGTCTGCTCGCTGGCGACCGGTGTCCTGCTGTTCGTGGCGCTGCCCGCCGACGCCGACGGCGTCTCGGGAGCCGCGGTCGTCGGCTACGCCGTCCTCCTGCTGCTGGCGGCCGTTCACGGCGGGTTCGTCGGACTGCGCACCCGGCTGTCTTGGCCGGGCAAGGCCCCCCTGGCGGTTCTGCTGGGCGTGCTGTTGCTCGCCGTGCCGGCCGGTGGCGCCGTCTGGTACGAGGACGCCCACGACGAGGCTGTGGAGCAGGCGCTCCTGGACCGTCTGGACCAGGCGGACCGCCTGGTCGCGAAGAGCGGCCGGCAGACGTTCGGCGTCGCCTCCTCGGACTACCGGTCGGCCCTGGAGGTCTACCGGGACCTCGCCGTGAACCACTCCGGCTCCCGCGCGGCCCAGCAGGTCCCCGACAGCCTGCGGACCTACTACGCGACGGTCGGCGCGGCCTACGGCCATCAGGACTACTGCGCGGCCGTGGAACCGCTCGCGTACCTGCGCTCGGTGCCCGGCACCATGCCGAAGGAGCAGCTCGGATCGCTGGCCCGGTGGCCCGACGGCCGGCTCGCGACCTCGCTGTACGAGTGCGGGTCGCAGCGCCTCGAGCGCGGCGACGCGGACTGGGTCACGCGCTTCGGCGACCTGTTGGACACCTTCCCGGAGTCCGGGCCGGCGGCCAAGGTGGTGCCCGCCGTCGACGCGGCGGTGCGGAAGGCGCAGAAGGCCGTCGGCGGGGACCAACCCTGCGCGGCCGTCGAGCGGTTGCGCGACCTGAACACCCGGATCGGCGTCTTGTCGAGTTCGTCGGGCGACACGCACGGCGGACTGGCGAAGGCCGCCGGGCGGGCGGAGAAGAGCGGCGACGCGGGGGAGTACGCCTGCGGAGTCGACCAGTACAAGGACGGCGACTTCGACACGGCGCAGAAGACCATGGAGCAGTTCGTCTCGGACAACAAGCACGGCACGAACCGGGACCGCGCCAAGAAGATCGCCATAGCCGCCGAGGTCGCCCAGACGCTCCCGGCGGCCGGCAAGAAGCTGCCCACCACCGCCTCCGGCGGCAGTATCCCCGTCACCGTCAAGAACGACAGCCCGGACGCCATCACCGTGCTCTACACCGGCCCGGTCACCGGCAGTTTCACCCTCAAGGGCTGTGGCAGCTGCAAGTCGTACTCGCTCGGCAGCACGCTGCTCAGAGGCTTCAAGCCGTGCAACGACGGCAAGAACTACCCGCAGCGCACCATCAGCCTCCCGGTCGGCACCACGTACTTCGTGCACAAACCGAACGGCGGCACCACCGCCACCCCGGCCTCGGACACCGCCAGGCTCCGGTCGGGCTACATCTACACGGAGTGCGCCTACACGACCCGGACGCTGGGCTCCGGCTACTGACCGGCGGCCGGGAGCCTGACCCGGGCCTGGCCCCGGCCGACCGCAGCGATTCTGCCGGCCCGCGTGGAGTACGCGTGATCCGCGATGACACTCTCCGGCCTGCGGCGGGGCCTCCCACGTCTCGGCGACCGGGCCGTCCGGCGGTCCCGTCCGGCCCCGCCGGTCGGCCAGGGACCGCCCGCCGAAGACGTGCCGCTTGACGGGCGTGCTCAGCCGGAGGGGACACCAGGCACGGGGCCCGGCATCTCACCCGGCCGCGTTGTCGACGCGCATCCGCACCTGCTCCTCCAGGCGCCGCAGACTGCCGTCGAGCGCGTCGTACACGGCTTGCTCGCCCGGGTCGTGGCCGGCGTCGAAGAAGGACAGGTGCACGGTCACCTCGCTGGCGCCGCTGCCGATGCCGGCCACCTGCAGCCAGCCGGTGTAGCCACCCTGTTCCCGGGTGCCCCACTCCATGCGCATCTGGTCCGGCTCGGACCGCAGCAGGGCCGGCATGTCCTGACCGGAGCGGTCCTCGTGCACGGTGACCGCGGCCGGGTCCTCCGCATCGACGTGCAGGGCGTCCGGGAGCCAGGCGTCGAGCTGGGCGACGTTGGCCGCCTGGTCGAAGACGTGCTCGGGCTGTGCGGGCATGGTACGGGAGCGTTCGTACTCGGACATGGTCGTACCGCCCCTCCGGTCGGAAGTCGTACCCCGACCGCGTGCCCCGTTGACGGCGGCCGAAAAGCCCCACCGTGGCCGGGCGGAAGATCGCGGTGCAGCCGGCCCCGTCCGCGGCGCCGCCCCACGCGTCACAGGCCCAGGGAGATGGCCACGCGGGTCAGCTCGGCGGTGTTGGTGATGTTGAGCTTGGCCCGGATGCGGCGCAGGTAGGCGTCGACGGTGTGCGTGGAGAGTCCCATGTGGCGGGCCGTCTGCAGGTAGGTGCGGCCGGCGGCGATGTGCCGGAGCGTCTCCCGCTCGCGCGGAGCCAGCGCGGGGGCGGGGGCTTCGGTGTGCGGAAGGGCGAGAGTGGCGCTCATGGGGTTCCTCCGGCGGACGGCTCGGGGGTCGCTGTGCTGACGACAGCGGGGCGGTCTCTGACCGATAAGGGCGATTTGCCCTTGTTTCAATAGATTGCGCGCCCGATTTCATGGGGATGTCCGCCGACTGTCACAAGCGCGTCACAGGGGCGGAAGGGTGGTTTCAGCCACCCTTCCGCCCCTGTGCGGTGCCGGTCCGCCGTTATGCCATGGCGCCGCGCGCCGTCCGCTCCACCAGTGAGATTCCGTCGCTCATGGACGTGCTGCCGTCCGACAGGACCGCGACGAGGTACCGGTGCCCCTTCACGGTGACCTGCCCGACGCTGTTGACGTCCCACAGGCCGGTGGTGTTGCGCTGCAGCCAGCCGTTCTTCAGTGCCCCGTGGGCTCCGGGTCCGGAGAGCGCCGAGACGCCCCAGGCCTGCTCCGGTACGACATGGCTCATCAGGGTGCGGATGTAGGCCCGGGACTCCGGGTTCAGCGCGGCGGGGCCCCCGTTCGCCGTCTTGCCGCCGTCGAACACGGCGCGCAGCAGCCGTATCTGGTCACTCGCGGTCGTCCGGGTCAGCCCCCATCTCGCGCCCGGGCCGCCGGTGGTCGAGGTCAGCCCCAGCCGCTTGTTGGCGGCGGCCAGACCGGAGGACCGGCCGATCTCCCGCCACAGGGCGTTGGCCGCCGCGTTGTCGCTGCGCTGGATCATCGGCTCGGCGCGCCCGCGTTCCTGGGCGGTGAGGTGCCGTCCCGCGTCCTGCGCCCTGAGCAGCAGCGCCGCGAGGATGTCGACCTTGACGATGCTGGCGGTGTCATACGCCGTGTCCGCGCCGTGGATCACGGGTGTGCGGCCGGCGCCGTCCAGGTCGAGCACGGCAGCCGTCGCGTGCGCCGCCTTCCCCTTGCCGGACGGGGCACTGGCGGCGGCCGCCGGTGCCGGGGACAGCAGGCCGATGGAGAGCAGGGCTGCCGCCGAGGCCGCGAGGGCGCCGGCCTTGGGGCGTGCGGTGGGGGAGCGGTGGGACGACATGGGTCACGAACGTAAACAAAATGCGCGTCCGGCGACGTGGCTCCCGTCACATCGACCCCTGTCCACCCCGGATTGTGAGAAGAGCCACCGTTGGGGCGCATCGCGGAGCCCGGTCGTTTCCGCGGCGGCGTGTACGCGCGGTCGGATCGCCGTCCTCGCTTATCGTCGGCCGGACACCGACATCCGGAGTGATAATGAAAAAAACGGATGAATTGGTTGGTGTGGCCGAAGGCGCGGTGGTCGTACCCGTCGCTCCGCCCGTGCGCCGCATCCGGCCGTGGCCGTTCGGCGCCGCCCTCGCGATCGCGGCCGGTGCCACGGCCGTGCCCCTCCTCGCAGGCACACAGTGGCTGAACCAGCCGGCCGTCCATGCCTGGCGCACCGTCTGCCTGGCGATCACCATCCAGGCCCTTCCCTTCCTCCTCCTCGGCACCGCCCTCTCCGGTGCCATCAACGCCTTCGTCCCGGCCGGCCTGTTCACCAGGGTGCTGCTGAAGCGGCCCGCCCTCGCCGTGCCCGTCGCCGGAGCCGCGGGCGCGGTGCTGCCGGGATGCGAGTGCGCCTCCGTCCCCGTCGCCGGCAGTCTGATCCGCCGGGGTGTCACCCCGGCCGCCGCCTTCGCCTTCCTGCTCTCCGCGCCCGCCATCAACCCCGTCGTGCTGACGGCCACCGCCGTCGCCTTCCCGGGCAATCCCGCGATGGTGGCCGCCCGGCTGCTCGCCTCGCTCGCCACAGCGGCCGTGATGGGCTGGCTGTGGCTCTGGCTGGGCCGGGAGAAGTGGCTGCGGCCCGTCCTGCGGCACCGGCACACCGGCCACCAGCACGGCCACAGCCGCTGGAGCGAGTTCCGCCTCGGCTTCCAGCACGACTTCCTGCATGCCGGCGGCTTCCTCGTACTCGGCGCCATGGCCGCCGCCACCTTCAACGTGACCGTGCCGCGCTCCGTCCTCGACACCTTCTCCGGCTCGCCCTGGCTGTCGGTGCTCTTCCTGGCCGCGCTCGCCGTACTGCTGGCGGTCTGCTCGGAGGCCGACGCGTTCGTCGCGGCCTCGCTCGCCGGCTTCTCGCCCACCGCCCGGCTCGCGTTCCTGGTCGTCGGCCCGATGGTCGACCTGAAACTCATCGCCCTGCAGGCGGGCACCTTCGGGCGCGCCTTCGCCTGGCGGTTCTCCACCGCGACCACCGTCGTGGCCGTCGCCGCGAGCGTCCTGGTCGGAGGCGCGCTGCTGTGAAACGCTCCGTACAGTCACTGCTCCTGACGCTGACCGGCATCGGCGTGCTGCACGCGGCACTCTTCACCGACACCTACCTGCGCTACGTCAAGGCCGGGCTGCGTCTCCCGCTGATCGTCTCCGGTGCGGTCCTGCTGCTGCTCGGCCTGGCGGGAGCGGCCGCCCGGGGCGGGCATCGGACCGCCCCGGACGCCGACCACGGGCACGGCCACGACCACTCCGGCACCCCGCGCATCGCCTGGCTGCTGTTCCTCCCCGCGCTGAGCCTGCTCTTCTACGCCCCGCCCGCCCTGGGCGCCTACACCGCGGCACGCTCGAGCAACCAGCCGGTCACCGTCCAGAAGGGATTCGCTCCGCTACCCGGGACCTCCCCGCTGCCGCTGACCCTCACGGACTTCACCAAGCGCGTCCAGCAGGACCGCAGCCAGGCCATCAGGAGCCGCACGATCCGGCTGACGGGCTTCGCCACCCCGTCCGAGGAGGACGACGGCTGGTACCTCACGCGGATCGTCTTCACCTGCTGTGCCGCCGACTCACAGACTGTCAAGGTGCGGATGTACGGCACCGAGGCACCATCAGCCGACACCTGGCTGGCGGTGACCGGCACCTGGCATCCCCAGGGGACCCTCGGCACCAAGACCGCGGAGGCGGCGCTCGATGTCAGGGACACCCGGCCCATCGCCCAGCCGGTGAACGCCTACACCGACGACCTGCCCCTGCGGCCGTCCTGACCCACGGCCCCGCCCCTTCAGCTGAACAGGCTCCGGACCCGGATCGCCCACTGCCCGCCGGCCCCGGGGGCCGCCGGCGCAGCGTACTGCTCCGCAGCAGCCACAGCCGCTTTCGCGCCCATCAGGACGTCGGCTCAGTGTGACCGTCAAGGGGGCCCGCTGGTCCCCAGCAGGTGCCCGGGGAGCCGTGGATGCACCTCGAAGACGTCCCGGAGACCCGTCACGCGAAGCGTCCGCAGCAAGCCCGCGCTCTCCGTGATCAGCCGCAGCCTGCCCCGCCGGGCCAGCACCCGGTTGCGGGCCCGGCACAGGACGCCCAGCCCGGCACAGTCGATGAAGTCGACCGGCCGGAGATCCAGCACCAGGTCGGGGTGCGGGTGGCCGGTGAGCGCGTCGAGCTGTTCCGACAGAGCGGGCGCGGCCAGCAGGTCGATCTCCCTGTGGAGTGGGAGAAGTGTCGTACCGCCGGGCGCACGGTGGGCCGTGACCGCGGCGGGCCCGGCCTGCTCCGCGGCCCCGGACCGCGTGTGGTTCTTGGACATGGGAAAGAGCGAAACGCGGCCGCGGGGGTGGCGGGAAGGGCCGATCGGCCCCAGCCCGGGCCGCCAGGGCACCGGGACCGCTCGCCGGCCGCCGCTCGGGACGACGAGGACTCCCGTCGCGGCCGACCCTCCCGGCAGCCGGCCCGCCTCGACCGCGATCAGGCGGTGTCGCGCCTGCGGGGCAGTGCCCTTCGCCCGATGTCGTGAACGCGCGGCGGTGTGCCCGGTCCGGTGCCGTGCCCGGGTGGTGCTCCTCATCCGCTTCCGGTCCGGCCGTCGGAGCGATGAGCGCCGTCCGGTCGCCTGCCGGGGCCGGACAGCCCAAGCGGAACCGCTCGCCACCGGCGAAGCTGTACCTGTGGGGCGGCTCCGGCACCGCGCCGGAACCCATGGCCCCGCGCCGGACCGACCGAAGAGGGTGAGGCGCGCCATGAAAGGCTTCGTCTTCCACGGTCCCGGACAGGCCTCCTGGCAGGACGTCCCGGACCCAGTCGTCAAGGAGCCGACCGACGCGATCGTGAAGGTCGGCGTCGTCACCATCTGCGGGACGGACCTGCACATCCTCAAGGGCGACGTGCCCGAGGTGCGCCCCGGCACGGTGCTCGGCCACGAGGCGGTCGGCGAGATCGTCGAGGTCGGCAGCGATGTGGGCACCGTACGGCCGGGCGACCGGGTGCTCATCTCCTGCATCACCTCCTGCGGCCGCTGCCGCTTCTGCCGGGAGCGCTGCTACGGCCAGTGCCGGGGCGGCGGAGGCTGGATACTCGGCCACCTGATCGACGGCACCCAGGCCGAGTACGTCCGCGTGCCCTACGCCGACCTGTCCGTTCATGCGCTGCCCGCCACCCTGCGCAGCGAGGACGCCGTCCTGCTCGCCGACATCTTCCCGACCTCCTACGAGGTGGGTGTCCTCAACGGGCACGTACGGCCCGGGGACACCGTCGTCATCGTCGGCGCCGGCCCCATCGGACTCGCCGCGATCGCCACGGCCCGCCTGTTCGCGCCCGAGCGGATCATCGCGGTCGACCTTGCCCCGGCCCGGCTGGAGGCCGCCCGGCGGCTCGGCGCCGACGCGGTGGCCGATGTCCACGAGGCTCCCGGCCAGTTGGTGGCCGATCTGACCGACGGGCTCGGCGCGGACGTGGTGATCGAGGCGGTCGGCGTACCCGAGAGCTTCGAGCTGTGCACCCGCATGGTGCGCCCCGGCGGGCATGTGGCGAACGTCGGCGTCCACGGCAAACCGGTCACGCTGCATCTCGAGGACCTGTGGAGCAAGAACGTGACCCTCACGACCGGGCTGGTGGACACCTACTCCACCCCCACCCTGCTGCGGATGGCCGCCGCCGGCCGGCTGCCGACCGGGCAACTGGTCACCCACACCTTCCCACTGAACCGGATGGAGGAGGCGTACGACGTCTTCTCCCGTGCGGCCGAGACCGGGGCGTTGAAGGCCGTGCTCGGCGGGGAGCAGCACGAAGTGGCCGCTCGTGCGGCCTGACCGAATGGGCGTGACGGCCATGTCCGAACAGATGAGGACGCCCGGGCAGCGGGCAGCGGACGTGGAGGTGCCCCTGGGCGACCTGGGACGTCGCCTGTCCGCACGCCGCGCCAGGATCGGCCGGGACGGCAGCGCGGGGGAGATGTTCCAGGTCCCGTGGCGAGGGCCGACCGGCCAGAGGAGGCGCCGTCCACGGGGTTCCCGTACCCCGCGCAGTACCCCGCGCAGTCCGGGACCGCTGCCGTGGCCGGGCGTCGCCAGTCGCTCCCACCGGCCGAAGGTGTTCCCGGGGGACGCGGACATGGTAGTCCGGCTGGAGGCCGGCGCACGCTTTTCTGCATCCACCCAGCCGCGACCGGGGTAGAGGTGCACGATGGTGTTGTGACCCTCGGTGGCCGCGTCCGGGACACCCTCCTGGTGCCGCCCGCCGTCCGCCTCGCGCGCTCCGTGCCGGGCATGGTGGACGTACGGTGCGCCTGCCCGGGCGCCCCGGCACCCGGACCTTGACCCGGACCTGCCGGACGCCGAGTGGACCGGCACGCCGTGAGGCGGAGCCGCCGGTGCACGAAGGAGGCGGTGACGATGACCCGGACACCTCCCACGACGGTCTCCCCGGTACGGCTGTGGCGGTGGCGGCGCAACCCGCTTCGACGGCACAGTGACGTCGTCGAGGCCTGGATCGTCCTGGCCACCTGGGTGCTCGCCCTCGTCGGCGGGGTCCTCGCGGGCGTCGTGGCGGCACACGCTTCCGACGCGGCGTTCTCGGCCCGCCGGGCACAGATGCACACCGTGTCCGCCGTCCTCACCGACGACGCGGCGAAGACACCGCTTGCCGGGACCGGATACGACGACGGGCGGGTGTGGGCCGCCGTGCGCTGGACGGACGCGGACGGTTCGGTGCACACCGACCGGGCGAAGGTCTTCCCGGGCGCCCCCGCCGGAAGCCGGTTGACTGTGTGGACGAACCGGGCGGACCGGGTGGTCTCGGCACCCGTCACCGGAGCCGCCGCCGACCTCCAGGCGGCCCTCACCGGTGCCCTGGCGGCCCCATTGGCCGGTGCGGCCGTGTGGGGCGCGGGATGGGTCGTCCGCAGCCGGCTCATCCTGCGGCGCATGGCGGAGTGGGACGAGGAGTGGAAGCAGATCGGTCCCCGGTGGGGAAACCTCAGCGGCGCCTGAACGACGGCCGCCGGGGCCGTTGCTGTCACTCCGGGCGGACCCGAGGAGCGGGCAGTACACCCGCCCCCGACGCCCTCGACGCCCGGTGTCGGCCTCGAGCGGTATCCCCGTGCCGTCCGGGACCCGTCGGTCGGCGTTGCGACGCCGTCGGTGACCGTGATGTGCACGGCTCGACCGGACCCGGCAACGGCGACGACACGGGGCGAGGACGTCCCGGCGAATCTCGTCGGCGAATTGGCGCATCGCGGGAACACCTTGAGCGGGGTCACCCCGGCTGACGACGCCTTCGAGCATGCCCTCGGCGTTCACCACGGGCAGCCGCTCGACCCGCCGCCGGGCCCTGAGGCGCGCCGCCTCGGCGAGCATGGCGCCGGCGTGCACGGTGACGGCCGGCACGCCCCTCAACTCCTCGGCGGTCGCCGTCCCGGCCTCGGCCGGACCGGGTGGCCGACGCGGCTGAGTGAGCCGGTCCGGTCGCTGTCCCCGAACTCCTCCTTCGGCAGCGGACCGCCCTCGGACACCGCGCCGATTCACCCGGCCGTCGTCCGCGGGCACGGAAGGGCGCTGACCTTCCGCTGTGCCATCCGTTCGACGATGTCCTCCAACCGGGCCGTGCGGCCCACGACGACGACGGCACGGCCTCGTGCCGGGAGCGCCGGAAGCGGGGACACGGTGTTCACACCGGCCCGCCGCTGCCGTACGGGGCGTACAGGTCGAGCAGCCGGACCCGCGAGGCATGCAGTCGCTGGGCGACCACGCGCCCGACCCAGACCGCGATCGCCCGCCCGAACGCGGGGTCCTCGGCGCCCATCCCGCGCACTGAACCGGCATCGAACTCGTACGCCCGCACGGGGCTCGTCGCCTCGGCGCCCAGGTGCCAGATGTACGGCGGGAAGTGCCAGGCCCAGCCGACGAGTTCGCCGTGCCCGAGTGTCTCGATCACGGCCGGGCGACGGCCGGGCACGTGCAGGTCGAGGGCGACGGTGCCGGAGCGCACGATCCAGAAGCGGTCGGCGCGCCGGCCCTCCTCGAACAGGCGGGCACCGGCCTCGAAGGAGACCTCACGGGCGAGGCGCATCAGCCGTTCGCGGTGCACGGCCTCAAGGGCCGTCGTCATAGTGGTGGCGGAGGTCATCGCGCCGCTCCCTTCATGGCTTGTGCATCCAGCCTGGGCGCGTCCGGTGCGCGGCACCACGGGCCGCTCGGGCCGAACCGGGGGCCTTTCGGCCCACGTGGCCAGCCCCCGGGCACGTGTCGCCGTGGCACGCGGCGCCACGCAGTGAACGGCGTGGACGGCGACAGCGGGAACGGCACACAGTGAATGCCGGAGAACGGCAGAGAGAGAAAGTACGGCAGGACACGCGAGGACGGGAAGGGCCATCCGCTTCTCGCGGATCCTGATTGCGCGGTGCGCGGTTCCCGCCCGCTTCTCCGCGTCTGTCTAGGGTCCTTCCCGCCACTACCAGCACACCACGAAAAGCGCCGGCCCACCAGGCCCGACCGGCCCCGAATCCGCAGCCGTACGTACGAGGTCCGTCCCGGAGACGGCCGAGATGTCGTTCGAGAGGGTGGTGAGGCCGACGATCTCCAGGATGCGCAGGACGGGCCCGCGGACGCCCGCCAGCCGCACCCGGCCGGTCGGACCGTGGGCCTGGTGGGCGGCGATGAGTGCGTTCACACCGCTGGAATGCATGAAGGCCATCTCCCCGGGCGCCGTGACGACTGCGACGGCGTCGACGACGGCACGGCTGATCGGCCGCCCAGGAGCGCACGAAGGATGCATGGCCGGGCCCCGCGCGTCACCGGTCCCCATGGGAGCACCGGGTCCTGCACGTCCGCGATCGGCAGGCGTGCGGGGCGCGAACGTGGGTACAAGCCCGTGCGTGAACGGGGTGACGAAACATGTCCGTAAGGAATCGGGTGCCTTCGCTGAGGGGCCCCTGGCGCCGGACCTGCGGCTGCCGCACATCGCGGTCGAGCTGGACGGCGGCGACGGCGGGTGCATCGCCGAGGCCCGCGACCGGGCGGGAGCCTTCCTCGCCCGGATGCAGGCGGTGCACGGGGCGCCGGTGACGGCTCGCACCATGCATCTGACCCGGCTGGTGGTCAGCGAGCTGGTCACCAACGCCTGCAAGTACGCTCCCGGCCCGCTGCTGCTACGGGTACGGATCGCCAACGGGGCGGTGGAGCTGGAGGTCTGGGACAGCGATCCCGTCCTGCCGGTGGCCAGGGCCGCCGACCCGGGCCGGGTGGGCCAGCACGGTCTGGAGATCGTGATGGCCGTCGTCCAGGGTTTCGAGGTACGACGGGAGCCGGTCGGCAAACGCATCACCGCCCGGATCGCCCTGTGGGACGACCCCGTCGGCGGCCTCACCCAGCCCGGTTCCCGCTGACACCCGAACACGGAGGACCAGGCGGGTTGTGCTCCGGCGTCGGCGCCCGACCGACCGGGGCGTTGACGCGGTGAACGGCCTGCCCGAGGGCGACTGCGCGTGCGGTGCCCTCCCCGCGCACCGTCTCCGCGAACCGGCGGTCCGCCGCGCAACCGCCACCTCGGCGCGCGCCGGACCGGCGTGCGGTGGGCCGAGTTGCCGGGCAACCCCATGGAGTTCCTCCGGGGCCGGCTCCGCCCTGCCGTCTTGTCGTCGGCCGCCGCGCGCACTTCAATGCTCCCTACCTCCCACAGGAGAACACCTGTCCCACAACGCCCAGTGAAGGGGTTCTTCTTGACAGCCGTACGCGCCACCGCCGTCACCGCCGCCGCCTGTGCCACCGTGCTCGCCGCGACGCTGCCCTCCTCCGCGATCAACTCGTACAACGCCACGCCCGCACCCGAACGGACCGAGGTCGGGGCGCTGGTGGCCACCTGGGACGACGACAACGACCCGGCGACCCCGGACCGCGTCGACTGGGTGTGCTCCGGCACGATGATCGATGCGAACACCTTCCTGACCGCCGCGCACTGCACCAGCGACTGGCCTGCCGGCGTCCGCTTCCACGTCTCGCTCGACCAGGACGTCCAAGCGGGACTCGACGCCGCCGCGAAGAAGTACCCGGGTGATCCGGCCGCCCAGGCGAACGCCGTCGCCGTCCAGGGCACCGCGCACACCCACCCCGGTTACCCGGGCCCCGCTTCCGATCCGCACGACATCGCGGTCGTCGAGCTGCCCGCCGCGAAGGTCGCCTCCCGCTGGTCCTTCACACCGGCCGCCCTGCCCACCGCGAACCAACTGGGCACCCTCGCCCCGCAGGGCCTGAACTCCACCGACTGGTTCGTCGCCGGGTACGGCACGCAGGAGGCCGCCAACGGGCCCGGCGGACAGACCCACCCGGGCGGAGGCGTCCGCATGAAGGCGCCTGTGACATTCAACGCCCTCGACAACACCTGGGTCCGGCTGGGCATGACGGCTCCCCAGGGCAACGGCGGCGCTTGCTACGGAGACTCCGGCGGGCCCAACTTCGCCGTCATCGGCGGCAGGAACGTCCTCGCCTCCACGACCATCACCGGTGACACGCCCTGCTACGCCACCAATGTCACCTACCGCCTGGACACCCCGGGGCCCCGAGCCTTCCTGGCCCCCTTCGTGAAACTGCCGTAGGGCCGCAGCGTCGCGGGTCTGCACCCGGAGGCATCACAGGCATCACCCATCCACCGGCACTGGCAGGAGTCACGCCCTCACCGGCCCGCCTTCGGGCACGGCTCGAGGTGTGGCCCCCGGCTGCCTCCGGGTGGACGCCCGGGCGGAGAAGCGCCCCGGGCGCGGCCGAGGACTCCCGCGCCGCCCGGTGCGGTGTGCGAGCCCTCGGCCGACGGCGTGCGTCACGCCGGACCACGTGGTGGTGACCGTGGGCACGGACGACGCGGTGGCGGTCGTGATGGCATGGCCGGCCCGGCATCCCGGCATCGCATGTCCGCCGCGCCGGATCACCGTCGGCTCCGGCGGCCACTGCTACGAGGACTTCGTCCGCGGTGACGACGTCCGCGGTGACGACGTCCGCGGTGACGACGTCCGCGGTGACGACGTCCGCGGTGACGACGTTTCCGTCATCACCGACGTCAGCGCCATGGATCGTGTCCATTACGACGCCGGCATGGATGCCTGTGCGTCGAGGCCGGCGCGGGCAACGCGCACATCACCACCCAGCTCCACCGCCGTCACGGGCTCGCCCCGCCCGGCGGCTCCTGCCACCCCGCCCGCACCCGCGGTCCATCCCCTCGTCCCGGAGGACCTGTGCCGACTGCGCGAGGCTGCGGCATCTCCTGACGCACAGCGCCCCGCCGGATCATGGGGTCCGGCGGGGATCGCGGTGCTGGGCCGGCCGATGACGGGCTTCGTCTCCGGCGTCGTCAGTGCCGGAACTTCACCCGGCTGAGAGCGGCCACGCCGAGTGCCGCGAGAGCGATCTGAATGAGCCATTCGATCCAGTCGACGCCCTTGGTGTTCGCGACACCGAGTCCGGCCGCGACGGCGGTTCCGATGAATGCGGCGACGATACCGACCACGATCGTCCACAGGATGCCGATGTGCTGGCGGCCGGGGACGACGAGCCGTCCGAGGACGCCGATGACGATGCCGATGACAAGCGCGCTGATGATCCCGGATATCTCCATGGCTGAAAGACCACCCCTCTGTCGTTGGTGGCATACAAGTGCCCGTTCGGAATTGCGCCACGCCTGCCGGTGCACGGGACACCTTGAGTGGGTGTCAGCTGCAACCGCGGACGCTCGTAAGGTCTCCACTCCCAGTGAGGGCTCAGGCGGGAAGGGAGCGCGGTGGACCCGCTTTCTGTGGCGCTGCTCGGAGCGCTGGCGGTCGGCGCCGGCGGTGAGGCCGGGCGGCAGGCCTGGCACGCGCACCGGCGCTGAGCACGGCTCTGGCGATGCGGGCCGCCGTCGTCGCCTGCTTCTCCGCCGGCCTGCGGGACTGGCGCGAGCGGGCACGAGAGGTGCGCACCGGCGAGGGTGACGTGCACCACGAGATCAGTGACCGGGAAGGCCAGCGTCACGCCCCCTGCGAGGACGGCCACCACGTCCTGGCTGAAGGCATGTCCACGACAGGCCACTCGGGCGTGGGACGCGGAGGCCACCGGTCAGCGGGGGAGCGCGCCTGCCGTACCGGTACTGGGCCCGCGGTACGGCCGGCTGGACGACTGCCTCTCCTCAATGAGCGGCAACTCCTGGACAGAGTGAGGACATATCGCCTGGTATCAGGGCAACTCGGACGAGTGGGCCCACGCGGTGGACGGCAAGGCGCCCCACGCGCGAAGGCGCCCCACGCGCCGGGGCTGTACGACGGGCGACATAGGGGACTGGTACTGGGCCATCAACGACGCGGAGCTCCACGGTGGCTACCGGGGCCGTGCGTCGGCACGGCGCCGTAGCCATCCGGCGTTCCGGATCGACAACGTGGGGTTCCGTGTCGTGTGCTCCGGGCCCGCGGCATGCCTGTGACAGCCCGTCAGCCCGCACCGGCCGCTCGGCGCGCGCCTGCACCGGGCGGGCGCGCGCGTCAGCCCCGCCGTGAGAGCCGACGGCAGGACGCCTCGACGACCCCGGTGTCGTGACCCAGGTCCGTGTGATGGCGGGTCAGCCGACCGAGAGCTCACAGCACGCTACCGCCCCGTCGTCGCCTGCGTGGGCCCGGGTGCCGACGGCGGAACCCGGTGCGGCGGTTCCATGAGATGCCTCACCTGTGAATTGCGTATGGTCTGTGCTGCTCGCGCCCCGGGTTTGTTAGATTGCGCAACTACGCAACCGGGGTGAACGGCCGCTTCACCTGCCTGTACACCGCCGCGCAAGCCTGGCCGTCCACCGGACGGCCCTGACGGGGCCGACCGTTCATGGGAGTGGAAGATGAGCGACCCGTGGGACGGTCGAGCAGGTCAGGCCACGCGCAGCCCTGGCGCGCGGGTGCCCGGACAGCGTACCGCCGAGCCCGATGGGACGCGTCCGCCCGGCGGCCGGGCCACGGCACGGCCAGCCGCCCCTTCACACGGTGGCCGACGGCCAGGCCGAGGCCGTCCGATGCGTCGCGGCAGGAAGATACTGAGGGTCCTCGGGACATGCCTGTCCGTGCTCATCGTGGTCACCGCCGGCGCCGGCTGGTGGTTCTACCAGCATCTGAACGGCAACCTCCACAGCGTCTCGCTCGACGGCAAGGGCGGCGCGGAGAAGGCCGACGCCTTCGGCCGTACGCCGATCAACATCCTGGTGATGGGCTCGGACGGTCGTACCAGCGCGGCGGACTGCAAGCTCGGCGGCGGCTGCTCGAAGACCGGCGTGCAGACCGGCAGCAACGCGGACGTGCAGATGGTGTTGCACATATCCGCTGACCGCTCCAACGCCACCGTGATGAGCATCCCCCGCGACACCATGACGAAGGTCCCGGCCTGCAAGGACAGTGAGTCGGGCCAGTCCACGAACGGTTACTACGGACAGATAAACAGCGCGCTTCAGTACGGCCCCGCCTGCCAGGTGGCCACGGTCCATCGGCTCACCGGCATTCCCATCGACCACTTCGTCAAGCTCGACTTCTCCGGCGTGGTCAAGATGTCCGACGCGGCCGGCGGCGTCTCCGTGTGCGTCAGCGACGACGTCTACGACACCTACTCGCACCTGAAGCTGTCCAAGGGCACCCACACGCTGAAGGGCGTCGCGGCCCTGGAGTTCGTCCGCTCCCGCCACGGCTTCGGCGACGGCGGCGACCTGGGCCGGACCACCTCGCAGCACATCTTCCTCAGCGCGATGATCCGCAAGTTCAAGAGCGCGGGCACGCTCACCGAACCCACCGCCGTCTATGCCCTCGCCGACGCCGCCACCAAGGCGCTGACCGTGGACGACGGCCTGGGCACGGTGAAGAAGCTGATGGCGCTCGCGGCCGATCTGAACAAGGTGCCCACCAATCGGATCACCTTCACGACGATGCAGACGGCCCCGGACCCGGCCGACGACAACCGAGTGGTGGTGGGCGCGGGCGCGAAGAGCTTGTTCTCCACGATCGCCGACGACCAGTCCCTGACCACCGGGTCCGGCAGGAAGACCGGGGCCGCCTCCGCGAAGGCCACGGCCACCGCCTCGGCCGTGCCCACGTCCGGCATCGCCGTGACGGTGGAGAACGGCACCACCCTCACCGGCCGCGCCTCCGCTGTCGCCACCGCCCTGACCCAGCAGGGTTTCAGCTCCGCAACGACCACGGCCAACGCCCCGAACCCCGCGATCACCACCACCCTCACCTACGGGACCGGCCAGAAAGCCGAGGCCAGGACGGTCGCCAAGGCGCTCGGCCTGTCCGCCTCCCAGCTGAGGCAGGGCACCGGCGCGGGTCTCACCCTCGTCGTCGGCAGCGACTGGCCCAGTGGCACCAGCTACCCGGGCGGCAGCCTCTCGCCCGCGCCCGCCGACACCAAGGCCGCGGTCTCGAACGCCCACGCCTCCACCGCCGACCAGGCCAAGGCCTGCGCCAAGGTCAGCCCGTACAAGACGGTCGCCCTCGACGGCGTCTCCATGACACCGCCCCAGGCGTATGCGGCGGCGCGGAGCAAGCCCGACTCCGACGACTGAGGAGCACGTTCCGGACCCCCGGTCGCCGCGCCGGTCCGGGACTCGGGTGATCAGGGACTGGCGATGTCGAAGCCGTACCGCACGGGCCCGTCGGTCACGGTGTAGTCACGGCGGTAGAGGTACACCGCTTCCGCGCGCATGCCGTCGGGGTACTCGGCCTCCGCCTGGCAGGGGTACGTCACCTGGATCACGCGCGGCCGGTCGGAGACCTTCATCCGCAGTCCGTCCGCGGGCCCTCCGTCGAGCACCGCGATCTCCCAGCCGGTCACCTCGGTCGTCTCCACGCCGACAGTTTAGGGGGCGCCCGCGTCTCCACCCCGTGAGGCGGGTCACGGTCAGCGGGCGGCCGTTCGGCGTTGTAGGGAGGTCAGGGGCGCGGGCCCGCGTCGTCATGGACGACGACGGTGCCGGTGATCACGCGGCCCCAGAGGCCCGCCCGAGGACGCGGGCCGCTCAGACCTCGCGCCAGCGTGCGTTGCACCACGAGAAGACGCCGAACGCGGCCAGGCCGAGTGCGATCAGGGCGAGCAGCCAGGGCCCGGCGGGCAGATCCCGGAAGGCGCGCAGGGTGTCGTCCATCCCCTTGGCCTTGCCGGGCCGATGCTGGACGGCCGCGACGATGGCGAACACACCCGCGACGGCGAAGACGATCCCGCGCGCCGTACCGCCCGTCACGCCGAGGAACTCGGTGACCTGCCTCGTCCGCCGTGACATGGCCGCGGTCCGCAGATGCTTGCAGAACTTCTTCCGCGCGGCCCGGACCGCGATCCACAGACCGGCGATCACCACTGCGGCCCCCGAGATTCCGACGATCCACTCGCCGCCGGGCCACTTGAGCACCAGGGCGGTGACATCGTCGGTGTGCTTGTCGGAGGAGCCGCTGCCGCTGCCCCGGTTTCCGGCCGCGTAGGACAGCACCGAGTACGACACGAAGGCGTAGAAGACGAAACGGCCCGCGGCCGACGCCCGCTTGGTGAGCTTGGAACCGTCTGGACCCGCCCCGCCGAAGACCGCCTCCGACAGCCGCCACAGGCCCATGCCGGCGAGCGCGATCCCCACGATCCACAGCATCACCGATCCGAACGGCTTGCCGGCCAGCTCGCCGAGGGCACCGCCGCGGTCCGCCTGCTGCCCACCGCCGTCACCGCCGAAGGCGATCTGCAGTGCGATGACGCTCACGAGTACGTAGATGAGCCCGCGGGCGGCGAACCCCGCCCGGGCCGCGGCAGCCATCGCCGTGCTGTCGGCCGCCCGGCGGGCCTTGAACCGTCCATGCAGTGCCCATGACTGTCTGTTCATACCTCGCCGATGCCCCCGCGCCCGTGTCCGACACCTGCTCGACGGCCTCTGGCCGCGCCCGCCGTGCTACCCGGGCCGCTGCGAGGCGGCCGCGGTGGGACGCAGGTCGGCGAGAGTGAGGGGATGGACCGGAGGGTCGGGCAGGGCGAGGCGCGATGTGGTCTGCAGGTGGTGGTCGACGTGGAGCAGCTCGCCGGGTTCCATGAGCCGCCAGTGCGGGTTCTCGTCCATGGGCTCGCTGGCCACGACGACCGCGGGACGATCGCCCAGGCCCGCCGAGCGAACGCGCAGCCGGCCGTGGCGGCCGCTGTGGTCCAGATGCCGCGATCCGTGATGGCCGCCCGCAGGGCGCTGAAGCACGTACAGCTCGTGGGTGGCGGGATAACGCAGGGCCCACAGACCGCCGGCGGTGACGAGGATGATGTTGAGGGCGTACAGGGGCAGGTTCTCCGCGGTCCAGCGTGCCGCGGCGACGATACCCGCGGACACGTCGCCGCCGTGCGCCGCGGTCTCCCGGGTCACCAGGGCGAAGAAGCGCTCGGAATCGGTGTCGCCACGCACCAGTGAGCGGTCCGCTCCCAGGTGGCGGTCGAGCTCGTCGAGCCCCTCGATCACGCCGTTGTGCGCGAACAACCGCCCCTCCTGCTCGAAGGGGTGGGTGTTGCGCACGTCCAGGCCTCCGGTTGAGGCGTAACGGATGTGGGCGAGGAAGGTCGCCGACTCCACCTGCCGGGCCTCCTGGGCGAAGACACGGTCTTCGTAGGCCGCGATCGGGGCCTTGTGCACCTCCGGGGCGCCGTCCCTGGCGAAGTAGCCCAGCCCGGTGCCGTCGGGTTCGCGGTGACTCTGTGCACTGAGACTGTCGGGGGCGTCCAGCAGCCAGAACGTGGCATACGTGCGCAGGGGGGAGCTGCTCAGCCCGAAAAGGCGGCACACGGCATCCTCCTTCGTCTCCGGTCTCCGGTCTCCGGTCTTCGGCCGGAGACCGGGACCGTACAACGGCTGGTGACCATGGTCCCGCGCTCGGCGCAGCCCCGCATGCGGCGCGCGCGGCGGAAGGGGGCGTGCGCGGGCGCGGCCGGCCCGGACAGTCATCGATCTCGTACGGAACAGGCATGGATGCCTTGTGTCCGGGTAGGCGGCGTGTCGTTGACAACACGAGCAGTTGCGAACCGATCCGGGAGGGGAACACCATGACACCGCAGACCGTGGCGGACCAGGACACGCGGAGGGCAACCGAGTTGCCCGAGCTCGCCGACCCTTCCAGCGTGGCCCCCAGGGACGCCCGAGAGTTGTCCAAGGTGTTCTTCGACCAGTTGGCGGTGCTGGAGGAGGGTACGCCCGAGCACCAGTACGCCCGGAACACGCTGATCGAGATGAACATGTCCCTGGTCCGCTTCGCGGCGGCCCGGTTCCGCAGCCGGGGACCGGAGGAGATGGAGGACATCGTCCAGGTCGGCATGATCGGCCTGATCAAGGCGATCGACCGGTTCGAGCTGTCGCGTGAGGTGGAGTTCACCTCCTTCGCCGTCCCTTACATCGTGGGAGAGATCAAGCGGTTCTTCCGTGACACGTCCTGGGCCGTGCACGTTCCGCGGCGACTGCAGGAGGCGCGGGTCCAGCTGGCGCGCGCCACCGAGGAGTTGCGCAGCCGGCTGGGCCGTACCCCCACGGTCAAGGAACTGTCGGAGCTGATGTGCCTGTCCGAGGAGGAGGTCGTCGAGGCCCGGCTGGCCTCCAACGGCTACAACTCGTCCTCCCTCGACGCCGCGATCAGCAACAGCGAGGACGGCGAGAGCGCGCTACAGGACTTCATCGGGGCCGAGGACACGGCGCTGGAGCTGGTGGAGGACTTCCACGCGCTGGCACCGATGATCGCCGAACTCGACGAGCGGGACCGGCTGATCCTGCACCTTCGCTTCGTCGAGGAACAGACCCAGGCCCAGATCGGCGAGCGTCTGGGTGTCTCCCAGATGCATGTGTCGCGACTGCTGTCGCGCACGCTCAAGCGGCTCAGGGAAGGGCTGCTGACGACCCACTGAGACAGCCGTCGGCCAGCGAAGCCCGCCGCAGGTGCGGCGGGCTTCTCTGACCGTGGAAACCGCTTCTCCCGAGCCCGCCCCGCAGCCCGCCCGCTCCTGAGCCGGAACATCCCGCTGAGCCGGCACATCCCGCTGAGGCGGACATCGCCGAGACCGGAACTTGAGCAAACCCCGCCCCTGGCTCACGCGCGAAGGCCGACCGGTCCGTGGCAAGATGACGGCATGCTGATCCGAAAGGCCGATGCCGCGTAGGCGTCCGAAGGCTGTCCGCGCCGAGCGATGGCGGCCGCGTAGACATGTTCCGGTGCGACGGATCCCTGGTGTCTCCGCCCTGACCCGCGCTGCCGTCCGGCGCCTGGAAGAGGAGCGGATGGAGCGGGATGCCGTTGCCGAGGCACTGCGTCGCTTCGAGGAGGCGCTCCAGCAGCCGGGTCGCTATCTGAACGCCACCGAGCCACCGGAGCCCGGTCTGGAGGTCGAGGATGCGCGCGACACCTTGGAGGAGGCCCTGCGCCGTCTGCCTTCCGGTGCCCGGCGGGATCTGCGGCGGCTGGTAGGGCGCATGGACGCCGAGTTCGAGCGCCGTACGCTTCCCGACCCCGGCCGGATGCCCCAGTGGACGGCGGGCTGTTGGTGGTGGTGGCGGATCCGGGAACACTGACGGAGCCTGTCGCAGGGCCGACATCGTGCTCGGACGGGAGGCGGTCCTCGTCAGCGGCCTGCCGGAGCACGAACGCCCCCTGCTCAGGGCGCTGCTGGACAGACCGATGACCGATGTCCGGAAAGGCACGGCCCGCGAAACAGGCTGGAGCCCCCGCCCCCGCCCCCGGGGCAGACTGCGGCGCAGCCCGTGACTCCGGCCACTCAGCGCCATGGTTCGAACAGCTGACGCCTCCAACAGGACCATCCCGATGGCGGGCCACCGCGCAACTCGGTGCCGGGCCGACATCCTTCGGCACCGGCTGCCCTGCGCCTGGCCGAGGTCCGGCCGGCACCGCCGTGAGGTGCCGGCGTGCCCGTGACGGCGTACGGTCACCGCTACGACAGCCGGGGAGCGACCGATCCGCCGCGCGACCGCCGGGGCATGGCCGAACAACTGGCCGCCATGGGCCGGAACTCGCCGTGGAGGTCGGGCTCGGTGCGCCTCAGACCCGGGCCGGGTCACGGGTCGCTGCCGCCGTCGCGGCGGAACGGGTACGGCGTTCTGGGCGCCAGGTGGCGACGAGGGCCGCGGCGAGGAGGAGTTCGGCGATGTCACCGCCGTAGTACATGATCTCCGCGCCGCCCTGGACCTCGGGGATGGGCGCGTGGACGTCCACCCAGAACCCGCCGTACATCAGTTGCGCCATGACGGAGTGCGCGGCGATGGCACAGCCGAGGCAGATCAGCCGGCCCCGCACGCCGAGGCGGCGCGGGTCCGGGTCGGGACCGGCGACGGCATGCGCGAACAGGCACCCCGACACCAGGAAGTGCGCGTGCAGCAGCCAGTGCCCGGCCGGGTGGGCAGCGGCGATGTTGAAGAGCGGCGTGAAGTACAGGACCGCGAGGCTGCCCGTGGACAGCAGCAGGGCGACGACCGGGTGAGCGAGAAACCGGGCCGGGCGGCTGTGCAGGAAGGCGGTCAGGCGGCGGGCGCGGGGCGCGGGAAGGGCACGCAGCAGGAGGGTGACCGGGGCACCGAGCACGAGGGCGAGCGGGGCGTACATCCCGATGAGCAGGTGCTGGGCCATGTGCCCGCGGAAGTCGCGGTGGGCCAGGGACGCGACGGGCGGCAGCAACGCCACGGACAACAGGACGAGCCCGGCGAGGAAACCCGCGCCCCGCCATCGGTTCCAGGCCCGTACCGGGTTGCGCCGCCGCGCTCGGCGTGCCAGCAACACGTAGCCGACGGCACAGGCCAGCAGGGCCAGTGCCGGCAGCAGGATCTCCAGCGGACTGCCGCCTGCCGGGTGATGCATGTGCGGTGTGTGCTCGTGCATCAGGCGACGCGTCCTGCTCGCCCGGCGCCCGGAGCCGCGGGATCGACCGGCCGCCCACCGCGCTGGAGCAGCCAGCCGCCCACGAGCAGCAGCGCCCCGAAGAGGAGGAAGCCCATGTCCCACCACACCTGGTGCGGCCCGCCGTGGACGTGGTGGATGCCCAGGATCTGGTGGTCAAGGAGGCCTTCGACGAGGTTGAAGATGCCCCAGCCGGCCAGAATCCAGCCCCACAGGACCCGTGAGGCCCACACCCGGCGTCGCTGGGTTGTCACCCGTGAGTACAGGATCGCCAGGCCGACGAGGACGGCGATCCAGCACACGGTGTGGAAGACGCCGTCCCACACGGTGTTCATCTCCAGCCCGGAGACGGTGTGCGGGTCGTAGTACTTCACACCGATGCGATCGTGGTTGGTGCTGGTGAGCATGTGGTGCCACTGCAGTAGCTGGTGCAGCAGAATGCCGTCGGCGAACCCGCCCAGCCCCACGCCCAGCACGATCCCTGGCAGCTGAAGGCTCGTCGGCACGGTTTCGCCCCTCGTTCCGCTCACGCTGGTTGCCATATCCTCGTCTCCGTCGGCGTCGGCCGTCCCTATGAGGAACTACCAGTTCCACGGCCTCACCGCCGTATCCCCCTCGGCCATATGTCGAACCCGGGCGTGCCCCTCGTCCGGATGCCCCGGCGAAGAAGTCCCCCAGGGAGGACGCGAGCGCCTCGGGAGCCTGTTCGGCCACGTGGTGGCCGGAGCCGATGCCGTGGCCGCGGACGTCGACGGCCCACTGCCGCCAGACCTCGACCGGATCCCCGCACGGATCCTCCAGGTCGTCCGGCAGCGACCACAGGATCAGCGCCGGTCACCCAGTCCGTGCCCCGGCGGTCCGGTCCGTCTCCTCGCGCCGCCGGTCGATGGTCGGGCCGGCCCGGTAGTCCTCCGGTATCGCCCGCACGACCGCGGGGTTCCGGGTGGCCTGCCGCCACTGGTCGTAGTCCTCCTGCCCCATGCTCTGCGGATCGCCGCGATACCAGCTGTCCGGATCTGCGTTGATGACCCGCTCCGGGATGTCCGGCTGGGCGAAGAAGAAGCAGTGCCACCACTACGTGGCGCACTCGGCCGTGATACGGGACAGGTGTTCGCTCAGCGGCAGGCAGTCGATCAGGGTCACCCGGGAGACCACACCGGGATGGTCGGGCGCCAGGCGCAGGGCCACCGAGCCCCCCCCGCGGAGGGCCGCGCGGCAGCACCACCGGTGGAGCCTCCCCGCCGTAGCGGACGAGCCGAGCCGCCCGTGGTTCTCGCGGGGGAGTGGCTCCGCCCGCCAGGGGGTACCCCGTGCGGCGAAGAGAGCACCCGCATCCCGCGGCGCGGGCGGTGCCTCCGGCAGACGCGAAAGGCGGGTGACCATGCCCGGAACCAAGGACGATCCCGCCGACGACGCGGTCGACATCCACTTCATCGGCAATGCGACCGTCCTCCTGCGGTACGGTCCGCTGACCCTGCTCACCGACCCGAACTTCCTGCGACGCGGCCAGTACGCCTACCTCGGCTACGGCCTGGTGAGCCGACGCCTGACCGAGCCGGCCGTCGGTCCGCAGGAGCTGCCCCGCCTCGACGGGATCGTGTTGTCCCATCTGCACGGGGACCACTGGGACCGCCAGGCCCGCCGGCACCTGGACCACGCCGTTCCGGTGCTGACCACACCCCATGCAGCGCGTCGGCTCAGGGTGGTCCACGGCTTCCGCCGGACTGCCGGACTGCACACCTGGCAGGGGCTCACCCTGGCACAGGGCGGGGTGCAGGCCAGGGTCACGGCGCTCCCCGGCCGGCATGCCGGCCACCGGGTGCTGCGAGGTCTCCTGCCTCCGGTGATGGGCAGCATGGTCGAGTTCGGCCCCATCGGGCGTCCTCCTCGACTGCGGCTTTACATCTCGGGCGACACGCTGGTGTACGACGGCCTCGACGAGATCGCCGAACGCTTTCCCACCGCCGACCTGGCCGTCCTGCACCTGGGCGGCACCCGGCTCCCTGGCGGGTTCGTGGTGACCATGGACGGCGTGCAGGGTGCGGAACTCTCCCGGCGCCTCCGGCCCCGCAGCGTCCTGCCCGTGCACTACCACGACTACACGGTGATGCGCTCCCCCCTGTCCGCTTTCCTGGACGAGGCCGACAGGCTCGGACTCGGCGACCGGATCGTCCACTGCGGTCACGGCGGGCGCGCCAGGCTGCCGGCCGCGCCGGGAGCGGTTCCCGTGAACCTGTGACCGGCAAGGCGCTGCACGAGCCGTATGCGGCCGCGGAGGGGGTAGTTTGAACGGCATTGGGGGCCGACGAGCTGTCACGAGGAGTCGCTGATGACCGATGACGCCTATCTGTTTCTCCTGGAGGACCCGGCCACGCCGCTGGGCGTGCCACCGGCCGCCGTGGGTGGACTGTCCTGCATGGAGACGTCCTCGGTGCGTGCGTGGCTGGACGCCCAGGGGGTGTCGGCGACGTCACCGCGCGTGCGGGTGGTGCCTCCGGAAGCCACGGAGGCCATTCCCGAGAACGCGGAGCGGCTGCCGGTTCCGTTGAGCGACGAGGAACTGAGCCGACTGCGTCACCGGACGGCTCCGGAGGCCATCGCCGCGGTCGAGAACGAGTTGCTCGCCTACCGGGACTGCACGGACGGCCGTGACGAACTGCTCGCACGGGCGCTCGCCGCAGGTGTCGCACCGCACCGCATCGCCGAACTCACCGGCGAGGACCTGTCCGCGGTGACAGCCGCCGCCGGGCGCTGAGAGCCCGGTGCCGGCGTAGGACCATGCGAAGGTGGTGCCCTGGTGGAGGCGCTGCGCGTGGGGCCATCCGGCTGCCACCAGCACGGTGAGTCCGGTGCGGACCCGGGCGCGGCATCCGGGGCGGGGCCGCCTGCGAGGGCGAGGTGGCCGGGACCGGGCCGCCGTGGATGAGCGGGAAAGCCCTGGGGGGCGGCCAGGGTCCGGGTCCGGAACGCGTGGGCCCATGCTGGACGCGAGCGGCCGCACCGGGGTCGGCTCCCCAGACGGGGTCCACGGCGCCGGCCAAGGGGATGTGCACGTCGTCGATGTGCGGACGCGGCTGTGGCCCGCTCGCGGAGTGCGGAACCGCCTCGAGTCATCCAGCTCCGTTTCACCATTGGTTACCGGGACCGCCCCCCGCGCTCAGCGGTGACAGGCGGCGGGGCCCGGATGCCAGGGGCGGACCGGATGGTGTGGTGCGAGGGCGTGCCGGCAGGCGGCCGGCATCCGATCAGGTCGACATGGCGGCCGGAAAGGCGCAGGGTTCATCTCATGTCTGATCTCCCCGAGCCGTGGCCGCTCGGCTACCGGAGCCGGTCCGCAACCACGGCCGACGTGCAGGCGGTTCACCGCCTGGTCACCGAGTGCGAGCGCCGATTGCTCGGCCGCGCTGTGACCGGTTTCGAACGCATCGCCGCTGACCTCGGCCTGCCGGACCAGGAACCGAAGCCCGACTCGGTGCTCGTGCGCGACTCCAAGGGGGATCCGGCCGGGTGGGGCTGGATGAAGGGGCGGCGGGCCAGGGTGCATGTCCACCCCGATCACCTGGGGCGGGGCCTTGGCCGTTCGCTCCTGGACTGGGCCGAGGCGCGGGCCCGGCGACTGGGGATCGATCGGCTGTCCCAGTCGGTTCCCGACAGCGATCACATGGCGAACGCGCTCCTGCGGTCCAGCGGGTACTTCCCGCTCGTCACCGAGTGGCTGCTGGAGATCACGATGCCCGTCGAACCGGAGGTGCCCGAGCCGCCGGCGGGCATCACGGTCCGGCCGTTCCGCCCCGGTGACGCGCAAGCGGCGTACCAAGTCACCGAGGACGCCTTCGACGAGTGGCAGCAGCGGCGCAAGACCTACGCGGAGTGGGCCCGCCTCACGGTCGAACGGGCCACGTTCGAACCGGCCGCCTCACCCGTGGCCTTCGCCGGCGGCCAGATGGTCGGTGTGGTGCTGTCCTCGGACGTCCCCGGCAGCGACGAAGGGTACGTCGAGCGGGTCGCGGTACGACGTGACCACCGTGCCCGGGGAATCGCCCGCATGCTGCTGCGGGAGGCCTTCCGTACCTTCTACCACCAGGGGAAGGGGACCTGCACGCTGTGGACGCACACGGGCACCGGCGCGCTGTCGCTCTACGAGCGGATCGGCATGACGGTCCAACGCAGCTCCACGGTCCACAGCAAGGCGCTCACCATCGAACAGCGTCCGCCCGGACCTGCCGGAGACCGCCGGCGTGGGGATCTTTAGGATCTTCGGCATGGCGAAGCGGAAGGTGCACCGGCGGGCACGGAAGATCCTGGGCGAGGAGCCCGTGGCCCTCGTCTGGTGCGGCCTGCCGGGTGACGTTCCCGCACCGCCGAAGGAGGCCCACCGCGCAGCCGGCAGGGACCGTCTGAAACCGGGGCGGCACTGGCTGTATTACGCCGGTCTGACCCTCGCCGGTGCTGTCGTCATCCCCTGGTTCCTGGCCGATCAGCTCCTGAAGGGCATCGACCGGCTGCCGTGGAAGCAGGTCCGCCAGGAGCAGGCCCGCGCACGGTCCGGGCGCGCGGTCGGCACGCGGGGCACGGGCGGTGACCGGCCGAGCGCACGGAAGCCGTCCGACAACGTGTTCGACGGTGACTGGACCCTGACCGCAGGGCAGTTGCTGTTGCGCTGGTACACGCAGTCGCCCAACTCCAGACGCCTGCTCCTCCTGACCCGTGAGCGGATCTGTCTCGCGGCCTCACCGAAGCGGCGCCTCTCGCCCACCAACGCGGACGACTTCGACATCGTCACCGAGTTCACCCGGGGCGAGGCCCGACTTCACCGCGAGCCGGACCGACGACACTTCTCCCTGTGCTTCGCCGACGGGTCCTGGCTCCACCTGGGGCGGCCGGCCGAAGCCGAGGACGCCGAGCGCTTCCTGGACGCGATCAGCGCCTGACACTGCGCCAGGATGCAGGCCGGCCCCCTCGACCGCGCCCAAGGAGGTCGCCCCGCACTTCGGGCAGCGGAACCGGGGCCGCGGGTGCTTCCGGCCACGATCAGAGCCCGGTGTGCCTCACCGCCGGCGTCGATCGCTGCCCAGCGGGCCCGCTGAGGCCACCAGGCTCTCGTACGGCAGGCCGAGACGCGGTACCGGCATGACCGCCTGCTGCCCTTGGGCAGCTCGATCGCGCACTGGCTGCACAGCCGGGCGTTCCTCCGGGCCGTACCTCCAGGGCTGCCCGCCGCACCGGGGTTCGCCGGTCTGCCGGGCGAGTGGGACGTGTGCACGAGGCCCGTGCCCGGCCGAAGCCACCGCCGGTTCCCGGAGTTCGAGCGTTGACCACCCGGACCGGCCCTAGCCGGAGCCATCGCCTCCCGCGCTCGGTGGGTTCTTCGCCGTGGATCCGCCACCCTTGACGTCGACCACGTCACCCACGCGCAGATGCCCGTACAGCCACTTCGCGTCCCCGGGGCCCAGGCCGATCCAGCCGCTCGTCGTGTCATAACGGCCGGGGGCCTCGGCGTCGTGGAACAGGGCGCCGAAGAAGGTGCTACTGCCGTCCTTCCCACGGAGTTCCACCACCCACGGGACGTTGAGGGTGTAATCGCCCTCGAAGCCGACTGCCTCGCCCGAGACCGCCTTGGACTTCTCCCGGGCGGTGACCGTCATCCGCCCGGTCGGGGTGGCGGTGCGTGACCTGCCCGCGGAGACGGGGAGTTCGCGGCCGCCGACGGAGAGCACCCGGCGCGTGAGGTCCACCGTGGCGGAGGGCGCCGCCTGGGTGCTCGGCGTACCGGCGGGGGTCCCGGCAGGGGAGCGGTTGCCGGCGTCGGGGCCGGTGAGGCCGAGCAGCAGAGTGATGCCCAGGGCGGCCGCGCCGGAGACACCGGCGACCGCGGCGACCGTACGACGGCGACGCCGGCGTACGCCCGCGCGGCGGCGGATCTCCATGCCGGGGACGGAAGGCGCGGCCTGCCCGGCCTCGGCCAGTTCGCGCAGTCCCGTGGTGAGGTCATCGGACACGGTCGTCCTCCCTCTCCCTTTCCCCCTCGCCGACGGCCAGTTCGCGTGCCAGCGCCGTCCGGCCGCGGGACAGCCTGGCCTTTACCGTCCCCAGGGGAGCACCGGTCTCGGAGGCTACCTGCTCCACACTCAGGTCGCACAGATGGTGCAGGACCAGGGCCATCCGCTGTGCCTCGGGCAGTTTGCGCAAGGCGGCCACCAGCGCGGCTCGATCCGGATCGGGCCCGGCTGTATGCTCCGGCGGCGGAGTACGCCGCACCACTTCGAGCCACCGCCGCGCCCGCCGCCAGCGGCTGACCGCGAGCCGCATCGCCACGGTCCTTATCCACGCCTCGGGCGCTCCGTCGGCGAGGAATTCCCCACGCCGGTCCCAGGCGCGGATGAACGCCTCCTGCACCACGTCCTGCGCCTCGCCGTGATCCCCCGTGAACGCGTAGAGCTGGCCGGTCAGCCGGGGGAACGCGGCCGCGTAGAACGCGTCGAACTCTTCTTCGGTCATGCCCCCGCCACGTGCCCGCTCATGGCCGTGCCACAAGTCCTCGTGAAATTCCGGGGATCGCGGTGCAACCCGGCAGCCACCCCCGTGCGTACAGGTCCCGTACATCGCACATCGAAGCACACCTTCAGGGGGAACACGATGACCAGCAGAGCCAGGAACCGGCGCCGCGGACTCGCGCGGGCGGGCGCGGCCGGGTGCGCACTGGTGGCCCTCGCAGGCTGCGCACAGACCGCTGGACCGGACGGGGACGACCGGGCCGAGCCGCCCGCGAGGCCCGGTACGACGGCCTCCGCGACGACCGGACCGACGGCTGCGCCGTTGAGGCGGCTGAGCGGCGCGCGCATCAACATCGCCGAAGGCCAAACCGTGGGTGTCGGCATGCCCATATCAGTGACCTTCAGTCATCCCGTACCGAGCGGCCAACGCGCCGACGCGGAGCGCCAGTTGAAGGTCGACACGGACGTCGAGGGCTCCTGGAGCTGGGTCAAGGACCGCAACCTGCTCGACGGCCAGCGCATCGACTTCCGGCCCCGCACGTACTGGAAGCCGGGCACGAGGGTCACCGTGCACGCCGGCTCCGGCACCACCCGGCACTTCACGGTCGGCCGCTCCCTCATCGCCACGGTGGACGTGCGAACCCACACCATGAGGATCGTCCGCGACGGCGCGACGCGCACCGTACCCATCACCGCGGGCGCTCCCGGCATGGACACCTGGAACGGCACGATGGTCGTCTCAGACAAGGCCACCAAGGTCTTCATGGACTCGCAGACCGTCGGCTACGGCGACGCCTACGCGGGCTATTACCACTACGCCGTGCATCTCACCGCCTCGGGCACCTACCTGCACCAGAATCCCAAGGCGGACACGTTCGCCGGCCGTGCGAACGTCACCCACGGCTGCGTTGGCCTCGCCACGGACGGCACGGCGAAGCACTTCTACGAAGAGGTCATCCCCGGTGACGTGGTGAAGGTGGTCGGTTCCAAGGAGACGGTCGCGCCGGGCAACGGCTACGGCGACTGGAACGTCGACTGGGCCCGGTGGCGGGCCGGCAGCGCCCTCACCTGACCGGTCGGCCGGCGGGGGAGAGGGGCGGACGCGTCCTCACGACTCTCACGATCCCCGTCTTCGGACGCCATCCGCTGCTCGTCGCCGGCCAGGGCCCGGACGGCCCAGGTCGCCACCCGTGGCCGCTGCCACCTCGGCCTCGCGCTCGGCCGTGGCCGGCATCGCGGTCGTCAGCGCGTCGGGGCCGAGGACAGCGCCTGGGTGAAATGGGTGACCGGACGCTCAAGGCGTTCGCCGTCCACCGTGATGTCGACCGCCTCGTTGAAGAAGGCGAGCAGCCCCTTGACAGCGGCCACCGCGGGCAGCGGATCGGGGTAGCTCCACACGATGTTCGGCGGGACGTCCGCCTCACCGCCCCAGGACCAGTACTCGGCGGTGCCCTTGTAGGGGCAGCGGGTGTGGTGGTCGCTGGCAGTGAACAGGTCGAGGCGGACGTCCCCGCGGGGCAGGTAGTGGCGGCTGGGCAGGCCCGTCTCGAAGAGGAGGACCGGGTGGTGGGTGTCGGCGACGACCGTCCCGTCGATCTCGACCCGGACATGCCGGCTGCTGGGGAGGGCGTCGACCCGTTTGTGCGGGTCACGCGGGTGGACGAAGATCTCCTCTTCCTCCTCGTACCAGTGGTCGAGGCCCTTGCCCGTGCGCCGGAACCACTCGAAGGCGATGTGGCCGGCCAGGTCGGCGGCGGGGAACGTCCAGGCCGCGTTCTCCAGCAGCTCGCCGTCGACCTCGAGGTCGTAGAAGACCGTCGACCCGGTATGGCTACCGGTGGGCGGGCTCTGCGCGGGGTGCAGCAGGTCCTCGCGGACCTCCTCGCGCGGGAAGGCATACAGCGGCACCGGGACGCCCGGCTCCCACACGAGGACGGGATGACGGCTGTCGACGACCGTGACCTCGCCCTTACGGCCGCGCACCCAGCGTTCGCTGGGCTCCCAGAGGAGGCCTTCCGGGGTGCCGCGAAGAGACTGCGCGGTGCTCAGTGTGCTCATGTCCGGTTCTCCCTCTCCCTCGGTCAGGAGGCGACTTCGGCGACGTACGGACGTCCCTCGCGCCCCCACCCCGAGCTGGTCCGTGCGCCCGAACACCCTCACACCTCAGATACTCCTCGACGTTCCACCGGCCCGCTCCCACACCGACAGGTGCCCGACACCGATCCCGGCTGTCACGGCCGCTCGGCATGGTCGCTCGGGTGAGGCGCGGGCGGTGCTCCGCGTGAGCCGCGCGACCGGGTTCCGAGCCGACCGGGTTCTGGGCCGACCGTTCGGAGTGTTTCCCGCTCGGTGACGGCCGCCCGTCTGGGCTCGGTCGAGCCGGACGAACAGGAGCCGAACGGCCGACGGCCGGCTCCACCCCCGTTCGACCGGATGAGAGACGCGCCCCGGCTGCCGGCCGTGGCGCGCTGAGCCGGACCGCGTGCCGACCGCTGTGTGGGGGCGTAGCGTCCCGGTATGAGCGGGGCCGGGTGTGTCCTGCCGCGGTCATGGCGCGCGGCGCGGGCAGAGGACTCGTGTGACGGTGCTGGGAGTCGCCCCTGCCAGGCTGGAGGTGTCGCGTGACCGGAGCGGGTGATTCGGCCACGGACGCGGACGCGCGGGACGCCGCGTTCACGGAGACGATGCGCCGGACGGGCGCGTCCATCGGTGCTCTGTACCTGCTCGCACCCGATGAGCAGCAGTTGCTGCTGGACGTGATGTGCGGGGCACCGGCCGACTTCGCGGCGCCGTGGGCGACGATTCCGCTGGCCACTCCGGCGCCGGTGACAGAAGCCGTACGTGAGGACCGCATGGTGTGGGTCGGCAGCCAGGAGGAGCTGGCCCGCGCCTATCCGCGTACCGCGATGGCGCTGCCGTACCCGTTGACGCTGGTCGCCGCACCGGTCACCGGCGTCCGGCGGTGGGGAGCCCTGCTGCTGATGTGGCCGGCCACCCGCCCGCCGTACATGACCCAGCGGGAGCGGGGGAACATCGCGGTCAGTTGCGGACAGCTGGCCAGGCTGCTCGAGGAAGCCGTGGAAAACGGAACGTTCCCTGCCCCCGGAGACCAGCCGCGCGTACTCCCCGCGGGAACGGGTCGCCGCTCCGCGGGCCCGGCGATGGCCGCCGCCGACTTCATCGAGCGGTTGCCCGGCGGCAGCTGCGCGCTGGACCTCGAGGGGCGCTTCTCCTACCTGAGCGCGGGTGCCTGCGAGCTGCTGGGCCGAGACGCCGGTGAGCTGCTGGGCACCATGCCGTGGCAGTCCCTGCGCTGGCTCGACGACCCGATCTACGAGGACCGCTATCGGGCCGCGGTGATCAGCCGTGAGTCCGTCGCGTTCACGGTGTGCCGCCCGCCGGACCACTGGCTGGACTTCCATATGTACCCGGACGCCAGCGGTATCAGCGTCCGGATCGTCCTCAGCGGAGCGCAGGACCCGCCCACACCGGCCTCCCGGCACACCAACCGCTCCGCCGCACCGTCCCGCGCGGGCCGGATCTACCAGCTCACGCACCTGGCCGCCGCGTTGACCGAGGTCGTCAGCGTCCAGGACGTCATCGATCTGGTCGCCGACCAGATCATGCCGGCCTTCGGGGCGCAGGCCCTGGTCCTGTCCAGCGCCGAGGCCGGTCGCCTGCGGATCACCGGGTGTCGCGGTTACGACCCCCACACCATCGAGCGTCTCGACGGCCTGTCCCTCGACACCGCCTTCACCCCGGCCGGGCAGGTCCTCAGCACCGGCATCCCGGCCTTCTTCGCTGACCGGGAGGAGATGCGGCGCATATACCCCGAGGCCTCGCTGATCAGCGGCAAGCAAGCCTGGGCCTTCCTGCCGCTGATCGTCTCCGGCCGTCCCGTCGGCTGCTGCATCCTGTCCTACGACCGCCCCCACGCCTTCCCGGCCGAGGACCGTGCCGTCATGACCTCGCTCGCCGGCCTCATCGCCCACGCCCTCGACCGCGCCCGCCTGTACGACACCAAACACGACCTCGCACACAGCCTGCAGCAGGCGCTGCTCCCACGTGCCCTGCCCACGGTCACCGGCCTGCGGGTCGCCGCCCGCTATCTGCCCGCCACCCGGGGCATGGACATCGGAGGAGACTTCTACGACCTCATCCCGCTCGGCGACACCGTCGTCGCGGCCGTCATCGGCGACGTCCAGGGCCACGACGCGGCCGCCGCCGCTCTCATGGGGCAGGTCCGTACCGCCGTCCACGCCCACTCAGCCCTGGGTACGGCCCCGGACCAGGTGCTCTCCGGGACCAACCGGCTCCTCATCGATCTCGGCACCGACCTGTTCACCAGCTGCCTCTACGCCCGCATCGACCTCGCCGCCCGCCGGGTGATCCTGGCCAGCGCCGGCCACCCACCGCCGATCATGCGTCTGCCCGACCGCGACACCGGACCCCTCGATGTGCCGCCCGGACCGCTCCTGGGCATCGACCCCCACGCCGTCTTTCCCGTGACCGAGATTCCGCTCACCCCCGGATCCATGCTCACCTTCTACACCGATGGGCTCATCGAAACACCGGGAGTCGACCTCGACGACTCCATCGCCGACCTCGCGGACCATCTCGCCCACGCCGACGACCAGGACCTGGACGCGCTCATCGACACCCTCGTGGGAAAGGCGGGTCCGGGCGGTCAGCGCACCGACGACATCGCATTGCTCGTACTGCACCACGCGGCGCGCCTCTGACAGCGGTTCTTGTACCGATGTCGCCCGGCTACCGGTCGTTCCGGCCGGGGCGCTCTCGTTCTTGGGGAGCCGTCCCTTCCGCCGGTTCCCCACCGTGGCGTTCCGAGCCCTGGGACGGCTGCTTCTTCTCGGACGGTGCGTGGTCTTCTTCGAGGTGCTTGCGCACCTCCTCCGGCTTGTCGCCCACCTGCTCCATGGCTTGCCTCCACTTCGGCAGGTCCCGGTGACGCTCTTCGGCCCGATGACCTCTACGACCTTGCGAAGACGAGGCAGCGGACCAGAGACGCCGACCGGATTCCGCTGTCCAGCCTACGTCGGCAGGCCGGCTGCCGAAGACCGGCGCCGCGGACTGGCCCCCGGGGCCTACGTAGCCACCGCTGAGCTCTGTCCGCGCCGCGACGCGACATCACCTGTGCGCACCGTTCGATGCAGGCGGGCGTCTCGGTCGAGCTCGCACCAGTGGCCCGGCAACTTCCACGGATCGCACGCGATCTCTCCCCGGGGGTGTCGCGACGGCAGATCGCCGAACTCGGCGCCGCCCTGCGCCGTGCCCTGGCCGACTGACTCGGTCGCGGCCGGCCTGGTCGGCCGGGCCGGCCACCGGAGCTCCACACCCCGAGTGTCCGGGGCACGTGCTCCAGGAAGAGCACCAGGCTGAAGGAGCACCTCCCGATGGCCTCCAGCCGATCGCGCACGGCAGGCGATCCCTCCCAGTGCGCGACGGCCCCTTCGACGCCTCCGAACGCGTCGGCGAAGTCGGCAGGAGGATGATCCGGCAGGACCCGCCAGCGGTACAGCGCACCGGCGCAGGGCTCGGGCATGGGTGGCTGAAGGGCAGAGATGGAGGTCGAGGGGACACCGGTGTTCGTCAAGCGGGTCCCGCCGGCCGCCACCACGGCGCCGAGCCTGCGGTCGCTGAACAGGGAGAGCTTGCATCCGACGGCTGTGCGGGTCCCACGCTCGAATAGCCCCTCACGCGGGGGCGTTGCCGGGGTCTAACCGCCGATGCGCAGGTTCCCGTACTTGTCGCGGGCTTGGCCACCCGAGCAACTGCCGTGTGAAATAGGTCCGTTGGGACGGGGGCGGTGGACCCGTGGCCCGGCAGACATCGACCGGCCGCCGGAATGTGGCTGGGCCCTGACTGGCTCGTGTCTCACAATCAGCTTCCCCGCTGCGTGGCCAACGGCCTTGCCCGGCTCGCCTCGTCCGGTACGGTCGCCGGATTGTTATCACAGCTGGGAGCCCATCAGGTTCGCGTGGGGCCTCCCCGGCGGTTCCCAGGCTGAGAGCAGGTTTCCATATGGCATGTCGTATCAGTGAGCTGGTCCCGAGCCAGGTGACGCAGCGGTTCGCCCCCGCCGGGCCTGCCCGGTAGCGGGCCTTGTGGCGCGGCGAGGGCGGTCGTTTTTCCGCTGTTCCTTCCTACGGCCTTCAGCCCACCACGATCACCACGACGCCACTGTTGAGGACGCCGCTGCGGTAGAAGTCTCCACGGTCGCCTCGGTTGCCGAAGCCGTCGCAGTGGTCGTACCACGAGCCACCGTGATAGAAGCAGCCGTTGTTGGTGGGCGTGTTCGCCGGGGTGGCTGCCGAGGCCGTACCTGCTAGGCCGACGGCCGCGCCACCGGCCATGAGAACGCCGACCGCAGACACTGCGAAGAGACGCCTCACGCGTTGACCTTTCATGGGCCTACCTTCTTTCCACCCCTCGTAGCGCGGTTCCGGAACGAGGAGCATGGCCGGGGCCGCAGTGGGAAGAACGGCCACGGATGTTGCCGCGTCGGGGACGAGACGTACGGCTCGCGGTCGCGGGCTGCCGGACCCGATGAGCAGGGCCCTCGCCTGCGGCGGCGGGCGTACCCCCCGGATCGCGGCCCTTCCCTCACACGCTAGCCGCCCTTCGACCACCCAGCATCTCGGGCCGCGAGACGGAAGCCCGAGCCTTGCGGCGCGAGTGGTGCGTGTGGGCATGCGAACACGAGATGAGGGATGCCTGCTCTCCGCGCCGCGTTGCGCTGGCCTCGAACACCGGCCCGGGGAAGTCGCAGCGTGGGGTGTGATCGGTACCCATCCGAACGCTCTCTGTACGGCGTAGGTGCACGTTTGCGTACGCCATTGGTACGGTAAAATGGGACACGTCCGAACACTGGACGTGCGGACCTCGTCTCAGCTCCCTGCTAGTCTCTGCGGGTTCCAGTGACTCAGGGGGAAGTCCGTGCTCATGTCGGTTGCCGCGGAGTGGCTGTGGCTGTTGGCTATCGCAGCTCTCGTGATCCACTGCTCCGCCATGGCGAAATGGATACCCATCCAGAAGTTCTGGACGGTGTACCCCTTCATCTGGGTGCTGTGCGGTATGGGAGCGGTGGCGTTCGGATCGTCGCGCGGCTTCCCTCTGGCACACATGCTCGTCCTGTGCTCGTTCGCGCTCATCGGGCTGACGATCGGGATGTATCCGACTCGCAAGCTGTTCGCGACGTGGGCGCACGAGATCAACACGGGAGTGACGCGCGAGCGGTATGACTACCCGCGCTCACATCTCGCATTCTGTGGGGCCTCCGTGCTCGTCATGCTGGCCGTCGCGGTCCTGCTGTGCCACTGACGTGGGACCGTCCTGGCGCCCGACAAGCTGAGGGCATACCAGCGGTCGGCGCACAGGCTCGCCGGCCGGCCGTAGGGACTGGCCGCTAGAGTCACCTTCGATGGCGGCACCAGTGCTTCAGGCGATCGAGGCGGACGGGACCACCTGGGACGACCCGTCCGAGGAGCAACCACACGACCTGCTGGCAAACATGAACCTCACCTGGCGGTTCGTCATCGTGAAGCGGCTCGATCCGGAACCTGCCGACCAGGCAGCCCTACATTCATCTCTACTCGGCCTGGGCGGCGTGATCCGGGCGGTTGGCCGGTCGCTGCCCATGAGCCGCTCGCGGTGCCGGTGGGTGGGGGATGGAGCAACGCGGTTCGAACCGCCTCTCCGTGCCGGGCCGTGTGGATGAGGGAGGCGGGCAACGGGGGCGCAAGAGGTACGTCTGCCCTTGCTTGCATGGAAGAAACACGCCATTTATGTGCTTGTAGAGCTGAAGTAAGGGCATTCGGTGGCCAGGAGGTTGATAACAATGGTTCCCCTGCTACTGGTTCTTCTTCTGGCTCTGATCCTCTTCGGTGCGGGCTTCGCGCTGAAGGCACTGTGGTGGATCGCGGTGATCGTTCTCGTCGTGTGGCTGCTGGGCTTCGTGGTCCGACCCGCAGGCAGCGGCGGCCGCAAGGGCCGCTGGTACCGCTGGTAGGCGCACGCGTTCGCCGGCACGCGGCACATATCCCTCGTGCTGGTTTCAAGCAGGGCCCGGCCAAGGATGGCCGGGCCCTGCTCGTGTGAAGGCCAACGCGAAGAGGCTTCACCGAGGGTGATCAGGGAGAGAACGGGCGTATCGGACGCGTCGAGGGGTAGCCGAGCAGAACACCGGCCCCCGCAGGACCAGCAGTGGAACCCTGCACCTCCTATTCCTCCGGGGGCCGGCCCTCCTGAGGGGCGGTTACCGGGGCGACGCCGCGGTCGGCTGAACGGTCGGCGCTAGCTCTCGTCCACGTCTGGGAACACATCCCGGTAGAGCTCGAACAGCCGCAGAGGCGGTGCCGCACCATCCGCTGCCCCGCCTTCGCGGAGTCGTCGCCAGCATGCGGCGCTGATCGCGCGGGAGCGGACTCCGGGCCAGGGCTGGGGGAGTAGTTCGGGCGGCAGGAGCGGGTCGGGTTCCATGGCGCGGGTGAACTCGGCCGCCAGGATCACCGTCATGGTCAGCCGGTCCGCCGATGACGCGTTGCCGTCCAGGCCGGCGAGGTAGCTGGTGGCCAGCTCGGTGAGGCGGAGATGACGGTCGGCGATCCGCTGAAGTGGCCACAGTGCGGCTGCCAGTGCGGGTGGGTCCGTGAGGGTGCCGACGCGCAGGTCGCGGCTGGTGAGAAAGGTGACGCAGTCCAGGACGTCCAGGCGACGGGCCTGGTGCTCGACGAGTTCGCCGACGTTGTTGGCGGTGACGTACAACCCGCCCTGTACGGGTGCGGCGCCCAGGTGGAGGAGGGAGTCCCGCAGGGTGTCACGTGCCGACCGGTGTGCTTCGGGGATGGCGAAGGCGAACAGGTGCCAGGTACCGTCCCACGGAGCCTGGCCGGCGTCCTGCCGGTAGGCATAGCGGACGTAGTGTGCGTCGAGCGTGAGTGATTCGGTCACCTCGGCGGCGGCCCGCAAGGTGGCCTTGCGGCCGCGGCCGTCCTGGACGAAGCCGCCTTCGGATACCAGCCGTTTCACGCACAGCCTCACCTGCTGGTCGGACATCCCCAGCACTCCCGCCACGGTGTAGAGTTCGCCGGCGTCGACGGTGCCGTCCTCGCGGACGAGAGCGTGCACGAGCAGACGGGTGGAGATCTCGGGCCGCTGCGCGGTGGTTTCGTGGTTCATCGCGTGCCGTCTCCGCCCTCTCGGTCCGCCGCCCGTACTCGGCGGTGCATGGTGGTCACCGCTGAGAACCCCATCAGAGAGCGAAGATACGGGACGCGCTCGGTGCGCACCGCGGTGAAGCCGTGCCGGCTGTACAGCGCGCGGGCCCGGGGGTTGGTGTCGATGACGTCGAGCCGTATCCGATGGCAGCCGTGCTCGGCGGCCAGGGCGCAGACCTCATGCAGCAGGGCGCTGCCGACGCCTGAGCCCCGGTGCGCGGCGTCCACGGCGATGCCGTCCATCACGAGCTCACTCTCGGCGGCCCTGCGCTCGAACAAGGAGAGAACGGCCAGCCGCGGCAGGCCCCGCAGCAGGCCGTACGAGGCCAGGACGTCCCCCGCTCCACCGCCGGTGAGTGAGCGCCCGGCCAGTTGGTAGCCGGCCACGCCCACCACATGGCCCTCCCGGACGGCGACGATCCCGCGGTCGTGGTGGAGATGAGCGGCGATGAACGCCCGCCCGGCTTCCGGGGGATTCAGCGCGGGGCCCAGTTTTCGCCCGAACGCCTCCCAGTACAGGGCCGCGACCCGTTCTTTCGCGCCCGGCGGGATGCCTCGCCGTACGGCCATCCCTTCTTCCCCGGTGTCTTCCGTCGATGGACCCATGCGTGCCCCCTTCGTGCCCGGGTGGCCGGTGAGCCACCCCCTTGCGCTATCGAGCATATAACGTTCATTCTCGTAACGAGCGTATTGGCTTCGATAGTTTGGAGTGAGTGAGGATGCCGACAGGAAAACGGGCGGCCGGCGGGCGCTGGAGGCGCGGGCTGGCGTGGGCGGCGGCAGCGACCCTGCTGGCGGCCGGGTCCCTCGGTGGCGTCGTGCTGTGGCAGAACAGCTACGCGCTGCGGGAGGAGAGAGTGACCCTCCGTCAGGCCGGGCATCGGCTCGATGGGGTGCTCGCCCGGCCCGAGCACGGCAGGGGCCCCTTCGGGCTGGTCGTCTTCGTCCACGGCGACGGCCCGATCGACGCCACGCACGACACGTTCTACCGGCCGATGTGGGAGGGCTTCGCCAGGGCCGGATACGCGTCGTTGTCGTTCAGCAAGCCCGGCATCGGCCGTTCGGAGGGCAACTGGCTGCACCAGAGCATGGACGACCGCGCCGCGGAGACGCAGGCCGCGATCGCCTGGGCCCGCCACCGGCCCGACATCGACCGCGATCGGATCGGGCTGTGGGGTGCGAGCCAGGCCGGCTGGGTCCTGCCGAAGGTCGCCGCACGCGAGCGGAATCTGCGCTTCGTCATAGCCGTCTCACCGGCCGTCAACTGGCTACGGCAGGGCGAGTTCAACCTCCTTGCCGACCTCCAGGACCGTCACGCGTCCCCGGCTGATCGAGCCGAGGCGCTGCGCCGCAGGCGGGTGGTGCTGCGGCTGCTCGAACGCGGGGCGTCCTACGAGGAATATCGAGCCGCCACGGGCGGACACGACCAGGACATGACGGCCGACCGGTGGCGGTTCGTGTCCCGTAACTACACCTCGGACGCAACGGCCGACCTGCGTGCCGTGCCGAGCGGTACGGCCGTACTGCTCGTGCTGGCCGGGCACGATCGCAACGTCGACGCGGCCGAGACCGAGACGGTCTACCGGCGCCTGCTTCCCGCCGGGTCCCTGAGTGTGCGCCACTATCCGGACGCGAACCACTCCCTGGTCCGGACCGCGCTGGGCTCGGGGCTGCGGCTGACCCTGACGGCTGCCTTCGCGCCCCGCTCGCTGTCCGCCTCCGGATTCCTCGACGACCAGCGAGTCTTCCTGCAACGCCGTAACACGGACACGGAGGCGCCGAAGTGACGTGGGCATCGGAGGCAAGCCCGGCACCAGCCCTGCGGCCGCCGGCCCGGCTGGAGAACGCCGACGCGCTGCGCGGCTTCGCGCTACTGGGCATCCTCATGGTCAACATCACCTACATGGCCTCCGCCTATCACGGCACCGGCGTGGAGGACCCCGGCTTCGGCGGCCCGCTCGACCAGGCGGCGCGCTGGGTGGTGACCGTGCTGTTCGAAGCCAAGTTCTTCCTGCTCTTCTCCTTCCTGTTCGGTTACGGCTTCACCCTCCAGCTGGCCTCGGCCGAGCGCGCCGGCAGCTCCTTCACGCCACGGTTCCTGCGCCGCCTCACGGGGCTCTTCACCCTCGGCGTCCTGCACGCCGTGGTGCTCTTTCCGGGAGACATCCTCACCACCTACGCCCTCCTCGGGCTGCTCCTCCTGGCGCTGCACCGCATACGCCTCCGCACCGCCGTCCGCCTCGCAGTCACCTTGCTCGCCCTCACCGCGACCGCCTACCTGCTGCTCGCCTGCGGCTTACAGCTGTCCGGCGGCTCGGGTATCGACCAGGCCGCGGCGAGCGCCCACGCGGAAGCCGAGACGGCCGCTCTGCGTGCGGACGGGGCCTCCGTGCTCTCCGCCCACCTACGGCAACTGCCGCAGGTCGCGGTCCTACTGGTGTTCTTCCAGGCTCCCGCCGCACTCGCCGCCTTCCTCCTCGGACTCGCCACCGGCCGCGCGCGGGTTCTGGCCGACATCGGCGCACACCCGCGTGTGCTGCGCCGACTGCAATGCGTAGGTTTCACGGCGGGGCTGGCCGGTGGCGTGATGTACGCCCACGCGAGCCTGCTGCACCCGGGCGGGGCCTATCAGGTCCTGGCCCTCGGCGTCGACGTCATCACCGCACCGTTGCTCGCCGCCGGCTACGCGGCCACCGTCCTGCGCCTGGCCCACGGACGGCACCGTCGGCGCGTCACGCTGGTGTTCGCCCCCGCGGGCCGGATGACGCTGACGAACTACCTGACCCAGTCCCTGGTCTGTGCCCTGCTGTTCACCGGCTACGGCACGGCACTGGTGGGCCGGGTTCCGCCTCCGGTGATCGCGGTGATCGCCCTGGCACTGTTCGCGCTACAGGCGGCGGCCTCTCGGTTCTGGCTCGCCCGCCACCGCTACGGACCCGTCGAGTGGCTGCTGCGCGCGTGGACCGATCTGTCGCCGCCACGCCGGAAGGATCTCCCCACCGCGCAGGGCCCAACAGACCGGGCCAGGACGCATTCATGAACCTCGGGCATCTCGCCGCAGGGGCGCCGCAGGCGGAGGACATCGTCCGCCGCTGAAACCGGGTTGTGTCCGTGCCGGTCGCTGTGTGTAGAGTGGTGGCACCGACGCGGGGTGGAGCAGCTCGGTAGCTCGCTGGGCTCATAACCCAGAGGTCGCAGGTTCAAATCCTGTCCCCGCTACGAGACGAAGGGTCCGGCCACGGCCGGGCCCTTCGACGTTCCCGGCCGCCCGGGCTCCGTCCGCGGCTGCCGCATGTCATCGAGGACCTGATCGGCGGGCGGATGGACTGACGCACCCGCGTCGCCTACGACCACCAGCACGGATGAGCGGCGGGCTGCCCGGCGTAGACCTGTCCCGCGCAGCGTTGCGGGCGAACAGCAGGGCGTCGCGTGACCGATCAGGGAGTGAATACCTCATCCAGGCGGTCGATGGCTCCATCGTCGCCGAGGTGGTACCTGAAGACCAGCCCGCTGTCGGGATGCGCTTCCAGCCAGTCGAGGAAGTCCTGTACCCCGATGTGCTGGTTCTCTGTGCTCTCCACGACGGGGTCGGTAGCGGTGACGTACGCGGCCTGATCCATGGGCAGGTATGTCTCCTTGCCCACGGTGACGAACGGCGCGCCGTCGGAATCGGCAGGAGCACAACCCCAGTTGCCGTGCTTGACGATCAGGTTCAGGGAGCCGCCCTCGGGGGTGTAGCGGTAGACCGCGATCTCGTCGGGCGAGATGGGCATCTTGTGGTCGCACCCACTCGTGCCGTCCGCGGTACTCGAGGTGGTCGGCTTGGCGGGTGCCGGGGCGGCGGTGGCGGCTGAAGAGGCCGACGCCGATGGTGGTTCGGCGTCGTTCGCAGACGTCGTGGGCGTTCCGGCGGGCTTGGCCCCGGCCGTGGTGGCACCCGCTCCCGCTCCGCTGGAACCCGGCTTGGTCGTCGCGGTCCGGCCGGTGGCCGGGGATGCCGTGGCGTCGCCGCCTCCATTGCAGGCCGTGAGCGTCAGCGCCAGGACGACGGTGGCGGACGCGCTCGCCACGGCCGCATGGAGAGCGGCGCTGGGTCTGTGACGGGTGGTCTTCCTGATTGTTGCCACAGGGGGTCCCCTCAGTTGTGTGCGGCCCGTGCGGGGCCGGTGTCTGTCGCAGAGACGGATGATTTCACGCCAGGTGCGGTTGCAGCGGATGTCGGGTCGTTGCCGAGTCGTGATGGTCCCGCGGAGGGCTCCCCGATTCAGCCGCCGGTGAGGGTTGGCGTCTCCGGCTTCCCCCGCACCAGCACGCCAGTTGCCGACCACCTCCTTTAGGCGCATCCATGTCCCGAGAGGCGCCGTACGCCGTGGTTCGGAAGCCCGGGGCGCGCACCAGGATCAGCAGTGTGTGGAACGGCTCGCCCTCCACGGTTGCTGGCATATCGCGGCCGGCTCGGCCGCGCCGAGCCGAAGCGGACAGGCTGCACTGGTGTGCGTTGCATGCCGAGGGCCAGCTGACCACTCAGCGCCGTAAGTTGAGCGAATCGCAACCCCGATTGGCCCCGCCCTGCCCATTGACTCCACGCCACCAGGTTGGTTGAGTGGCTCATCCACTGAGCCACTTGGAGGGAACGGCGTGGAGGCACTGCCCCGCGAGACCATCGTCGATGTCCTGGAGAGCCGTCTGCGCGAGGACATCCTCACCGGGCGCCATCCGGCGGGCAGTTACCTGCCGCCCGAACGCACGCTCGCCGACGGCTACGGCGTCACCCGCACCACCCTCAAGCACGCTTTCGGGCGTCTCATGCAGGCCGGACTGCTGGAGACCCGCCATGGCGTCGGCACCCGCGTACGGGACTACCTGCGCCTGGGCGGCGCCGACCTGCTGCCCATGCTCGTACGGCACAGCCCCGACTGGATCGGTGAGGTCTTCGAAGTACGGCGGAGCATCGGAGCGTTGATCGCCGAACGCGCGGCGGCCCGGGCGACCGACCGGCAGCGCGCCGAGTTGCGCTCGCTGCTGACGGCCGTGGGGGATGCGGCGGACGCCGATGCCGTACAGCTCGCGGACATCGAGGTGCACCGGGCCCTGGCCCGCGCCACCGGCAACCGTGTCTACGTTCTGCTGACCAACACCCTCTTCAACGCCTACCTGCCGGTGCGCGCCGTACTCAGGGGACCGTTCACGGACGCCCTGGCGGCCCGGGGGCGTTTGGAGCCGGTGGTCGACGCGGTGCAGGCCGGTGACGAGACAGGCGCCCGGCGGGCGGCCGAGGAGTATCTGACCGCGACGGAACGGATCATGCTGGAGGGCCTCGCATGAGCGTGACGACCACCTCACCCACGGTCCCGATCAGTGGCTTGCCCGTTCGCGGCACCGTCTTCAGCGAGACGATGCTCGGCACCCTGCGGCTCGACGACGAGGTCCGCACCCGCCGGGTCCGCCTGGATCTGACCGTCTCGGCAGACCGCCTCCTGCGGTTGCTCGGCACGACCGAGGCCCGGGCCACCGGCCGGATACGGATCACCGGCTGGGATGACGACCCCCACGTCGAGGGCGAATTGGAGATCTCTCCGCTCGCGCGACGCCGTATCCGCTACCGCGTCAGGTTCACCGCGGACGGCCGCCGGCTCACCCTCGACGGCTGGAAGTCCGTCACGCCGCGCAGGCCCGTTGCCTCGATGACCGTACTGCCGTACACCCTCCGCGAGGACGGTGCGCGGATCGGCACCGGCACCCTTCACTTTCCGCTCGGCACGCACCTGCTGCCTTTCCTCGCCGGTTTCCGCTTCCCGCGACGGGAGGATCCCGCCGCGTTCCTCGCTTCCCGCTGGCGGGGTGAGCCGGGCCGTGCCGAGGTCTGGTACACCACCGTCACCGACCCGGACACCGGCAGCGGACTGTGGCTGCACCACGAACTGACCGCCCCGGCCGACGGATCCGAGCCGTACGCGCACGGCTGGGCCGTGGTGTTTCCCCATGACGGCCCCGTGCGGCACGCCCGCTTCGGCCCCGCCCGATGGACTCCGAGCGAGCCCGGCTTCAGCGCCGACGGGGTCACGGTCCGCCCCGGACGCCTGACCGGAACGGCGGGGGGCGGTGCCCTGCACTGGGACCTCGCCGAACGACCCGTGGACGGGCCGCTGTTCACCTTCCCCCGCTGGGCCTGGCGCCGTCCACTGCTGCCGGCCGCCCAGATGCTCCCCGCCGCGCGGTCCCTCTACGAGGGCACCTTCACCCACGACGGCAGGACCCTGACGTTCACCGGGGCCCCGGGCGCGTCGGCCCGGATCTACGGTCACGGCAACGCCCACCGTTGGTCCTGGCTGCACGCCGACCTCGGCGGCGGTGACGTCCTGGAGATCGTCGCCGCCGTCTCCACACGCCCGGGTCTGCGCAGACTGCCCCCCCTGGTCTTCCTCCGGCTGCGTCGCCACGGCCGCGGCTGGCCCCGCCGCGCCGAGCGCCCGGCCGTCGGCTGGGCCGGAGCGGGGCGCTTCCACGCCGACATCGACCTGCCCACCTGGGCGGTCACCGGCCGCAGCGGCCTGCGCCGGATACGGGTCGAGGTCACCCAGCCCACGGACCGCACCCTCGTCCTCGACTACACCGACCCCGACGGCCGACACGCGACCTGCCGTAACAGCGAACGCGCCGACGTACACGTCCTGCTGGAGCGGTGGTGGTTCGGCGGCTGGCGCACGGAGGAGGAGTGGACGCTCGACGGCACGGCCCACGCGGAGGTGGGCACGCGATGAGCCTCACCGGCCTCGTGGCCGCCCTCATCGCCGACGACGGCACCACCGACTGGCACCGCCACGTCCCCGCCCGACTCGAGAAGGTCCTGTCCACCATGCCGCTCGCCGCCCGGGCAGGCATCCGGATGGCGGCCCACGGAGTGAACGCGTACGCCATGGCCCGTACCGGACGCACACTGACCGCTCTCGCCCCGCGCGAACGGCAGTCCGTACTGGCCGAACTGGCCGCACGCCCCGCACTCATCCCGCTCCTGGACGTGCTCAAGGTGCCGGTCCTGCTGTCCGCCGGCACAGAACGGATGCTGCACCATGGCCCCGCACCACACGGCCTCACGCGCGAGGACCCACCGCTCGACCTGACACCCGCCCACGCCTGGCCCGCTCGCTCGACCGCCGACGCCGTGGTCATCGGCTCGGGCGCGGGCGGGGCGATGGCCGCCAAGACCCTGGCCCGTGCCGGGCTCGACGTCGTGGTACTCGAAGAGGGACAGCACCACTCCACCGAGTCGTTCGGCCGGCGCCCGCCCCTCGACCGGTTCACCGACCTGTACCGGGACGGCGGAGCGAGCGTCGCCGTCGGCAACCCCCCACTGCTCCTGCCGGTGGGCCGAGCCGTCGGCGGCACGACGGTCGTCAACTCCGGCACCTGCTACCGCACTCCGGACCACGTGATCGACCACTGGAGCGACCGCTTCGGACTCGCGCTCGCCGAAGGCTTCGACCATCACCTGGACGAGGTGGAACGCATTCTGCGCGTGGCCGCCCAACCCCTCGACGTCCTCGGCGCCAACGGCCGTATCGCGCTCACTGGCGCCCGCGAGCTCGGCTGGCGGGCCGCGCCCCTGCGCCGCAACGCGCCCGGCTGCAAAGGATCCTGCCAGTGCGTGGTCGGCTGCCCGACGGGCGCCAAACAGAGCGTGCAGCTCTCCGTACTGCCCGACGCCTGCTCCGCCGGCGCCCGTATCGTCACCGAAGCCCGGGTCGAACGCATCCTCGTCGACACGGACCGCCCCGGAGGACCACGCGCCGCAGGGGTGCGGGTACCACGGGACGGGGACGGCGGGTTCGAGATCCTCGCGCCGCTGGTCGTCGTCGCGGCGGGCGCACTGCAGTCCCCATCCCTCCTGCGCCGCTCCGGCCTCGGCAGGCACCCTCGCCTCGGCCGCAACCTCAGCGTCCACCCGGCGACGAGCGTCGCCGGGCGCTTCGCCGAACCGGTCACGGCCTGGGAGGGCGTGCTGCAGAGTGTCGGCGTGGAGCAACACCACGAGGCGGGGATCCTCATCGAGGCCACCGCCACCCCGCCCGGCATGGGCTCCTTCATCCTCCCCGGACTCGGCGCCGAACTGCGCCACGAACTGGAGAACGCCGACCGGCTCGCCACACTCGGCGCGATGATCGCCGACCGCCCCTCGGGCCGTGTCGTGGGCCGTTCCCGCACGCTGCCGCAGTACCGGCTGCACCCCCGGGACGCAGACCGTCTGATGCGGGCGGTCCGCGCCATGGGCCAGTTGCTGTTCGCCTCCGGCGCCGAGGAAGTACTCACCGGCATCCCCCGTGCGCCCCGCGTCCGCAGCCTCGCGGAACTGGACGCCGTCCTCGCGTGCACCAGCGCCCGACAACTCCACCTGTCCGCCTACCACCCCACCGGGACGGTCGCCGCGGGAGCAGACCCCCGGCATTTCCCGACCGATCCGCTGGGACGTCTGCGCGGAGTACACGGCGTACTGGTCGCCGACGCCTCGGTACTCCCCAGCTGCCCACAGGTGAACCCTCAGCTGACCATCATGGCGGCGGCCCTGGCGATCACGGAGGCGTATCTTCACGCTTGATCATTCTGGCCCCCGCAGGGCGACGACCATCGCTTGAAGGACGAATCCGGCACGGTCACGAGGGGCGGCACACGGCGAGGTGGTCCGTATGGCCATGCTGGCCGAGGTAACCCTCGCCCACGGTGGTGAACGCACCAGGCGGCACGGTGTGGCACAGGCCCGTCGCGCCGTCCTGGTACACGACCATCACACTGACTGTGTCGGAGCAGTCGTTGGCGACGTTCGTGTATCGCCAGCTCTCGTAAAGCGCGACACAGGCAGGGGCCGGCTCCGACGTGAGGGGAGCGGCCGAGACCGGTCCTGCGGCAGCGAAAGGTGAGAGTGCGGCGGCGAGGGAACAGACAGCGGCCATGGTGAGGCGGTTCCTCGTGCTCCGTACGACCACGACGGTGGCTCCTTCGAATGGGTGAAGACCGATGCCCTCTTGAATCGGGCGAATAACTCGCGCCGATCCGGGGCGCGTTCGAGAGTTGAAGGTTTCAGCCCGCTCGCCTGGGTGCAACTGCCGACGCCGCTTTGCGTCAGTCCCGCCGTTTCATCGGAGACCCGCCCTGACCTGCGTCTCTGCGCCGGCGATGAGAAAAAGGCGAGAGTGAAGGTTCAAGGATTTCACTGTGCCGGGGAGGGAACCACCTGGTCGGGCAGGTGCGGAGCCCGAATGGCGGGCGTCGGCTGTCCGATGGTCTGCAACAGACGTCCGTGTCCCCTTGTCCGGCTTCCGGCCGGCATCACCGTCTCCGCTCACCGCCGATGCCCTGGCCGAGACGGCGGTGTGGAACTCGGCGCACTGAGCGTTCAGAAGGCGTACCGGATGCGGAGCCAGGGTGCGCGGGCCGCGATGAGGCCGCGCAGGGTCCGCACGGCCTCTTCCTTCACGCGGTGGGCATAGCGGACGTTCAGCGCCCCGTTCTCGGAGCGTTTGCCCTGCTGCAGGCCGGGCTGCCACAGCACCTCCTCGGCGCGGGGGTGCCAGCCGAGGTTGACCTCGTGCAGTTCCCGGTTGTGGGTGAGCATGATCACCTCGGCGGCCGCCTGCTGTTTGACCCGGTCCGGCAGGACGTCGTCGAGATGCCGGAGCAGATCGGCCCAGGCTTCCTCCCAGCCGGGGCGCAGGACCACGGGGGAGAGGTTGAAATGGACCTCGTAGCCCGCGTCCAGGAAGTCCGCCGCGGCGGCGATCCGGTCGCCGACCGGCGATGTCCGTACGTCCAGCAGTCGTGAGTCCGCCTCGGGCATCAGCGAGAAGCGGACGCGTGTCCGGCCCCGTGGGTCCAGCGTCAGCAGGTCGGGGTTGACGAACTTGGTGGCGAACGACGCCTTCGCTGTGGGCCAGTGGCGGAACGACCGCACGAGATCCGCGGTGTTGTCGCAGATCAGCGCGTCCACCGAACAGTCGCCGTTCTCCCCGATGTCGTAGACCCAGGCCGCCTCGTCGCACTGGGTGGGTTCCCGTTTGGGACCCTGGCGCGCGATGTGCCGTGCCAGATGGGCGATGATGCGGTCGATGTTGGTGAAGACGGTGACGGGGTTGGCGTACCCCTTGCGGCGCGGCACGTAGCAGTAGGCACAGGCCATCGCGCACCCGTTGGAGGGGCCGGGGGCGATCCAGTCGGCGGACCGTCCGTTGGGCCGTGTGGCCAGCGTTTTCTTCTCGCCCAGGACCAGCGTCTCCCCCTTCACGCGCACCCAGCGCTGGACGTTTCCCTCGTTGCCGTGAAGCCCCGGGATGCGCCAGTGGGAGTCCACCTCGATCACTTTGGCGGCCGGGAAGCGTGCGAGGACCTGTCGGCCGCGCGGAGAGGCCGCTGCCGCCGGTTCCGCGTAGACGGCCCGCACGGGCAGGAGGCGGCGGGCCGCGGGGGAGTCGCGGAAGAGCGCACGGCCGTCCGTCTCACGTCCGGGTGCCGTACCCCCGTACTCGGCCGTGCCACCCCCGTCCGGCGGCGTACCGGCGTCCAGCGCGTCGAGATCGAACAAGGCGTCGGAGCCGTCGTCCGGTCCGGCGGAGGGATACCTCATGTGTGCTCCGCTCGGGTGTCGGGGGAAAAAGAGGTCTCACTCCACTGTAGGCACGCGCGAAACGTGCGGTGACGCGCCTGCACGCAGTCCTCGGCAGCGGGAGCGGAGTGGAGGGTCCGGTCCCAGTGTGGTGAGGCCGCCTGCAGCGGGGCTCCCACGGGCAGGCCACGTCCCGTCCGGCTCGCCCTCCCGGCAGCGCCGGGACGCGGGCGCTCTGACGGTCGCGTCAGCGCACGGCCACGTGACTCGGCGGATGGCAGGTGCCACTCGGGTCCCGACCGGCCGGCGGCTTCACATCCGCGTCGGACCTCGGGGCGGACGACCGGGCCGTCGGCCGTGGCCGTGCCGAGAGCCTACTGCGCGAGACGGGCCGCCAACGGTCTGGACCCTCGGCCACCGGGTAACCGGAACACGACGGAGCCCTGGCAGCGAGTCGGGGACAAACCCGATGGGAAGGAGTGCCGTGTCCGGAGTACTGGAGCGGATCAAGCAGTTCGCGAGGAGCCCACAGGGACGGCGCACGATCGACCAGCTGCGGCGCACCGCGTCCGACCCGCGCCGCCGTGCTCAGGCTCAGCGGCTCGTCGCGAGGTGGCGCACCCGCCGGTGACGCCCGGGTCCGGCCTTATCCCGGGCGGCGGCCCGCGCCGTCAGCCGCCCGGGGCCCGGCGCCTGCCGATGCACGCAGCGGTCGGCGGCGCGTCCAGCGGGCCGGGGACCACACGCGACGGAAGCGGCCGACGCGGTGAACGGCAGGTCACCTCTGGCTGTCGGGCGTGGCCGGGTGCGGCTTGGGCGCCGGTTGCTGCGCCAGTCGCTCCTTTTCTGCCTTGAGCTTGCGCCACACCGTGCCCAGGGCCTCGATGTCGTGCTCGTCGAGGAGGTCGGTGAAGACCGGCGCCAGGGCATCGCGGCGTGTCGCGTCGGCCTGCTCGAAGACATGGCGGCCCTCGGCGGTGAGGGAGACCTCGACCGACCGCGCGTCGCGCGCGGACGGGGTGCGGGTCACCAGGCCCCGTGCCTGGAGGGCGTCGACCACGCGTGAGACCTGACTGCGGCTGAGCATGGTGCTGTTGCCGAGGACGGAGGCGGGAACCGGCTCGGGGCTGGAGGCCAGCCACAGCATGACCTCGAACCAGGAGACAGGCAGATCGTGCGCCTTGGTGAGGGCCCGGTCGACGCGCTCGGTCATCACGGTGCCGGCCCAGACCAACCCGTAGAAGGCGTAGTCGGCGGCGGGCATCTCGGCCTGGGGCAGCTTCTTCGGCATGGATCGATTATAGGCGGGTTGCGTGCGCACACACATACCGCTATGTTGTGTGTGCACGCACATAAACGCCCCGAAAGGATCCGCCATGTCCGCCACCCCCCGCACCGTCCTCATCACCGGTACCTCGTCCGGCATCGGCCTCGCCGTCGCCATAGCCGCCGCCCAGGCCGGCTGGCGTACGGTCGCCACCCTCCGTGACCTCACCCGCGCCGACGCCCTGCGCAAGGCGGCCGCCGAAGCGGGTGTCGAACTCGATATCCGTCAGCTCGACGTGACCGACGAGGCGTCCGTCACCGCCGCCGTCGACGGCGTGATCGCCGACTACGGCCGCCTGGACGCCGTCGTCAACAACGCGGGCGCGGGCCATCTGGGCACCCTGGAGAACGACACCGTCGCGGACGTTCGGAAAGTGATGGAGGTCAACTTCTTCGGTGTGCTCCACGTCTCCAAGGCCGCGCTCCCGCACCTGCGCACCACCGGCGGCCGCCTGATCACCGTCACCAGTGTCGGCGGCGTCATCGGTCAGCCGTTCAACGAGGCGTACTGCGCCGCCAAGTTCGCCGTCGAGGGTTACATGGAAAGCCTGGCGCCCGTCGCGCAGACGCTCGGCGTGAGCGTGTCCGTCGTGGAACCCGGCGCCGTGGCCACCGAGTTCGTGAACAACGTCGGCTTCGACCTCGAAGCCGACATCGCCGCCGGTCCTTACTCGGACGCACTGCGCCACTACATCGACCGCACCGTCGAGCAGTTCCTGGACGGCAGCGCGCAGACCCCGGCCGGCGCGGCGGAAGCGGTCATGGGGGCTCTCGACGCCGACCGGCCGGCGTTCCGTATCCAGACCTCCGAATGGGCGCGCACCTTCGTCGGCACCAAGCTGGCCGACGTCGACGGCTCCGCGGTCCAGGGCCTCACCGCCGCCTGGGTCGGCTGACCCCCGCGGCCGCTCGCTCCGGGGAGGGGCCGCTCTCATCGCGCGTCATGAATGCCGGCAGCGCGCGCAGAGCGCGGCGATGCGGCGCTGGTGAGACGTAGCGCCGACGTGGCGGCCCACCGGATCGGATTCCCTTGAAGCCGGCGTGGCTCTGCGCGACGACGAGGGAGACTCCGGTCGCCTCGGCAGCGGCCGGCGGGAGGCCCGTCATCCGAGGCACGAGGGTGTCCGGCCGGGCGCGGCCACCGCCTCACCGACCGACACCGCATCCAGCCCGTCCGTCACGACGCCTTCGGCGCCCAGTCGCTCAGCAGGTGCGCTCCGAGAGGAGGGGGCGCGGCACATCCACCTCTGGAACGCGAGCGATTCTCCGAAGAGTGCAGGGCCGGCTGGCAGACGGACGCCTGGGCGGGCGTACGGTCCGAGGGGGTGAGGCCGGCTCGACACCCGCTCAGGCGGTCATCCGCGGGGTTTCGCCGTCTTCCTGGGGCGCTGCCCGCGGGGCGGTGCTCCCGCAGACGCAGCAACTGCCCGACTCCCGCAGCGAGGCCGCGCTTGTCGTCGGCCGCCATCGTGACCACCAGTTCGTCGTCGACCGGGATGCCCGCCTCGGTGAGTGCCTGCTGGTAGCCCAGCAGTCGTTCGCGCGAGCTGAAGGCTGCAGCCGGTGGCCCCCTTGGTCGGCGTGAACGCGATCCACCGCTTGACCGTCCGGCGGCCGTAGCGGCTCGGGTGGCGCATGACGTCGTGGTTGGACGGCACCCAGGTGGCCGGCGCGCCGACCGCGTCGAGCATGGCGAGCGAGTCGTCGATGACCGCGCGCAGGCCCTTCGCGTGCCAACTAGACATCAGGAAGTCGAAGTTGAACGCGGTAGAGCTCCAGCATCGACGTCTCGTCACCGTTCTGCGCCTCGACGCTCAGCTCTCCCCACTCGGCGTGTGGTCAACCTGTCGGCCGGGGCCTACCGGCTGCCCGCCCACACCTCGGTCCTGCTGGCGAGCGGGCCCGTCGAGGACGGCCTGCTGGCGCCCGACCACGCGGCCTGGCTCGCGGGGTAAGCGGCTCCGCCAGAGCAGCCGCCCGCACGCGCCGGCGCACCTCCCGCAGCAAAATGCCGGAGGTGCGCCGCCTTCACCGGCCGGGTGCTTCAGAGCAGCAGGGGGAGGCTCACGAGTGCGGCGCCGCTTGCACCGAGCGCTGCGAGCAGTGATGCGGGCCAGTTCCCCGACTGGGCGTACGTCAGCAGTCCTGCTAACAGACCCGCCACGACCGAGGCCAAGAGAATGAACGCCCAGCGCAGCGACAGCCGGTCCGGCGTGGGTGTGGGCGTGGGCGAGGTCGGTTCGGGCATACGGCTCTCCTGCGGGTTCGTCAGGGCGGGATGAGGCAGCCCTTCATCAGCTGCCGCGCACCGATACCGGCCCGGTAATCCCTGGGATACCGACTCACCCTGGCCGGTGCCTCGGCACACCGAAACATTGCGAATGAGTGACCACGGTACCCACCTAGATGTGATCAGAGAAGGCATCTGATGCCTCACTGGTCCGTAAATGGGGCACGCGGTCGCAGTCAGTGCGTCGAGTGCGCCCCCGAGCGCGCCCATAGAACCGTCTGCGCTCCTTTTGACGGCAGTCGGATGGCTGACCAGATTGGTGTTGAGGTCTAGCATCGCTGCCATGACTGGTCCCAAAGTCGACCTGCCTGAAGGCTCAGAGGACGCGTTACGCGGCTCGACCGCGCGGGTGGTGGAACAACTCGGCTGTCAGATCGTGGAGGGCGGCAAGCCCCGCGATCAGCATCTGACGGTGGACGCCGTCATGCACGAGTTCGGGATCACCCGGCCCATGGCCCGTGAGGCCCTGCAGACGCTGCACCAGAAAGGCCTGGTCAATCTGCAGCCGCGGATCGGAGCCACCGTCCAGGCGCTGGAACGGTGGGACCTGCTGGACCCCGACGTGATCGCGTGGCGTCTGGAGGTGGCACCGGACAGCCAGATGCGCTCACTCACCGAACTGCGAGAGGTGATCGAGCCCCGGGCGGCCAGGCTGGCAGCACTGAGCAGGTCGGCGGAGATCTGCCACGATCTGACCAGCCACGCCCGCACCCTGCTCGCCCTCAGCCAGGACCCGGACTTCGCACAGCCGCGAGAAGGGGCGGCGATCCGGCAGCGCTTCCGGGACATCGACGCCGCCTTCCACCGCACCCTCCTCGCGGGCTCGCGCAACGAACTGTTCCTGCGACTGTCCCATCCGGTCGTCATGGCGTTGAACCACCGGATCGACCGGGACTGGACGGGAAACCACCAGGAGACGACGGTCACGCCGACGCGTGCCGCCGCCCGCGCCGACACCGTGCAGAGCTATCCCCCGCGGCCGCAACCGATCGCCATGTGGCTGCACATCGGGCTGGCCTACGCGGTCGACCAGGGACTGCCGACGGCCGCGGAGGCCTTCGCGGAGGCCATCCTCGCCGAGATCCGAAGCGGACGACTGCAGGATCCCGTCGTCCGGGACCGTCTGCGGGCGGGGCTGGACCAGTTCAACGCCAACAGCCTGCCGACCGCCCATCGGGCCGGTTTCCAGGAAGCCATGGCGGCCCTGACCAACGCCCAGCGCGTCCCCGTCGTGGTCATGGGGGTCAGCGGATGCGGCAAGACCACCGTGGGCCAGTACCTGGCCGAGTCGCTCAGGGTGCCCTTCGAGGAGGGCGACGATTTCCATCCCCGGCGCAATGTGGAGGCCATGAGGAACCGCACCCCTCTCGACGACCGCAGCCGCAGTCCGTGGCTGGCCGCCATCGCCGGCCGCATCCGTGCGGCGGGCTCGGAGGAAGGGCTGGTGATCACATGCTCGGCTCTCAGACGCATCTACCGCGAGATGCTGCGCGTGGCCCGGCCCGACACGTTCTTCGTGCACCTGGTACTCGGCCAGGACGAGGCCACCGCCCGCGTCGAGAGCAGGGACTCGCACTACATGCCCGCCTCCCTGGTGTCCTCGCAGTTCGAGGACCTGGAACCACTGGAGGACGACGAGGCCGGGATGACCGTCGACGCGGCCCTGCCGGCCGAACGCATCGTCGCCGAGGTCCAGACCGAGCTGGTTCGGCGCATCCGGAGCCGCTGACACGGCCCGCCGCCGCAGGGACCGGCGTATCGGAGCTGTTGCCCGGCCTCCCTCCCTCCTTACTCTCCTGGGCTCGAGTCCGGGCCCACACGCTCACCGCAACCTGCCGCCGCACGGCTCCGCGGGGGCCGAGCCGATCGACCGAACCGACCGAGCAGAAAGGCCCCACCATGCGGATCGTGTCCGCCGAGGTGATCGTCACCAGCCCGGGACGCAACTTCGTCACCCTGCGCATCACCACCGAGGACGGCGTCACCGGTCTCGGCGACGCCACACTGAACGGTCGTGAAGTGGCCGTTCAGTCCTACCTGGACAGTCATGTCGTGCCCCTGCTCGTCGGGAGCGACGCCTCCCGCATCGAGGACACCTGGCAGTACCTCTACCGGGGCGCGTACTGGCGGCGCGGTCCGGTGACCATGGCGGCCATCGCGGCCGTCGACACGGCGCTGTGGGACATCAAGGCGAAGTGCGCCGGAATGCCCCTCTACCAGCTGCTCGGTGGCGCGTCCCGCACCGGAGCCCTGGCCTATGGCCATGCCTCCGGCCGCGATGTGCCCGAACTGCTCGACTCCGTGCGCGCTCATCTGGAGCTGGGTTACCGTGCCATCCGCATCCAGACCGGGATACCCGGCCTGGACTCCGTGTACGGTGTGGCTGCCTCCAGCGCGGGCGGCGGAGAGCGGTACGACTACGAACCCGCGCGCCGCGCCGGGGTCGGCGGGCGGCCCCTCCCGGCGGTGGAGACCTGGGACACCCGTGCGTATCTGCGGCACCTTCCCACCGTCTTCGAGGCCGTCCGGGCAGAGTTCGGCCCCGAGCTGCCGTTGCTGCACGACGGGCACCACCGGATGACGCCGATCCAGGCCGCGTATCTCGGCAAGGCCCTGGAACCGTACGACCTGTTCTGGCTGGAGGACGCCACACCCGCAGAGGACCAGGCGGCCCTGCGCCTGATCAGACAGCACACGACGACACCGCTGGCGATCGGCGAGGTCTTCAACTCGGTGTACGACTACACCATGCTGCTGAGCGAGCGGCTGATCGACTACGTGCGCTCCGCCGTCACCCACACGGGTGGCGTCACCGCGATGAAGAAGCTGCTCGACCTCGCGGGTGTCTACGGCGTCAGGTCCGGTATGCACGGCCCGACCGACATCTCCCCGGTGGGCATGGCAGCCGCGCTCCATCTGGACCTGGCCGTCCACAACTTCGGCATCCAGGAGTACATGCGTCATTCCGAGCGGACACTGGAGGTCTTCCGCACCTCCTACCGGTTCGAGGACGGACTGCTGCATCCGTCCGACACTCCGGGTCTGGGCGTCGACGTGGACACGGAGGCAGCGCGTCGCTTCCCGTACCAGCCGGCGTACTTGCCGGTCAACAGGCTGCGGGACGGCACCGTCCACGACTGGTGAGTCTCATGCCTGCCGTGCCCCGCAGAACGGGCACAGCGCGCTGTTCGCCTTCATCACAAGTGTGGGAAGGGTGCCATGGAGGATCTGCTCGCGGGGCAGGGTGAGGTGGAAGTGCTCCTCGATGGCGCCGAGGCATGCCCGGTGGATCCCGCGCCGGTCGTCCCGGCGGTCCTCGGGATCGTCGAGGCGGAGACCGGCTGCCGTCAGCCTGGCCTCCAGCGCGCGGGCCACGGCCGGGTCACCGTCGACCCGGCTGGATCCCCAGGAGCCGTCGAGGTGCAGGTTGAAGTGGCACAGCGTGCGGCCGTCGTGCTCGTAGGCGAAGTAGGGCGGCACGGGCTTGCCGTTCTCCTCCTCGTACCACAGGCGGAACACGTGGGCACCACCGCGGGAGACGGGCGGTTGGTCCCCGAACTCCGCGTACCAGGAGCTGTGCTGGACGACGTAGGCCCACTCGCCTGTCTCCCCGTAGCGGAGAGCGATCGCGTCATGCGTGTCGCCGAACAGCCCCGTCATGATGTCGCCGGCCTGCCCGGCGGTGAGGTCGCCGAGGAAGCGCGGTTCTTGGAGGTTCCGGCCGAACCTGGTGGCCGCCACCCGTCTGGCGAGTTCGTCGCCGGCGAGGTCTTGAGCGATGACGACGCTGTAGCCGCCCCAGTCGATCGACTTCGGTTCGGCAAGCCAGGTGATTCCCTCGGACATGAGGATCACCTCAGCAGGCCCGGACCACACACGCTATGGCGGAGGCCACAGTTCCGGGCCGCCGCCTGTTCTGAAGTCGATCAAGCCGTGGTGGCCAGGTCGACGAGGTGCCGGGCCGTGCCGGCAGGATCGATGATCTGATGGAGGTGTGCGCCGGGCAGGTGTGCCACACGCCAGCCGCGTTCGCGTGCCTCGGCGGCAAGGCCGTCGTACGGAGGGCCGAACAACAAGTAGGAGCAGGGGTGGTCGTCCCAGCCGTCGGGGACCGGGATGTGCTGCTCGTAGTAGGACAGCGGCAGGCTGGGCTGCTCCTCAATGACTGTCTGCCGCACGATCGGATCGGGGAACATGGGTGCGACATCCGCTTCGTCCCACCAATCGGTCCAGCGCGGGAGCCTGCCGTCCACAGCCATCGGGCTGAGGAACTCCAGCAACTCGGGTGAGGCGACAGGGGTCGGCCCGGTCCGGGCCGGCAGCGCGGCGTCGACGAAGACCGAGCCGGTCACCGGACGTTCGAGGCCCGAGCGGACCGCCGGGAGGAACAAGCCCGCGTTGCTGTGTGCCACCAACGCCACGGGGATGCCGGCCGGGACCTGCCGGAGGCCGTCTCGGACGGCGTTGACGATGCGGGGCCAGAAGGGAGGAGCGCCGGCGCCTATGTGCAGCAGGGACGGCACCCGCACCTGGTATCCGGCCGTCGTCAGGTGTTCGGCCACAGGGTGCCAGGTGGAGGGGCCTACCGACGGACTGTGCACGAGGACGAAGATCGGCTGCATGGGACGATCCTGTCGCCCATGCCATGGAAGGCGCGATGGTCTTGGCTGACAGCAGAACGCTTGGCGCGCACGAAGTGGCGGCCGGCAGGCTTGTCCTGTCGCGCGGCCACGGCCCGGTGCCTCTCGAGGTGGTCGATGCCGTACTCGACCGCGCGCCCGGAACGGCCTGGGCCGGGGCGGCGATCGACTGCGGCCGTGAGGTGCCGGCATGTGCTGACGAGCTGTCGCGGTCGGGATGCCGGCCGGAGCCGATCACCCGCCCGCGCAGACACTGCGACGAGCAACGAGCCCCGGCGCATATGCGCACGGGTGGAGACGGCAGGAGCGGGTCCGGGGTCCGGGGCCACCAGCTACAGCGCCCGTGCGATGAGCAGGGCCACGTCGTCGTGGTCGTCGGGATTGCGTAGGCCGTACAGCAGCAGGTCGCAGATCTCCTCGAGCGGCCGGTGGGGCTCCTCCAGGAAGCTCAGGAGGACGTTCAGGCGGTCGTCTATGGCGTGCTGCCGGGTCTCGACGAGGCCATCGGTGTAGAGGACCAGCAGATCGCCCGGGTGTAGTTCGAGCGTGGTGGCCTCGAACCGGATGCCTCCGACGCCCAGCGGGGCCGCAGGGGGCAGCTCGAGGAGCGTGGGGGTGCCGCCCGGGCGCGCGAGGGCGGGCGGCATGTGTCCGGCGTTGGCGATGGTGCACCGCCTGGTGCGGGGGTCGTACACCGCGTACAGGCAGGTGACGATGTAGTGCTCCAGATCGCAGGTGACCTTGTCCAGGTGCTGGAGCACCTCGTCCGGTGCGAGGTCGAGTTCGGCGTAGGCACACGTGGCGGTGCGCAGTCGGCCCATGGTGGCGGCGGCGTCGATGCCGTTGCCCATGACGTCACCCACCACGAGGGCGGTCTTGTCGTCGGCCAGCGGGATGACGTCGTACCAGTCGCCGCCCACTTCGCTGGTGGCCTGCGCGGGCTGGTAGCGGGAGGCGACATCCAGGCCCGTGTGATGTGGCGAGTGGTCGGGCAGCAGGCTGCGCTGGAGGGTGAGGGCGGTGTTCCGGACACTCTGGAACCAGCGTGCGTTGTCGATGGCCACGGCAGCGCGGCCGGCCAGTTCGCTGGCCAGGACGACGTCGTCCTCGTCGAACGGCGCCGGGTTGTGGGTGCGCTTGAGATCGAGGGCGCCGATCACCTCGCCGTGGGCGATCAACGGCACGGCGAGGTACGAGTGGACGCCGGCGGCGGCCAGCAGGGCGCCGGCCTCGGCATCCCGGGCGATGCGCGGCAGATCGCGCGCCCGGACATGGCGGACCAGGACCGGCCGACCGGTGTGGACGCACAGGGTGACCAGGCGGTCGCCCTCGTAGGCCGCGAGGTCACCGGGCGGGTCGGCGGCGCGCACCGCGACGGTGGGGTGGGCGGCTTTCAGGGCGAGGGCCCTGAAGATCTCCGGGCCGTTGTCGGGTCTGCGCATGCGACGGCAGGACAGGGCGGAGTCGAGGACGTCCACGGCCACCACGTCGGCCAGCGCGGGTGCGGCGATCTCGGCCAGTTCGTCTGCGGTCTGCTGTACGTCCAGCGTGGTGCCGACCCGGGTCGAGGCGTCGGCGATGAGTGCCAGGCGCCGCCGCGCCCGGTCGGCCTCGCCTGCCGCCCGGTGCCGTTCGGTGACGTCGACGACCGACGCGGCCGCCCCGAGGACCCGGCCACCGGGATCCTCCAGGCGGTAGAACGACAGCGACCAGGCGTGCTCGTGGTCGGGATCGGCCGGGGGACGGCCCACGTGGTACTGGTCCAGGAGAGGCGTACCGGTGGCGAGCACCTGACGCAGAGCGGACTCGACGGTGTCGACGTCCGGGAAGGGCAGGGTCTCCCTCAGGTGGCGGCCGATGTGGTCCTCGGCGGGGATGCCGTCGATACGCTCCAGCGCCGGGTTGACCAGCAGGTACCGCAGGTCGGGATCCAGGAGGGCCAGCCCGATGGGGGACTGGTTGATGAGCCGCTCGCACAGGGCCAGGTCGGTCTCGACACGCTGGAGAAGGGTGTGGTCCGCCGCGATGCCCAAGGCGTAGACGTCCCCGAGGTCGTCCAGCAGCCGCATGGTGCGGAACTCCGTCAGACGGCTGCTGCCGTCCTTGTGCCGCACGGGAAACGCGCCGGCCCAGCCCCGGCCGGTCTCCAGCACCTCCGTGAACAGACTCACCACGGCCTGCAGATGCTCGGGGTGGATGAGCAGGCGTGCGGCGTGCTTGCCGAGGGCCTCCTCCGCGGAGTAGCCGAAGAGTTCCTCGGCCTGCGGGGTCCAGAAGACCACCCGCCCACGGGTGTCCAGGGCCACCGCGGCCACGCTGAGCACGTCCAGCAGGCCGGTCGGCCGGGGCAGCTCGGGCCGCTGCCCGCCGTGGCCGGTCTCGAAGGAGTCCACTGCCATCCCGGAACCACCTCCACCGGCCCGGGGCGGCCGACCTTGGGACGACGCCGCCCTGGCCGTGCGTCTGCGTACTGAGGACCGGTTCTTCCATGCTCCCTCCGTCGCTCCTCGGACCCAACCGCACAGCGCCGCCGCGTGCGGTCACATCCGCCTGACCCCTGCGGCCCGCGACGCCGACGGCACCACCGCGGCATCGGCTGCCGGCCCCGTGCGCCTCGGAGCAAGCACATCGGGACGTTTACATCGGGAACATAACGTCTATCAGGTTCATAGTGGGGTGTATGGGTGGAGCCGATGAAATCCGTGCGGGAGCGTATCGCCGCATCCACGTCCCCGGAACCGGGTGATCCCTCGCCGCACCGGAGGTCGTCGGCGGGTCCCTTCGGCGTCTGCCGGCCATGCCCGAGGACCCGGTACGGGTCGCGGCCATCGCGGAGCGGTGGGGGCCCGGAAAACGCTGGAGCGGGCTGAGCACCGTACGGCATCGGGACGGCCGCCGCCTGGACGTCCATGTCCCTGGTCGTCCAGCTCGCCCACCGCCGGGGCGCCCGGTACACGGGCGACGGAGAGATCATCCGGGCCGAGCAGGAGATCGCCTGAGCCGTGGACCGGAAAACCGCCCCGATTTGCCTTCGAGTGGACTCCAGCACCCACACTGATCGCGACGGAACACCCACCGAGACTGAACGGCGGCAGCTGATGGCAGCGACAAGCAGGGCGGGGCATCCTCTGCCGTACGACACCTACCGTGAGGCCATCGCGCGCGAGACGCTGCGCTTCGCCGAAGTGGTCAAGGGCGCCGATCCCGCGCGTGCCGTGCCCTCCTGTCCGGACTGGACCCTCGCCGATCTCACCCGGCACGTGGGAGCGCTGCAGCGCTGGTTCTGCACACTGCTGACCCGGCTCGTGCAGGAGCCTCCGCGCAGCCGCGACGTGGATCTGGGGCTGCCGGACGACGTGCGGGACCATGCCGACTGGGTGGCGGCTGGAGTCCCCGACGTGGCGGCCGTGCTGCGGGCCACGGACCCGCAGGCGGCGATGTGGGCCTGGGGCGAGGACCAGCACGCGCGGTTCTGGGCCCGCCGGATGCTCTTCGAAACGCTCGTCCACCGGGTGGACGCCGAGCGCGCCATCGGCCGGGAACCCGACATCGACCCCACCCTGGCGGCGGACGGCGTGGACGAGTTCCTGGTCAACCTGCCCTACGCGGGACTCTTCGCTCCCAATGTGGACAAGCTGCGCGGTGAAGGCGAGGTCATCGCGTTCCAGTGCACGGACTCCGGCGCCACCCCCGGCGAGGAATGGCGGATGCAACTGGACCCGGACGGCTTCCGCCTGCTTCCACGGGCAGGCAGCGAGCACGCCCCGTCCGGGCCCCCCACGGTGGCGGTGCGGGGGCAGGCGGCAGGTCTCCTGCTGCTTCTCTACGGCCGGCGGTCCTACCGTGAGTCCGCCTTCGAGGTTTCCGGACAGGTCGCGGTCCTCGACCGATGGTTCGCCCGAACGGCCTTCTGATCCGGTCCGGACCGCGGTGTTCCGGAGCGCGGGCCCACCCGCCCCGGGGCAGCCCTCATCCGCCCGCCGACGCGGACGGTGCCGATGGCTCGTCGTCAAGCAGGCCGACGGCGAGCGCCGCGGTGTCGTCCTGGGGGCGATTGCGGCCGTAGGCCAGCAGGTCGTGGTGGAGCCGTTGCAGAAGGTCCCGGGGCGGCAGGGAGCCCCAGGAACGCAGCCGCTGGAGAAGCGGGTAGAAGGCGCCGGTCGCGTCCCGCGTCTCCGTGATGCCGTCCGTGTACAGCAGAAGCTGGTCCCCGGGCCGGAACGGGTAGGTGTCGACGTGATACGGCTCCCCGACCAGCACGCCGAGGTTCAAAGGCGGAGCCGACCGCCCGTTGTTCAGTTCGCGCACCTCGCCGGGGCGGAGGAGGAGCGGGGGAGGGTGGCCGCAGTTGACGACACGGACAAGGTGCCCGTCGCCGGGGATCTCGGCGAAGACGGTGGTGACGAAGCGCTCCTCCGTCTCACTTCCGCCGAGCTGCCTCGCCCGGCGGTTCATGCTCGTCTCCACGCGGTCGGCCAGGGCGGCGAGATCGGGTTCGTCATGCGCCGCCTCGCGGAACGCCCCGAGCAGCGCGGCGGCGGTCTCGACCGCGAGCAGCCCCTTGCCGCGGACATCGCCGACGAGCAGCCGGACCCCATAGGCGGTCGGGACGGCCTCGTACAGGTCACCGCCGATGCGCGCCTCCGCGGCCGCGGAGAGGTAGAGGCTTTCCAGGACGAGATTGCCGATCCGGTGCGGAACGGGTCTGAGCAGGACGCGCTGCGCGATCTCGGCCACGAACCGTACGTCGGCGAGCGTGCGTTCACGGTGGGTCCGATGGGCGGCCAGCACCGTGCCGAGGGCACCCACCAGGGCGGTGCAGACGTAGGCGGCCACGTAGTGGCGGTCCCACAGGTAGCCGACGGCCCGGCCCGCACAGCACGGGGTGCCGGCCAGCACCCCTTCGAGAAGGACGGCGAAGACCGTCGCGCCGCCGACGACGAGGGGCCCGTGGGCGAAGGCGGTCACCAGGGGCAGCGCGATCAGCACGAAGCTCACCGGCCAGTCCACGGGTGTCAGGGGTTCGATCAGCAGAACGGCCGCGACGTACAGGACCGGAAGCCAGCGCATCCACGCCGGGGGCGCGGGCAGCCGACTCCGAGCGGCAGTACCGGCCTCCGGCTCCCTATGGGTACCTCCGTGCCTCACCCGCCGCTCCCGGGCGCGGACACCGCAGGAGCTGCCGGTGTGGCACCGGGGGCATGAGGTGCGGGCGCACGGCCTGCCCGACGGTTCGGCTGACGCGGCCTTCGCACACCGGACTCCCTGTCACGCGACCCGACCAGATCTCCAGCCTGCTGGGCCGGGCCGCGCCGCACCGGTGATTGCTCCACTCAGCGGCATGTTCCGGCGCCCGGAACGGCTGCCGCCGGGAGGCAACTCGGAGGGCCGCTCGGACTCCTCCCCGTCGGCCCGAGCTGCCCGCGGTACACGGGCGTACAATATTCACCAAGCGAGGAATTACTGCTCTCCCGGGAAGGGCGGGACTGCCATGGAACGGACCACGTGCTGTGTAGTGGGAGGCGGTCCCGCAGGGATGGTGCTCGGCCTGTTGCTGGCCCGGGCGGGCGTCGCGGTGACGGTACTGGAGAAGCACGCCGATTTCCTGCGCGACTTCCGCGGTGACACCGTCCACCCCTCCACCCTGGCGCTCCTGGACGACCTGGGCCTGGCCGAGCGCTTCGCCCGGCTGCCGCAGCGCCGGGTGCGTACCGTGCAACTGCCGGTCGGAGCCGGCCGCTCGACGGTCACGGTCGCGGACTTGGCGGTGCTGCGCGGCCCCTACAACTACCTGGCGATGGTGCCCCAGTGGGACCTGTTGGACCTGCTCGCGGACGAGGCCCGGCGCGAGCCGGCCTTCGACCTGCGGATGAGTACCGAAGCGACCTCCTTCCTGATCGAAAGCGGACGCGTGACCGGGGTGCGCTACCGCACCTCCGACGGCCGCACCGGTGAGTTGCGCGCCCTCCTCACCGTCGCCTGTGACGGCCGCGGATCACTGGCCCGTTCCCGGCCGGAACTGAAGCCGCGCCGCTTCACCTGCCCGATGGACGCCTGGTGGTTCCGCTTGCCGCGACACGAAAGCGACCCGCCCGGCCTCGTCGGCGGCGCGGGTGACCGGTTCCTGACCGCGATGATCGATCGCGGCGACTACTGGCAGTGCGCCGCACTGATCCCCAAGGGCACCGACCCCGGGCGCCGCGCCGCCGGCCTCGACCGCTTCCTGGCCGACTTCACCGCCGCCGTCCCCTGGCTCGCCGACCGCACACACGCTCTGCGCTCGTGGGACGAGGTCAAGCTCCTCCAGGTACGCCTGGACCGCCTGCGCCGTTGGCACCGCCCCGGCCTGCTGTGCATCGGCGACGCGGCGCACGCCATGTCCCCGGTCTTCGGTATCGGCATCAACCTCGCGGTCCAGGACGCCGTGGCCGCCGCCCGCTATCTGGCCGAGCCACTGCGACGCGGTACCGTGCGCCTGCGCGACGTGCGCGGTGTGCAGCGCCGCCGCGGTCCCACCACGGTCACCACACAGGCGCTCCAGCGGATGGCCCACGCCCGCTTCATCGCACCCGTCCTGCAGGGCCGTTCACCCTTCGGCAGCGCCGAACGGGCCGAGCGCGTCGCCCGCCTGTTCACCGGCTCACGATGGACGCGCCGCCTCCCCGCGTACTTCATCGCGTACGGCGCACTCCGGGAACGTCCCCCCGACGCCGCCGTCCGATAGGTACGGCCGTGCACCGGGTGCGTGAACCGACCGGTACCGCCTGGCCACTGCCCGTCGGCGCGCGGCGCCCCCCGTCGTGGGTGAGGGCGTAGAGCCCGACCGGCGCGCTCGGGCAGGTGGGGCGGCCCGGACATGGCCCTGGCGGCTTGAGCGTTCCGATGGTGCCGGACAGGCCGCTGACGCCGTCGGCTTCCCTGCTGCCGATGAGGCCGGGCACCAGCGCGTCGGCGGCCGGATCGCCTTCCTGGTTCGCCCTGCGGCTCGGCTTCCCTGTGCATGGGCGGCACCCAGCCGCTCTGCCCGGCACCCAGCCGCTCTGCCCGTCCGTCACCAGGCCGTGTCGGCGAGGAGGGGAAGGTAGCCGAGGGACTGCCCGGATGCCGTCGGATGGTACGACTCGGTGAGGTTCAGCCAGTCGACGCTGCGCAGCCAGGGGCTGGATGAACAGATCTCGTGCCCGGTGAAGGCGGTCCGCACGTCGGCGAACGTGAACCCGTGCTCGGCGGCGCGCTTGGCGATCACGCTGTTGAGATGGTCCACGGCCTCGTTGAGCGCGGCCCTCTCCGTGTCGTGCAGGCCACCCCGGCAGGCGCCGTGGAGCTGGTAGAAGTGCGGATAGCCGAGCACCACGACGCGGGCGGCGGGTGCCTTGGTTCTGATGGCTGAGTAGAGACGGTCGAGGTTGGCCGGGAGAGCCCCGTCCATGACGGAGTGCGCGCGGGTGACGGCGGACTTGCAGGCGGTGGTGCCCGGTAGTACGCACGTCGCCATGACACCCGCGTAGCCCGAGTCGCTGCCGCCGACGCTGATGCTGACCAGGTCGGTACGGGGACTGAGCGGGCCGAGCTGCTTTGCCAGGACATCGCTGGTCCCAGCGCCGTTGCACGCGGTGAAGCTGAACGACGAGGCATGGGCCGCGGCCCACAGGACGGGGTACGCCCGGCGGCTGCGCAGGCAGCCCGTCCCGGAGGAGACGTAGCTGCCGGCTCCTACACCGGCCGAGTAGGAGTCGCCGAGGGCCACATAGTCCAATGCGGCTCTGCTGGGCGCCGCCGGCGCCCTCGTGGGACCGGCGAACGCGCAGGCGGCCGCGAGCAGGAAGGCGGACGCGGACGAGGCTATTCGGGACCGTCTCATACCTCTGCTATAGCGCGGACGGATCGCTCCCACCCGCCGCGGCCGTCCGCCCTGCTCAGCCGTCTTGACGAACCGCTGAGTAACCGCCTCTGGTGAAGCGGCCCCTACCGGAAGGGACGCCGACTGCGCAGAGGGCGCGGCGGCGTGCCGTGCCCTCGTCGGCGTTCACCCGGTGAGCCGTCACCCGTCCGGCAGGGGACCGCCTTCAGCCGGGTCCAGCCCAGCGTCTGCTTCACCGTTCACCGACACGATGGTCGAAGTGCCGCTGGAGGTGGGACCGCCCGAACGGCCATGACGGAACCGGGAATGGCGCGGCACCCCGCCTTGTTCGTAGCGATGACATGCCCCGGGCAAGACAGGGTGTGTGAAGGGAGAACCTCATGGCCCGCAATGCCGTGCGTCCCGTCGTCAGGCTGAAGTCGACGGCAGGGACCGGCGTCACCTACGTGACCCGGAAGAACCGTCTGAGCGACCCCGACCGGCTCGTGCTGCGCAAGTACGACCCGGTCGCCGGCAAGCACGTCCCCTTTCGCGAGGAACGCTGAACCACGACGCCGCCCTCCGAAAGAACCCGCAACCAGGAGGCAAGCCCCCTGAGGCCTGACATCCACCCGGCATCCCGGCCGGTCGTCTTCCGCGACCGTGCGGCCGGCACGCTCTTCCTGATCCACGGGTACCGCGCGGGTCGTGGACACCGCCGGCCGTATCGAACGCTTCCAGCGCCGCTACGACCGCCGTCCCGCCACGTCTCGCGGCTGACCGGAATCCGCACCCGAGGACGCTGACCGGAATCCGCACCTGAGTACGAGGAGAACCCACCCATGAAGGTGCGCAAGTCGTTGCGCTCGCTGAAGTCAAAGCCCGGCGCCCAGGTGGTGCGCCGCCGAGGCGTGGTCTTCGTGGTCAACAAGAAGAACCCCCGCTTCAAGGCACGCCAGGGCTGACGCCCGGCGCCGAGAAGACAACCGGCCCGGTCCTGCTGCCCGCGGACCGGGCCGGGCCGTGCGGGTCCAGCGTGCCGCGGGGGCACTGTGCCGGCCGGCAACCGGTCGACGGCGCCGGCCGCCCGCGTTGTGGCTGCCGGAGCACTCCGCTCACCTGTATCGCGCCGGTGGTGCCGTCACCGCCCGTCGGCCACGCGTGCACCTGCCGCCTGGCAGCGGCGCGAGCACGGCTGTGTACTCAGTTGCCGGCAAGGGGGTCGTGACCCCAGTTCATCAGCGAGTGCCGCCACCGCGTGTCGCGTACGTCTCCCGACGGGCGCTGTGCGAGGTGGCGGCGGATGTATCCGTTGACCTTGCGCATGTGGGCGTAGTCCGAGTCCGAGAGGTCGCCCTTCTTCTTGCGCAGGATCTCGACGATGGTGCGACCCGAGGCGTGTCCGGTCGACTCGCCGCCGTCCTTGTGCTGCCCCGCCGCCTGTGACTCGTCGGTCGCCAGCCATTCCTCCAGGGCGGACGGTGTCATGTTGACCAGTTCGCGGAAGGTGTCCCGGATCGCGCGCTGCTCGTCGTCGGTCGTCACATCGGCCACTGTCTCTGCCTCTTCCTTCCGGGTGTCGACGCCCCTTCCACCCTGAGGGAGGCCCGTGTGCCCCGCACTCCGGGAGAAGTGACGAGCGGATGGCCGGCCACCTCGGCGGATCAGGGCCGCCTGGCAGGCGCGCGGCCCGCCCCGGAGCAGGTTTCCCGAGCGACGACCCGACGGCTGGACCCGTACGGCTGCCCTCTGAGTGCGCCACAACCGGCCCGGGGAGAGGGTGGCGCTATGCCCCAGGTGATCGTGTACCCGCCCGCGGAGGACGGTGGCCGCCGCGTCCGCGTCGGCCACTCGTTCGCAGGGATGGCATACACGATCATCGACATCGTCGAGTTCCTGCGGGCAGCCGGTCTGGAGGACGTCGAACCGGATGACGTGTCGAGCGCCGGCTGGATCGAGTGGCGCGGCGGCGGCCCGGAGGCCTGGGAGCACTGAGCGCCATGGACGGGGGCGGTGCGTCTACCTGTTCGCTGATCCGGGAGGACGCGATGCCGTGGCGGTCGAGCCGCTGGCCGATGAAACCTTCTTAGTCCACGACCTCGGCCCGCCGTGGGGCGGAGCGGGTGCAGCCGGTCGACGTTCATTGAGCGCCCCCGGCCGACGACGGTAGCGAACGCATCGAACCGGAGCCGCCCGCAGCGCACTGAGGCCTCGTCCGACGGGTGGCTCGGCCCACGAACAGGTTCTGTCTCTTCGGTCAGCGGCGGTCGGTTCGTGTGGCCAAGCCGCGCCACTGCTCGAGGCGGTTGATGCACCGCTCGACGGTGTTCCGCTGCTTCCGGCCGGGTCCTCGGTCTCCGACGTCCTCTCCGCGGAACACGGATGCCTGCCATCACGGCCTCGAAGGCCGGTGCGACCCCCGCCTGGCTGGCGGTGATGACGAGGGCCAGGGGCCGTGCACATGAGCGGCCGACTCCCTGAGAACCGCCTCCGCCGGCCGGGGCTGACGGTGACAATGGACGTCGATGCACCCCGACACCCGCCCCAGGTCCGGACTGTGACCAACCACCGTGTCCGCTCGGCTCCAACTGGTCACCGACCCCGTCCGCGGCATCGGATACTCGACTACGTCCATGATCGGCAATGCGCCAGGCGATTGCCGTACCGCACCAGCCTCGGAAGGCAGATCTCAGCGTGTTCCAGGAAACCCCGATCTTCAACCGCCTCGTCGCAGAACGCGGTGACGTCCCCGCCCAGGTCCGTGGCGAAGCCGACCGCCTGCGCCATCAGCTGGCGCAGGTCCTGCCCTCCGCGCCCTGGCCTGTCGCCGGCGTGCCCCGGCAGCAGGCTCACTTGGCCGGCGGGAACCTCCCCTCAGTCGGCGGTCAGCACGGGTAGGTCCAAGCCTGCGGGCTGCCTCGGTGGTCGGCGCCTGCGTTCGCTCGCACTCACCTCCTGCTCCGGGGCCGGACGGAGGACGGCCCGGCCCGTCGGTTCACATCCTGAGTGGACTGCGAGCCGTCCTTGGCGCCCGGAGCGGAGATCGTGCGGGTCCCTGGCGCAGGAGGCCCGAGCCTGCCTTGCGCGCACCCCACCGGGTGTGCCCCGTCGCCGGGCAACCAGCCGCTTCCGCCCGCATGCTCTCCCAGTCATCTCACTGTACGAGCGGGTAACCGCGGGCGAGTCGTCTAATCAGTAACGATCTTGGCGTAAACCTTGTGTGCCGTCCTGCCCCCTCTAGCCTCCCGACATGGGATTTCTTTCGAGTCGCCGCAAAAAGTCACGCCTTGCCCCGGAGCTGGACGACCAGGACCTGGGCAAGCTTCTGAAGTCGCTGATGGCGACCACGAAGACCGGGATGATCGCGACGACGGACCTGTGCGTGGCGCAGATCTCCCGTCTCCTGCACCAGCACCAGGGAGACTGGGACCGCCGGACGCACCGGATGGGCGTACTGGCGGACTACCTGGCCGAAACACATCTGTCACGGTCCTGGGCCGCCCGCGAGCCGCGCAACGCCGACGCACTCGAGCTCCACGCCTGGACGCAGGTCGCGCGCGCCCGCCGCCAGGGATCCCTCGAAGAGGCGGCCGGGGTGGTGGACATGTGCCTTCGGGCAGCCGAGATCGCCCCGGACGACCCCACACCCTGGGTGATTCTCCTGGAGGTTGCCCGCCTGGAGGGCTGGGAGCGGTCGCAGGTGTTCGGAGTGTGGAACGAGGTGCTCGCGCGCGACCGTTGGAACCGCGAGGCCTACATGAGCATGCTGGGCTATCTCAGCCCGGAAGAGGCGGGATCACGCGTTCAGGTACTGGATTTCGTGGACTCCCTGGGGCTGCGCATGCCCGCGAACGTGCCCTGCGCGGCCACAGAACTCACCGCTCAGGTCTTCCAGTACCACTGCCTCATCGGCCGGGGCGGAGTCGAAGCACTGGTGGCGCGGAACCACTGGTCCCAGACGATGGCCACGCAGGCTCTCGACCGCGTGGCCCACACGTGGGTCCAGCCGGGCTTCCTCCGCCATGCCAAGGCTCTCGCCGACCTCAACATCCTCGCCTACGCGCTGATGGCCGCCGACCGGCGCCGGGACGCCGCCGCGGTCTTCGAGGTACTCGGAGGCGTGGTCACCCCGTGGCCCTGGCAGGTCGGCGGCGACCCTCTGACCGAGTTCGACCAAGCACACCGGAGAGCCGCGCCCGGCATGTGACACGCCCGGTACCGCAGGACGTCACCCCTGCGCGAGCCGGCCGCGCCCTGGCGTGAAGCGTCCCCGGCGCCGTGAGTGGACAGCGTGATCACGCCGGCGTCAGCATCCCAGCGATGGAGATCGCCGACCCGGCACCAGCGGAGCGTCGTGTCCGGCAGGCCTTCTCGCTCGGCCAGGAAGCCGACTTCCGTGAAGGTGCCGACGATGCCCCCGAGGCCGGCGCATCCTGGGGCCCGAGCGGACCATACGTGCCACCGTGATACGCACGCTGCCGGTCAGCGGGCCGGTCCGCGACGGGGAGACGACCGGACTGGAACCCAAGGGTTCACGTATCACCGGACGGGCGCACCTCGCCCATGGAACGAGCACCATCCGGTACGTCTGCGGTGCTGTCACCTCGAACAACCTCCGCGGTTGTACGGGGAGCAAACAGGGCGGAATTCGGTCGCCCGGCTGCGGCAGGCGACTCGGCCACGCCGGATCCCGCGCTCAACGAAGCAGCCGAGGAGCCGACCCTCCAGCGCGCCGGAAGGTGTCCGGCGAGGCGCCGTCCGCACAGGAGGCCGAGCAGCGGAGCGGCAGGGGGACCGACGAGTCCCCCCCGGGGGGGCGTCCCCGGTGACCGAGACGCAGCCTCATTTCCAGGATCGGTCAACGCGTGCCGGGTCCGGGGAGGGGCATGCGCAGTACACCAGAGAGAGTTACCGCGGCATCGAAGGGATCGACACTGTGTTGTCCATCGTCTCAGCGGTTCTGTTCTTCATCGCGTTTCTGATCAATGCGGCTGACATCTCGACCAATCAGACGTTCACCTCCACGAACATCATGCTCCTCGGTCTCACCCTGCTTGCGCTGCACCTCGCAGGGGTGGGAGGCGGCTGGTCGGCTCGGGGCCGCAGACGCTGAGGACCGCACTACAGGGGCCGCTCCGCACCCCGGGGCCCGTGCGATCGCTACCGGGGTGCGGTGGTCTGTCCCCGCCTGTCAGGGCGGTGCGCATGGTCCGCAGGCGCCGGTGTGCCGCACATTGCTGTGGTAGCCGTTCCAGCCGACGAAGAGCGCGGTGAGTACCGAGAAACCGATCGCCTGACGAGCCGCCCCGGTCAGCACCATCAGCCCGGTGACGGCCGTGAAGAGCACCGCCAGGCCGGCCAGGGCGGGCACCCGGTGGCGCATGCGGTGGAGCCGCTGTGCCACGAGGTCGCGCATGGCCCGACGCTCCTGCGGAGCGGTAGGTACCTCGCCGTGCGCAGCTTGAGATCAAGTGACACGAGATCGTACGCCGAGCCACCGGCGGCATGTATCTCCCTGCGTCGCTGGACGAGCAGGACGCCGATCGCTCCGAGGGACATGACCGCCGTGCGCACCAGGACCGACAGAGCCGATCGCCCCGGGAACAGCAGCACGCCGCAGTACGCCCAGCGCACCGATCCGTGCACGGAACCGGTGGATTCCGCAGGCGAGTCGGGAGCCCCTCCTACCCGCCCACGGCCTGCGTTCCCCCCCGTCCGGCTCCGTGCCCGCGGCGGTCAGACGAAGGCGCTCTGCCCGGTGATCGCCTTTCCGACGATCAGCGTGTTCATCTCCCTGGTGCCTTCGAAGGAGTAGATGGCTTCCGCGTCCGCGAAAAAGCGCGCGACCTCGTAGTCGAGGACTATGCCGTTGCCCCCGAAGATCTCCCGGGCCCAGGCCACGACCTCGCGCATGCGGCCGGTGACGTGGGCCTTGGCCAGTGACGAGTGTTCGTCCCGGAACACCCCGGCGTCCTGCAACCGGGCGAGTTGCAGCAGCATGCCCCAGCTCGACGTGATGTTGCCCAGGCTCTTCACCAGGAGGTCCTGCACGAGCTGGAAACCCGCGAGCGGTCGGCCGAACTGCTGCCTCTCCGTGGCGTAGCGCAGGGCCAGTTCGTACGCACCGATCATGACGCCGAGGGCCTGCCAGGCGACACCACTGCGCGTGGCGCGCAGGATCTCGGCGACATCGCGGAAGGAGGACACGTTCTGCAGCCGGTCGGTTTCCGGCACCTCAACGCTGTCGAGTGTGATGTCCGCGTTCTCGACGATGCGCAGCGACGTCTTGTTGGCTATCTTCTCGGCCTTGAATCCAGGTGTGTCCCTGCCGACGACGAACCCCTTGACCTGATCGTCGGCGACATCCCGGGCCCAGACGACGACGTGGTCGGCGAAGGTCGCGTTGCCTATCCAGCGTTTGGCGCCGTTGAGCACCCATGTGTCGCCGTCGCGCCGGGCCGTTGTGCGCATGCCGGCCGCGATGTCGGAACCGTCGAGCGGCTCCGTGAGCGCGAACGCCCCGATGGTGTCCATCTTTGCCATACCGGGCAGCCAGCGGTCGCGCTGGTCCTGGTCGCCTCCGAGGTGGATCGCGTACATGGCGAGTCCGTTGTGGACGCCGAAGAAGGTGGCAACCGAAGCGTCGACGCGGCTCATCTCCATCGCCATCATGCCCGTCAGCACATGGCTGGCAGCGGGACCGTGGTCGCCATAGCCCTCGTACGGCAGCCCGGCCAGTCCGCTCTCCCGGAAACGGGTGATCAGCTCCCTGGGAAACGTTCCGTCGGCCCAGTGCCCGGCCACCAGGGGCTGAACCTCCTCACGCATGAACGTCCGTGTCTTGAGCAGGACTTTGCGCTCCTCCTCTGTCAAGGCGGCCTCGAAGTCGTAGAAGTCGGCGGCGTTCTGTTGTTCCGTGGGAGAAGTCATGGGGCCCTTCTTCCACGCGTGCGGCGTGCGATGCGTGGGCCGGAAGGAGCTCTGTCCGCAGGACCCCGGATGCGCCCGTCGGCCTGCGAGCCCCACCCGGGCATTCCCCTGCCGTACAAGCCCGCACCGTGCCGTACAAGCCCGCACCGTGCGTACAAGCCCGCACCGTGCCGGCCGTCGCCCCGCTAGATCCGCTCGATGTGCGTGGTCGCCATGCCCTCGGCCCGGTCCGCAGGGTGGTGCGTCCCGGCCTCCCAGAGGCACCAGGTCGACCACAGCAGAAGGACGAGGAAGACGGCGAGCAGCCCCAGCAGCAGCACGGATTGCCGTGCCGACCCGTCGCCCCGGACCATGCTGAGCAACAGGCAGAAGGTCCAGGCGGCCACACCGCCTGCGTACACGGCCCTGAGCCGTCGCAGCTGACTTGTCGGCCTCATCGTCATCCTTCCGAGCAGTCGCGTCACGCGTTTCCCTGCCGATACCCGCGCCACACGACTTCACCGCACGCGATCGCCGCCGCCACGGTTGCGGGCGCGCCGTACCGGCAGACGGAAGAAGGTGTGCGCACCGACACCGAGCGGGGCGCGGGCGTGTCGGCCCCAGGGCCGCACGACCATCAACCGAACGTGTTGCCGTCGCGTGCACGCCGGGCAGGTACCGGGCACGGCGGAGTGAGGCTCCCTCGCGCGGGCACGCGCACCCCACGGTGGACGCCCGTGCGGGCCACCGCACCGGCAGGTGGCGATCAGGGAGGCTGGGGCAAGGGATGACCGAGGAAGCGACCGCGGCGTCAGGGGAACGGCCGGGGCCGGCCGACCACGGCAGCGTCCGGACCCCGCCGTTGCGGCCGGGCGCGTACGATCCGGCCGACTACGCCGCGTCCGTGGTGCGCAGCGCCGAGGAGACGGGGGTGTCACCGCTGCTGCTGATGGCGGTGCTCCACAACGAGGCGTACAAGCCGCACCATCCGCTGCTGGAGCGGCTGTGGCAGTGGTGGAAGCCCGATGCGTCCTTCGGCGTCGCCAACATGCACCGGGCGACGTTCGAGCAGGTGCGGCGGGCGCACAGCCTGGCCGGCCGGTGGCAGGACCTGCGTGACGACCCCGCGTTCGCCGTCCACGTGGCGGCCCTGCACCTGAGGGACCTCGACCGGAACCTGCCCGAGCGGCACACACGCCGCTACACCCGGGACGAACTCCTCGCCCTGGGCTACAACGCGGGTGAGCGCAACATGCGGGCCTTCGCCCGTGGCGTTCCCCCGGGGCCCATGGCCCGTTCCTACCTCCGCCGCCTCCGGGCCAACCGGCGCCGGGCGGCCGAGGCTCTGCCGGCCACCGGCAGACCGCACCCGTGCCGCCCACCGTGGTGACGACCGTCGTGGACGGCCGCCCGACGGCGGTGACCGCGGAAGACGACGGGAACCTTACGGATGTGGGCACTTGAGGATGCAACGGGTGCCCTTCGGCCTCGGTCAGGCGAACGATGTCGCCGCCGGTGGCGTCGAAGGCCGTCCCCGTGCTCCCACCGGCGACCTCGTCCCCTGTTGCTCGCTCTGCCATGTGCCCCGGCCGGCGACCCGCACCGACACAACAGAGCCGCCGGCCGGCTGAGCGCTCAGGGCCACACCGGCCGGCGTTCGAGCGGGGGCCGTCCGGCCTGGCGCGCGGGGGCAGGACGGCTGTGCATCGAACCAGGCCGGAGGCACGTGAGGCGGCACAGGACGGGGCGGCACAACCCGGCATCGCTGGCCGCGACGTGTCCCGACCGAGCGCGGCCGGCGGAGCCGCGCGGGGCCATCATGGAGGTGCGGCAGAGCGGCCGCCGGGAGCAGCTGGATCGAGATGGGGCAAAGCCGTCCCCTGCCCGCGACTCCGGCGGCATGATGTACCGGTGCACGCTCCCCAGCCCGGCCGTTTCCTCACGCCCGCCCTGCTTCCGGCACTGCTCGTCGTCTGCTATCTGACGGCTCTGCCCCTCGGCCTGGCCGACGGGCCGGCCGCTTCAACGGACGTGCTGCAACATCGCCTTGCGACGCTGAGCGGTCTGCAGTGGACCGGCCTCGTCGTGCTGATCCTCACGGCGACGCTCTTCCTGAGCCATTGCGCACCGGCCCTGACCCGTCTGGTGGAAGGCGACCGCTGGTGGGGGAGCGTGTCCCGGCTGCTGAGGGCACGTCAGCGCTGGCGCCGGGAGATCGCGAGACGTCGTCTGACGAGTCAGTTCGAACAGGCCCGCGCCACCTCGGACCCCGAGCTGCTCATCGAGGTGCGGAGCATGTCCGCATGGCTGAGTGAACGCTACCCGATGAACGACGGACTGCTCAGACCCACGGCGCTCGGCAACGCCCTGGCGGCAGCGCACGAACAGATCGAGGACGTCTACGGCCTTGATGTGAGGCTTGCCTGGCCCCGCTTGTACCAGGTGCTGGGCAAGCGCATGCGGACCGAGGCGGACGCCAGAAGCGGACTGCTGCACATGTACGTCTCGTTCTTCGTCTTCAGCCTTCCGGCAGCCGCGGCCTCGTTGATCGCCTGGCCGCGCTCGACCGTGGCCGCCATGGTGTTATGGCTGGCGCCCCTCGGCATAGCGGCGATGGCGTATCCCAGCGCGGTCCGCGCGGCGGTGGCCTACGGGAGTTCGCTCCGGGTCGCCTTCGACCTGCACCGCTTCGACCTCTACGAGGCGCTGCACCTGCCGGCCCCGGCCAATCAGGAGAGAGAGCGGGTCACCAACGCAGCCCTGTCGTCACAATGGCGGCACAGCGCCCTCCGCTCCCACGACCTCTCCTATCCACAGCAGAGTCGGCCCACCGCGGGTGCTGACCACTCCGTCCGGCCGACAGGAACGCCGACCACGTCAGAGGGCGAGGAGACACCCGCACCGGCACCGGGCGAGGAGACGTTGACACCCGCACCGGACGGGTCCCGGACCGACCGGAGGCCCTCCGGTGGCTGGGCCGGCGACGTCGGGGCGACTCGGCCGGGCGAACACGCTCCCACGGACGTGGCCGGTGAGAAACTGCTGAAGGCCGGGGCCTCCGGGGCAGGGGTCCTGGCGACGGTGGGAGCGATGGCCACCGCGGCCGCCACCCCCATGGCAGGCAGTCTGCTGCTCACCGGAGTCGGCGCGATCGGGGCCGCGGCGGTGTTCGCGGCGACCGAGGTGCTGCGCCGCCGGAGTCAGCGTGAGGCGCTGCCCGCGTCGGCCGAGGAGGCACAGCCGCCGACGCTCGACTACGACCATCCTTCATCGCACCCGGCACCTCTCGTCCAGGTGGGGGAGAGCATCAGGGAAGCGCTGTCCCCGTCTCCGCCCAAGGCCTTCCGGGGCGGCCTGGCGGTCACTCTGGAGCAGGCGGACAGCGTAGAACGGGTGGATGACGAGCCGGAGTGGCATATCCGGCAAGGGCGGGAGGCCACCGTCGTCATCTGCGTCGGACTCGGCGCCGAACACCAGCAGCGGCCGGAGCGCCTGTTGAGCGGAGCGGAGGGTGTCGCGGACGAACTGCTGGTGGTGTCCGGGCAGTCGGCCGATGTGGTGGACCTCGACCTCACCGTCGACGCGCCGTTCATGACGGTACGCCCGGCGCGTCACTCGGTGCGCGCCCAGGTCGCGGGGGGACAGGCCTGGTTCCGCTCGACCGTCTCGGCGGTGGAGGCCGGTACCTACGACATCCGGGTGGCGGTCTACTCGTCCGGAGGTCTGGTGCAGGCGCTGCCCCTCTCCATCGTGGTCGACGAAGTACCTCCGGCGGGACGATGAAGCGGCAGTCGTCGGCACCCAACGTCACGATCCGGGCCCTCAGTGGCGCGGATGGCTATCGGCTGGAACTCAAGGGTGCCGGAGATCCCGAACCGTTGCCGCTGCCGATCCACGATCCGTCGATCCTGCGTATGTTGCGCGCCCGCTTCGGCAATGATCTGGAGCGGGCCAAGAACGCATGGCAGAGAGCCGGCACGCTTCCTCTCCAGCAGGCGGGCCCGGCGCTGGCCCACCTCGCGAAGTCGGGCAAACTCCTGCTCTCACGCGCGCTGATCAGGGCGCAGGAGTCCGTCTGGGAGCTCGACCGGGCGATGAGGCGCTGGTGCCCGTCGCTCCACCAGGCATCAGGACGCATACCCGTGCTGCACGTCGAGCCGGGCGTCGCCCAGTTCCTGCCCTGGGAACTCATACCGCTGTTCGGCTTGTTCCGGGACGACCGGGCGGAGAACATGGACGGCCTGAAACAGGCAGCGGGCTCCTTCCCCGGCTTCAGTGCCGTCGTCGAACGTGCGCTCGTCGACGAGACCTCCGCGCAAAGCCGGTGGCTGTCCACGCAAGACGACCGGCTGACATTGCGCTTCCTGTGGCACGCGGACTATCCCGGCGCGAGCGGGGAGCTCGCCTTCTTCCGGACCCGGAACTCCATCCGGCTGGAGGGGCCTTGCCCCACCCCTGGAGACCCCCTGCCCGGGCCCGACACGATCGCCCGTTATCTGGCGGACCCCGGGCTCGGACTGGACGGCAGCCGAGTGGAACACCCCCATCAGATCATGCACTTCTCCTGCCACTGCGTGGCGCGAGCGGGCGACTTCGGCGCCGACGAGGGGGAGTTCGCCCTTCATCTGGCGTCGGAGGACGGCGATTCCGTCGAGATCCCCGTCGAGGACATTCTGGGAAAGCTGATTCTGGAGTGGAAGGAGAGGCGCCACCGCCCCCTCGAGAAGCCCCTCGTCTTTCTCAACGCCTGCTCGACCGGTGTCTACGATCCGTGGACACTGGCCTCCGTCATCGAGCCCTTCCACAAGAACGAGAACCGCGGGGTCATCGCCACCGCGGCCCATCTTCCCGACCGGCACGCCCACGCGTTCTCCCGCCGGTTCTACTTCGAGCTGTTGAACGGCAGGACCGTCGGAGAAGCCCTCTACGAGGCGAAGTGGGACTTGCTCAACGCCAGAAAGAACCCGATGGGGCTCCTCTACTCCCTGTACGGCATGTCGGCCCTCCAGGTGGCACCGCTGCCGAGCCGTACGTACACCGATGCATCACCAGCCCACACCTGACCGCCGTACCACCACCGAGGGGACGACATCATGAGCAGCTCCTTGCCGGACGCCTTCTGGCACGAGATCCGTGAACGGTGCAACCGACTGCCCGTCTGGCTTCCCGGCACTCCCATGGCACTCGGCGACGTGGGCGCCTTCCCTTCCCACAACTGGACGAAGTTCACCACGCTCGAGAACCTCACCATCGAGGCGAAGCCCGACACCGTGGGCGTCGAGGGTGACATCGAGTACGCCTCGAGCGACGGTGTGACGCAGTCGGTCGGTCTGACCCGCTCGGGTGTGACCACCGTGGCCGTCGAGGCGCAAGGAGACGTGAGCTACACCTTCACCCGCAAGGGAGCCTTCGTGCTGCGTACGCGGGACGCGACCGTGCACCGGCTCGCCGATCTCGACGCCGTGGAGCGGCGCGTGCTGGACCTCCATCAGCAGGGGAAATGGCAGCCCGACTGGGTGGTCGTCACCGAGGTACTCGTCGGCGGCCCTAGCCTGGTCCTGGTCTCGGCCGGACGCACGGGCGAGGCGACCGTCCGGCTGCGCGGCCAGGCGGCGATCGATCCCACCACCGCGGTGGCCCTGAGGCCCTCGTTCACGGTGGAGAGCCGGCAGGGTCTGGCCGCATCCTTCGCCAGCACCGCTCCCACCCCGCTGATGTGGCGCGGATACCGGGTTCACGACCCGTTGTTCCGCAAGGCGAAGTTCAGCGAGCAACGGGGCACGGAGAAGTCCGAGAAGGGCCCCGCACCCGCCTACACGTCTCCATCCGCCTACTGGGCGGAGATCGAGTACCCGGAGGACTTGGAGACGGAGTCCGCTGGCCCCGCAGTCTGAGAGACACGCGTCCGTCGGGCGCAACGTCATCGAGAGGTGCTCCGAACAGGGCCACTGAGGCCCAAGGCCCGGCGCGTTCCTTCCCGCACAGGGGTTGCCGCGGTGTGGTGGCCGCTCCCGGCGTCAGGGCAGGCCTCGACGCCGATGTCACACTCGCGGCCCTTGCGGTGTCTTCATGTCGAACAGGCCAACAGGCCACCGGATGAGGAGAACACCATGACCCCGCGCATACCCAAGGCAACGCTGCCCACCGAGCTGAAGGAGAACCTGGTCAGGCAACTCGGTGCCGTGCCGGAGCCCGTAGAGGTGGCCTTCAACCAGCCAGACGTCGCCACCTCCAGCCTGGAGTTCTCCGGGAAGGCGGCCCAGTGGAACGCTTGCGACGAGGGCCTCAAGACGTTCGCGCACATGACCGTCGCGGCGCAGGTCGGCTGCAGCTGGTGCCTGGACATCAACTACTTCGCCGCGCTGAACCAGAACCTGGATCTGAACAAGGCCAGCCAGGTGCCGAACTGGCGGAACTCGGATGTGTTCACATCGCTGGAGCGGGACGTGATGGAGTACGCCGAGGCCATGACGAACACCCCGACGACCGTCACCGACGAGCTGTCGGCGAGCCTGCTTGCCCGGCTCGGTCCGGCCGCCCTGGTCGAACTCACCGTGTTCATCGGCTTCGCCAACCTCTCCACCCGGGTCAACACGGCCCATGGCGTCACCTCGCAGGGCTACTCCGACGCCTGCGAGATCCCGCTGGCCAAGCGTCCCGAGACGCCCGTCGTAGCGTGACGTCATGACCGATGATCCGTTCATCGCCCATCGCAGCCTGCTGTTCACCGTCGCCTACGAGATGCTCGGGTCGGCGGCCGACGCGGAGGACGTGCTTCAGGAGTCCTGGCTGCGGTGGGCCGACGTCGACCACACGCAGGTACGCGACCCGCGGGGATACCTCGTCCGGGTCGTCACACGGCAAGCACTCAACCGCCTGCGGACACTGTCCCGCAGCCGCGAGGAGTACGTGGGGGAGTGGCTGCCGGAACCGCTGCTGACCAGCCCCGATGTCGCCGAGGACATCGAACTCGCCGAGAGCGTCTCGATCGCGATGCTCACCGTGCTGGAAACCCTCGGGCCCACGGAGCGCGCGGTGTTCGTGCTCCGCGAGGTCTTCGACATGCCCTACGGCGAGATCGCCGAGGCCATCGGGAAGTCCGCGGCCACCGTGCGGCAGATCGCGCGGCGGGCACGCGAGCATGTGGCGGCCCGCCGGCCGCGCATCCACGTGAGCCGCTCCGAGCAGCAGGCCGTGGTCGAGCGGTTCCTCCGGGCCCTGCGCACCGGGAAACTGCAGGAGCTCCTGGAGATCATGGCGCCCGACGTGGTCCTGGTCACCGACGGCGGTGGGCTCGTGACCGCCGCTCTGGCACCGGTCCACGGGGCCCGAACCGTCGCGGAGATCCTCGCACGCGCCCCTCGTGTGGTGACCGCGTTCCGGACCACGACCGTCTGGCTCAACGGCGCACCCGCCGGCCGCATCGAGTTCGACGGTGAGCCGGCCGCGGTGAGCCTCGAAGTGGAGAACGGGCGGGTCACCCGGATCTACGTGGTCCGCAACCCGCACAAGCTGACCCGCCTCGATGAACTGGCCGAACTCGCCAGGTAACCCCACCCACCGCCGGCGGCAAGTCGTCGCTGGGGGTTCCGGGCGGCTGCGGCCGCCCCACAACCCCCAACGACGACTTGCCCTGGCACTCACCTCATCCGCCACCACGCCCAGCCGGTCGTGCTCAGCGTGCCAGCGGCTCGCCGCCCGCACCGAGCGACCCAGCCGATCACACGGTGGCCGATTTTCTCATGCTGTCGCACCCGTCAGTCGTAGTCGTATCCGGAGCGGCGGCAACACGAACCGCGGCCCGTCGAGAGCCGTTCGGAGAAGTCCTTCGCGTCGCTGACCGAGGAGCGGAAAGCGTGTTCGCCGATCGGTTGCGCAACCAAGAAATGTAATCCCTGAGCCCACTGGAGTTTTCCCTTAGCCGGTTCACGCCATCTTCGCGTACACGGAGTCGGCGTCGGCCATGGATGAGGAAGAGAAGTACGCAAGGCCGGGCGCCGGGGCAAGAAGTACCAAGGGATGGCGCACCACGTGGTGCCGGCCCGCGTCGCGGACACCGCCGCCGTACCTCTCCGCCCCTGACCGTGTGACCGGACGGGACCGGCCCTGTGGCGGTCGGCTTGTACAACCGGTTCTCCCAGATGGCGGCACGTGCCGGCGCCGCGCCCATCCATGACCGTCTCGATCCGTCGAGCCGGTTCGGGGCGGGCCGCCGGGTCCGGCCATCCCACAGACCTCACCTCCCTTGCGGCCGTCGGAACGCCCGCCGTTTTCGGGATGCGAACTCGTGGCTCATCGCCATTAAGACATGTCCCGGCCCGTCTAAATACGGCTGGCGGAAACGAGTTATGGCGCCATCGGGGCCGCACCGGGCTTCCATCCAGACCCGAGTGGACGTCAACCACCGGTGTGCAGAGTGTGCGGCAACGGATTCCGGTTCCGGATCGCTGTCAGGAGGTGCGGGTTGTCGCTGGCCGAGCAGTTGACGTACCCGGCTGTCGATCTCGACGAGATCGAGTTGTCGTCCGTCTGGGTCGAGTCCCGCCCGATCACCCGCGTACCGATCGGCTCGCTTCTCTTCGACGACTCCCCCCGGCTGGACGGGGAGGACCACGACCATGTACGGGTGCTCGCCGAGGCCGGGGACTGCCTGCCGCCCATCATCGTGCACCGCCCCACACTGCGCGTCATCGACGGCGCCCACCGGATCCGTGCGGCCCTGCTCAACGGCCGTACCGAGATCGACGCGCGGCTGCTGGACTGCGACGCCGCCGCCGCCTTCCTCCTGTCCGTCAGAGCCAACGTCACCCACGGTCTGCCACTCTCCCGTGCCGACCGGGCGGCCGCGGCGGCACGCGTCCTCCTGACCCACCCGCAGTGGTCGGACCGCGCGATCGCCACCGCCACCGGGATCTCCGACAAGACCGTCTCCCGGATCCGTTCGCAGTCCTCCGCAGCGGACACCGCGCAGTCCGGAGCGAGGCTCGGCCAGGACGGCCGGGTGCGCCCCCTGGACAGCGGTCAGCGCCGCCGCCGCGCCGCCGCGATCTTCCTCGACCGGCCCGACGCCGGTCTGCGCGAGGTCGCCCGCGCCACCGGGCTCTCCCCGGCCACGGTGCGGGACGTGCGCCTGCGCATCGACCGCGGCGAGGACCCCGTCCCGGGCCGCTATCGCAACGTGACGGGCGCAGAACGTACTTCCGCTGTCGCGAACCGGCAGCGCACGCCCGCCGCCGCCCGCGTCGACGGCGAGGCCGTCCTGGTGGACCGGCAGAAGCTGCTCGCCAAGCTCAGCGAAGACCCCTCCCTGCGGCTCAGCGAATCGGGCCGGCGCGCCCTGCGCTGGCTGCGCCAGTACTCCGTCGACGGCAACGGCATCGAGACCCTCCAGCGCGGACTGCCCGGCCACTGGGTCGCCGAGGTCGCCGACCTGGCCCGCAGCTGCGCGGCCGCCTGGAGCGAGCTGGCCGAGCAGCTGCAGCAGTGCCCCGAGTAGTGCCCCGAAACAGCGCCCCCTCCCCACGACGTACGAGCACATCGCACGCGCATCCCGGGGCACCGGACGCACCGCCACCGCTTCCGCCGCCCAGTAGACGAGGAGCGGCACACGTCGGGGCTACGGCCTGTTCCTCCCACCGGGACACCGCACCACCGGTCCGGCCGCGGGCCGGGCCCGCTTCACCGTTCCGCCCACTCCACCTGCCGACTCCACCCGCCGACGCCGGACACCGGCGAGCGGTCCGCCCCGGACCGCTGCCCCGTCCTCGGCACCCCCGCTTGCCAGAACCGACGCACATCAGGAGGACTTCCGTGTCCGAGCTTGCCCAGACGCCCGGTACCCGTACCAGACCTGAGAGCGGGCCCGGCACGGGCGTGTGGCTCATCGGGGCCCGCGGATCCGTCGCCACGACCGCGATCGCCGGCTGCGCCGCGCTCGCGGCGGGGCTGCGCGCGACGACGGGGATGGTCACCGAGACCGGGCCCTTCGCCGCCGCCGGGCTACCCGCCCTGTCCTCCCTCGTCTTCGGCGGCCACGACACCGTCGACTGGCCGCTGCCCAAGCGCGCCGAAGCACTCGCCGAACAGGGCGTCCTGCCGCACGGACTCCCGCAAGCGGTGCTCGGCGAACTCGTCACCGCCGACCAGGAGATCCGCAGCGGCGGACCGGTGCCCGGCGACACCCGCTCCGACGAGGAGCTGATCGCGGCCTTCGCCGCCGACATCGAGGACTTCACCCTCCGCACCGGGGTGGCCCGGACCGTTGTGGTGAACGTCGCCTCCACCGAGCCCGCGCCGGCCGCGGGTGATGCCCGGCTGCCCGCCAGCACGCTGTACGCGGCGGCTGCCCTGCGCGCGGGTTGCCCGTACGTGAACTTCACCCCGTCGACCGGCGTACGTCACCCGGCCCTGGAGGAACTGTCCCGGTCGGCGGGGGTGCCGTACGCGGGCAGGGACGGAAAGACCGGGCAGACGCTGCTGCGGGCGGTGCTCGCGCCCATGTTCCGGCAGCGGGCCCTGGACGTACGGGCCTGGTCCGGCACCAACCTGCTCGGCGGCGGCGACGGGGCGGCGCTCGCCGACTCCGCAGCCGCCGCGGCGAAGAACGCGGGCAAGAACCGGGTCCTGGAGGACAGCCTCGGCGTGCTGCCCGAGGGCGAGGTGCACATCGACGACGTGCCTGTGCTCGGCGAGTGGAAGACCGCCTGGGACCATGTGGCGTTCGACGGCTTTCTCGGCACGCGGATGATCCTGCAGACCATCTGGCAGGGCTGCGACTCGGCACTGGCGGCACCGCTCGTGCTCGACCTGGCCCGGCTCACCGCCCGCGCCCATGAAGCGGGGATCGCCGGGAGCCTTCCGGAGCTGGGCTTCTACTTCAAGGACCCGGACGGCGAGTCCTCGGCGCTGGCCGAGCAGTACGACGCCCTCCTCGGCTTTGCCGCGCGACTGGGGGAGTCCCGGTGAGTACCGCCCGTGACTGGGCGGAACTCCTGCGGGCCTCGGCCCTGCTCACCGTTCCCGGCGACGCACTGGCCGGGGCCGCGGTGACCGGACTGCGCCCCGGTGCCCGCACCGCCCTCGCGGCCGGTGCCTCCCTGTGCCTGTACGAGGCGGGCATGGCACTCAACGACTGGGCGGACCGGGAGGAGGACGCCGTCGAGCGGCCGCACCGCCCCATCCCCTCGGGCCGTATCGCCCCCGCACAGGCATTGACGGCGGCGGCCGGGCTGACCGCCGCCGGGATCGGCCTCGCCCTCGCCGCGTGCCGTCCCGCCGCGCTCTGCGCCACCGCCCTCGCCGGCACCGTCTGGGCGTACGACCTGCGGCTGAAGCACACCCCGGCGGGCCCGGCGACGATGGCCGCGGCCCGCGCCCTCGACCTGCTGCTCGGCGCCGTGGCCACCGCCGGCTCCCGTGCGGCCGAACGGAGTCCGGCGACCGCCGTCGGTACCGGCAGGGCGGTACGCCGCTCACTGCTGCCCGCCGCCGCGCTCGGCGCCCACACCTATGCGGTCACCACCGTCTCCCGTACCGAGACCCAGGGCGGTTCGCCGGCCCGGCCGCTCGCCGCGCTCGCCACGGCAGTCGTCCTCGCCGCGCTCGCCCGTGGCCGGCAGGGCAGCGGCCCGCTCAGTGCGGAACGCTGGACCGAGCCGCCCCGCTCACCGCGCGAGTTCGCCCAGACCGCGCTCGCCGGCGCCTATGTGGCCACCGCCGCCAAGCCGTTCTGGCACGCCACACTCAACCCGTCACCGCCGCTGACCCAGCGGGCAGTCGGCGGCGGCATCCGCGCGCTGATCCCGCTCCAGGCGGCCCTCGCGGCGCGCTCCGGTGCGCTCGCCTCCGCCGGGCTGCTCATGGGACTCGTCCCCGTGGCCCGCCGACTGGCCCGGAAGGTGAGCCCCACATGAGCATCCGTCTCGGCTACGGCACGAACGGCCTGACCGACCTGCGGCTCGACGACGCCCTCGGCGTCCTGGCCGACCTCGGTTACGAGGGCGTCGGACTGACCCTCGACCACATGCACCTCGATCCGCTCGGCCCCGGTCTCGCCGGCCGCGTCGCCCGGCTCGCCGACCGGCTCGGTGCGCTCGGCCTGGGCGTCACGGTCGAGACCGGCGCCCGTTATGTGCTCGACCCCCGCCGCAAACACGGCCCGAGCCTGCTCGACCCGGATACCGGGGCGCGGGCGGCGCGGACCGCGCTGCTGGTCACCGCGGTGAAGGTGGCCGCGGACCTGGGCGCCCACGCGGTGCACTGCTTCAGCGGCATCCGGCCCGCGAGCGTCGGCGAGGACGCCGCCTGGGAGCTGCTGGGCGACTCGCTGGACCCGGTCCTGGACGCGGCGACGGAGGCCGGAGTTCCGCTGGCCGTCGAGCCGGAGCCCGGCCATCTACTGGAGTCGCTCGCCGACTTCCACCGGCTGCGCACACGGCTCGGCGACCACCCGCTGCTCGGCCTCACCCTCGACATCGGCCACTGCCAGTGCCTGGAGCCACTGCCCCCGGCCGACTGCGTGCGGGCAGCCGCGCCCTGGCTGCGGCACGTGCAGATCGAGGACATGCGGCGCGGTGTACACGAACACCTGCCCTTCGGCGACGGCGAGATCGACTTCCCGCCCGTGCTCGCCGCGCTCGACGCCACGGGGTACCAGGGGCTGACCGTGGTCGAACTGCCCCGCCACTCCCACGCCGGGCCCGAACTCGCCCGGACCTCCATGGAGTTCCTGCGCGCACAGCTCACCGCGGTCGAGGAGAAGCGGCCCGGCGGCCACGGCCCGCCCACCACCGAGCGAACGCCACCGCACCCGGCCCGCCCCGACGCGGCCACCTCCGCGCCCACCCCCGTCTCCCCGGCACCGTCCGCGTAAGGAAGTCCGCATGCTGATCACCCGAGAGGAACTGCTGGCCCGCCTCCGTCCCGAGGGAGCCGCCTGGCTCGACGCCGCGCTCGCCGACGCGCGCGACGCCGCGCACCCCGACCCGGCCGCACCGCCGCGCCGGGGAGTACCGGCCTGGGAACTGCGGTTCGCGTCGGCCGGCCGGGAGTGCGGCTTCCCGGAGGCGGCGGAGGCGGCCCGGGTGCTGCTGCTGCACACGGCCCGCCCCGAGGCGACCGCCGTGACCCGGCTCTACCAGCGCGGGACCGGTGCCGAACGCCGCGCCGTCCTGCTGGCCCTGCCCCACCTCCCGCTCACTCCGGACGCGGGCGTACCGCTGATCGAGGACGCCCTGCGCACCAACGACACCCGGCTCGTCGCCGCGGCCGTGGGACCCTACGCCGCCGCACACCTGGACGCCCACGCCTGGCGCCACGCCGTCCTCAAGTGCCTGTTCACCGGGGTGCCCCTGGCCGCCGTTGCCGACCTCGCGGACCGGGCCCGCGGCGATGCCGAACTCGCTCGCATGCTCATGGACTTCGCCGCGGAACGAACCGCCGCGGGGCGGCCCGTCCCCGACGACCTGCACCACCTACTCGCCCTGACCGCCAAGGAAGCCTGATGCGCATCTTCGACCCGCACATCCACATGACCTCGCGCACCACCGACGACTACCAGGCGATGTACGCGGCCGGGGTGCGCGCACTGGTCGAACCCGCCTTCTGGCTCGGTCAGCCGCGCACCTCGCCGGAGACCTTCCGCGACTACTTCGACGCGCTGCTCGGCTGGGAGCCGTTCCGGGCCGCGCAGTACGGGATCGCGCACCACTGCACCATCGCCCTCAACCCCAAGGAGGCCAACGACCCGCGCTGTGTGCCCGTCCTCGACGACCTGCCGCGCTACCTGGCCAAGGACGGCGTGGTCGCGGTCGGCGAGATCGGCTACGACTCGATGACACCGGCCGAGGACACCGCACTGGCCGCGCAGCTCGAACTCGCCGCCGAGCACGGGCTGCCGGCCCTGGTGCACACCCCGCACCGCGACAAGCTCGTGGGACTGCGCCGCACCCTCGACGTCGTCGCCGAGTCCGGATTGCCCGTCGACCGGGTCCTGGTCGACCACCTCAACGAGACCACGGTCAAGGAGGCCAAGGACTCCGGCGCCTGGCTCGGCTTCTCCGTCTACCCGGACACCAAGATGGACGAGCACCGCATGGTCGCCGTCCTGAAGGAGTACGGGCCCGAGCGGGTGCTGGTCAACTCCGCCGCGGACTGGGGCAAGAGTGACCCGCTGAAGACCCGCGCGGTCGGTGACGCGATGCTCGCCGCGGGCTTCGGCGAGGACGACGTGGACCGGGTGCTGTGGCGCAACCCCGTCGCCTTCTACGGGCTCAGCGGCCGGCTCGTCCTGGACGTCGCGAGGCCCGAGACGCTGCACGAGGGCAACTCCATCCTGCGCGGGGGCGAATGAGCCGTGCGCTTCCGGCACCCCGACGGCTCGACCGTTCACCTCGCGTACTGCACCAACGTCCACCCGGCCGAGACCCTCGACGGTGTCGTCGACCAGCTGACCGCCCACTGCGAACCGGTCCGCCGCCGCCTGGGCACCGAACGCCTGGGCATAGGACTGTGGCTGGCCCGCGACGCGGTCCGCGCCCTGAGCGCCGACCCCGCCGCACCGCGGCGGCTCCGCACCGAACTGGACCGGCGCGGCCTCGAGGTGGTCACCCTCAACGGCTTTCCCTACCAGGGCTTCGGTGCCGAGGAGGTCAAGTACCGGGTCTACAAGCCCGACTGGACCGAGCCGGAACGCCTGGAGTACACCGCCGACCTGGCCCGGCTGCTCGCCCGTCTGCTGCCCGACGACGTCCTCGAGGGCACCATCTCCACCCTGCCGCTGGCCTGGCGCACCGGCTTCGACGAGGCCGCGGCCGAGTCGGCGCACATCGCGCTGACCGAGCTGGCGAGACGGCTGGACCAGCTGGAGGAGACCTCCGGCCGCTCGATCCGCCTCGCCCTGGAGCCGGAGCCCGGCTGCGCCGTCGAGACCACCACCGACGCGCTCGCCCCGCTCGCCGCCCTGCCCGGTCACCGCATCGGCCTGTGCCTGGACACCTGCCACCTCGCGACCAGCTTCGAGGAGCCCGCAGTGGCACTGGACGGCCTGGAGCGGGCGGGCATCCCAGTGCCCAAGGTGCAGCTCTCCGCCGCCCTGCACGCCGAGACCCCTCGGGACCCGGCGGTCCGCGCGGCGCTCGCCGCCTTCGACGAGCCGCGTTTCCTGCACCAGACCCGTGCCAGGGTGGACGGGGTCCTGCACGGCACCGACGACCTCGGCCCGGCACTGGCCGGCAGCGCGCTGCCGGACACGGTGCCCTGGCGGGCCCACTTCCACGTACCGTTGCACGCCCCGCCCGCACCGCCGCTGACCTCCACCCTGGACGTGCTGCGCGAGACGCTCGCCGCTCTGGTCGGCGGGCCCGTGCCGCGCAGCCGTCACTTCGAGGTCGAGACCTACACCTGGCAGGCCCTGCCGGTCGAGGCACGTCCGGCCACCGATGCCCAGCTGGCCGACGGCATCGCCGCCGAACTCCGCCTTGCACGTGACCTGTTGACCGGCCTCGGACTCAAGGAGCAGCCGTGACGAAGACCCCGACACCCCTGCTCGTCCTGAACGTGGTGGGACTGACCCCCACGCTGCTGGGTCACATGCCCCGTCTGAAGGAACTCGGGGGCCGCGGCTCGTACGCCGAACTCGGCACCGTGCTGCCGGCCGTCACCTGTGCCGCCCAGTCCACCTTCCTGACCGGCACGATGCCCGCCGAGCACGGCATCGTCGGCAACGGCTGGTACTTCCGCGACCTCGGTGAGGTCCTGCTGTGGCGCCAGCACAACGGACTCGTGGAGGGCGACAAGCTCTGGGACGCCGCCCGCCGCCTGCACCCCGGCTACACGGTCGCGAACGTCTGCTGGTGGTACGCGATGGGCGCGGACACCGACTGGACGGTCACCCCGCGCCCCATCTACTACGCCGACGGCCGCAAGGAACCCGACTTCTACACCCGGCCCGTCGCCCTGCACGACGAACTCCAGGGCGGGCTGGGCCCGTTCCCGCTGTTCAACTTCTGGGGGCCCACCGCCGACCTGGTGTCCAGCAAGTGGATCATCAACGCCACCCGGTACCTCAACCGCACCCGGCACCCCGACCTGACGCTGTGCTACGTGCCGCACCTCGACTACGACCTCCAGCGTTTCGGCCCCGAGGACCCGCGCTCGCTGAAGGCCGCCGCCGATCTGGACGCGGCACTCGGTCCACTCCTGGACGAAGCCGCCGCCGAGGACCGCACGGTGGTCGTCCTCTCCGAGTACGGCATCACCCGGGTCAGCAGGCCCGTCGACGTCAACCGGGCCCTGCGCCGTGCCGGTTACCTGGAGGTGCACACCCAGGACGGCATGGAGTACCTGGACACCATGGCCTCGCGCGCCTTCGCGGTCGCCGATCACCAGCTCGCGCATGTGTACGTCCGGCGGCCCGAGGACCTGCCCGGTGTGCGGGAGGTACTCGAAGGCATCGACGGTGTCGGTGAACTCCTCGACGGCAAGGGCAAGAAGGAGCACGGCCTGGACCACCCGCGCTCCGGTGAGCTGGTCGCGGTCGCGGAGCCGGACGCCTGGTTCACGTACTACTACTGGCTGGACGACGCCCGCGCCCCGGACTTCGCGCGGCTCGTGGAGATCCACCGCAAGCCCGGTTACGATCCCGCCGAGCTGTTCATGGACCCGCTCGACCCCTATGTGAAGGTCAAGGCGGCCAAGGCGCTCGCCCGCAAGAAGCTCGGCATGCGCTACCGGCTGGCCGTCGTGCCGCTGGAACCCTCACCGGTGCGCGGCAGCCACGGCAGGCTTCCCGACCGCCCCGAGGACGGACCGGTCCTGCTCTGCTCCCGCCCCGGCGAGGTCTTCGGGCAACTCGCCGCCACGGAGGTGAAGTCGCTGTTGCTGCGGCTGGCGGGAATCGGCTGACGGGCCTGATTTCACCGAAAGACCGGATTCCGTGCCCCGGTGCGACAACGACCACGGCAATGCGGCCGTGCGTTCCGGTGTGCAATTGCGGAATTCCGATGTCGCACACGATGTCGCGGCCAACTCCGTTCAAGTTCGAGGGGTTTTCCGCGGAGGACGAATGAGGTTTCCGGCGTCTATGGTGACGCCGGTTGGATTCGCCCCCGACTGCGGGGGCGTGCCAAGTTGAGGAGAGACATGTTAAGAACACGCAAGTCTTGGGCGGGGGCCTTCCTGGCAGCGGCAGTCGTGGGCAGCCTCACGGCCACCGTGATCCCGAGCCAGGCCACGCCCCAGGCGGCGTCCGGCACCCACGCGCTGAAGATCTCGCCGACCCCCGAGGTCCTGGCGACCGGTCTGCACAACCCGCGTTCCGTCCGGATCCAGGCCGACGGCTCACTGCTGGTCGCCGAGGCCGGCACCAGCTCCGAGACGTGCACGGTGCCGAACACCCAGTGCCTCGGCTTCACCGGCTCCGTCTACCGGGTGAAGGGCACCAAGAAGGGCCGTGTCGTCACGGGTCTGCCGTCGGAGACGGAGGTCCGGGCCAACGGTGAGAAGGCGATCATGGGAGCGACCCAGGCCCAGGCCGCCTGGGACGGAACCTACCGTGTGGTCAGCGGTCTGAGCGGCAACCTCGACACCCGTGCGACGCTCGGCCCGGGCAGCGACCCGCTCGGCTCGCTGACGGTCGCCAAGGGCAAGATGCTGGGCGACCTGGTCAAGCACGAGGTCGAGCACGACCCGGACTCCGTGACCGGCAACGGCCAGGTCTATTCCAACCCGTGGTACTTCGCCCGGGACGGCCGGGACTACCTGGTCGTCGACGCCGGTGCCAACGACCTGATCCGGGTGCACCCCGACGGCACCACCGAGACCGAGGCCGTCTTCCCGAACAACCTCCTGCCGACCCCGCCGGCCGTGTCCTCGGCCGTCAAGTCCTCGCTGGTCCGTCCGCTGACCCCGGCCGGACAGACGCAGGCGGTACCGACCGGCATCGTGCGCGGCTGGGACGGCGCGTTCTACATCTCCGACCTGAGCAGCATGCAGCCGAACCTGAGCCGCATCTGGCGCTACGTGCCCGGCGGCAAGCCGACCGTCTTCGCCACCGGTCTGACGAACACCATCGACCTCCGGGTGGCCCCCAACGGCGACCTGATCGCGCTGTCCTACGCCACCGGCTACTCGTCGACCGGCCTGCTGCCGGGCGGCCTGACCCGGATCGACAGGCACACCGGTGCCCTCACGCCGATCGACACCGGCGGCCGCCTGGCCCAGCCCACGGGCCTGGAGGTCTCCTCGAACGGTGACGTCTACGTCACCAACAACACGACCACCAGCAACGGCGAGCTGCTGAAGTTCCCGGCCTCCTGACCGGTTCACCAGCACACCAGCACCACCCGTGTCCGGTGGACGACCGCCCTCGAGGCGGACGTCCACCGGCGCGGCCGTCAGCGGCGTTCGCCGACAACACACAAGCCGGCGGGCGCCGCTGACGTACACCGGGCACAGCGAGAGCCCACCGCCGCGCGCCCGGCACAAGCCGGCCGAGGGGCGGCCCCGTACGGGACCGCCCCTCGAGAGCGGTTGTGCGCCTGGTCAGCGCCGGACGGGCACGTCGCCGGCTCAGTCCCGCTTCGTCGCGCACATGACGACGCGGGTGATGATGGCGTCCGCCGGTATGTCGGCGGGATCCTTGGCGACCACCTTCGTGACCTCGAACCCGCACTCCTCCAGCCAGCTCCGGTACGTGGACAGCTTCTGCAGGCCGCCGCGTCCCATCACACAGCCGAGGATGTAGGCCGGGAAGAAGTCGGCCTGGTAGTCGTCGGTGTCCGTGATGTCCTCGGGATACACCGGCGCCAGGACGACGATCTGCCCACCGGGTTCCAGGGCCTGGTGGGCGTTCCTGAAGATGGTGAGGACCTCGTCCTTGTCGTACATGTCCACGAAGTGCTTGAGCAGCAGCACGTCGAAGCCCCCCGGGAGGGCCTCCAGGACGTCACCGCCCACGAACGAGCAGTGCTCCGCGACGCCCTGGGCCTCGAAGTTGCGCAGGCACTCGGCCTCCAGGGCGGGCCGGTCGAAGGTGGTCACCCGCAGACCGGGGGACTGCTTCGACCGGTAGGTCATGATCGCGCCGAGCCCGTTGCCGCCCAGCACGTCGAGCACCCTCGCCCCGGCCGGAACGTCGAAGCTCCGGAAGAACCAGGGATAGACGCTGGCGGTCTCGCTCTGCGCCAGCGGCCCCCACGCGGCGCGCACCTCCGGGACATGGGCCGCGGCCTCGAACATCGTGCCCTCGAAGCCGTAGAGCTCCTTCAGGCCGACGGCGCTGCCGCTGCGCACGCTGTCGGCGAGGTAGTACAGCTGCCGCAGCATGCCCGTCTTGATCATGCCCATGAAGGTGAGGACACGCTGGAGGTCTGCCTCGGGGACGTCCGCGAGCGCATCGAGGGTGTATCCGCCGGTGGCTTCGTCCCGGGCGACGAAGCCCTCCTTCACCAGCAGGAGCAGCAACTGCTCCACGGCATCCGGCTTGGCGCCGACGGCCGCGCCGAGGTCGGCCGCGGTCTGGCCGGCCTCCTTGCGCAGCGCCTCGACGATGCCCAGCTCGAAGCAGGCGTAGAGGTTCATGAACCGCGAGGGTCCCACCATGTACTCGCGCATCCGGGCGAGTGAGGCTTCAGGGCTTGTCACAGCAATACCTTCCGATCGGCATACCGGGCGGGCGCCCCGCCCCAGTGCTCCCGAGCCCGAGTATCGGCACGGGTGGTGGAGTTGCGGTGGAGCCGGTGCGGATCACCCGGGCGCCTGCGCCCCCAGCCCTGCCAGCAAGGTGTCCACGACACGCTCCGGCAGGTCGGGGCAGAGGGCCTCGGGTGGCATGAGGACGCTACGGACCAGGACAGGACTGATCAGGAGGTCGTTGAGGAGGGTCACGTCCACGTCGGACCGGATCTCCCCGTCGGCGACACCGCGCCGCAGCACGGCGAGGGCCGACCGCTGCCATGGCTCGATCACCTCCGAGGTGTAGACCTCCCAGAGCCTCGGCAGCGTCTTGAGGTGTGTCAGCACGTCAAGGACGAGAAGCGGAGCGCGATGTGCGGTGTGGTGCCGCCGCACGTTCTCCAGCACGGCGACCAGATCGTCGCGCACCGAGGTGCCGGGCATCGGCACAGGGTCCGGCGCCATGCTGCGTATGACGTCGACGCAGAGGGACTCCTTCGTCGCCCACCTGCGGTAGACGGTGGCCTTGCCGACACCGGCGGTGCGCGCTATCCGCTCGACGGAGAGATCACCGATCGTCACCCCGTCGTCCACGAGACGGACCACGGCCGCCATGATGGCCCGGTCCGCCGCCTTGCTGCGCGGCCGCCCACGCACCGCCGAGGGTTGGCCCGCCGGGCCCGCGGTCATGCGCCGTGGAGGCCGGCCAGAGCGTCGGCCAGCCGCGCGGCGGGGTCCGGGCCGGCCGCTTCCGCACGCCAGCCGATGAACCCGTCGGGGCGGACCAGTACGGCGCTCCGCGGCCCCATGCGGTACGTCTTCAGGAAGTCGCCCTCCGGGCAGTGCAGAGAGTCGTCGGCCCCGATCCGGTAGGCGGCCAGGGACACCCCGGTGCCGGCCGCCGGGATTGTCCCGGCGGCCCGGATCCAGTCACCCCCGTCCGGGCCGGTGAGCAGGGTGAATCCGGGCCCGAAGAGATCCAGGACGGAGATCGGGGTCCCGTCTCGCCGTAGTGTCACGTGTGGTGCCCGGGTGCCGGGCCGCGCACTGGGGTGGAAGGGGTCCTCCGCGATGTCCGGCCGTGAGGCGGGGTCGTGGGCCGCCGCCGGGTAGGTGTAGCCGAGCTGTACCGTCGCCCGGTCCGCCGCCTGGGCGGTCTGCCCCAGCCGGGCGAGCGTCTGATGCACGGTGAAGTCCGCCACGGGCCGCCGTTCCGTGTCGTAGGAGTCCAGCAAGGCCTCTTTCGCCGCCCCGCGCAGCACGGCTGCCAGCTTCCAGGCGAGGTTGTGCGCGTCCTGGACCCCGGTGTTGCCGCCGAAGCCGCCTGTCGGCGGCATCGCGTGGGCCGCGTCCCCGACGAGGAACACCCTGCCGGAGCGGAACCGGTCGGCGACCAGCGCCGCGCTCTCCCACGCCATGGCGCTGTGCACGTCCACCTCCAGCCCGGGCATGCCGGCCGCGACGCGCACCAGGTGCCGGACGCGCTCGTGCAGCGCCTGCGGGCTGTCGTCCGTGGTGCCGTCGTAGGGGAAGCCGATCTGCCACAGCCGGGAGTCGCGATTGCCGCGGGCGAAGAGGAACGCACCTGCCCGCTTGACGATCACCGCCATGGCGCGGCGCCCGCGCAGCACCGGTGTCAGGTCCGCGTCGAAGATCGCGCTGACGGAGCGGCCCATCGCCCCGGGCCCATGGCGGTCGATGCCGAGCCGTCCGCGGACCGGGCTGCGGATGCCGTCCGCCGCCAGCAGATAGTCGCACTCCACGGTCCACGTCTCGCCGGTGTCTCGACGCCGGAGGGTGGCCGTGACCCGGTCGGCGTCCTGCTCGAAGCTCACCAGCGTGGTCCCGAACCGGATGTCCGCGCCCAGCTCCACGGCGCGGTCGACCAGTAGCGGCTCCAGCAACTGCTGGTCGCACAGCCGCATTCCGGTGGGGCTGATCGCCAGCGTCTCGTCCTGGTGGTCCCCGGTGGGCTCGTAGTGCTCGTCGGCCAGAGTGTCCGCCACGACGAACCCTATGGGGCCGGGGTCGCCGGCTTCGCGCACTCGCTCCTCCAGGCCCACGGAGCGGAAGAGCTCCATGGAACGCGCGGTCACCAGCCGGGCACGGGGATGCACGGACGTCCCAGGGTGCTGCTCGACCAGCAGGCAGTCGACGCCCTGGGCGGCGAGGAAGAGAGCCGACGACAGGCCGCTGAGACTGCCGCCCACCACCAGCACGGACACACGTGACGTACGGCTGGGGGCCTGAGCCATGGGAGAACCTCCACCAGGTGATCGGATGCCTCGGGTCATGCTTCGGTCAGACGATAACGTGGTTGCCTGGCAGAGGAGTTGACGCCATCGCGACCGAGGCCGAAAGCGAGGGCGAGAGCCTGGGCGGCCGCGGCGGCCCGGTGCCGCGGGGTGACCGCCGTGATCCGGGTGTCGGTCACCGACACGAAGTGGACCGGAACCCCGCCCTGGGCGAGCGCCTCGAAGAACTGGGCGATGATCCGGGTGTGCGTGGCCAGGGCGGCACCGGACAGGGTCACGGTTCCGATCCCGGCGTCGTGGCTCAGCGCGGTGTACCCGATGGCGGTCCGGGCCCGGCCCAGGGCGGTGACCACGGCGAGCGTGTCGGATTCGGGCACGACCAGGGTGAACTGGCGCAGCCCCGGCGCCGGGCAGCCGTGCCGGATGGGGTCCGGCCGGATCCAGGCGTCCGCGCAGCACCGGAAAACCGCCGCCACCGCGGCGGGCCGGTCCGGCACGCCGTCCAGGGTGACCTTCACGACCCCGGTGTCGTAATGGGCGCCGCGGACGATGGGCTGCTCCATCAGCCCACCGCCTGCCGGGGGAGGGGAGGGGACGCGTTGTGAGCCGCCCGGCGGATCCGGGCGAACTCGAACAGCTCGGCCCCCAGCGTCTCCAGCTGCCCGACGACCTTGGCGCTGAGCCCGCCGGGCGTGCCGAGCCGTTCTGCACGGTCGTGCTCCGTACTGACGGCCACCCCCAGAGGGGTGGGCCAGCCTCGCAGCGCGTGCACGATCTGGCGCAGGCCGTGCAGGGTGGCCGCGGCGCCCTGCGCGCCCGCGCCGACCCCGATGCAGCCGACCGCCCGCTGCTCCAGGTAGGGCCGGCTGTCCTGGCGCAGGCCCTCGAGGTAGTCCAGGGCGTTCTTGACCAGCCCGGAGACCCCGCCGTGGTAGGCGGGGGAAGCGACGAGCAGCGCGTCGGACCCGGCCACCGCGGCGAGCATCCGGGACACCGCCGGTGGGGGAGCGGCGGACGGGTCGTAGGGCGGCAGGCGCAGCCGCTCTCCCGTGAAGAACTCCACCTCGGCGCCGAGCGCCGTGGCCACCGAGGCCGCGCACCGCAGCGCGGCCTCGGTGGTGGAGGCTCCGGAAGGCGAGCCGAGGCTGCCGCCGATCGCCACCATGCGGACGGTCATGACTTGACCCCGACCGCGAGGCCGTCGCCCAGCGGCAGGAGCGTGGTGAACAGGGACGGCTCGGCGAGCATCTCGTCGAGCATCTCGCCCACCGCGCGACCCATCGGTTCGTCGCCGTAGCCGTTCAGGCAGGCCCCGTTCCAGAACACGTTGTCGGCGACGAACAGACCACCGTCGCGCAGCCGCGGCACCGCCTCGCGGAGCACCGTCGGATACAGCCGCTTGTCGACGTCGCACAGGACGAGGTCGAAGTCGCCCTCGACGGACCGGAAGCTCTTCACGGCGTCCCCGATCAGGAACTCCACGCGGTCCGCCACCCCCGCCTTCTCGACGAACTCGCGGGCGCGCTCGGCGAGCGTCTCGTCGGACTCGGTGTAGTAGACCTTGCCCTCGGGGCCGACGGCACGGGCCAGCCAGATGGTGGAGAACCCGATCGCCGAGCCGAACTCGAAGACGCGGCGGGAGCGGGACATCGTCGCGAGCTGCCACAGCAGACGGCCGGAGAGCGGGCCGATGATCGGCACCTGGTGCTGCCAGGCGTACATCCCCATCTCGGTCATGACGGGATCGTTCTTCGGGGTCTTGCGCCAGGCCCAGTTGAGGATCTCGTCGTAGCGGAAGCCGAAGTTGTAGATCCGGTCCGGGATCGCGGCGGACCCACTCTGCGCCGCACCGGCGGCCGGCGCGGCGGCCGGCGTCTGCCATGCCTCGGGCCCGAGCGCCATGGAACGGAACATCTGCTGCAGACCCGCGGCCACGGCCTCGGCCGCCGGACCGCCCGAGCCGTTCGTGTCCGGAGCGGCCGCCTGGGTCTGGAACTTGGCGATGTTCTCGACCAGCGGCCTGCGCTCCTGCTCGAACTCCCGCAGCGACGCCGCCGACAGGTCGTCGGCGTCCAGCGCCCGCAGTGCCGTCCGGGCGGCGGACGCGGCGTCGTACAGGGCCAGGTTCATGTTCTGGCCGCCGAACGTCGTCAGGCTGTGCGCGGTGCTGCCGATGAGCATCACGCCGTCGGCGACCCAGGTGTCGGCGATGTGGCCCGGGAAGGAGTGGTGCCGGACGTCCTCCCAGCCGCGGATGCCCGCGAGGGAGGGCTCCAGTCGCGGCTCCACGGACAGGATCCGTTCCCGCAGCGCGTCGAAGCCCTCCTCCCGCACCTCCTCGAACGAACCGCTGCGGATGCCCCACAGCACGCTCACCTCGTCGGGCGAGTACGCGGCCAGGCCCAGGTAACGGTTGCCGTCCGAGCGGTAGTTGCTGAGTACGGAGGGCCAGCCCTCGGGACGCGGGGCCAGGAAGGTGATCGCCTCGTAGTCCCAGGTGGTCGGCTGGACGGTGATACCGGCCAGGGCGCGGGTCGGCGAACCCTCACCGTCCGCCGCCACGACGAGGCGGCACTCCACGACCTGCTCCTCGCTCCCGTCGCCCGTGGTGAACGCCACGCCGTTCAGGGCGCCGTAGGCGTCCTTGAGCAGCGTGGTCACCGTCGCCCCGTCGAACAGGCGGAAGCCGGCGTGCCGTCCCAGCTCGTCCAGGAACACGTGCTGCATGGTGCGGTAGGGCACCCCCAGCCCGTAGGGGTAGGGGCTGTCGTCGAGGTCCGCGTAGCGCAGGGCGGCGATCCGCGGCCCGTTGACGTAGTAGTCGTAGCCGTCGAGCTTGTGCGTGGCCGCTTCGATCGCCTCACGGACGCCGAGCCGGTCGAGCGCCTTGATGGCACCGGGCTGGATCAGCATGGTCTGCCGCTTGCCCGTGCGGTCGGTCTCCCGGTCGACGACGGCGATCTCCCGGCCCGCGTCGATGAGAGCCTTGGCCAGGGCCAGTCCGTGCGGGCCGGCGCCGATGACGCAGACGTCCACCTTTGCCGCGATGTGGTCAGGCATGTGCGTGGTTCCTCACGTGTGGTGTGTGCCGCAGGAAATACAGCTGTTCATCGGCCGAGCCGGCCGCGATGTCGGATCCTGAACGGTCCGTCCTCAGAACCGTGTGGCCGGCCCGGTGACGGCCGAGTTCGCGGCCCTGGAGATCGAGGAGGTACAGGTGGTGGTCGGCCGAGGCCACGGCGATGGTGCTGTCGTCCACCGCGGTGCTCTTGACCCACGACCCCGTGGTGAACCGCCACTCCTCCGCGAGCCGCGCCGAGTAGGCGCGCAGTGTGCCGTCGACGCAGGCCACCAGAACGCCCGGACCGAAGGCCGTCACCTCCCGCACGGCGGGGGTCGACGCCCGGTGGACGAGCACGCCGTCGTCGTCCAGGAGCAGCAGCGAACCCTCGGCGGTCCCCGCCACGAAGCCCTCGCTCACGGCGGCGCACCCGTAGACCGGCAGATCCTGTGCATAGCGCCACAGCACCTCTCCGGAGTCCGCCGAGCGGCAGGTCACCGACCCCTCCATGCTGGAGGTGACGACCAGCCCCCGGGCGCAGGTGATGTTCCAGCCGGAGTCGCCGTCGTGCCGCCAGCGCGTCGCCAGCCCCTCGTCGAGCCGGGCCACCGAGCCGTTGCGGCCGACCGACAGCCAGCCGTCCTCGCACCGGGCCAGCCGCCAGCCGCCCAGTCCCGGGTACCGGCCGGCGATGGCGCCCGACGGGCCGGCCAGCGCCAGCTCACCCGACTCCAGGGACACCAGCCAGCCCTCGGCGTGGGCGGCCAGATCGGAGACGGGACAGCCGAGACCCACCCGGTGCTCGGGCCGGTCCACGCCCCACCGGCCCAGGACCAGCTCGCCGGCCGACGTCGCGGCGGCCACCCGGTCGCCGTCGAGCAGCACCGAGGTGACCCAGGCGCCGAGGTCCCAGCTGCCCAGGAGGGTCAGCTCCGTACGACGTGTGTGAGTTTCCAATTCTTGAAGCCCCCTCCCCGCTTGGTGAGTTCGTTGAAGTCGAAGGTCAGCTCCACGTCCATCGACAGGTCCCGGGACCGCAGCCCCTCCTCCGCCTCCCGCCGGATGCGCGCGCACTCGGCGTCACTCTGGTGATCGCGTTCGACCTCGAGGCTCAGCACCGCCCGGCCGTCGTCCTCGAGCCGGATGCAGTAGCCGAGCAGCCCGCGGATCGCGAACACCAGCTCCTCCACCTGGTACGGCCGGACCGTGCGGCCGGCGACGACGAGTTCGTCGGAGACCCGGCCCAGCACGCGCACCACCGGGAGATCGAGCCCGCACGGACAGGCGCCGGGTTCCCGCCGCACCAGGTCGCCGGTGCGGTAGCGCAGCAGCGGGCGGGCGTCCGCGGTCAGCGTGGTGACCACCAGCTCGCCTTCGTCGGCGTCCGTGATCCGGCCGGTCCGCGGGTCCAGCCATTCGAAGTGGTACATGTGCTCCAGCAGATGCATCCGCTTCTCGGGGCAGGACGTGCAGCAGGTGCCGAGTTCGGAGGACCCGTAGGAGTTGATGTAGACCTCGGCGCCCCACAGACGTTCGAGCATGCCCCGCATGGGCTCGGTGAGCAGCTCGCCCAGCAGCAGGATCTTCCCGATGCCGAAGTCCCGCGGCTCCAGACCGCGGTTCTTCAGCTCGGAGTACAGGTGCAGGCACAGGCCAGGCGTGGTCAGGACCGTGGTGATGCCCGTCTGTCCGCAGATACGGACGATCTGGTCCCAGCCCGACACCCCGCGGGTGAAGGGGAAGGCACGGACGCTGAAGACCTCCATGGCCTCCAGCCCGTAGACCATCGCGTCGGCGACCGGGGCGATGTCGGAGGGGACCATCAGGATCGCCTTGTCGACCCGAGGCTCCAGGATCCCGCGCCAGTTCAGCAGCAGTCCCTGGGTGTTGGTCTCGATGTCCCGCCTGGTCTTGGGCGTCGGCGTCGGAGTGCCGGTGGTGCCGGAGGACTCGTAGTAGCGGACGGTGTGCTCCAGCGGCACGGACAGGATGCTCAGGCCGGCCTGGCGGAGGTCGTCCTTGTCCGTGTAGGGCAGCCGCTCCAGCAGCCCGAAGTCGGCCTCGCTCAGCTCCGACGGCTCGAACGAGGACAGAACGGGTGCGTAGAAGGGGGAGTCCGCCGCCTTCCGCAGGGTGGTTCGCAGCAGCTCCAGCCGGTCGGCGGAGGGCGGAGCGGGAGCCGCCGGGCGGACGGCCGCCGTCATCCCTCCTCCTCGTTCCTGGTGAACGTCCACGAGCAGCCGCCCGACTTCAGCGTGCAGGAGCTGCTGAGGTTCTGCTTGGCCGCGATCGCGGACTGGAGCTTCGTGCAGTACTCCCGGCACGGGTCGTCAAAGGTCAGTTCGATGCCCAGCTGGGCGGCACCGCGCCGGTAGGAGAGGATCCCGCAGTTGTCGATGTCCACCTTGGAATGCTCGGCGGACTTCTGGACGACCGTCACGTCCGAGCCCCAGCACTCGCCGAGGATGCGGGCCAGGTTCTCGGTGAAGGGCACCGCCCCCTCGGTCTTGTACCGGTCCGACTGCTTGGCCGTGGCCTCCGCGGAGAAGTCGATCCACTGGTCGATCGCGCCATAGCCGTAGTTGGAGACCATGTAGCGTTCCATGCCGGCCTGGGCACGGAAGTACATCGCCTTCCACATCTCGGCCTTGGCCTCGGCGGACATGCCCGGCTGAGCCGTCTTGTCTTCCACGTCAGTCCTTTCCTGGCCCTGTGACGGGCGGTTATCGGGAGCCGGTGTACTCCAGGCCGCGCCCTTCGGCTCGTCCCAGGTGGAGGTAGACCGGCTTGAACATCGCTTCCTGTTCGGCCCGGCGGTCGAGGGTCATCTGGGTGCCGGGCGGCACCACGCGGATGTCGGCCCGCAGTCCCAGCCGCTCGGCCAGCTCCGCGGTGAGGGCATCGGTGCGCCGGCCCAGCTCCGCGGTCCCCGAGTCGGTGCCCTCCAGGCTCAGCCGCAGCACGTTCCCGTCCAGCGCACCGGTCCAGAACACCGGCTCGCACCCGAGGAGCGCCCCGTACACGGTGTCCTCGACGTCGATCGGAAAGAGCTCTCGGTCCCCGACCCGGAACCGGTCCGCCGCGCGGCCGTGCACCCGGACCTGCGGCCGTGCCGATCCACAGGAGCAGGCGGACTCGGACACGGTGACGACGTCACCCATGCGGTAGCGCACGATCGGCATGGCCTGCCGGTGGAAGGAGGTGACCACGAGTTCCCCCGTGCCGTACGCCGAGCAGGTGCCGGCGGCCTCGTCGAGCACTTCGAAGTGGAAGCGGTCGGACCACAGGTGCAGGGTGCCGAACGTGCACGCCCCGCCCAGCGTCGTGGTCTCGGTGGAGCCGTAGTCCGGGAAGAGCCGGATCGACCAGAGCTCCTCGAGGAACCGCTGCTTGGCCGGGCTGAGCATCTCCCCGTTGACGACGGCGGCGCGCAGCGCGGGGAAGTCGGTGCCCGGGCGCAGACCGTCGGCCAGCGCCCTGCGGGCGAACAGCATCAGCTCCACGGGCATGCAGTACGCCACGCTCACCCGGTAGTCGCGCAGCAGCCGGAGCACCCTGCTGTACGGCATCAGCTCCGTGCGGTTGCCGGCCGGGACGACGGCCGCTCCGGCCCGCTGCGCCGCTCCGTGCATCTGGTGGGCGGTGGACAGCATGGAGTACGGCGTCTTGACCAGAACGACGTCCTCGGGGCCGAGACCGACGCCGTTGAGCAGCATTCGGTCGAGCCACTCGTCGATGTCCTGCGCGGTGAAGAGCGAGGACGTCGGCTGTCCGGTGGTGCCGCTGGACTCGTGGACCACCGCCACCTCGCGCCAGTCGACGGCGAGCAGCCCGTCCGGGTAACCCCTGCGCAGGTCGTCCTTGGTCATGAACGGCAGCCGTGCGAAGACCTCCTCCGACCACGGCTGCGGAACGGTGCCCGCGGCCGACCACTTGGCGCGCAGGAACGGAGAGTGGCGGTAGGCGCGGGTGACGACCTCCCGCAGCCGCTCGGACTCGCTCATTGCCTTGCTCCCCTCATGAGGCGTCGCATGTTCTCGCCGAGGACCAGCGGGAGTTCCGGCTCCGCCACCGCCAGGGCGAGCTTGGTCAGCTCGACCCTCGGGTGCTGGATGGGGAACTCCGAGCCGAACACCACCCGTTCGGGGCCGAGCACGGCGACCGCTTCCTTGATGACGTGGTCGAACCCGCCGGAGGTCTCGAAGACAACGTTCTCGGCGTCCCGGATCTCCTGGGCGGCCAGCAGGTCGAAGTTGCCCCGGCCGGCGTGCCCCAGCAGGAAGTTCACCTCCGGGTTCCGGCGGGCCAGCCGCGCGTACTGCTCGACCGACAGGGCGCCGTTGCCGATGCAGTGCGAGTACACGGGCAGGGACTCGCTCCGGGCGAGGTCGACGTACGACTGGACCCGCGGATCCAGATGGCCCACGCCGTGCACCCCCGGGGCGAACTTGATCCCGGCGCATTCACGGATCAGCTCCAGGTCGGACTCGTCGGCCGCCCGGTGCGGGTTGGCGAAGTAGAACACCGCCAGGCTGTCCTCGTCCCGTACGGCGTCCAGCAGATCGGCGTTGTCGGCGTCGACGTCCCGGCCCGGGCCTTCCGTGACGATCGTGCGCGACAGCTCCTCGGGCGGGACGACACCGCCGGCGACCAGGTAGGCCGCCGAGATGCCGGTCTCCGCCATCGTCGTCAGCAGGCGGGGCAGGAGCGCCCGGTTGGCGTGGGCGTGGGCGTCGGTGACCTCGATGCCGCCCCAGGCGTCACTGTTCAATGATCAGCTCATCCACCTTGACACCGACGTGGCGGCCCGGAGCCGTGGTGTACCCGAACACCTTGTCGCCGGGCTTGAGTTCGGTGATGTTCTTCGGGAGGGAGTCGGTGCCGAAGACCCGGACGTGCCAGTCCTCCTGCATGATCGTGGTCACGACCGTCCCGTCGGGGGCCTGGGCCCTGATCTGCAGCATGGGCCGCCGTTCGATCTTGACCCGGCCGACCGTGACCGGGCGGGCGGTGCCGTCGGTCTTCACGGCCAGCACCTCCATGCCGGCCCGCAGGTCGGACAGGTACCAGGTCTGGTTGCCCGGGGCCAGGACGTACATCTGAAGGCTGCCGGCGTTGACCCGGAACGGCCGGGTCGGCATGTAAGGCAGCGGGTGGGTCTCGCTGGTGGCGAGGATCCCGCCGTTGGAGAAGCAGCCGAGGAGCACGCCCTCGTCCAGGCCCAGGTAGGAGGTGAAGTCCAGGCAGGCACGGTCGCCCATGCCGACATGCCGCGTCTCCAGCACGGTGAGTTCGGTCAGCTCCTGGCCGTGGGCGCGCTCGGCAGCGACGACGACCTCGCCGAGGGCGTGGATCGCGGTCAGGTCGGTCACCTTCGTCAGCACGCCGTTGGCGCCGATCTCCAGGACACCGAAGACCACGTTGGCCTCCACGCTGTCCCGGACGCCCATGACGACGTCGGTGCCGTGGTTCTGGGCGTCCGCCAGCACGATCTCCAGCGGGATCTTGGTGTCGTCCTTGAACGTCACCAGCAGCAGCCGCACCGCCCGGGTCATCTCCACGGCCCGCTGGAGCGAGGCCGGGTCGACCACGTCGACCACCGCGCCCACCGTGATGCCGATGCGCTCCTTGTTCTCCGTGTACCAGTTGCTCGCCACGACGTCCGCGTCGAGCAGCAGCACGTCGTAGGTCTCGCGGATGCGGGCGAGCTTCTCCTCGGACGGCACGCCGGAGAAGATCTTCACCTTGCGCAGTCCGTCCGGAACCTGGCCGAGCTGCTTCTCGTCCACGACCACCGCGCCCTCGGGGTGCACCCGGCGTACGGCCTGGTAGAGCTCGTCGAGGTTGGGGCTGTCGGCGACGTGGCGGAAGTCGTGCCATGTGTAGCGCTTGGCGGTGGAGGAGGTCCCGTTCGAGGGGGTGGCGGCGTCCTTGTCCCGGACCTCGGCCCGCGGGGCGGGCTTCGCGTCGGCGGACGGGCGCTGCTTGCCGGCCGGCACGGTGGTCTTGGTCCTGGCGTTCAGTACGTCGGTCATCTTCGCCTTCATGTGTGTGGTGGTGGGGGCCGGAATGCAGGGATCAGACGGCACGCGCGAGCGTCGCCGACACGGCCACGCGGTCCTGGTACTGCTCATACGCCTCGGCAGCGGACAGACCCTCGTGGATGATCTTCGTCAGATGCCGGGTCAGCGTCGTCGGGTCGCTGTGCTCGAAGATGTTGCGGCCGATGGACACACCGGCGGCGCCCGCCTCGAGAGCCTCGTGCACGGTGGTGAAGAGCCGCGCGACATCGCCGTACGCGGCGCCGCCGGCGATCAGGACCGGCGCCGGGCACGCCTCGACGACCTCCGCGAAGGACTTCGGGTCGCCGGTGTAGTGGCACTTGACCAGGTCGGCGCCCAACTCCGCCGCCATCCGCGCGGCATGGCCCACTTTGGCGGGGTCGAACTCGTCCTGGGGGTTGGAGCCGCGCACATACACCATGGCCATCAGCGGAATGCCCCACGCGTCGCATTCGGCCGCGATACGAGCGGTGTCCACGATCTGCTCGGGCTCGGTCTCCGAGCCCGCGTTGATGTGCACGCTGACCGCGTCGGCACCGAGCCGCGCCGCCTCCGGCACGGTACACACGGCAACCTTGCGGTTGACGTGCCGGCCCAGCGTGGTCGACGCGCTCATGTGGATGATCAGGGAGGTCGACGGGTGCAGCCGCGGCGCGCAGGTCTGCACCAGGCCCTTGTGCAGCACCACCGCGTCCGCGCCTCCCGCGGAGACCTGTCCCACGGTGGTCGCGATGTCGCGCAGCCCCGTGCCGGCGCCGTCGCTCATGCCGTGGTCCATCGGTACGACCAGCGAGCGCCCCTGATCCGATATCAGGCGGCGCAGCCGGAGCTTCTTTCCTTCGCTCACTGCTGGCTTCCCCTCACTTCGCTTGTGTTGGGTCGTGGGGTCGGCGCACCGGCACATACCCTGTGCGTGCCGGAGGGCCGGTGTCGTCCGGGCGGACGACGGGGCCGCACCCGTGTCATGCGGTGCCGGCCGCGGAGGTGCGCGTGGTCGCGGGGTCGAAGCGGCGTTCGACCGGCAGGAACTTGCCGGAGGGTGAGGCGGGGATGGTGTCGACGACCGACACCTCGACGCTGCAGCCCTCACCGAAGACCGGAGCCACCCGGTGCGTCACACGGTCGCCGACGTCCACGCCCGCGCCCGGCAGCGGCTCGACCAGGACGGACACCCGGTCCACGGCCTCCTGCACCAGCCGGAACCGCTTCACGCCGGCGATGTTCTCGAACAGCTCCATGAACACGCCCTGCGGCACCGGATGCAGGTCCCGCCCGCTACGGCGGTACAGCAGAGTGTTCTCCCGGCCCAGCAGCTCCCCCACGACCGGAAGGCTCCGGCCGCACGCGCACGGGTCCTTGCCGAGGGAGATCAGGTCACCGAGCCGATAGCGGACGATCGGCAGCGTACGGTGCCAGAAACTGCTGATCACGATGGAGCCCACCTGTCCTGCGGGCACCGGCCGGCCCTGCTCGTCGAGGACCTCGATGAGGGCGCAGTCGGTGTTCAGGTGCATGGAGCCCTGCTCGCACGTCCAGGCCAGATAGCCGGTGTCGGTCGATCCGTACAGGTCGAAGACGCGCACCCCGTCGAACGCCGCTGCGGCCCGGCTCACCAGGTCCTTGTCCAGCGTCGCGCCGGTGTTGATGAGCGCGAGGGGCCGCCAGGAGAAGCCGGGGTTGGCCTCCTTGTACTCGATGAGCATGCGCAGCGTCGAGCCGAAACAGGTCAGGATGTGCGGGGCGAACTCCTCGAGCGACGCCGCCGTCTCCTCGACCGTCACCGGCCTGCCGTCCCGCAGCACCGGAATCATCTGGAAGTACTCCGGCGGCAGGTGGCGCTGCATCTTGTAGCCGATCATGTGCGCGCCGGTCACGATGATCGCCGCCGAGCGCAGCGGGCCGTCGGGACGGACTGCGGCCAGCACCGCCCGCATCAGACGGAAGTACTGGGCCCTGATGTGGGCCTGTTCGGCCCGGTCGTAGACGAAGTGGCCCGGCTTGCCGGAGGTGCCGGCGGTGCTGACCACCAGGAGATCGTCCGAGTCGTTGAACGGCTCGTCGGCCCTGGACCGGTCATCCAGATACGTGCTGACCGCCTGGTGCGGGATGTCCGGGCGGGTCCGGACGACGTCGAAGTTCTCCAGCAGCACGGCCTTGTCCATGAAGGGCAGGCCGTGCCACCGGTCAGGGGAGGAGAGCAGTTCCCCCGTCGGTACGCCGCGCAGCAGATTGCTGAAATAGGGCGATCGGCTGCGGGCGTATTCGAGCTGTGTGTGCAGCAGGTGACGCTGCCGGGTGGCGAGCTGCTGTTCCGTCAGCCGCTCGTTTTCTTCGAGAAAGTTGTAGACCCCCAGAATGGAGGACTGTCCCGCGATCATTCTGTCACGTATGACGTCCACAGGTTGCGCCCTTCCGGTGCTCGCGTACTCCTCATTATTGGGAGTCGAGCCGGGCCGGGCTTCTGCACAACGTGGAAGTAGAACCGGGGGTCTTGCGGATCTGGGAAGCGCGGTGGTTCGGTCAGTTCGTGATGCGCTCCAGTATGACGACGGGGAAGACCCGGGACGTCAGCTTCTCGTACTCCCGGTACACCGGGAAGAGTTCTACGTGCCGCGCGTACAGCCGGTCCCGTTCCGCACCCGTGGCGATCGTGGCACGGGCACGGAACGTCTCGGGACCGAGCTCCACGGTCGCTTCCCGGTGGGCGCGGAGGTTGTGGTACCAGTCCGGATGGGTGGGCACACCCCCCTTCGCGCCGACCACCACCAGCCGGCCGCCGTCCGTGCTGTGGCCGAGGGGACTCGTCCGCGGCTTGCCGGTCCGGGCACCGGTCGTCGTCAGCAGCAGCAGACCCGCGCCGTTGGCATCGGGTCCCTTGAGGTGCCGGTTCGCGCGGTACTCCTCGATGATCGGGATGTTGTACTCGGGGCGACTGCCGAACGTGCTCAACTCTCTACTCCTCCAGTGGGGGGATGACAGGTCCGGCAGACATCATTCCGCTTCTCGTTCACCGGCGCGCGGGGTTACCGGCAGGGCTGCACACACGAGAAGGACACCCAACCGCTCTGCTGCATTGGGAAATTGCGCCGCGGCCGACGCCACATCAGGCTGAGGCGAGAAGAGAAGACGACCGTGCGGCGTACCGGAGATCCGGGGCCCGACCGAGCGAGGATTCCGTTGGTCGAAAACAGTGTTCAGCCCAAGGCGGGGACTCCCGGAAAAGAACCAATTCGCCACCTGCTGACCCCGGTATGGGGATTCATCGTGGCGATGACGGTCTCCGCGCTTGACTCCACCATAGCCGGGACCGTCACCCCGACAATCGTCGCGGATTTCGGCGGTGTGAGCCTCTCCGCGTGGGTGTTCGGCAGTTACATGCTGGCGCTGACAGCTCTGCTGCCCCTGTACGGCAGACTGTCCGACCACTTCGGCAGGAAGCCGACGATCTATGTCGGCATCGCCATTTTCCTTGTGGGTTCCGTCTGGTGCGGTGCCTCCAGCGGAATGGTGGAACTGATCATCGCCCGGGCGGTGCAGGGACTCGGGGCGGCGGCGCTGTTCCCCATCGGCATGGCCGCGATCGGTCTGCACTTCCCGCCCCGGCTGCGCAGCCGCCTGCAGGGCATCTTCGCCTCGGTGTTCGGACTCAGCAGCCTCCTGGGCCCGCTGGCGGGCAGCGCCCTGGGCGAGTACGTCGGCTGGCGCTACGCCTTCTACATCAACCCCCCGCTGCTGCTGCTCTCCGCCTGGCTGATCCACCGCAACTACGACGACGTGAAGACCGAGGCGAGCGGGCAGAAGCTCGACCTGCCGGGGGCCGTCCTGATCACCCTGTCCACGGCCGGCGTGCTCTTCGGCGTCTACCGGCTCGGGGAACAGCGCGAGTGGGCCGATCCGCTGATGTGGCCCTTCCTGGTGGGGGGCGTCGCCGCCTTCTTCCTCTTCCTGTGGGTCGAGCGGCGGGCCGAGGTACCGATCATCCCGCTCAGCCTCTTCTCCAACCGGGCCCTGACCGCCGCGTTCGCGGTGAACTTCATCATCGGCCTGGTGATGTACAGCGCGATCTTCTTCGTGCCCGTCTTCGCCCAGGGCGTCACCGGCGGCTCGATCGGCAAGGCCGGGCTGACCCTGTTCCCCTTCCAGGTCGCCAGCATCGTGGGCAGCCTGTTCGCCGGACGGATGGTCTTCAAGGCCGGCATCCGCGCCATGGGCGTGCTGTCCATGGCGCTGCTGTGCGGCGGATTCCTCCTGCTGGCGACCATGGACACCGGGACGTCCGGCTGGCAGGCCGGGGCGTTCACCCTGGTGATCGGGGCGGGTACCGGTGTGGGTCTGCCGGTGCTGATGATCGCGGTCCAGTCGGCGCTGCCGCCGCACCTGATGGGTGTCGGCTCGTCGCTCACCCAGCTCTTCCGGGAGTTCGGCGGAGTCGTCGGGGTGAGTCTGCTCGGAGTGCTGCAGTACTACCTGTTCGTCAACAAGACCAACGGTCTGGACGGACCCGCCGAACGATTGGTGACCGAAGCGGGCCCGCGAGGAGTGAGCGAGATGCTCTTCTCCGACCGGTCGGGCTTCCCCGCCCAGCTCGTCGAGACCCTCCGGGACGGACTGAGCACCGCCTTGTCCACGGTCTTCCTGGCGACCGCGGCCATCTGTTTCGTCGGCGTCGTGAGCAGCGTCAAGCTCGTCAAGCGGCTGAACCGGCCGGGCCCGCCCTCAGGCCCCGGTGGCCCGGGCGGCCGCCCCGCGGGCGCACCCGTACCCGGCGCCGTCGAGGGCGGCCCCGCAGCCGGCTGACGCCGGCCCCGTTTCTGCCCGTACGACCGGCCCCGGCTACTGCCCGGACGACTGGAAGAGGAAGAGAACTCCCATGCCCTCCCACCACGTGCCCGTCCTGATCGTAGGCGGCGGCACCGTCGGCCTCGCCACGGCCGTCTTCCTCGGCCACCACGGTATTCCCGCGACCGTCGTGGAGCGACGGCCGGGCCCGCTCGACCACCCGCGTGCGCTCGGCATCAACGAACGCACGCTGGAACTGCTGCGTGAGGTCGGCCTGCACAAGGCGGTGGAGGAGGCCTGCGGCCTGCTGCCCACCGCCGCATGGCGAGGTTCGGTCAACACCCTCGCGGAGTCGGCGTTCCCGCCGCTCGGCGGTTCGCTGGACTTCCGCACCCCGACGATCGCCGAGGTCTCTCCGGCCGAGGTGCTCGGCACCTGCCCACAGGACCGGCTCGACGCGGTTCTGCTGCCGGCGGCCCGTGAGCGCGGCGCGACCATCCGCTTCGGGGCGTCCGTCACCTCCGTCACGTCGGGGCCCGACGGGGCCACGGTGACGCTCGCCGACGGCAGTGTGCTGCACGCGGACCATGTGATCGCCGCGGACGGAGCGTCGAGTACCGTGCGGGAGGCCCTCGGCATCGGCACCCAGGGCCCGGGGACGCTCGGCGTGCCCAAGATGAACATCGTCTTCCGGGCAGAGCTGTACGAACGGTTCGGCAGCGTCCCTTTCATGACCGACATCACCTCACCCGGCGCGTGGGCCGTCCTGATCGCCGTCGACGGCACGGATCGGTGGATGCTGCACGTCGACTGCGACCCCGCCGCCGGCACCCACCCGGACGACTTCACCCCGGAGCGGTGTGCCGCCCTGGTCCGCGGCGCGCTGGGCACCGACGACGTTCCCGTCGAGATTCTGAGCGTCGCCTCCTGGCGGCTGACCGCCCGCGTCGCCGAACGCCTGCGGGACGGCCGCGTCTTCCTCGTCGGTGACGCCGCCCACACCATCCCCCCGCTCGGCGCCTTCGGCATGAACACAGGTGTCGCCGACGGTCACAACCTGGCCTGGAAGCTCGCCGCGGTGATCCGCGGCGACGCCGAGGAGGCGCTGCTCGACACCTACCACGCCGAGCGCCACCCGGTCGCCGAGTTCACGCTGCGCCAGGCGATGGCGCGGCTGAAGAACCCGGCACTGCACTGGAATCCGTTCGCCGCCGCGGAACGCCGGAAGGCGGGCGCGGTCGCCACCCCTATCGTGCACCTCGGCTACCGCTACGACTCCACGGCCGTCATCGAGGCCGACCTGAAGCTTCCCTCCACCGAGGACGTCCGCCAGAACCTGGACGGCTCGCCGGGCTCCCGGATGCCGCACCTGTGGGTGGAGCGCGACGGGGAGCGCCTGTCGACGCTCGACCTGCCGGGTTCCCGCTTCACCCTGCTGACCGGACCCTCCGGGGACGGCTGGTACGAGGCCGGTGAGGCGCTGGCGGCCCCCCGCAGCGCCGGCCTGAACGTGTACCGGATGGGAGGGGAGGGGCTGGAGGTGCCCGAGGGCCGCTGGCTCGCCCTCGCCGGAACGGGCCCCGAGGGAGCGCTGCTGGTCCGGCCGGACGGGTTCGTGGCCTGGCGTGCCACGGGACCGGCCGAGGACCCCAAGCACGTGCTCGGCGAGGTACTGGACCGGATCCTCGGACGTCTCTGAGCCTGCACCCCACCGGCCCGCACTCGTTCACGCCATCGAAGACAGCCAAGCCCATCCCAGAGAGGACATGCCGTGGAAGCGGTTTCCTTCACCGCGCAGTGGACGGCCGCCGCGCGTGCCATCGAATCGGAACGCGCGGACAGCCTGTTCACCGATCCGTTCGCCCGCGCACTCGCGGGTGAGAGCGGGTTCCGCCTGCTGGAACGTTACGCCAGTCCGGTCACCGTCGAGTACCTGGCGCTGCGGACCGCCTACCTCGACCGGCAGGTGGTCCGGGCCGCCACCGAACACGGCATCCGCCAGGTGGTGTTCGTCGCCGCCGGAATGGACACCCGCGCCTACCGGCTTGCGTGGCCCGACGGGACCACACTCTACGAACTGGATCACGCCGCACTCCTCAAGACCAAGGAGGAAGTGCTCGCGGAGCACGCGCCCAGCGCCGGCACGACCCGTGTCACGGTGCCCGTGGACCTCGCCGGTTCCTGGGAGGGTGCGCTGAAGGACGCCGGCCTGCACACCGGGTCGGCGACGCTCTGGGTGGTCGAAGGCCTGCTGTACTACCTGCCCGAGGAGGCGGCCCGCCGGCTGCTGCACACGGTCGCACGGCTGTCCGGGCCCGGCAGCATGTTCTGCGGTGACCTGGTGAGCAGGGCGGCGCTGGACAACCCGGTGGCCCGCCCCTTCCTGCGGGCACTGGCCGATGACGGTGCGCCCTGGTTGTTCGGCACCGACGAGCCCGAAGAACTGCTCGCGGAGTGCGGCTGGAGCGTGGGGGAGGTTCTGCAGCCCGGCGAGGACGGGTCCGGCCGCTGGCCCTACCTGGTGCTTCCCCGCCACGTGACCGAGGTTCCCCGGAACTTCCTGCTCACCGCCACGCTCGCCGCGTCGGGGAATGCGCCTGACGCGCGCTGAGCGGCGAACCTCAGCTCGGAGAAAGGAACACGACTCCCATGGCCAACCGTTTCCTGGAAGGGAACATCGGCCCGGTCTCCGAGGAGATCACCGCCTACGATCTCCCGGTGACCGGCCGGATCCCGCCGGAGCTCAGCGGCCGCTACCTGCGCAACGGCCCCAACCCACTGGGCATAGAGGACCCGGAGGCCTATCACTGGTTCACCGGCGACGGCATGGTGCACGGCGTGCGGCTGCGCGACGGCAGGGCCGAGTGGTACCGGAACCGCTGGGTGCGCTCGCGGAGCGTCGCCCAGAAGCTGGGTGAGCCGTGGCCCGCGGGCCCCGTGTTCGCGGACCGGGACGCCGCGCCCAACACCCATGTCATCGGCCACGCCGGACGGACCCTCGCCCTGGTCGAGGCCGGTATCCGGCCCTACGAACTCGGCTATGAGCTGGAGACGCTCGGCCCGTGCGACTTCGACGGAGGGCTGCCGGGCGGCTACACGGCGCACACCAAGCGCGACGCCGTCACCGGTGAGCTGCACGCCGTGGCCTACTACGCCGGCTGGGACCACGTGCAGTACGTCGTCATCGACGCCGGGGGCACCGTCACCCGCACCGTGAACGTCCCGGTCGAGGACGGGCCGATGATGCACGACTTCGCCCTGACGCAGCGCTACGCGGTGCTCTACGATCTGCCGATCACCTACAACGCCGGCCTCGCCCGCACCGGGGCCCGGCTGCCGTACGCCTGGAACCACGACCACCAGGCCCGTATCGGACTGCTGCCCCGCGACGGCACGGCCGATGACGTCCGCTGGTTCGAACTCGAACCCTGCTGGGTCTTCCACACCCTCAACGCCTACGACGAGGGCGACACGGTGGTGGTCGACCTGACCAGATTCCCGCGGATGCTGCAGAAGGGGGGACTCGACGGCAACTCCGCCCCGGTACTGGATCGCTGGACCATCGATCTGCCGTCCGGCAAGGTCCTTCAGGAGACGCTCGACGACCAGAACCAGGAGTTTCCCCGGGTCGACGAGCGCGTCGTCTCCCTCAGACACCGTTACGGCTACACCGTCGCCTCCGACGCGGTCTTCGACACCGGCTCGGGCGAGGTCATGTTCAAGCGCGACTACACGACCTCCACCACGGAACGCCGGACGTTCCCGGTCGGGTCAGCGATCGCCGAGGCGGTGTTCGTCCCGGCGGGACCCGGCGCGGCCGAGGACCACGGCTATGTCATGGCCTATGTCTTCGACCCGGAGCGAGCAGCGACCGATCTGCTGATCCTCTCGGCGCAGGATTTCACCGGAGAGCCGGTCGCGAGGATCCACCTGCCCGCCCGGGTGCCGCCGGGCTTCCACGGCAGCTGGGTGCCCGACGTGGACTGAGGCCTCGCTGCTGCCGCCCGCACCCGGCGAGCACCGCCGGGCTTCCTCGACACCGTCGCCGACGCCACCGGCACCGGTCTGCGACGAGGCAGGGCGTTCGACCGATGGCCGACGAACGGGTCGGCAGCCTCGTGGTGAGGCTGCCGACCCGTTCGTCATGTGCCGGCGGGCAGGTTGCGCGCCGTGAGGGCCAGGGTGAACGATTGGATGCCCCGGGTCCGGACCGGATTGATCCCGGTCAGTTGCTCGATCTTCTCCATGCGGTACGTCAGCGTCCGGCGGGCGACGTTCAGCCGGCGGGCGGTGCGGGTCCGGTCCAGATCCATCGAGTACAGCGTGCGCAGCGTTTCGATCAGGTCCGGGTGCTGCCGCAACGGGTCGATGAGCCCCGCCATCTCCTCCTGATAGGAGCGGTCGCGCAGCATGGCCATCTCACTGATGATCTCGCTCTCCTCGACCACCGGACTGGCCAGCTCCGCGGCCGCGGCGAGCGACTCCACGACGATGGCCCGCTGGGCCGCGTCGTCCAGCTTCTCCCGGTCGGCGACGACCGAACCGACCGGCAGCCGCACGGGGAGGTCCGCCTGCCGCAGTCGTTCCAGGACCCGCCCGCCGATCACCGCGGGAGTCTCGGGCGAGCGCAAGGGGACCAGTACGCAGATGTGCTGGTCGACCTGACAGCACAGTCCGGCGTCGTCCGCCGCGAGGGCCGCCGCGCCCAGGGCGACGGTGGCGGGCCCGGGCGCGGTCCCGCCGAGCAGGCCGAAGGCCATCACCAGGTAGCGGTCGGCCGGCTCGTGGTGGGCGGCCGCGGCGAGCTCGTCGTTGACGGATCCGCTCACCATCATGTCGGCCAGTACCCGCCGGGGCAGGCCGAGTCCGGTCTGTTTGAGGGTGTGGGAATAGGCGGCGGCGACTTCCGTCGTGATGCCCGAGACGGTCCGGGTGATCCAGTGGGTCAAGGCCGCGAGTTCCCGCTGTTCGCCGGGCAGGGCCCGGGCCCAGTACTCGGCGAGCAGCGTGGAACTGCCCAGGTCCCAGGCCTGGAGGAGCGGGCTGATACGCACCCCGTGCTCGGCGAGCCGTACGGCGGGTTCCGTACACCGCATCAGATCGCCGTCGGTGATGTCCTGCTTGCCGCGGAACAGCTCGATCGCCCGGTCCAACGCCTGCGGCAACGCGCGGGGCGTCAGTTCGGGAACGGCGTCGCACACCGCCTCACACGGGCTGAGCAATGGGCGCAATTTGGTCCATACGACGGCGGCAACCTGCTCCGACTGCGTCGCGAGCCTGTCAAGCAGATCCGTTTGTTTGTGGCTCATTGCTTTCGTGATCCCCCGTTGAATTCCGCATGACTTGTATCTCCGAGCCGCTGAAGCCGATGCTGAACGTCGTGCCGGGCCCGGCGATCTCCACACTCGAGAAGCCGACCGGATCCCCCTGTCGCATCCGGATGAATCCGTCGGACAACTCCATGACGGCCTCCCGGCTGCCGACCGTGATCCGGTCCTGAGGCACCCGGTACAGCTCGGCGTAGCGATCCACCTCGGACTGCAGATCCGAGGCGTTGAGGCAGATTCCCCGCAGGGCCAGATCGCCCGGCACCTTGGGCAGTTCGCCGTCGTAGGCGATGACCCATGGAGTGAGGTGGTACTGCCCGAAGAAGAGTGACGAGAAATTGATCCTGGTGCCGTCCGGCTGAGGAACCCATGTGGTGATGGGTCCGCAGTTCCTCACGCCTTCGGGCAGTCCGGACTTGAAGGAGGACAGATCCTCCTCGGTGCGCAGCGTCACGGAGAAGATCCCGCCGCCGCGCGAGTCCACGTAGTCGACGAACTTCTGGCCGAACGGAGCCCGTTGCGCCTCCTCCCGGTCGTGGACCGCCATCACCTCGATGAAGCCGCTGTCCAGGACGGCCACCCGTCCGGTGATTCCGGGAATGGTGTTGGTCGGGGTCTCGAACCGGACCCCTAGGGAATGTTCCACTCGCTCTACGGCGTCATCGAGATCTCCGAGGGCAAATGTGACGTGATCGAGGAACACGCTCTTCCGTCTCCAGTGTCTAGGCGCGCACGGGACGACGGCGGGCGAGGGGCGAACGTGCAAGCTTACTACCCCCGTCGACTGTTAAATATACTTTACGGATGACCTTTAGAGAGGCACTCAAGGAGCGCTACATTTTTCAAAAGTCGGCCTTCGCGCAGGCTTGAGCGCCTCAGGGAGGGACAGAGGTCCAGGGTGGTGAACAACGACAACTCAGGGCGGTTATCGCCCCGTCCGGTGAGCGGGCTGGCCGATCGTCTCAACGAGCTCTTCGCTACCGTCACGTACGTGGACGAGCGCGGGCGGCGCCGCGCGTACTCCACCCCGCAGGTGGCCAAGGCGATCAGCGGCGACCCGCGGTGCGGCACCACGGTGTCCCGTGTGTATCTCGCCACCTTGCGCTCCGGCAGCAACACCAACCCGACCATCGCGGTAGTCAGGGCCATCGCGAGGTTCTTCGACGAGCACCGGGGGTTCGACCGCCGGCCGGTGACGGCCGCGTTCCTCCTCGGTGAGGACGAGGATGACGAGGACAGGGAACTGCGGCGCAGACTCGCCGACCACCAGGTGCGGGCGATCGCCATGCGCGCCGGGGACATGAGCCCGGCCCAGCGCCGTCAGGTGCTGCGCATGCTCGACGTGCTCCATGAGACGACGGCGGGAGACGGGGCCGTCGTAGACCTTCCGCAGTGATGAAACTGTCGCCGTTCATCGGCAGCCTCTCGGTGTCCAGCAGTCGTCGGTCCGCGGCCATCGCCTCGACGGCGCCCGCGGTGGGCTTGAACTCGTCCTTTCGGCCCACGCGCCCTGGGGCAGAAAGGCGGAGAAGGTGTGCGCTCCCGAGATGACGGCGGGGTCGCGGCGGCTGGTGTGTGTCCCGCCGCCGCCGTCGTGACCCACAGGGTCATGACGGCGTAACAGCACCGCTGCGCCGCTGAGCCGTGACGCCGTGGAAGGGATGATTGCAAGACCGGATGGATTCAGGACGCGGAGGCCGCGTATTCGGTGACGCCCGCGTAGTCGGCGAGGTAGACGCCGGCGCTGTTGGCGATGGGCACACCCGCCAGGTACTCGTCGGGCAGGTCGAAGGCGTCGACCAGTGTCGTCAGGTGCGGGGCGAGGTCGTCCATCATCTCGTCCACGACGAACGGCAGCTCGCGGACCTGCTCGGCGCTCAGGTACCCGTCGGCCAGCAGATCTCCGGTGCGGCCGGCCAGCTGATCCAGCAGGAACAGCACGCAGAGTCGCTCCATCAGCTTTCGTGCCTCGGGATCCGCTGCCTGCTCGGCCGCCGCGATGAAGGCATCGGCCGCCCGGAGCACGGCGTGCACGCAGACCATCTCCAGAGCCGCCGAGGACGACTTGTTCCAGCGGGCCACCGGGTTCTTGGAGGGGCCGCGGCGCAGAGCGACACGGGCCCGTGCCTGCCAGACGGCCTCGGACCGGGCGAGCAGCTCGCGCAGATGCCGGGGATCGGTCAGCGCCTCCGGTCCCGCCGGCTGCGTCTCACCGGAGGCGGCCTCGTGGCCGAACAGCATCTCCGCCGCCGCCTTGGCCCAGATCGCCAGGTTGTCGCCCTCGGCGGTGATGGTCCCCTCGGTGTACTGGGGGAGCCCGATCAGACCGTTGACCGCGAACAGGCCCTGAGCGCCGCACCGTTCGCGCGCCTCGATGGTGATGGAGCGGGCCTGCCAGGTGATCCATCCCTTCGCGATGGCCACCTCACGCTCCATGTCGTCGCGGTTGTCGTCGGTGTGTGCGGCCCAGTCGGCGAGCACCGAGCGGTGCAGGAACGTCATCGCGTACGCCGAGGCCAGTGACTTCAGTAGCCGGCCGTGGTGACTGCGGTGGCTGTTGACCGGTATGCGCTCGCCCGCCCTGGGCCCGGCCACCTCGCGGTGTTCGCCGTAGCGTACGGCGATGGCGAGCGAGGCCCGGGCGGCGCCGACGGCCGCGCCGCTCATACACAGCTTGCCCATGGTGACCCGGCCGATGGAGCGCAGGAACCGCTTGCGCCGGTTGCCCACGTTGCTGACAAGGGATCCGTCCCCGCCGTACCGGCCGTGCTCCGCCTCCAGCAAGGCCTCGCGGGGGAGCCGTACCCGGTCGAACCCGGTGAGACAGTGGTCGACGGGCGCGCCGGGACGCAGCGGCAGTCGGCGTACCCGGATGCCCGGCAGCAGGCCGCGCTCGTCGCTCAGCGGCGTCAGGAACAGGAAGACGCCCTGGTCCTGGCCGTCCATGACGAGTCGGGCGGCGACCACGGCCGTCTTGGGGCCGCCGGTCGTGCTGGTGTTGGGCATGAACTTCTCGGCGCCGGGGTGGGGCGTGCTGAGGACGAATTCCCCCGTCTCCCGGTCGAGTTCGGCGGTGGTCTCCAGTGCCGAACTGTCGTTGCCATGGTCCAGTTCGGTGCACAGGAACGTGCCGACGCGGCGCATCGACGTGAAGTCGGACAGGTCCCGGTCGCCGGTCTCGTGGTCGAGGAGACTGCCCAGGAAGAGGTTGTAGTGAATGCTCGCCACCGTGCACAGGCCCCCGCCGCCGTCCACGATCGCCGCCCACTCGTGCAGGCTCGCCAGCAGGCTCGGGTCCCTGGCGAGGCCCTCCGCGTCTCCGGCGATGTCGTTCACCAGCCGTAGCCACTCGTAGAACTGGGCCGCCTGTTCGGCGGGGGAGCGGTCAGGGTGATGACGGAACGTTGCGTTGCAGATCAGCCCGCGCCACCTGCGGTGGACTCTCTCCCGCTCGTCGCCCTGGCCGAAGAGGAGCCTGGCCAGTTCGCCGGCGGGGGTTGTTTCGGTCTCTGCCGTGGCGCTCACCGCCATGGGCTCCCTCGCGAACGGCGCCTCTTGTCCGGGTCGCGCGTGATCACCCGCGGGACGCGTGCCGGGCTGGACTGTCAGAAGGGCCATGACCTTCTCTCCCCCGTTGTCGCAGATCCGAAGCTGGATGTGCAGGACCCAAAAGATACGGACCCACCGGTTTTCTCATCAAGCCCAGTAGAGGTAAATCACAACCCCCGGGAAGGCTGCCCTCGAGGGCGCTCCGAGGGGATCACGAGCGGAATTTCCCATTCCCCCCATCCGTTCGAGAGTGACCTTGCGGGTAGTATCACTGAGCGAACCAGAAAAATACCAAGCGGAAGGTTTCATTCCCGTGAAGTGTGCACTGACCCAAGCCCCATAACTGGCAAAATGGGGGATAGATGGGCACTGAACGCCCCGATGGTTGATAGTTCGACCAGGGGGTGGTGGGATGCAAACCTGTCGGTTGATTTTTTGAACGCAGAGTCGGATGAACAGCGCGGAGGGTTGGGCCGTGGCACTTCAGGAACGGGCCATCAGGACGAGGCGGGCCATCCTCGTCGCAGCCGCCGCGGTGTTCGCCGAGGTGGGGTACGAGGCGGCGACGATCTCCGAGATCCTGCACCGGGCCGACGTCACCAAGGGCGCCCTGTACTTCCACTTCGCCTCGAAGGAGGAGCTGGCACAGGCGGTCCTGGCCGGGCAGCTCAGCGCGGTCCCGGCCGCGCCACAGCAGGAGTTGAAACTCCAGCAGGGCCTGGACGAGGCGTTCCTGATCGCTCACCTGCTCGCGTCGGGTGACCCCGTCGTGCAGGGCAGCATACGACTGACGGTGGATCAGGGAGCTCCGAACGACGGCCTGGACCGGCGGGTGCCGATGAGCGCATGGCTCGACTACAACGTCGAGATCCTCGGCAAGGCCAAGGACAGCGGAGAAGTGCTGCCGCACGTCGACGTGACGGCCGCGGCCCGGATGCTCGTCGGAGCGTTCACCGGCGTACAGGTACTGTCCAAGATCATGACAAACCACGCCGATCTCCAGGAACGGGTGTCGGACCTGTATCGGCACCTGATGGCGAGCATCGCGGTCCCGGCGGTGCTCATGCAGCTCGACACGGCCGCGGACCGGGGGGCCCGGGTGTACGAGGCCGCGCTGAAGCTGCGGGAGGCGGGCGAACCGGGCGAGACCGAACTGGCCGCCGAAGAGATCGGCGCCACCGGCTGACGTCCCGACCGGACGTCGGCCGCACAGCACGACAATTGCACAGTCGTCGGGGGCGTTGATTCCGTACGCCCTCGGAGGGGAGGGCGGGGGCCCATCCCCTGGGCATGGCACGACGCAAACGTGTGCACGACCGAGACCCGGGGAGAAATGACGATGAAGACGACTTCCTGCCCTTACGCCCTGGACGTGGCAGGGCGTGATCTGGCGGGTGAGGCGGCGATGCTACGGGCTCAGGGCCCGGCCGTCCAGGTTGAGTTGCCGGGTGGCGTCATCGCCTGGGCCGTGGTCAAGCAGCGCTACGTCGAGCGGTTGCTGACCGACTCGCGTGTCTCCAGGGATGCCCGCCGGCACTGGCCGGCCTTCATCGAGGGGAAGATCACCGAGGACTGGCCGCTGTATCCGTGGGTGGCCAACGAGAACATGCTGTTCACCTATGGCGAAAGCCATGCCCGGCTGCGCCGGCTGGTCAACGGCGCGTTCACCGCGCGGCGCACCGAGGCCATGCGCCCCCGGGTCGCCGAGATCACGGCCGAACTCGTGGACAAGCTGACCGCCCTCCCGGCCGGCACGCCGGTCGATCTGCGGACAGCCTTCGCGGAGCTGCTGCCCATGCGGGTCATCTGCGAACTCTTCGGGATTCCGCAGGGAGAGACCACGGACGCCCTGTGCGTCGCGCTGCACAAGGTCTTCAGCACCACCATCTCCGGACAGGAGATCGAGGCGGCGCGGATGCAGGCGTTCATGCTGCTGGCCGACCACGTGGCGACCAGGCGGGCCGAGCCCGGCGACGACCTGACCTCCTCGCTGATCGAGGCGCGGGACCAGGGCGACCGGCTGAGCGAGGAGGAGCTGTTCGGCACCCTCTTCCTGATGGTCGCGGGCGGGCAGGACACCACGGCCGCCCTGATCGCCAACGCGGTGGGGGCGCTGCTGAGCCACCCCGGCCAGCTGGAGCACGTCCGTGCGGGCCGGGCCACCTGGCAGGACGTGTGCGCCGAGACCATGCGCGTGCACACCCCCGGCGCCTACGCGCCGATGCGGTTCGCCGTGGAAGACATCGATCTGGACGGCGTGGCCATCCGTAAGGGCGAAGCGATCCTGGTCAACTTCGCGGCCGGCGGTCGCGACCCCGAGCGCTACGGCGAGCACGCCGACCGCTTCGACCTGCTGCGCAAGGACCGCGAGAAGAACAGCCTCGGGTTCGGGTACGGCACACACCGCTGCATGGGTGCCCCGCTCGCAGAGTTGGAGGCCACCGGTGCCTTCGCCGCGCTGTTCGAGCGCTTCCCCCGGATGCGGCTGGCCTGCTCCCCGGAGGAACTCCGGCCCATGCAGAGCTTCCTGATGAACTCCTACCGCGAGCTGCCGGTGATCCTGACGCCCGCGGACTGACCCGACGCGACGACCAGCAGGACTCCGACGCCCCGGCCGGGGCGTCGGAGTCCTGCTGTCTTCCGGCGGTCCGGAGGCGGGCAGGGCGCGTATGGAGGTCTGGTGTGGGGTCGTCCGAGGGGAGGCAGAGGCCTTATAAACAAACCAAGCGTGCGGTTTGCTAGGCTCACCGTTCCCAGGCTTAAGGAGGCGTGGTGGTCAAGCAGGACCGAGCGGTGCGGACGCGCCGGGCCCTGGTCCGCGCGGCAGCCGAGGTGTTTGCCGCCGACGGGTACGCCATGGCCTCCCTTTCCGTGATCAGCGAACGCGCCGGGGTGAGTTCCGGCGCGCTGCACTTCCATTTCACCAGCAAGGACGACCTGGCCAAGGAGGTGGAGACCGAGGCGACGGGCTCCGGGCAGCAGCTGGCCGAGGGCTGCCAGAGCACAGCCGGCTCCGCGCTGCAGGCCCTGGTCCGTACGGCGTTCGGCCTGCTGCTCGCCGCCGCCGACGACCCGGTACTCCGGGCCGGATTCAAGCTGAGCGGCGACCCGTCGCGCAAGAGTGACGCGGAACTGCTCAACTGGTGGCGCGGTGTCGTGCGGGAGCTGGTCATGGAGGCGCGGGACGCGGGAGAACTGGCGCAGGGCGTCTCGGCCGACGACGCGACGACGGCGATCGTCGCGGCCACGGTCGGGTTCGCGGTGATCGCCATGACGGAGGCGGAGTGGCCCTCGGCCGAGCGCCTGGCGCGTTTCTGGTCCCTCGTCCTGCCATGGCTGGCGGCGGCTCCCGAGCGCGTGCTCGACCTGGTCACGCATGGTGATCAGCGACCCGACCGCGTCCATTGAACCGAGTCCTTTTCCAGTGCGCCGAAAGCCCCGCTTGAGCGCGATGCCGGACGGTTGCGGAAAAGAGGAGGTGGCATGGGCGACACGGACCGCGGGTGCGACCAGGCGGGAGCGGGCCCGACGGGCAGCGCGCACACCCTGCTCCGGGTGGAGCGGGGCCGGGCCACGGACGCGGAACTGGCCGCGGTCACCGTCGTGCTGTTGTCGCTGCTGGCCGACCACGGCGAAGACACGGGCGCGGGGCGACACCCCGGCGTCCCGCGGTGGCGCCCGGAACGGCTACCCGCCGCCTACCGCTCGCCGTACAGCTGGCGGTAGAGCCGTCATCGCCCATGGTTGATCCGTATACGGCCCGTACCCCTGCCCGCATCAACCGCACAGGCGGTCTGTCGGTGGGCGCCTCCTCCGGGCCTCACCACGTGGGAGGGACACGCCGTGACCATCGTGAATGACATACCCCGCGCCTCGAAGGAGGTGGCCACCGCCCGCGCACGCGTCGCGGAACTGCAGATGGTGCGCGCGGAGGCGCTGGCCGGTCCGAGCGAGAAGGCGACCGAGGCGCAGCACGCCAAGGGCAAGCTGACGGCGCGGGAGCGGATCGAGCTGCTCCTGGACCCGGGATCCTTCCAGGAGGT
>NZ_JBEXRL010000012.1:0-235153 GCF_040613075.1 Streptomyces sp. NPDC006314 | reverse complement strand
GATCTGGAGACAACGGGCGAAGGCTTGAAAGACACAACATCAGGCTCCCACCAGCTAGCCCGTCATACCCACTGAACTAACGAAAAGATCAGTAGATGTGGCCGTCTTCGAGCATTTCGGTCACCAGTGCGGCGATCTGGGATCTCTCGGACCGGGTCAGCGTGACGTGCGCGAAGAGCGGATGCCCCTTCAGCTTCTCCACGACGGCGACCACACCGTCGTAGCGGCCGACGCGCAGATTGTCCCGCTGTGCCACGTCATGGGTCAGAACGACCCGTGAATTGGCACCGATTCGGGAGAGAACGGTCAGCAGGACGTTCCGTTCCAGGGACTGCGCCTCGTCCACGATCACGAACGCGTCGTGCAGCGAGCGGCCACGGATGTGCGTGAGCGGAAGCACCTCCAGCATCCCCCGAGCGGTGACCTCCTCGATGACCTCGCGGCTGGTGACCGCCGAGAGGGTGTCGAAGACGGCCTGCGCCCACGGGCTCATCTTCTCCGCCTCGCTGCCCGGCAGATAGCCCAACTCCTGCCCGCCGACCGCGTACAGCGGACGGAAGACCATCACCTTCTGGTGCTGACGGCGCTCCAGGACCGCCTCCAGGCCCGCGCACAACGCCAGTGCCGACTTGCCGGTGCCGGCCCGGCCGCCCATCGAGACGATGCCGACGTCCGGGTCGAGCAGCAGGTCGAGCGCGATGCGCTGTTCGGCGCTGCGGCCCTTGATGCCGAACGCCTCCCGGTCACCGCGCACCAGGCGGACGTTGCCCTCGGCGGAGATCCGGCCGAGCGCCTTGCCGCGCTCGGACTGGATGGTCAGACCGGTGTGCACGGGGAGGTCGCAGGCCTCCGGCACGTACACGTGCCCTTCCTCGAAGAGGATGTCCACCTGCTCGCCGGAGAGCGTCAGTTCGGACATTCCGGTCCAGCCGGAGTTCTCCGTGATGGCCAGTTCGGCCCGGTACTCCTCGGCCAGCAGGCCCACGGACGAGGCCTTGATCCTCAGGGGCAGGTCCTTCGACACGACAGTGACGTCGTACCCCTCCGCCTGCAGATTGCGGGCCACCGCGAGGATACGGGAGTCGTTGTCCCCCAGGCGGTAGCCGGTGGGCAGCACGCTGGGGTCCGAGTGGTTGAGCTCGACACGGATCGTCCCGCCGAGTTCCCCGATCGGGATGGGGGCGTCGAGGCGACCGTTCTTCACCCGGTAGTCGTCCAGCAGGCGCAGGGCCTGGCGGGCGAAGTAGCCGAGTTCCGGATGGTGCCGCTTGGCCTCCAGTTCCGTGACCACGACGATGGGGAGCACGACCTCGTGCTCGTCGAAGCGGGTCAGGGCGTTCGGGTCGGCCAGCAGGACGCTGGTGTCGAGAACGTAGGTGCGCCGGTCTGGCTTGTGGCGCTGTGCGCTGGTCACCACGGAAGGACGTACCCCCTCGGATGAGGTCGGGGAGCGACGAAGTGGAAGCCGGGCCGGGAGGGCGGGAACATTGCGGCCGGTCCCTGGCCCCCGCGCAGGGCGGGCCGGATACCGGCCCTCCGCGGCTGCTTCCGTGCGGTGACCGCACGGTCGGGCTGGTGCAAGGGGCCTCCCGGGCGAACGGCCCCATGCCGCCCGCTGAGATCCGACACCCGTGGTTCGGGCGTCGACCTGCTTGGCTTATGCCCTCGAACGAGCGTCGCCATGCAGAAGTAGCCAACAGCGCGCCGGTGAACTGCTTGTTACTTCCACCCGAATCGGGGTATACGGCATCGCCCCGTCACCGGGTGGGGACGGGGCGGTGTGGCGTGCGGTTCAACCGCCGAAGCGGCGGTGACGTGCGGCGTAGTCGCGCAGGGCGCGCAGGAAGTCGACCTTGCGGAAGGCCGGCCAGAAGACCTCGCAGAAGTAGTACTCGGAGTGCGCGGTCTGCCAGAGCATGAATCCGGACAACCGCTGTTCGCCGCTGGTGCGGATCACCAGGTCCGGGTCGGGCTGGTCGCCGGTGTAGAGGTGGCGGCCGATCATGTCGATGTCGACGGACTCGGCGAGCTTCTCCAGGGACACGCCCTTGTCGTGGGCGTCGAACAGCATGGAGCGCACGGCGTCGGCGATCTCCTGGCGGCCGCCGTAGCCGATGGCCACGTTGACGAGTATCCCGTCGAGGTGGGCGGTGGTCTCCTCGGCCTCCTTCAGCGCCGTCCGCAGCTGCGAGGGCAGCAGGTCGGGTGTGCCGACGTGGTGCACGCGCCAGCGGCCGTCGGCCGCGAGGGTGCGGACGACGTCCTCGACGATGCCGAGCAGGGGGACCAGCTCCTCCCGCGGGCGGTCGAAGTTGTCCGTGGACAGCAGCCACAGCGTGACGACCTCGACGTCGGCCTCGCTGCACCAGCCGAGGAATTCCCCGATCTTCTCGGCGCCGGCGCGGTGGCCGTGGACGGTGGTGGAGCCGGACGCCTTCGCCCAGCGACGGTTGCCGTCCATGATGACGCCGATGTGCTTGGGCACCTGAGCGTGGTCCAGATGACCTTCCACCCGGCGCGCGTAGAGCCTGACGAGCAGGCCGCGCAGCTTGTCGCGCAGGTTCACGTGGCCCTCCGGGGGTTGGCGCGGGATGGGTGCGGGAGCCGTCGAGCCTACCGTCGCGCGGGTCGGCCATGGCCCAGGCGTGTCGCGGGGATGGGGGCGGACCGTGCCCGGGCGCGGGTGTGCGGGGGTTGGTCGCGACCCACACGGCGGAACCGCCTGCCCAACACGGCCGCACGCTCGCGGGTGGGGACGCCGGCCCGTCGCATCTGACTTCCGACAGAAAACGGGCCGGTCCGTGGGGGGGAGACGGACCGGCCCGAGGGGGGGTTTCCACCATAACCCTTCGTGAGGGATCGTGGGTGCATCGGCGTGACACAACTACTCTCCGGAATCGCCCGGCGACGCCACGGTGAGGGCGGAACGTTGGATTCAGGGGCGTTTCGCGCCTGAATCACAGCGGAATCCCAGGGAAACCAGGCCGGACACGAATGAATCCGGAGGTTTTACGCCACCTGGGGCACATCGGCGAGTCGCCCTCGGGTCCCCCCGACGGGCTACTCCGTCAGCGAATGGTGACTTGACGATTCCGCTATCCGGCGGGGAGTGGGTCACCTGGTTTCGCGGCACCGCGCAGCCCCCTCGACCGCGCGGTGCCGTCCGCACAGCTTTGCTGACGCGAATTACCTTGGTCTGAACTTACGTGACCCGGGGGACGAACGTGAACCGGCTCCGATAACGATGTGGAAACCGCCGGAGAACCACGGGTGAACAGCGAATACTTCCTCCCGGTCTGCCCGGTTCGTCAGCGGACCGGCTTGCGGGCGTCGAAGAGGTGCCGGCTGCTGTGGGCGACGAACGGGCCCTCCTTCTCGATCCGCTCGTGCAGCGCGCGGAGACGGGACTCGTACGCCTCGACCGTGAAGCCGGGCACCATCCAGACGACCTTGCGCAGGAAGTGGACGACCGCGCCGACGTCGTGGAACTCCATGCGCAGCCGCTCCGCCCGCAGATCGACCACCTCCAGCCCCGCCGCCTCGGCGTCGGCCCGCTCACGCTCGGGATCCCGGCCCCCACGTATCTCGTCCGGCTGGGGTCCGAGAAAGTACTCGACCAGCTCGAAGACACTGGCCGGCCCGATGTGCTGCGCGAAATACGTGCCGCCGGGCCGCAGCACCCGGGTGATCTCGTCCCAGTACGGGCGCACCGGGTGCCGGCTGAGCACCAGGTCGAACGCCGCGTCGGCGAACGGCAGCGGCGCGTCGTCCGGGGCGGCGACGACCACCACACCGCGGGGGCGCAGCAGCGCCGTGGCCTTGGCGACGTTCTGCGGCCACCCCTCCGTGGCGGCGATCGACAGCGGCCCGGCCGGCTCCGCCCTGCCCAGCGCGGAGTCCAGCACCTCCCCGCCGCCGGTCTGGATGTCGAGCGCGGCCCCGGCCCCGGCCAACCGCTCCCCCGCCGACCGCGCGTACCCCCAGGAGGGCCGTGCCTCGGTGGCCCGCCCCTCGAACCAGGAGAAGTCCCACCCTTCGGTGGGCACGGCGGCGCCCTCCGCCACGAGGTCTTCGAAGGTCCCGTTCGCCGTCATGACACTCATGATCGCAGGACGTTGCCGGCGGGTCCTGCTAGTTTCCGCCCGCATGACGACCTACTTCGCCGCAGAGAAGGACACGCTGCACGCGAGCCTGGAGCGACACCGGGACGCAGTGCTCCGGAAGCTGGACGGCCTCGACGACGAGCAGCTGCGCCGCCCGATGACACCGACCGGGACCAACCTGCTGGGCCTGGTCAAGCACCTGGCCTCGGTCGAGTACGGCTGGTTCGTGGAGACGTTCGACGGCGAGGCCGAACCGTTCTGGTTCGACCCGTACGACGACATGCGGGTCACCCCCGACGAGACGACGGAACGGATCGTCGCCTTCTACGGCCGCGCCCGCACCGCCGCCGACCGTACGATCGCCGCGCTGCCCCTGGACGCGGAGGGCCGCCCGTCCTGGCGGGACCACCGGGTCTCGCTGCGCTGGACCCTGGTCCACATGGTCGAGGAGACCGCACGGCACGCCGGGCACATGGACATCCTGCGCGAACTGATCGACGGGGCGACCGGCGACCACCCACCGGTCACGGGGGCGGGCTGACCGGTCACGGGGGCGGGCCGCCGAGGATGAGCAGGGTTAGTCGGGATCGCCGAGCACCCGCTGCCGCCAGTGCACGAGGAAGGTGTCCCGCGGCCGGGGGGTGAACCCCGTCCGCCGGACGGCCTCCGGATCGTGCTCGTGGTGGAGGGCACCGCGGACCAGGACGTGTTCGGCGGGGTCGACTCACACGCCGACACGATCCACGTCGCTGTCATCAGCGACAACGGCGGCCATCTCGCAGCAGACGCCGAGTTCGCCACCACCTCCGCCGGATACGCGGCGTGTCCTACCACCACGGTCACCAGCCCCGACATAGCCGACCTGCGGCCCCTACGGCGGGCCGAGAACATCACATCACCCTGACCGCCGTCGCTCAGCACTTCGCAGTCTGGCCCACGACCGTCTCCAGACGGGAACGAGGACTCAGCAGGGCCGATGACCTCGCTCACGCCTACCGTGACCGGCTCCAAGCCGCTTGACAGCAAGAGGAGCATCAACGGCTCGCGGCTCGGACTCGGGTGCTACGGCACCAGAGGCCGGACGTCCTCCGCGGTGAAACGCACGAAGCCCTCAGGATCGGGCTCGTCCCCGGTCGGCTGGAGGACGACGGTGTCCGCACCGGCCTCGGCCAGCCGTCGCACGGCCTCGGCCACGGCACCCGCGTCCCCGGCGACCCCCACGTCCGGCACCGCCTCCAGCCCCTCGGCGACGAGTTCGGCGTGCAGCCGGGCGTCGGCGCCGGCCCCCGTCGCGGCGAGCAGGTACACGACCACCGTGTGCGGCTCGCCGCGGCCCGCTTCCCGCCGCCCTTCGTCGATGAGCTGCCGGGCCCGTCGAACACCGTCCGGCGAGGTGGAGGCGGTGAGGACGGTGCCGTCGGCCTTGGCGCCGGAAAGGCGCAGCGTCCGGGGCCCGGTGGCACCGGCGAACACGTCCACGGCTCCCGCCTGCTCGGCGCGGTTCGGTGGCCAGTCGAGCCCGACGTCGTCCAGAGTCACGTACCGGCCCCGCATGCTGAGCCGCTCCCCGCGCAACAGCGCGCGCAGGGCGTCGAGATGCTCACCCAGGAGGGTGAGCGGGGAGGCGGCGCGGGCACCGACCTGTCCCATCCAGTCCTGCACCCCGTGCCCGGCGACGAGGGTCGCGCGGCCGGGGAACATCCGGTGCAGGGAGGCGGCCTCCATCGCGGTGAGGGCCACGTTCCTGAGGGGTACGGGCAGCAGCCCGACACCGACCCGCACCCGCTCCGTCCAGGCGAGCGCCGCGGCGGCCGTCGAGATGCCGCCCTCCCGGAAACAGTCCTCCCACAGCCACAGCTCTTCGAGCCCCGCGCCGTCCGCGGCCCGTGCGACGGCCCGCAGCCGCTCGGGAGGGAGCTGGGGGCGGAACACGGCACCGAGTCGAGTCATGTCGCCCTTCTTAGTGGGGAGGACGAGATGAGGACAACCTGTTTACGGTTCCGGTGGGTTGACGGTTCCAGGGGGTTGACGGTTCCGGGGAGAGGAAGGACGGGGAATGGGACGGCGAGCGCGCTGGCGGGACGGACGAGGAAGGCTGATCGTGCGGGGGTCCTCCGCGGACGCGGCGGCCGTGACCGTCCCCCTGGAGATCGCGACGTCCTACCGGGCCCGGACGAAAGGGCTGCTGGGCCGGGACTCGATCGACGGGGCGATGCTGCTGTCACCGGCGAGCGGAGTGCATACCTTCCGGATGCGGATGCCGATCGACGTCGCCTACCTGGACCGCCGGCTGACCGTCGTCGCCGTCCGCACGATGAAGCCGGGCCGGCTGGGCCTGCCCCGGCTGCGGGCCCGGCATGTGCTGGAGACGGAGGCGGGGGCGATGGCGGGGTGGGGGGTACGGGCGGGGGCCCGGGTGGAGGTTCGGACGGAGTGATGGAGGGGTGAAGGGAGTTCTTCGTGATCGTGCCGGGCAGCGGGACGGGGGCGCTGGCCGGGATCCGAGGGGCCGGCGGTCTTTCGATCGACGCGGACGGCACCCATCGGATCTGGTTCGAGTACGACGTCGGGGACTGACTGAGCCGGCCGCTCCGGGGTTCGCGACCTGGGCTCCGTCTCACTCCTGGCTTCGGGGGAAGGAGACCTCCACCCGGCGGTTCTTCTTCCGTCCGGCCTCGGTGGAGTTGTCGGCGATCGGGTACTGCTCGCCGTAGCCGCGGACCTCGAAGGTGACGTCCGGGGCGTTCAGGTCCTGGTCCAGGACGGCCTGCACGGCGTTGGCGCGCTGCTTGGACAGGATGTCGCCATGGGCGGAGGAGCCCAGGTTGTCGGTGAAGCCGAAGACGCGGACCCGGGCCGCGTTCTGCTTCCTGATCTCCCCGGCGATGGCCGCGATGCGGGCTTTCGCCTCCGCGCTGAGCCTGGCGCTGTCCTTCCCGAACAGCACCTCGGCCTGCAGGGCGAATGTCACGTCGGCGTTGGTGTCTTCCCTGCGCTCGTCCCCGCTCTGGTCCTCCACGACCGACTTGATGTCCAACACCTTCGGCTCCGCCAGGGTGGCGTCCTCGGGCAGCTTCAGATCCGGGTCGGCCGGGTCGACCTTCACCGGAGCGGTGGCGGAGGGTTCGGTGCCGGGGGGTTCACTGGGGTCCGTGTCGTCGGCGCGGGCTGCGGGGGCGCCGTGCAGACCGGCGGCGAACACGAGGGCCGCTGCCGCGAGAGTGACGGTGAGACGGGGCGTGGTGGTCACTTGGGCCTCACCCGGAGATCTGGATGGTGGCCATCGGGAAACCGGGCAGTTGGAAACCGACCTGGGTTGTGGCGGTTGGGGGGGTGGGAAACTGCATGAAGACGGGACACTCCTGACCGGCTTTCAACGATGTCAACCCGGTAGTTGTAAGAGGCCGCCCGTCCGTATCTCGCAAGACGTAATATCGCTTCTTCCCCTTTGTATCCACCAGCGTGGCGCCCCCGAGCGAACTGCCATTCCTAATGATCTCGGTTTCATTCCCTCGCACGTTGGAGGGGATGATCACGGCACTGCCGCTGTCGTTCTTCAAAGTGCCACTTACCGTGACGAATCCGCCGGAGTCCCTCTGTGTAGATGTGATCTGAAGCAGCAGCCCGCTCGGTCCCTTCAGCTCTGCCAACGGCTTGTCGGACTGCCCCTCCTGAGGACTCGGTTCGGAGCCGGTCCGCTTGGAGGCGGATGCTGAGGCGTGCGGCTTCTTGTCGTCGCTGCCCCCACCGCCGCAACCGGCCACGCCGAGAGTCAGGCCACCAGCAATGGCCATCGCGACCATCCCAGTGCGGACTTTCGCAGTGAACCTCATTGCTCCGCTTTCCTTTTCGCTCGTGGTTCGGTTATCAGTCGACCAGGTGGACGTCGAAGAGGTCCTCGGGCTTGGGTAGCTCTGCCCGGTCAGCCGGATCCAGCTTCCAGACCTTGCCGTCACAGTCGAGTGGGGGCAGTGTGTCGTCGTCGGCACCGTCCGTGAGTTGGAAAGTACAGAGCGGCTCGATTTCGGCGATGGCAGAAGCCGTCGACTTGATGTTTTCCGTGTTGGGTACGACCGAGTCGCCGACTGGCTTCTTGGTCGTCACTTTCGCCTTGTACTTGCGAGGTGGGAGCGGACGGCAGTCGTCTAGGTGACCATCGTTCTGTGCGGCAAGCTGGCCGGCGCGCCAGCAGGGATCGGCTATGTCCGGTTTCCCGTCGAAGATGTCTTGCCACGTCGCGGGATCCAGTAGGTCGTCCACCCACATGCTCGCCAATTGCTCCCGGGCATTCTGGGCTGCCGCCAGCGCTGCCGCGTCGGCCGCGGTCTGTGCGCCGCTCCGATTGACCGACGCTTGACCGACCGCCAGGTAGGCGAACGCAAGAAAGAGCAGGCCCGCCACCACCGTGATGTAGATGGGGAAGGCCTGCCCTGCGTCACCGAGGTGGCGCCGACACATCAAGTGACCTCTTGGATCTTCGCCTGAATCTTGTCGAGAATCGACTGGCCGATGTCCGTACCCGTGATCGCCAGCACGATCGCCACAACCACCGCGATGATCCCGAGGTACTCGACGGCGGTCTGCCCCTTGTCGTCGCTGCGACGCTGCATGGCCACCATCAACTTCAGCATCCAGTCGCTCATGGTGCTCCCCTCCGGCTTCGCTTCGGATCCCGTAAACGTAGGACCCCGCCCAGCACCCGCCCAAGGGCCCCAGGGCCCAACTTCGGGCCCATTCCCGGCCGTCAGCGCTCCCCCGGTCTGCCATCTCAGGCCACCCCCAGCCACTTCGCGGCCGCCTGGGATCGAGTCGTGGTGTGGAGCTTGGCGAAGATGCGGTTGATGTGGTTCTTGACCGTTTTCTCGCTGATGAAGCAGGTCGCGGCGATCTGCTGGTTGGTCATGCCGGACGCGATGAGGTCCATGATCTCCGCCTCCCTCGTACTCAGCCGGAACCGCGACCGGAACGACTGTCCCACAGGTCGTTGCAATTGCGAAAGAGGTGGGGGAGGAATTTCACCCAAGGCAACGGGGAGTTGACTGTCCCCGTGTGCAGGTGCACTTCCTCGCAGCTCGGTCAGTAAAGCCTCCGCCGCCCCCGGTGTCACATGCGTCCGTCCCTCCCGTACGTCCCGTACCGCCCGTAGCAACTGCTCCGTCGTGAACTCGCCGTGCACCAGGTATCCCCCCGCCCCCAGCCGCAGCGCCTCGCGCACGGTCTCCGTCTCGTGGCTGTAGGTGAGCATCATGACGGAGGCCAGGCGCACCAGATGCGGCAATGCCGAGATTCCGTCGACCCCGGGCATCCGGACGTCGAGGAGGATGACGTCGGGCCGGTGCCGGAGCGCCGCCTCGTAGGCCTCGCGGCCGTCCGTCGCCTCCGCCACCACCGTGGTGTCCGCGCGGCCCGAGAGCAAAGCGGTCAGGCCCGCGCGCACCACGGGATTGTCGTCGGCGACCAGCAGCCGCAGGGGCGGGCCGGCGGGCGTGGGCGGCGGGAAGTCCGGCCGCGGGTGGGTGTGCTGCATCGCTGCCTCCTCTCATGCTTCCCGGGGGGATGGGCCGGCAGGGCTGACGGAGGGGGTCGGGGGGACGGGGGGCACCGGGGCGGTCCGGTTCGGCGCGGTCGCGGGACCCAGAGGGAGTTCCATCCGCACCTCCGTCCCTCGCGCGTGGCCGCCCCGGCCGATGCGGATGCGGGCGCCCGCCTGTGCGGCTCGTTCGACCATGCCGAGGAGGCCGAAGTGGCCTGAGGCGCGGAGACGTTCGAGCGTGGTGCCGGGCGGGAGGCCGGTGCCGTCGTCATGGATCGTGAGGCGCAGCAGATCGCCGTGGACCGCGGCGCGTACGTCCACGTGGGTCGCGGACGCGTGGCGGTGGGCGTTCTCCAGTGCCTCCGCGGCGATGGCCAGGAGGTGGCGGGTCAGGGGTGCGGGCAGCGCGGGGAGGTCGGCGCGGTCCGGCCAGTGGCAGGTGACCGGAAGGCCGGTCCGGGCAGTGAAGTCGCGTGCGCTGTCGATCAGTTCGTGCCACGGCGTCGTCTTCTCCGCCCTGGCCGGCCGCTGCCGTCGTAGGTCCGTCAGCAGCTCCCGTGACTCCGCCGCCGCTCTGCGTGCCGAACGGGACACCAGTTCCGCCTGTTGTCTGATGCGCGCGGGATCGGGGGCGTCGGCCGAGGCGGTTGCCGCCAGGCCGTCCGCCGCCAGGGCGACGCCGTACAGGGTCTTGGCCACGGAGTCGTGCATCTCGCGGGCCAGCCGGGCGCGTTCCGTGCTCACCGCCTCCGCCGCCGCGAGGCGCGCCTGGACCGTCGTCAGGGCCTGGGTCGCGGCGCCGAAGCGGAGCATCAGGTTGCGCAGGGTCGAGCCCATGGCGCCGGCGACGACGCAGAGGCCGGGCAGGAGCAGGGCCTCGGCGACAGGCGCGTGCCGGTCGGCCTTCAGGGTCGTGTGGACGAGGAGCAGGATCAGGGACTGCAGGGAGGCGAAACAGGCCGCGCCGCGCCAGCTGTAGACCAGGCCGGCCAGGAGCGGGGTGCAGACGCTGACGTAGGCGAGGGTGGTGTCAGGACCCGCCGAGATCAGGAGGAGGGAGCCGAACAGGGTGTCGGCCGCCAGGAGGCTGGGGTGGCGGAGGAGCAGGGGGCCGAAGCGTTCCCAGTCGCGGAAGAGGGCGTAGGACACCATGAAGGTGGCGACCACGGCCGCGCCGACCAGGCGGGCGCCCAGACCGGGGGCGGCGTTGAGCAGGGCGGCGGGGGCGGCCAGGGCGATCATGGCGAGCCGGAAACCGAAGACCTGCCGGCACAACGCCTGCAGCGCACGGACCTGGATCTTCTCGGACGGCTCGGTCGGGGACACCGTACGGTCCCCGTCGGACTCGGCCGGGGCCACCGACCGGCTCGCCCCGGTCTCGGCCGGGGGCATCGCCTGCTGCCCCCCGAACTCGGTCCCGGCCGCCTCGTCCCGCTCGGCCCCCGCCACCCCCTGCGCCGCCTTCTCCACTTTCTCGGTGCGCGCCGACCAGCCGGTGACCCCCCTCAGCCACCCGCCGAAGGACACACCTCCGACGTGCCCCCCGCGCCCCGTCAGCCCTGTCACCGTCACGGCCGCCTCACTCCCCCGTGAGTGAACCGAAGTCCACCCCGGAGCCCAGCAGCAGGCCCGCACCGAGGAGGAGCATCGTCGCCGGGACCATGAACGTGGTGATCATCAGCGTGGCCTTGGGCACCGCGCGGGCGGCCTTGCGGCGGGCGTTCTGGGCGTCGGTGCGGCGCATGTCCTTGGCCAGGGAGACCAGGGTGTCCACGATCGGGGCGCCCAGTTCCTCACCCTGCTGCAGTGCCGTGACGAACATGGCCACCTGCTCGGAGTCGTTGCGCCGGCGCAGTTCCGCGAAGGCCTGGCGGCGGCTCATGCCGAGGTCCATCTGGCGGAGGGTGATGCGGAGTTCGTCGGACCACGGGCCCTCGTACCGGGAGGCGACCCGGTCCAGGGCCTGGCGGAAACCGAGGCCCGCGCTGACCACGACCGCCAGCACGTCCAGGAAGTCGGGCAGCGTGCGCTCGATGACGTCCTTGCGGACGCGGATGGCCGACCAGATGCCCACCTCCGTCCAGAACACGCCGAAGAGCAGCAGGAGCAGGGCCACGAACCACTGACCGCGGAGCAGGAAGACCAGGAAGCCCACGCCGCCCAGTGCGCCGTAGACCGCGCGGCGGGCCGCGTAGCGGTCGATGGTCAGGCCGCCGGGGTTGCCCGCGAGGTCGATCTTGCGGCGGTACTTGGCGACCAGCCGAGGGCCCATGAGGCGCAGTACCGCGGGGGCGTAGCGCATGCCCATCCGGTCGATGACCGAGCCCACCGCACCGGTGCGGGTGGCACCGACCTCCAGGGCCACGGCGAGGTCGCCGGGGAGCTTGGCGTCGGCGCGGTACATGCGGATGCCGGCGAAGACGCCCCAGACGCCCAGGCCCATCAGCAGTGCGAGCAGGAATCCCATGGAGTCCGAGTCCTCCTCACACGTCGATCCGGCTCAGGCGCCGGATGAGGACGAATCCGACGGCGTACATGGCGAACGCGATGATCACGCAGGCCTGGCCGACCGGTGAGCCGGTCATGCGTTCCAGCGCGCCGTCCTTGACGCCGTTCATCAGGAACAGGGCGCCGATGCCGAGGACGGGGACGGCGTACGACGTCATGGTGACCTGGGAGAGCTGGGTGCGGACCTCGCGCCGGGTCTCCTTGCGTTCCTCCAGGGTCTCGGTCAGGTTGCGCAGGGCGGACACCACCTGGCCGCCCGCCCTGTTGGACAGCACCAGGGTGGTGACCAGGACGACCAGTTCGCGGGAGGGAAGGCGGTCGGCGAGTTCGCCGAGCGCGTCGTCCAGGGAGTGACCGATGGCCAGCTGGTCGGCGACCTTGGCCAGTTCCTCGCCGGCCGGGGCCTCCAGCTCCTCCGCCGCCATGCCGATCGCGGTGCGCAGGGCGAGGCCGGCCTGGGTGGCGTTGGCCAGGATGCGGGCCAGTTCGGGGAGTTGGTTGATGAAGCGTTCGATGCGTTTCTGGCGCTGCCAGTTGAGGAACTGCACGGCCGCCCCGATACCGAGGAGTCCCGCGAGGGGGCCGAAGAAGGGCGCGAGCGTGGCCTGGCCGATCAGCCAGAGGGCGGCGACCACGGCGAGCATGTAGACGAAGAACTCGCCCGGTGTGACGTCCAGGCCGGTCGTAGCCAGGCGGAGTTCGAGCCAGCGGCCGAAGCGGGTACGGCGCAGCCGCCGGTCGAGGTCGCGGAAGCGGCGCCCGCGGCCGGTCTCCGGGGGCCGGCCGGTGTGCACGAGACGGTCGACGAGGGCCGCGCGCTGAGCCCGGCCCGATGCGTAGGCGTGCACGCCGGCCACTGCCAGGACGCAGGTCAGCAGCGTCACGCCGGTGGTGAGCTGGACGAGGGTGTGCAGTTCCATGGGGTGGCCTACCTACCTGGCTTCTCGGGTGGCGAGCTGGTCCTCGGAGCGGGCGACGCCGAAGGCCTGCGGGAGGGGCTGGCTCGCCATGTAGAGGCGGTCGGCGGTACGGCGGGGCAGCGGGAAGTACTGGAAGGTGCCGTACACACGGCCGTCCGGGGTCATGGGCCGGGCGTCGAAGCGGGCCGCGGTCGCCAGCCGGTACGGTTCCCCGCCGTGGCTGTCGAGCAGGGCGATCTCGGTGATGCGGCGGGCGCCGTCGGCGAACCGGGTCAGCTGGACGATGACGTCGACCGCGCTGTTGATCTGGTCGTGCAACGCCACGAAGGGAACCTCGACGTCGGACATGGAGGCGAGGGTCTGCAGCCGGGTGAGGGCGTCCTCGGCGCTGTTGGCGTGCACGGTGGCGAGGGAGCCGTCGTGGCCGGTGGACATGGCCTGGAGCATGTCGAGGGACTCGCCGCCGCGGACCTCACCGACCACGATCCGGTCGGGGCGCATCCGCAGGGAGTTGCGGACCAGGTCGCGGATGGTGACCTGCCCCTTGCCCTCCACGTTCGGCGGGCGTGACTCCAGGCGTACCACGTGCGTCTGCTGGAGCTGGAGTTCGGCGGAGTCCTCGATGGTGATGATGCGTTCGTGCGGCGGGATCAGCCCGGAGAGGGCGTTCAGCAGGGTCGTCTTCCCGGTGCCGGTCGCGCCGGAGACGATGATGTTGAACTTGGCCTGCACCAGGCCCGCCAGCAGATAGACCATGTGCTCGTCGAGCGAGCCGAAACCGATCAGCTCCTGGAGCGTGAAGGAGCGCGGGAAGCGGCGGATGGTCAGGATGGGGCCGGTCAGGGACAGCGGCGGGATGATGACGTTGACGCGCTCCCCGGAGGGGAGGCGGGCGTCCACCATGGGATTCGACTCGTCGACTCTGCGGTTCACCGTGGAGACGATCCGCTCGATGGTCTGCATCAGCTGGTCGGCGGAGACGAAACGCAGCGGCAGCTGCTCGACGCGGCCGCCGCGTTCGACGAAGATCGCGTCGGGGCCGTTCACCATGATCTCCGTGATCGACGCGTCTTCCAGGAGCGGTTCCAGGATGCCGAGGCCCAGCGCCTCGTCCACGACCCGGCGGATCAGCTGGGAGCGCTCCACCGTCGACAGCACCGGGCCCTCGCGGCTGATGATGTGCCCGAGCACCCGCTCCAGCCGGGCCCGGCGCTCGGCGGCGGCCAGCGAACTCATCTCCGCGAGGTCGATCTCCTCCAGCAGCTTGGCCCGGTAGGAGGCGACCAGGTGCCCGTCCTCGCCCCGGCTGCCGTGCTCCTCCGGAGTGGTGATACGTGCCCGCAGGCTCATGGTCCGCAGCTCCTCGGTCCTGGTCAGTGGTCGAGCGGCATGGTGGCGGTCTTGGTGGCGTTGCCGAGGTCCCAGACGATCTTCGGGATGTGGACGGTGGCGGTGACCTTGACGGAGTCCCCCTGTTCGACGAGGTCGCAGCCCACCGTGATCCCGGCACTGACGGCCTCCGCGCAGGCCTGCTGCGCGTCCTGTCGTAGCGACGCCGCCCGTGCCCCGGCCCGGGCCGCGGTACCGGCCTGCTCGGCGGCGTAGGCGACCGCCCCGATCTGGAACCCGGCCAGCCCGACGATCAGCAGGATGGGGATGAACCCCAGGTACTCGATGGCGACTTGGCCCTTGTCACCTCTGCCGTGGAACGACATCTCAGCGCTTCACCTCCTCCACGGCGCCGGCGTGACCGTGCACCGTGACCGGGAAGTCGATCGAACCGGGAAAGAGCACCGGGACCTCGAGGTCGACGTCTGCCGTGACATAACCGGTCCCGTCGCAGTGCCGCACGCTGGCACCCCCTCGCCACGCTCCTGACAGATGCCGCAGTGCCGCCTGCTGGCACACGCCGAACCGCTCCCCCCGGGCCGCCGCCGTCCCCGCCCGCACCCCCTCGTCCGCAGCATTCCCCGCGAGGGTGTAGGCGTACCCCACGAGCACGGCCTGCCACATGAGCACCAGTGTCAGGATGATCAGCGGAGCCATGCCCAGGAACTCGATCGTGACCTGCCCCCGGTCCCCATCCGGTCGTCGCCTCACAGCGCCCTCACTCCTTCCGCCGGCGGAAGCTCACCGATCCCCGGTCACCGCGCGCCCGTCCGCTCCCGCGATGCGAGCCCCCCTCCGCCGGCTTCACGAGTCCCAGCTCTCCCGCGAGCGCCCACAGGGCCTGCTTCACCGTGCTCCTGCCGTCGAGTTCATGGACCCGTCCGGCGTCCACGACCCCTTGCAGCTCCTTGAAGTTGGCGGGGACGGCGGTGCGGGCGAGGGCCGTGCCGGTGATGCGCTGCACCAGGGGCGGCTGGATCTCCGTGTGCCGCGTATGCCGGTTGACGACCACCGTCGTCTCCTCGGCCTTGCGGATCTGGAGCCGGTCCCACATCCGTACCGTCCGCTTGGCGGCACGTACGGCGATGACGTCCGGGGTGGTCACCAGCAGGGCCGTGTCGGCCATTTCGACGGCCGCGGCTCCCGCCCCGCCGAGCTGGGAGCCGCAGTCGATGAGGACGACCTCGTAGCGGGAGCGCAGGGCTCTGACGATCTGGCGGGCGGCGCGGTCGGTGACCTCCTCGCCGCGTTCCCCCTCGCCGGGCGCGAGGAGCAGGGCGAGGCCGGTGTCGTGGCGGAAGACGGCGTCGGCGAGCACGCGGGGCGAGATGTCGGTGATGGCGGCCAGGTCGACCACGGACCGGCGGAACTGGATGTCCAGGTAGGAGGCGACGTCGCCGGTCTGGAGGTCGAGGTCGACGAGGGCGGTGGCGCGGCCGGAGGCCTGGGCGGCGAGGGCCAGCTGGATGGCGGCCAGGGTGGCGCCGGTGCCGCCCTTGGCGCCGCTGACGGTGACGACCGTTCCGCCGGCCCCGGCGAACGCTTCGGCGCCGTGGCCCAGGTGCCGTCGTACGCCGGTGGACCACTGGGCGACGGCCTGGACGCGGTTGGCGAGTTCCTCGTAAGACAGCGGGAGGGCGACCAGGCCGCGGGCGCCGGAGTCCATGGCGGCGGCGAACAGGCCGGGGCTCGCGTCGGTGGTCACGAGGATGACGCCGACGGCCGGGAAGCGCAGGGCGACCTCGCGGATCAGCTCCAGGGCCGGGACCGGGCCGATGCGTTCATGGACGACGACCACTTCCGGGAGTTCGTCGACCGACTCGGCGGCGAGCCGGGCGAGGGTGTCGACCAGCTGGGTGGAGTCGGTCGCCGGTGGCTGCGGTTCGGCGTCGGGGAGCTGGCTGAGCAGGGTGGTGAGGGAGCGGACGGCGTCCGGGTCCGCGCCGGCCGGGAGGATCCTGGTGGGCATGCGGGCCGCCTCTCACTTGTCCGTCGCGAGTTCGTAGGTGCGGTCCTTGTCGGGGACGCCGGTCTCGCCGCCGGGGGCCACCAGCGCGAGCCGGACGCGCTGGGCGAAGGACTCGGCATAGGTGATGCGTTGCGCGTCGAGGGTGGAGAGCGCGAAGGTGATGGGAACGGCCTCGGTGGGCTGCTGCCGGCTCTTGCTGTCGTCGGGGTCGAGGGCGGTGATGTGGCCGACGTCGAGGACGCGTGCGTGGGTCACGATGATCTTCGACTGGTCGGGATCGCCTTCCTTCTCTCCCTCGAAGGTGGCATAGACGTTGACGCGCGAGCCGGGCGTGATCTTGCCCGCGACGCCCGTCGCCGCGTCGATCATGATGGCGACCTCCTGCTGTCCGGGCTGGAGGGCGGGCTGGTCGACGATCATGTCGGTCTGGAGGAGGGAGCCGGACCGCAGGGTGGTCACGGCGATCTTGCCCTGAATCTGGCGGAGATCGGTGACGGCGTTGCCGGACAGCCACCGCTCGGGCATCTTGATCTTCTCGAACTGGCCGGTACTCAGCGCGGTGTACGGCTTGACCTCGGACTTGACCCGGTAGGCGGTGACCTCGGGACCGACCTTGGAATTCACGTCGCGGACGACGGAGAGCACACCGGCGAACGCGCCGAGAGCGCACAGGGCCGACAGGATCAGGATTATCACGCCGCGGCGCTGACGGGAGTTCATGAACCGTGCAACCTCATTGGGGGAATCGGTCGAGCGGGATGTGAGTGTCTGTGCCGGGCCGGTCCAGCGGGATCTGCGTGTCTGCGCCGGGCCGGTCGTGTGACGCATGGGTATCGGGCCGGTCAGGCGGGCGTGCGTTGTTGCAGGGCGCGTGGCGCGGGCGGTTCGTGGGCGGCCGGGGTGGCCGAGCAGAAGACGCAGCGGTCGCCGATGACGTCGAGGCCGCACCAGTGGCAGCTGGTCTGCCGTACGGAGGTGACCAGCTGGTAGAGGACCGGCAGGTCGGCGAGGTAGCTGCAGAACTCGATCATCCGGCCGGTGCCCCACCACACGGGGGACTCGGCGGGCAGCGGGGTCTCGCGCAGGCCGTGCGCCTTCCACGCCGCGCCGAGGCCTGCGGCCCAGTCGCTCTGCAACTGTCCCTTGGCGAGGAGCATCCAGGTGTGGAACTCGGGCCCCTTGAGGGTGGCCCCGGGTCCGATCCGCACGAGCTGCGGCTCGGGGTGGGCGAGGACCGCGAACTGGCTGCCCGGTACCCAGGACTTGGCGTGCGCCTTCAGCCCCACCGGGACGCGGTCCAGCTTGGTGACGGAACCGAGGACGGCGCCGGCGTGGATGTAGTGGGTGAGCAGGCGTCCGGCGGAGGCCAGGACGCCCGGGCTCAGGTCGCAGGAGGCGAGTTGCCGCAGCTGCCTGGCCAGAACGGCGATGCCGAGGGGCGGCAGCTCGGGCCGGAAGAAGGCGATGCGGTCGCTCTCCAGCAGCGAGCGCAGGGTGTGCAGCCGACGTAACACGGGCTCCGGGACGGCCGGTGAGCACACGACGACCAGGTACCCGTACTGCTCGGTCAGGGTGTGCAGCTCGGTGAGGGCCTGGTCCAGCGGCCGCTGGTGAAGGTCCTGCAACACGACGGCGGGCATGGTCCGTTCGTCCTGCGCCGGCAGCGCCATGTCGGCACTGGTCACGGCAATGGCAGTTGGCACGCGCAGCTCCCCGCTCTTCACACCCGTCGGCCCACCGGTGTAACTCCAATGCGCCAGAACGACTTCATTGCGTGACTACGTGAGCACTGTATCCACGGCCGTGTGACCGGAGAACAGCGTTTGTGAAGCTCGTGGGGAACTCTCTTGACGCAAGTCCCGCCAAAACAGGACAGGTTGCGTGGACGGGCGGAGACGGTTTCGGTCTGGACCTCTTGACACCGGGATTGGTCTGGACCAACTTGTAGGCCAGCGGTGGCCACCGTTCCTCACCCTCTCCCCGCCGAACTCCCCCACCGGAGGCTCCAGTGGACCGCGCACCAGGCATGCCCAGACCCCGCAGACGGCGGTTCGCGACGTGGTCCGCCGCCACCGCCCTCGCCCTGTCCGTCGCGGGCCTCGCCGCCGCCTCCCCCGCGTCCGCGGCGGACGTCGAGAACGTCAGGAACGCGGGCTTCGAGTCGGGCCTCGCCAACTGGACCTGTACGGCCGGCAGCGGCACGACGGTCTCCTCCCCGGTCCACGGGGGCACGTCGGCCCTGAGGGCGACTCCGGCCGGGCAGGACAACGCCCGGTGCACCCAGTCGGTGGCGGTCAAGCCCAACGCGACGTACACACTGAGCGCGTGGGTCCAGGGCGGCTACTCCTACCTGGGCGTGACGGGCACGGGGACGACGGACGTCTCGACGTGGACCCCGGACACGACGACCTGGAAGCAGCTGTCGACGACGTTCACCACGGGGGCGTCCACGACCTCCGTCACGGTCTACACCCACGGCTGGTACGGCCAGGCCGCCTACTACGCCGACGACGTCTCGGTCCACGGCCCCGACGGCGGCGGAGGCGGCGACCCGGCCCCGACCGTCCCCGCCGCGCCCACCGGTCTGACGGTCTCGGGCACGAGCTCCTCGTCGGTCTCCCTGTCCTGGTCCACGGTGTCGGGCGCGACGGGCTACAACGTGTACCGGAACGGCGCGAAGGTGACGGCGGTGACCGCCACCTCCGCGACGCTGACCGGCCTCGCGGCCTCCACGTCGTACTCCTTCCAGGTGACGGCGACCAACGCGGCGGGCGAGTCGGCGAAGTCGGCGACGGTGACGGGCACGACTTCCGCGAGCGGCGACGGAGGCGGAGGCGGAGGCGGCACGCTCCCCAAGCACGCCGTGACGGGCTACTGGCAGAACTTCGACAACGGCGCGAAGGTCCAGAAACTGTCGGACGTCCCCTCCGCCTACGACATCATCGCCGTCGCCTTCGCGGACGCGACCTCGACGCCGGGCGCGGTGGCCTTCCACCTGGACTCGGCCGGCCTCGGCGGCTACACGGCCGACCAGTTCAAGGCGGACATCAAGGCCAAGCAGGCGGCCGGCAAGAAGGTCATCGTCTCGATCGGCGGCCAGAACGGCACGGTGTCGATCAACGACGCGACGTCGGCGACGAACTTCGCGAACTCCGTGTACGCGTTGATGCAGACGTACGGCTTCGACGGCGTCGACATCGACCTGGAGAACGGTCTCAACGCGACGTACATGACGCAGGCGCTGCGTGCGTTGTCGGCCAAGGCGGGCGCGTCCCTGATCATCACCATGGCCCCGCAGACGATCGACATGCAGTCGACGTCGAACTCCTATTTCCAGACGGCCCTGAACATCAAGGACATCCTCACGGTCGTCAACATGCAGTACTACAACAGCGGTTCCATGCTGGGCTGCGACGGCAAGGTCTACAGCCAGGGCACGGTCGACTTCCTGACCGCCCTCGCCTGCATCCAGCTGGAAGGCGGCCTCTCCCCGTCCCAGGTGGGCCTCGGCCTCCCGGCCTCCACGAGCGCGGCCGGCGGCGGCTACGTCTCCCCCGCGGTGGTGAACAACGCCCTGGACTGCCTGGCCAAGGGCACGGGCTGCGGCACCTTCAAGCCGTCCAAGACCTACCCCGGCCTGCGCGGCGCGATGACCTGGTCCACGAACTGGGACGCGTCCTCGGGCAACGCGTGGTCGAACTCGGTGGGGGCGCATGTGCACGCGCTGCCGTGACCTCACCGCTCCCTGACGCACAGTGCCCGGTGCCTTCGCGGCTCCGGGCACTGTCGTGGCCGGTGGACTCTGCGATCCTCCAGAAGCAGGTCGATCCCACCTACACCATGGGGGATCCCTGCGGACCGGAACAGGTACTCGGGCAGCTTCGAACTGGCCGCCAACACTTCGATCCCGCCCCTCCTCGGCCTCCTCGGCGGGTGGCCCATTTCGGGAACGTCAGGGGAGGTGTCGGCCACGCCGATGCGAACGCCCGATGCAACAGCTGGGCGCTCCAGGCGAGTTGGAGCGGTAGCCGACCGGGCAGGCCGTACGGCGCCACGGACGGGCAGGCCGTCGGGGCTTTCCGTCGGGCAGGCCGAAGAGGGAGCTGTCGGCGCGGTGCGGGGGGCGGCAGGCTGAGGGCGTCGAGAGCGGTTCTCCCCACGAGCCGCTCGATCCCTTACCTCCGCCCCGCACCATCGCCCAACAGTCAAGGAGACTCCCATGGCGCTCACTGCCGACCGGCCGGCCCAGAGCGGTACGGCCGCCGTCCCCGTGGGCCGCGGCGACCTCGCGGTGCGCTCGCGCCTCGCGGCGTTCAACGCCTTCTTGCTCAGCGGGCTCACCCTCTGGCTCGGCCTGGTGACGCTGAACAACCTCAACGACTTCGGCACCAACAAAACGCTGATCACCCGCATGCTGACCATGGTCGACCTGGTCCACGACCCGGTGCGCGGCAACGGCCTGGAGTGGCGGGCGATGCCGGCGTCGATGGCGACCCCCGCCCTGATCGGGGTCATCATCTACGAGATCGTCGCCGTCGCCCTGCTTGCCCGGGCCGCGGTGCTGCAGTGGCGCCGTGCGCGCGGCCTGCACAGCGGCATCGCCACGACCCAGCAGACCAACCTCGCGCTGGGCATCTTCATCGGCCTCTTCCTGATCTTCCTGTGCGGTGGCATGTGGTTCGGCTACTGGATCTACATCGGCGCCGCCCAGCAGGTGCACTTCACCGGCCTGATCATCGGCCTGCTCGCCACGCTCCTGGTGAACCTCCCCTCGGTGACCGGGGCGCAGAAGGAGCAGTGAACCGGCCGGTGCGCCACGCCCCGTCGGCGGCCCATCCGATACTCCCCCTTCCCCAAAAGGGGTATCGGAAGGACCGCCGATGGGGCATGTGTGGGCGGTCCGGGCTTCATTACTGTCCCTGGGCATGGGGGAATACACCGTACAGATCAGCGCTCCGCGAGTACTCACCGCTCCGCACCGACTCACCGCACCGCACAAGGACACCCGTGGCCACGCCGCCCGGAAGAGCCGCGGAAACCTTTCCGCCCCGGCCCGCCCCGCTGTGCCCTCCCTCTCCTTCCGCTCGCTCCTCCGCGCCTTCCCGCTCTTCTTCGAAGAGACGCGGCCGAGTGTGCAGTTCGTCTTCTTCATGCGGCTCCTGGCCGGCGCGGTGATCTCCGCGGGCGGACTCTCCGCGTTCGGCCCGCCGACGGCCGGGGCGGCGGCCGCCTGGGTCCTCGCGACCCTGTTCACCTACGGCATCAACGGCGTCTGCGACGTGCGGGAGGACCAGGTCAACAAGACTGGACGCCCCATCGCCCGGGGCGCGCTGCCGGCCCGTACGGCGGCGGTGTGGACCTGGCTGTGCGCGGCCGCCTCGGTGGCGTTGACGCTGCTCACCGGAAGCACCCTGCTCACCGCGTACGACCTGCTGTTCCTGTTCCTCGGATACGCCTACTCCGCGGCGCCGTTCCAGCTGAAGCGGTCCTCCGCCGGGACGTCCGGCTCGGTGCTGCTGATGGGTCTGCTGACCTACGCGGCGGGCTGGACGGCCGCCGGCCGGACGCTGCCCTCCGCGCCGGGGCTGGCCGTGGCCGTCGCGATGTCGTTGTGGATGGCCGCGGTGGGCGCGATCACCAAGGATTTCTCGCACGTCACCGGAGACGCGGCGGCCGGCCGGCGCACCTCGGTCACCGCCTGGGGCGACGGAGCCGCACGGCTCACCGGCGCGGCCGGTGCCCTGCTGGTGGCGGCGGGCTTCGCGGCGGTGGCTCTTCACTGGCGGGCGCTGCTCGGCCCGGCGGCTGCCGTGCTGGCCGGCGGGGCGGTCACCGTGGCGGTCCTGTGCGCGACGACAAGCGGCGACGCGGCACGCGGGCGCACGCCCTACCGCGCCTTCATGGTGACGCAGTACCTGGTCCACCTGGCCCTGTTCGCCACACTGGCCTGGACCGCCTGGACGGCACGCTGATCCGACCCGACGCCACGCGGCCCGGTGCGGCTGTGTCCCACGAGGACGCGGCCGGACCGGGACGCCGGGTTGGGCAGGGGCCGGGGAGGGCTGGGGGGGGTCTTCCTCGTTCAGAACCCCCGGTGCGGAGCCCGGCCGAAGGGGGTGTCGGGGCGGCGAACCGGGGCGGGGATCAGGCGGCGTTCGACCGCCTTGTTGACGGCGTCGATCCGGGAGACCGCGTCGAGCTTGGCGAAAACGTTGCGCAGATGGCGCTTGATGGTGCCCTCGGCGATGCCCAGCCTGGCGGCGATCTGGCGGTTGCTCATGGCCTGCGCGACCAGTTCCAGGACTTCGGTCTCCCGCTCCGACAGCACCTCGGCGCCGGCGCCCGGGGCGGGCTCGGGGCGCAGACTCGCTGGCGAGACGGACACCGTGACGGTCCGTCCGCCACCGCCGTCGCCGTCGCGCACGGCGGAGACCAGCGTCTCGCGGCCGGTGCTCTTGTGCAGGTAGCCGCTGACGCCGAGGCGCAGCAGCTCCTGCACCAGCTGCTGGCCGTCGTACATGCTGAGCACGATGATGCGCAGCCCCGGGTCGCGTTCCAGCAGGCGGCGGACGGTCATGGGCGGGTCGTTGCGAGGCATTTCGACGTCGAGCAGGACGACGTCGGGGCGGTGCTCGGCGGCCAGCCGTACCGCGTCCTCGCCGTTGCCCGCCTGGGCCACCACCTCGAAGTCCGGCTCGGAGCGCAGTAGGTCGCACAGGGCCTCGCGCAGCAGGGTGTGGTCGTCCGCGACGAGGATGCGGACGGCGTCCCCGCGCCTCGCGCCGGGCGCGGTGGTCAGGTGCTCGCTCACCGGCTCGCCTGGCCTTCCGTGATCGGTATCCAGATGGTGACGTGGGTGCCGCGGCCGCGTGCGGAGGAGATGTGGAGGGTGCCGCCGACCAGTTCGGCGCGTTCCTGGAGTCCGGCCAGGCCGTTGGCGTGGTCGCCGGCGCGGACCTTGTCGACGTCGAAGCCGAGGCCGTCGTCGATGATCTCGGTCTGGATCTCGTGCGGCGCGATGTCGATGTGGACGACGATGTTGCCCGCGTCGGCGTGGCGGAAGGCGTTGCGCAGGCACTCGCGCACCATCAGGAAGAGTTCCTCGGACACGGGCTGCGGAATCCACTCGTCGAGGCCGCGCACCCACACCCGGACGGGCGCCACCGAGTCGCCCATCGAGGCGACGAACTGGTTGATGGCCGCTTCCAGGCAGCCGGAGACCGAGGGCCGGCGCAGCTCGGTGACGAGTTCCCGGGTGCGCGCGAGGGTCTCCAGGATGGCGGCCTGGGCGGACACCACCGCCTTGGGCACCTCGGCCCCGCTCCTCGCCAACTCCACCTCGTGGAGCTCTAGTTGGCGCATGGCGAGGCTGAGCGAGTTGCCGATCTGGTCGTGGATCTCGCGGGCGAGTTTGCGGTGCCCCTGCTCGTGCACCTCGCGGACCCTGCCGAGCATGAACGAGTCGTACGCGATCGAGCCGACCTCCAGCCGGCGGCCGATGCCCTGCTGCAGGGCCCGGACGGCCGGGGCGTAGCCGGCGACCCGCTCGGGCACGCCCTCCCCCGCCTCCTCGACACTTCTGAGCAGATATTCCAGCACCATGTCGAAGAGGATCACCCCGGCGCGCACCGAGTGCGTGAGGTGGATGCTCTGCTGGACCCGGATCCCGCCCAGGTCGACCACCTCGGCGATCTGGCTGTCGGTGACCTGGGTCCGGCCGAGCGCGAGACTCTCGGCACAATCGGCGAAAATCCGCCGGGCCTGCAGCTCGCACTGCTGCCACGCCTCGGCCGAGCCGACGAGCGGGCTGCTGATGAGGCGCAGCCGTTCGGCATAGGCGGCGATGGCCGCATCCTCGTACGACCGGAAGCGCTGCGCCCAGAGACGGTCGGCACCGACACCGGCCGGGCTTCTTGTGGATCCACCCAAGACGCTCTCCTCCCCCCGCGACCCAGGAGCCGCGCCCCCGGTAACCGCCGGGGGCAGGGTAAGCCGATTCGACGGCCAATCGACAAGCAGTGGCCAAAAAACGCGCATGGGGCAGCACGGAAAGCGGCTATTGATTGAAAGCGAAATATTCTGTGTAGCGTGCACGAGGCGTGAACGGGGAGCGCGGGAAGAACGGAAAAAGGGGGACGGAAACAGGCCTGGCGAACGGGGCCGCCAGGCCTGTTCCGGTTACCGCGGGACGGGGGAAGGACCGCGGAACACCTGGGGGGAGCGGGCGGGAGACCCGGATTACCGGTTCACCGGTGCCGCGGGGTGGCGCGGCGGCGGAGCACCCCGCCGCGGACCTTCAGCAGGGCGGGGACGAGGCCGTAGACGACGATCGGCACGACCAGCCCGGTGACGATCAGGTTGCGCAGCGCCAGCGGCAGGTGGACGACGGAGGGGCCGATCACGAGCTGCACGGCGGTGAGGGCCGAGAAGACGGACAGCCAGGTGAACAGGAACCGGGTGTGGATGGACGGCATCCCGGCGGGCACGGCCGGCTGGGCGGTGGCGGCGGTGATGGTGGAGGAGGCGGTCTCGACGGGGCGGTGAGCAACGGTGGTCATGGCGGATTCCATTCCTGTCGGCACGGATGCATCTGGCTTGCCTGCCGGTTTCGCCGGCGGCCGGAGCGGGGGCCCTTCGCCGGGCCGGCCGGCACTCCGGGGTGGTGCTGAGTCCTGGGACCGGGGCGGTGATGTTCCGCCCTCGGCGACATCACCAGTGAACCAACCAACCAGTTGGATGTCAACCACCTAGTTGGTTGGCAAGCGGGGGTCTGGGTCCTACGCTGGAGTCATGACCAGGGATCCGAGCACCACCAAAGAGCGGCTCCTCACCGCCGCGACCGAGGAATTCGCAGCTCACGGCATTGCCGGCGCGCGAGTCGACCGCATCGCGGCGACCGCCGGCGTCAACAAGGAGCGCATCTACGGCTACTTCGGCAACAAGCAGAAGCTCTTCGACGCGGTCGTCGCCCGCGCCCTCGACGAGCTGGCCGAGGCGGTGCCGCTGAAGGGCGGGGACGATCCCGCCGAGTACGTGGGCCGGGTCTACGACTTCCACCGCGACAACCCCGTCCTCGTACGGCTCCTGCTGTGGGAGGGCCTGCACTACCGGGACGAGGTCCTGCCGGGCGAGGAGCGCAGGCGGGCGCACTACGAGGAGAAGATCGCCGCGCTCGGCGAGAGCCTCGGCCTGCGCGACGCCCTGGGCGACGAGGAGACCGCCGGAATCGTCGCCCGCACCCTCCTGAGCCTGATCGGGCTCGCGGTATGGCCGGCCGCGGTCCCCCAGATGTCCCGCCTCATCCTCGGTACGACCACCCCGCAGCCGGACCTCCGTTCCCACGTGGTCGACTTCGCCCGCAGAGCCCTGGAGTCCCGGACACCGGCGACGGTCTGAGACACGGCTGCGCGGGGCTTCTGGGCGGGTGGGGTGCGGCGGTCTCGGGCGGGGTGGCTGCGGTCGCCCAAGGCCGGGTGAGCTGCCGTGGTCCGGCCCGCCCGCGCCAGGGACCAGCCCCGGCCCTCCCCCCGAACCATGCCCAGCGGGAGGAGGACTCCTCGGTCAGGACACGCTTGCGCCGCGCCCATTGATCACTGTCTTGCCCCAGCCCCGCCGCGCACCGCGCCTTCAGATCCCGCGAGGCCAGCGAACCCCGCGAGCGGACCCGCCGCTGACCGGAGCACACGCTCATACGCGCCAGACATGCTCAACTACCCTGGTTCGTCACCCGTTCCCCCTCCCGCCACCGAGGTATCCGCTACCACTTTCGGTCCGTGGGCACCCCGTCTTGGAGGCAGTGGCGGCCCCTTGGTGTCTCTGCGGCTCTAGCGTGCTCGGTGTGGAAGTCCCCGCGGTCAAACCACAGGACACCTGGAGGTACGGGCACCATGTCACCGCGCCGTGCTGCGCTCGCCGCAGTCATATCTGAGCCCTTGAACGTCATCCTGTCCGTCCGCGACGACCTGCAGCGCTACGGCCTGGAGGGCATGTTGCGCCCGCTCCGCGGCGTCGCCACCTGCCGGGCCTTCGCCGACCTCACGTCCGCCGTGGACGCCGTCTCCTACCCGGCGACCGATCTGCTCATCGTGGCTCCGCAGGGCACGGACCTGGACCCCGACTCCGTCCTGCACCGCGTCGTCGCCTACGGCGTACGCGTGCTGCTGCTCCTGCCCGACCTGGACTCGGTGGACCTCGCCCGGGTGGCCGCGCTGCCCGGCGCGTCCCTGCTGTGCTCCGACGGCCTCCAGATCGAGGACCTGCACGAGGTGCTGACCGCGATGAGCGACGGCGGGGTGCACATCCCGGCCTCGCTCACCCGCGACCTGCTCGAGCTCGCCGGCCGCGGGTCGCGTCCGGGCCCGGTGCCGCCCCGGCTGACGCCGCGCGAGCGCGAGGCGCTGACCCATCTCGTGGAGGGCCTGAGCAACAAGCAGATCGCCCGCCGGCTGCACATCTCGGAGCACGGCGTGAAGCGCCTCGTCGCGAACATCCTCGCCAAGCTGAACTGCCCCAACCGCACCCTGGCGACCGTCCGCGCGATCCGCGACGGACTGTGCGCCCCGCCGGCCCCGCAGCACACGCAGCACACCGAGCGGCCGGTTCCGCGCCACGCAGGGCTCCCTGCCCGCGGCGGCGGCCTCCGGCATCTTCCGGCCGCCACCGACCGGGTGGCCTCCCCGACCCTCACGAACGGCTGGTGACCACCATGAAGACGAACGACGGGCACAGCGGTCGCGCCGCGTTCTTGGACGTCGACGAGACGCTGGTCAACGTCAAGAGCATGTTCGACTTCCTGCGGTTCTGGATGGCCCGGCAGGGCGACGACGGCAGCGCTCACGAGGCGGTCATGGCCTGGGTGCGCGAGGCCGCGGCCTCCGGGGTGCCCCGCACGGAGATCAACCGCGCCTACTACCGCCGTTTCGCCGGTGTGCGCCACGACGACCTGATGGCGGCCGGACGCGCGTGGTGGGACGAGTACCGGCGCGGGCCCGCGGCCGTGGTCGTGGCCGCCTGGGCCGCGGCCACCCGGCACCGCACGGCAGGCGACCTGGTGGTGCTGGTCTCGGGTTCGTTCCGGGGCGTGCTGGAGCCGCTGGCCGAGGATCTCGGCGCCCACCGGATCCTGTGCTCCGAGCCGGTGGTCGGCGCGGACGGGCTGCTGACCGGCGAGGTCGTACGGCCGATGATCGGCGCGAACAAGGCCGCAGCGGTACGGGAGAGCGTCGCGGAACTCGGGCTCGACGCCGCCGCATGCTCCTGCTACGGCGACCACTCCAGCGACCTGGACATGCTGCGCGCCGTCGGGAATCCGGTGGTGGTCGGCGCCGACCGGGTGCTGCTCGAACGCGCCCAGGCCCTCGACTGGCCCGTCCTGCCGGCGACCCCCGGCCGCCTGCCGAGCCCGGCCGCCTCGCCCGCCCTGCTGCTCACGGCCGCGGAGGGTCGCTGAGCACGGCCGGATCGCGAACCAACCGGCCTCACCGGCCGCGCCGTACCGCGATCGCCGTCAGGACGATGCCGTCGCGCACCGACCAGTGGCCGGTGAACCAGCCGATCCGTACGCCGTCCACGACCAGCCCCGACACCAGCAGCCGGGCCGTGTACGTGCCGGCGTCCGGGTCGAAGGTCAGCCGGGCGTCCCGGAAGCCGAGCCAGCGCCGCGCCAGCGGATACCAGGCCTTGTAGACGGTCTCCTTGGCGCTGAACAGCACCGTCGCCCAGTGGACAGCGGGGTGTGTGCGGGCCAGTTCGCGCAGATGCGCGCGCTCCTCGGGGACCGTGACGTACTCCACGACCTCCGCGGGCAGCGGCTCGTGGCGCTCGGCGTCGATGCCGACGGAGTGGTAGTCGCGGCTGTGTGAGACGGCCGCGGCCCGGTAGCCGTCGCAGTGGGTCATGCTGCCGGTCACCCCGGCGGGCCACTGCGGTTCGCCCTTGGCCCCGGAACCGACCGGGGCCGGCGGCAGACCCAGCGCGGTCATCGCGCTGCGGGCGCAGCCGCGGGTGGTGACGAACTCTCGCCGGCGGTGTTCCACCGCCTGTTCCAGATACGCCTCCTCCTCCGGGAAAACCGGGGAGTCGAGCAGGTCGGCGGTGGTGTCGGCACTGGCGACGACGGGCGGCAGAATCTGCTGGATCACGACTTCTCCTGGGATGAAAGGCGCCGCGAAAAAGGCGCACCACAGCCCGCCGTGTGCGGCGGGCGGCTGCCATCCCAGGACAAGGTCACGGCAGTGCTTCGCTGCCCCGATGGTGCCTCGTCCGATCCTCTTCCGCTACATGGCCGTACGGCTACCCCCACCCCTGCCCACTCGCACACACCCCTTCGGGCATACCCGGCAGAACACTCCGGACGAGACCCCGAAAAAGGCAGATTGAATCCCAGAACACCCTGGGCCTAGCGTTTTCTCCATCGACATCGCAGACGAATTCAAAAACACGCGAAAAGCACGTGGACACCAACGGGAGACACCAATGCCCCATCCTTTTCTGGAACGGCTGGAATCCTTCGGGAATGCCGAGGCCATCGTGTTCGAGGGCCGTTCCCACGGCTACGACGAGCTGCTGGGCCTGGTCGACGAGTGGCGCGGCTTCCTGAACCGCCACCAGGTCGCGGCCGGCGAGGTCGTCACCCTGGAGGGTGCCTACTCCCCGCAGTCCTGCGCCGGCCTGCTCGCGCTGATCGAGCGCGGCGCGGTGGTCGTACCGCTCAGCGCGATCCCGGCCGCCAAGCGCGCCGAGTTCCTGGAGGTCGCCCAGGTCGAGGTGGTGATCCGGGCCGGCGCGAGCGGCGGCGGTCACCAGGCCGAGCGCACCGGGCGGCGCGCCGAGCACGAGCTGTACGGGCAGCTGCGCGGCACGGGGCACCCGGGGCTGGTGCTGTTCAGCTCCGGCACCACCGGCCGCAGCAAGGCCTCGGTGCTGGACTTCGAGAAGGTGCTCGGGCGGTACGGCGAGGCGAACAAGCCGAGCCGCATCCTGTCCTTCCTCAGCCTGGACCACATCGGCGGCGTCAACACCCTGCTGCACACGCTGAGTCAGGGCGGCACCGTCATCACGGTCGCCGAGCGCACCCCGGACGCGGTGTTCCGGGCGGTTCAGGACCACCGCGTGGAGATCCTGCCGACCACGCCCACGTTCCTGAACATGGTGCTGATCTCCGGTGCCCACGAGCGGTTCGCCACCGACTCCCTGCGCCTGGTGACGTACGGCACCGAGCCGATGCCGCTGCAGACGCTGCACCGGCTGGGCAAGGCGCTGCCGGGGGTCCGGCTGAAGCAGACGTACGGCCTGTCGGAGCTGGGCATCCTGCCGACGCGCTCCCGGGGCGACGACACGCTGTGGGTGAAGCTCGGCAACTCCGGCTTCGACCACAAGATCATTGACAACGTCCTGTGGATCCGCTCCGAGATGGCGATGCTGGGCTACCTCAACGCCCCCGCGCCCTTCGACGAGGACGGCTACTTCAACACCCAGGACGTGGTCGAGGTGGACGGCGACTGGGTGCGGATCCTGGGCCGGAACTCGGAGATCATCAACGTGGGCGGGGAGAAGGTCTACCCGAGCGAGGTGGAGTCCGTCCTGCTCCAGCTGGACAACATCGCCGAGGCCACCGTCAGCGGCAAGCCCAGCCCGGTGACCGGCATGGTCGTCAAGGCGACCGTGCAGCTGGTCGAGGACGAGGACCGGCGCGAAGTCGCCCGCCGGGTGAGGGAGTTCTGCTCCGCACGGCTGGAGCCCTACAAGGTGCCGGCGCTGGTGGAGATCGCGCAGGCGCCGATGCACTCCGACCGCTACAAGAAACTCCGGAGCGCGGCATGACCGAGCCCGCACGCGACTACGGGTCCGCGCACCCCGACCGGGTCGCCCTGATCAGCGGCGGCAGCAAGGGACTTGGCCGGTTGCTGGTGGAGCGGCTGCTGATGGACGGCTGGCGTGTGGCCACGTTCAGCAGGTCGGCCAACGAGTTCGTCAAGGAGCTCCAGGTCACCGCCGAGGACCGGTTCCTGTGGGAGGCCGCGGACCTGACGGACCCGGACTCGCTACGCGAGGTGGTGCGCACGGTGCGGCGCCGCTTCGGCCGGATCGACCTGCTCGTCAACAACGCGGGCGTGCTGCACCAGGAGCTGTTCCTGACCACGTCCGCGAAACAGACCTCGACCCTGATCACCGCCAATCTGCTGGCCCCGATCACGCTGGCGCACGCCTGCGCCCGGGCGATGACCAAGCAGGGCGGCGGCCAGATCCTCAACGTCTCGTCCATCAACGCCATCCGCGGCTACCGCGGGGTGGCCGTGTACTCGGCCGCCAAGGCGGGGCTGGACGGGTTCAGCCGGAGTCTCGCCCGGGAGCTCGGCGCCTTCAACATCCGGGTCAACTCGATCGTCCCCGGCTTCTTCGACAGCGACATGACGGCCGACGTCACGGAGCAGAACAAGGACCGCATCCAGCGGCGTACGCCGCTCGGCCGGCTCGGCACCGTCCACGAGATCGCCGACGCCGTCCTCTACCTCATCTCACCCGGCGCCTCGTTCATCACGGGGCAGACCATCGTCGTCGACGGAGGAATCACATGCTGACCACGACCGACATCACCGCGACCGTCCACGAGAACATCAACGCCCTGCTCAAGGAGGCCGGCCGCCCGGTCACGCTGCTGACCGGGGAGGAGCCGCTGGCCCGGATCGGGCTCAACTCCCTGCTGCTGGCCCGGCTGATCATCCAGCTGGAGATGGAGTTCGGCGCCGACCCGTTCGAGGAGGAGTACGTCATCTCCGACGTGCGCACGGTGCGCGAGCTGACCGACGCCTACGTGGAGACGCTGGCGAACCTCGCCGCGGCCTCCGTCTGAGCCGTCCCGGTCCCGGATCACACGGATCACCGGGACAACCCGCCTCACCCACCTCACGACCGAAGGACCGAGCCATGTCACAGGAAGCAGTCATCGTCGTCGGGGACCGTTTCGAGGAGTTCCTGGCCAACCGCGGAACCGTGCCGGTCTCCGCCCTGCTGGAGCGGCTGCGCTCCGGCGACCTGCCGGAGAGCCTCACCGTCAGCGTCGGCCAGGGGCTGAGCACCGAGCAGCTGGAGGAGCTGCGCGGGCTGGTCGACCGGCACGCACCGACCGTGACGGTCGCCAAACCCGGCATACCCGAGCGGGCCCAGCAGCGGCTGACCCACAAGCACGACCCGGTCAACGTGCTGATCGGGCCGGTCGGCCAGGTCGGCGAGCACGTCTTCGCCGCCGACCTGGTGCTCGACGATCGCGTGGAGGTGCTCGCGGACCACCTCACCGGCCAGCACATCCCGGCCATCACGCTGCTGGAGGCCGCCCGCCAGTTCTGGACGGTGGTGACCGAGCAGTTCTACGTCACCGGGCCCGAGCGCACCCGGTTCGTCATCGGGTCGGTGTCGTCCTCCTTCCACAGCTTCGTCTTCCCGCTGGCGGCCACCCTGCGGTACGAGCTGCTGGAGCTGGCCCGCACCCCGGTCGGCACGGTCTTCCGGTGCCGTATCTCGATCCAGCACGGCGACACCCTCGCCAGCGTGGTGGAGGCCGAGTACCGGGTGATCCCGGAGCCGGTCAGCGTCAAGCAGGAGAAGATCGCGGCCCGCCAGGCCGTGGCGAACGAACTGGCCCAGCTGCGCGAGCCGGCGCTCGCGGGCGTGTGAGGAGTGAACCGATGCTGTGGGTCATCCACTGCCTCGACGCGCCGGACACCGCCGCGCTGCGGGCGGACCAGCGGCCCGCGCACTCGGCCCGGCTGCGCACCGCCCGGGTGGTGCCGGTGCTGTACGGGCCGCTGGTCGCGGCCGACGGCGTCACCGCGGTGGGCAGCCTGATCGTGGTCGGGGCCGAGACCCGCGAGCAGGTCGAGGAGTTCGCGTTCCACGACCCGTTCGCCGTCTCGGGGGTCTGGGAGCGCATCGACATCCAGGCGTTCGCCCCCTCGCAGAACTCCCCGGTGCGGCTCACCGGCACCATGAGCCGCACCGGGGGCGGCCCGGACGGCCGGCCGTGACCCCCGTGGACGGCCGTACCCGGCTCCCGCACGGCGTCGGCGCCCGGGAGTTCGCCGAGGCACTCGCCGCGTTCCGCGCGGTGCTCAGCGACTCCCGGGTGCTGACCTCCGAGGCGGTGGCCCTCACCGGGTACGACGATGCCCAGGCGGTGCTCGGCCCGGGGCACTTCGCCCCGAGCGCCGCCCTGCTCCCCGGCACGGTCGAGGAGGTACGGCAGCTGCTGCGCCTCGCCGGCCGCCACCGGATCCCGCTCGCCCCCGCCCTGCCCGGCCGCAACACCGGGCTGGGCGGGGCGGCACCCCGGCTGCCCGGCGCGGTCGTCCTGGACCTCTCCGGGCTGAACCGGATCGTGGCCGTCGACGCCACCTTCGGGCACGCGGTCGTCGAACCCGGCGTCACCTTCGTCGACCTCGCCGCCCATCTCGCCGCCCACCGGCTGCCCTACCGGCTGGACCCGGTGGACCTCGGCTGGGGCAGCGTCCTCGGCCACGCCCTGCACGCCGGCGGCCTCGCCCCGTACGAGGACGAACCGCCGGTGTGGTGCGGCCTGGAGGTCGTCCTGCCCGACGGCGAGCTGGTGCGCACCGGCACCGGTGCCGTGCCGGGCTCCCGCACCGGCCATCTGTGGCCGTACGGCCACGGCCCGTCCTTCGACACCATGTTCGCCCCCCTCAACCTGGGGGTCGTCACCAAGCTCGGCGTGCGGCTGCGCCCGGCACCGGCCGACCGCCGCCCCTACGTCGTCACCGTGCCCCGCGCGGACGACCTCGGCCCGCTCGTGGACGCCCTGCGGGCGCTGCGCGCCGACGGCACGCTCGGCGAGCCGCCCGTCGTGCGCAGCCCGCTGCTGGACGTGGCGGCGGCCGGGCGGCGGCGCGAGGACTTCCCCGGCGCCCCGGGCCCGGTGCCCGAGGACGCCGTCGCCGCCGTCGTGGCCGAGCTGGGGCTGGGCCACTGGACGGCGTACGGCACGCTGGCCGGTCACCCGGGGGTGGTGGACGCCCAATGGGCCGTCCTGCGGGAGGCGTTGGCGTCGATCCCGGGCACCCGGTGCACGCTCGGCGAGCCCGGGGAGGACCGGACGGCGGCCGGGCTGTGGGGCGACGCGGCCGACGGCTGGCCGAGACACGGCGGGCATCTCGCCGTCACCCCCCTGCTGCCGGCCACCGGCGCGGACGCGCTCGCCCAGTACCGCCGGACCCGGCGGCTGCTGCACGCGGCCGGCCGCGACTACCTGGGCTCCTTCGTGGTGGGCCGACGGGTGCTGCACCACCATGTGCCGGTCGTGTTCGACGTCCACGACCCCGACGACCGGGCCGCCGCCCTCGCCGTGGCGCGTCGCCTGGTGGCCCGGGCGGCGGCCGACGGACTCGGCGTACGGCAGGCGCACCCCGCCCTGACCGACGACGTCGCGGCGGCCTACGGCGCCTGCGACCACGCCCTGCGGCGGCTCGGGGAGCGAGTGAAGGACGCGCTCGACCCGGCGGGCGTCCTGGCCCCCGGCAGCCACGGCCTGTGGCCCCGCCGCTACCGCGGCCTGGGCCTGTAGGGGGCCTGGCGCCTCGGCAAGGACGACCTCGGCAAGGACCACCGGAACACGTCAACGGAAAGGAGACCGACCATGTCCGTGCAGACTGTGAGCAGCCAACTGGCCGAACTGGAAGAGGAGTTCGCCGCCCCGGCCGCCCAGCCGTCGCTGCGGGCCCGCACCGCGGAACTGGAAGGGCTGCGCGCGGGCGTGGTCGCGGGCGACGCGGCCGCCACCGCGCGGCAGCGCGCCAAGGGCAAGCTGACGGCCCGGGAGCGCATCGGCCTCCTCCTGGACCCGGGCACGTTCCAGGAGGTCGAGCCGCTGCGCCGGCACCGGGCGACCGGCTTCGGCATGGAGGACAGGCGCCCGCACACGGACGGGGTGATCGGCGGCTGGGGCACGGTCCACGGCCGTACCGTGTTCGTGTACGCGCACGACTTCCGCATCTTCGGCGGGGCGCTCGGCGAGGCGCACGCCCAGAAGATCCACAAGATCATGGACCTGGCCCTGGCGGCCGGAGCGCCGCTGGTGTCGCTCAACGACGGCGCGGGCGCCCGTATCCAGGAGGGCGTCACCGCGCTCGCCGGGTACGGCGGCATTTTCCAGCGCAACACCAAGGCGTCCGGGGTCATCCCGCAGATCAGCGTGATGCTCGGCCCGTGCGCCGGCGGCGCCGCCTACTCCCCCGCCCTCACCGACTTCGTGTTCATGGTCCGCGAGACCTCACAGATGTTCATCACCGGCCCGGACGTCATCCAGGCGGTGACCGGTGAGAAGGTCACGCAGAACGGGCTCGGAGGCGCCGACGTGCACGCCGAGACCTCCGGCGTCGCGCACTTCGCCCACGACGACGAGGAGACCTGTCTGGAGGAGGTCCGCTATCTGCTGTCGCTGCTCCCGCAGAACAGCACCGAGACCCCGCCCGAGGCGCCCTGCGCGGACCCGCCGGACCGGCTCTGCACCGGCCTGCTGGACCTCGTACCGGCGGATCCGGCGCAGCCGTACGACATGCGCCGGGTGATCGAGGAGGTGCTGGACGACGGCGAGTTCCTGGAGGTGCACGAGCGCTGGGCGGGCAATGTGATCTGCGCGCTGGGCCGGATCGAGGGCGCCTCGGTCGGTGTGGTCGCCAACCAGCCGCTGGTGCTCGCCGGGGTGCTCGACATCCACGCCTCGGAGAAGGCCGCCCGGTTCGTGCAGCTGTGCGACGCGTTCAACATCCCGGTGGTGTCGCTGGTCGACGTGCCCGGCTTCCTGCCCGGTGTCGACCAGGAGCACGGCGGCATCATCCGGCACGGCGCCAAGCTGCTGTACGCGTACTGCAACGCGACCGTGCCGCGGATCCAGGTGATCGTGCGGAAGGCCTACGGCGGCGCCTACATCGTCATGGACTCCCGCTCCATCGGCGCCGACCTGTCGTACGCCTGGCCCGCCAACGAGATCGCGGTGATGGGCGCGGAGGGCGCCGCGAACGTCATCTTCCGGCGCGAGATCGCCGCCGCCGACGACCCGGAGGAGGTCCGGGCCCGGCGCGTGGCCGAGTACCGGGCGGAGCTGACGCATCCGTACTACGCCGCCGAACGCGGCCTCGTCGACGACGTGATCGCCCCGCAGTCCACGCGGGCCGTGCTCGCCGCGGGCCTGACGATGCTGCGCACCAAGAGCGCGCCGCTGCCGCACCGCAAGCACGGGAACCAGCCGGCATGAACGGCATCCGCATCGAGTCGGGCGAGCCGACCCCCGAGGAGCTCGCCGCCCTCCTGGCCGTCCTGCACACCCTGGCCAACCAGCGCGTGGGAAACCTGCCCGCCGACACCATCCGCCCCGCCCCCTGGGCCCACCAGGGCCACACCCACCGCCCGGCCAGGGTGTGGGGACGCACGGCGTGAGCACGGCCGCCGGGGAACGACCGACCCGGAAACGCGCGGGATCAGCCGGCGAAACAGGCGGGGCCGGCGAGCCGGACGCGCCCGGGCGTGCCCCGGCTCCCCCGGCAGCTCACGTCCTCCTCCGTCGAGGACGACCACGACGCCCTGCTGCGGCGGCTGCGGGAGCTAGGTGAGCTGCACCGCGACGGGGTGCCGGCCGACGAGGAGTTCACGATGGCCAAACAGGCGATCCTCAAGAGGATGGGAGGACCGCCTGCGCCGGCCCGCGGCCGGAGGCCGCCGACGGACGCCTGTCCGGACTCGGTCCCTTGGCCTTGCGGGCCACCGTGAAGTGCTCGCTCCCGTCACCGGTCTCGGCGATGCCCGAGACCTTCGGCTTGGCGTAGTGGCCCTTCGGCGCGGGCTCGACGTCCACGCGCAGGAACGAGTAGTCGAGGTAGCGCACCGGGGACCAGGCCGGTCCACTTCGAGCCTGGGGTATCTGACCCGTCACCTGTACACTCACCGCCCGCGCATCGGCACCCGCTGGCGTCGCCTCACCGCCGGGCACCAGGCCCTGCTCGCCCTTGCGCACCTACGCTGCGGGAACACCCACGCCCCACTCGCGACAGGGTTCGGCATCGGCATAGCCGTGTACCGCTACGTCCGCGAGGCCATCGAGGCCTTGGCCGCGCTGGCACCCACGCTCGCCGACGCCGTGGACGCCTGAGGCCTTTCTTCGCCAAGGGCCTGGAAGTCGGCCCCTCCCCCGTCCTTCTTCGCCCACCTGCTCGGCCAGCGGGTGTCGCCAGAAGTGCTGGATCGCGGCCGACCGGGCAGGAGGCGACGAACCGTACGGGGACAGCGGCATTGGGGAGTCGGTGGTCCGCAGGGCGGCGGCCAGGGATTCCCGTATGGCAGGAGCGTGGGGCCAGGCCCGGCACCATTGCTTCAGTGAGTTCCGAGCACAGCTGAAAGCGAAGAGGATAGGAAGTGTCATGTCGTTCGGTCCCCCGCCTGCCGGTTTCCCGCCTCCCGCGCCGGCTTCCTGGACACCGCCGTCGGAGATCGAGCAGGCGCTGTTCGAGGCCAAGGGGCGTGGAGACTGGGCGGCGTACTTCGGGGCGCTCGCGCGGGGCAGGCTGTTCTTCGAGATACAGAAGGACCAGGCGGATGCCACGCCCAGCGCCACGTACGCCGTCTTCGGACACGATCCGCGTATCCCCGGCGGACGGGTCTGGGTCGTGTACACCGAGGGCATGCTGCCCGCGCCGGAGCCCCATCGGGTGTTCGACTGGAACCACCTTGAGTGGTTCGCCAAGGTCTGGGAGCGAACCGATCCGCCGGTGATCGTCGTCAATCCCGGAAGTCCGTGCGAGGCGTTTCTCCCGTCGGCACCGCCGCACTCGGCGGCTTGGGCGCAGTACGGGGAGCAGGCTCCTGCCCGGAAAAGGTCGCTGCGGCTGCACACTCTCCGCATCGGTGGCCCGCTGCACGGCACCGTCGCCCACGGCCTCGCCTGCGGCGCCCTCCTGTGCGTGAACAACGGCTCCTTCTGGAACGGCATGGCCTGGCACGGCATCGGATATCCGGGTGAGCGGAAACGGCTTCGGGAGTGGTGGGGCATCACCACCCGCGAGCAGTGGCAGGACTACCTCCGCGACCTCCTTGCCTGTGAGCAGCACAGCTCGGTCTGGGACTTCGCCCTGGGTCTGCGCCGGACCATCGCCCGGGACTTCGGCGGGCACGTCGACACGGGGTACTGGCGGCAGGCCGCCGCCAACGTCATCCGCGCGAACTCCGAGGGTTCGGTCGTGGTCAGCGAAGAGGGTGTCACCAGGACCGAGCCCCGACCCGAGTACGAGGTCGAGGCCCGCATCGAGGGTGTGCAGCGGCTCATCGGGCGTATCACCCGCTATGAGGCCCGGATGCGTGCCGACGGTGTGCTCGATGAGAACGGGTACGTCTCGTCCGTCGACGCCTGGGATCTCGGGCGCGCGTCGAAGATGGCCCGCTGGGGTCTCGGGGCCCGGTTCGGCACACTCGCGGAGGCCGAGTCCGCCGTCATCCAGGCGGGGCGGGCCGCCGCCCTGTCCCACAAGTCGTGGCAGGACTTTTCCGCCGGCTACATCCTCGGGCGCTGCCTTCACTTCGACGACGAGGAGTTCGGGGCCTGGTACCAGGACATGGTCGAGGCCCATCGCATCCTGATGACCGAGCCCGGCAGCCCCTGGCTCAACATCCCGTTCCGATGAGCGCCCCGCCGGACGGCGGTCCCCGCAATACCCTCACTCGTCGGCGGACAGCTCCGCCGCGTCCGTGGCGTACGGCTCGCTGGGCCCACAGCTCCAGCTGATGCGGGTCCATGCAGGCCTCGGCGCGCTCGCGCGCAGCGTCGGGCACCGGGATGCCGCGCCATTCCGGTGCAACGCCTCATGCGACGAGCCGGCCATCACGCCGCCGCAAGTTCGCACCACACGTACTTGCCCCGGTCCCCGAACCGCGCCGACGGCTGCCAGCCCCAGTAGTCCGCGCAGGCCCTCACCAGCCCCAGTCCCCGTCCGTCCTCCAGCTCGGCGGCCTGGTCCAGCGGTCGGGGCGGAGGGGGCGGCTCGGGATCCGTGTCCCACGCCCCGATCCACACCACCCCCTGCGGGGTGCGGCGAACCCTCAGCGCGGCCGGCCCCTTGGTGTGCCGTACGGCGTTGGAGACCAGCTCCGCCGCGAGCAGTTCCGCCGTGTCGACCAGACCGATCAGCCCGTGCAGGGTCAGGATCAGACGCAGGGTGCGGCGGCAGACGGTGACGGCTCTGAGGTCGTTCGGGATGTAGAGGGTGTAGTCCCAGGACTCGGTCTCGGGCATGGGTCATCAACTCCGTGAGAGTGAGGGGGCTTTCGCGTGCGGTGGCATTGCCGCAGCCGTCGTGGCAGGACGAAGCGGTGCGCTTCCGCTGCGTGAGCGTCGCATCACTGACGGTAGGTCATAAATTTCATTCACTTCAAGCGGGTCACGTAATCTGACCACGAACGAGGTGCCTCACCATGGCCGTTGAGGAAAGAAGGACGCCGTGCCAGCACGACGGGCCCCCACCGCACGCCAGGTGCGCCTGGGGACGGAACTCCGCAGACTGCGCGAAGCCGCCGGACTCAAGGCAACCGAGGCAGCGAGCCTGCTCGGGGCGAACTCGGTGCAGATGAGTCAGATCGAGTCCGGGATCGCAGGGGTGAGCGAGCAGCGCGTCCGACGGCTTGCCGCCAACTATGCCTGCGCGGATGATGAGTTGATCGATGCCCTAGCCGCTATGGCGATCGACCGTACGCGAGGCTGGTGGGAGGAGTACCGCGGCATCCTCCCCGCCGCCTACCAGGACCTCGCCGAGCTGGACCATCACGCGAGGTTCCGCCATGACGTGGCGGTCATCCACGTGCCCGGGCTCTTCCAGACGGAGGCCTACGCCAGAGCCCTTTTCGCCTACATGAATCCCGAGTTCCCGGAGAGCGAGCTGGCCCTCCGTGTGGAGCACCGGATGAAGCGGAGGGTCGTCATCGACGGCCCTGATCCCATCCCCTACGAGACCGTGATCCACGAAGCGGCGCTCCGTATCAAGGTGGGCGGCCGGGCAGCCTCCCGGGATCAGCTGAACCGCATTCTGGAGATGTCCGACGCGGATCACATCACCGTTCAGGTCATCCCCTTCGCGGTGGACGACTTCGCGGGAGCCGGTAGCACCATGGTGCACCTGGGTGGAGCGGTCCCCCGGCTGGACACCGTCGTGCGCGACGCACCGCACGGCACGGCATTCGTCGACTCCGAAGCTCAACTGGAGCACTTTCGAAAGCTCTTCCGTAGGGTGAAGGACGGAGCGCTGCCCCCGCAGCAGTCGCGAGATCTCATCCACCAGTTGCTCAAGGAGCTGTGAGGACCAGCATGATCACCCACACCGCGTGGAAGAAGTCGTCCTTCTCCGGCGGAGGCGAGGGCAACGACTGCGTCGAGATCGCGGACCTCCGCACCCACATGGCCATCCGCGACTCAAAAGCCCCCGCCAGAGCCACCCTCACCTTCCCGGTCGGCGCCTTCACCCCCTTCATCGAAGCCCTGAAGAAGAGCGCCTCCACGACGGGCCCGTATGTGAATCCCGACCGCTGACCGACACGGTCGTGGGGCGGCACTACGGACGGCAGGCGGCCCTGCCCGACGGGGACTTCGGCATCAGTCACCGCGTCGCGCTCGCCGGCCACCTCGACCGCATCGAGCGGCGCCGGCCGAGCCCCGTTCGGCAGACGCCGTTCAGCAGGCGTCGGGCCAGGTGCGGCGGACCTGTTCGGCGCGCTGATGGTGATCGTCGATCCAGTCCTCCTCCGGCCGCATCCCCAGCGCCGTGGTGAGGCGGTCGGGGTCGTGGACGGTCACGGCCAGGGAGTGGTCCTCGAGCATGTGGAGGATGAGCTCCAGGCCGCGGTCGCGGCCGATCCTCACATCCTTGCCGGGCGCGAGTTCGATCAGACCGCCCTGCCAGGCGTCCAGGTCGCCGGGGAAGAGGTACACGTCCAGGCGGGCGTCGACGAAGCTCGCCGACAGGAGCACATCGGCCCGGAGGATGTCACCGCCGGGTCTCGCGGGGCCCGTCACCCGTACGACGCAGCGGTTGCCGCACTCGTCCTCCAGATGGACGAGGTCCACCTCGTCTGCTTTCGTCACCGTGCCTTACTCTCTCTCGCTGGGCTGACGCCCATGTTGCCGTACGACCGTTCGAGGAGACCACGCGCGGCGATTTTCAGTCGGACCCCCTTGCCGCTTCTTGACCCGACCATGACACCGCTGGACCATGGAGCGCCGACCGGCACAGCGGAATCACAGCAGACCCCGCTCCCCGGTCCGCACCCCCACCCGCACGTCGCACTGAGGCACACCCCCCGACTCCCAGCTCCACTCCCCACATCCGGCGACCCCGGATTCCTGGAGACCCAAGGAGAGTTCATGCGACTTCGCACCCGCGGCTCCGGCGCGCGCGGCAGCAGACGTATCGCCGGGCTCGGCGCACTGCTGGCCCTCGCCCTCGCCGCCCCCGTCTCGGCGACCGTCACGGACGCCAGCGCCCACAGCGTCCGGACGGTCGCGCCCTCCGGCGACGACATCCGGCAGTACGAGATCCATCAGCGCACCACCCCCGTGACCCGTACGGCCATTCAGGCGACCGGCGTCACCGTCGACGAGGCCGATGAGGAGACCGTGGTCGTCTCCGGACGCGCGGACCAGATCCGCAGGCTGCGGCAACTGGGATACACCGTGAGCCCGTTGGGCGCCGCACCCGAGCGGTCCGGGCCGCGGCTGCGCGACTTCCCGAACGCCGACTCCAAATACCACAACTACGCCGAGACGAACGCCGAGATCGACCAGCGGCTCGCCGCCTACCCGGGCATCATGAGCAAGCGGGTGATCGGGAAGTCGTACCAGGGGCGGGACATCGTCGCCGTCAAGGTCAGCGACAACGTGGGGACGGACGAGGGCGAGCCCGAGGTGCTGTTCACCTTCCATCAGCACGCCCGTGAGCATCTGACCGTGGAGATGGCGCTGTATCTGCTGCGCGAGCTGGGCGCGGGGTACGGGACCGACTCCCGGATCACGAACATCGTCAACAGCCGGGAGATCTGGATCGTCCCGGATCTGAATCCGGATGGGGGCGAGTACGACATCGCCACCGGGTCGTACCGGTCCTGGCGGAAGAACCGGCAGCCCAACTCCGGTTCCTCGTACGTCGGTACGGACCTCAACCGGAACTGGAACTACAAGTGGGGCTGCTGTGGCGGTTCGTCCGGGTCGACGTCGTCCGAGACCTACCGTGGCTCCGCCGCGGAGTCCGCGCCCGAGGTGAAGGTCGTCGCCGACTTCGTGCGGAGCCGGGTCGTCGGGGGCAAGCAGCAGATCAAGGCCGGGATCGACTTCCACACCTACAGCGAGCTGGTGCTGTGGCCGTTCGGGTACACCTACTCGGACACCGCCACCGGGATGACCGCGGACGACGCCGCCACTTTCAAGGCCGTGGGGCAGAAGATGGCCGCCAGCAACGGGTACACCGCCGAGCAGGCGAGTGATCTGTACATCACGGACGGGTCGATCGACGACTATCTGTGGGGCACGCAGAAGATCTTCGACTACACCTTCGAGATGTATCCGGCGTCAGGTTTCGGGGGTGGGTTCTACCCGCCCGACGAGGTGATCGAGCGGGAGACCTCCCGGAACAAGGACGCGGTGTTGCAGCTGCTGGAGAACGCCGACTGCATGTACCGGGCGATCGGGAAGGCCGCCCAGTACTGCGGCTAGCGGCTAGGCGTCCTCGAAGTAGGCGTCCAGCACAGCGTCCAGCTGTGACTCCCATTCCGCGAAACGCGCCCTGGCCGCCGCCTCGATCTCGATCGGGTACCAGCGGCGGTCCGGGGTGTGCACGGTGATGGTGAAACGCTTGCCGAAGCGGGGCGACTCCGTCTCGACCGCGGCGATCTCGTCCCAGCGGAACTCGCAGGACTCCTCGTCGAGGCTGAGGCGGACGCCCGTGCGGTCGGCCACTATCCTCGCGCGGCGGTCGGCGGCCTCGAAGACGGGGCCGCCGGCCGCCTTCTCGTCGTCCGCCGGTTCCTCCGGCTGTGCCGAGTCCTCGGGCTCCGGTTCCCCGGCACGCGCCGGCTCCTCCGGCCCCGCCACCGCTTCCGGCTCCGCGTCCCGCGGCTCGGCCTCGGCGTCGGCCTGAGCCGGAACCGGGGCCGCGGCCGGAGCCGTGAGGCCGGGGATGAAGGCCGGGTCGAACCCGGCGCCTGTCACGGGCTCGGCCTTCAACGGCGCGGCCTTCGACGGCTTGCTGTTCGATCCTATGCGCTGCTCCACGGCGGCAGTATGGACGACTTCCCTGTGCCGGAACCAGTCAGCCCGCCCATCCCCTGGTTCACACCGGCCACTCGGACGACGCCTGGACGAACACGCTCACCGCCCCCGCCACCGCGAACCCCGCCACGGACAGCACCGATTCCAGGACCGTCCACGTCTTCAGCGTGTCCCGTTCGCTGATGCCGAAGTACTTCGCCACCATCCAGAAGCCGCCGTCGTTGACGTGCGAGGCGAAGATGGATCCGGCCGAAATTGCCACGATGACGAGGGCGGTGAACGCCTGGGAGTGGTGACCCTCCGTCAACAGGGGCGCCGCGATGCCCGCCGTGGTGACGATCGCCACGGTGGCCGAGCCCTGGGCGATCCGCAGCACCAGTGAGATCAGGTACGACAGCACGATCACCGGCAGGCCGGCGCCGTCGAAGGTGTCGGAGAGCGCCTGGGCGACCCCGCTCGCCTTCAGTACGGCGCCGAAGACCCCGCCCGCGCCGACAACCAGCAGGATGTTGCCGACCGGCTTCAGGGACGAGGTCGACACCGTCTCCAGGGACTTGCGCGACCAGCCCCGCCGGATACCGAGCAGGTGGTAGGCGAGCAGCAGGGCGAGGGTGAGGGCGACGAAGGGGTGGCCGAGGAACTCGAGCACCGAGCGGCCGGTGGAGGGGGCCAGGGCGATCGAGGAGAAGGTCGCGGCCAGGATCAGCAGCAGCGGCGTACCGATGATGGCGAGGACCGTGCCGAGCGGCACCGGCTTCTCCCGCGGTTCCACGCCCTGGGCGCGCTGCTCGGCGGCGACGGCCCGCTTGGCCTCCTGCGCGGCCTCGACCATGTCCTGCGGTACGGAGACGAAGATCCGCCCGCCGATCCAGGCCGAGAACGCCCAGGCGGCGAGGACGGCGGGGATGCCGCAGACGATGCCCATGAGGATGACCCAGCCGAGCTGGACGTGCAGCAGTCCGGCGGCGGCGACCGGGCCGGGGTGCGGCGGCAGGAAGGCGTGGGTCATGGAGAGACCCGCCAGGAGGGGCAGGCAGTAGAGCAGGAGCGACTTGCCACTCCGCCTGGCGGCCGCGTACACGAGCGGCGCGAGGACGAAGATGCCGACGTCGAAGAAGACCGGGATGCCGAAGATCAGGCCGGTCAGGCCCATGGCGAGAGGGGCGCGCCGTTCGCCGAACAGACCCAGCAGCCGGGAGGCCAGCGCCTCCGCGCCACCGCTGACTTCGAGGATCGCGCCGAGCATGGTGCCGAGCCCGATGATGATCGCGACGTGGCCGAGGATGCCGCCCATGCCCGACTCGATGGTGGAGACGGCGTCGGAGCGCTGGACGGTACCGAAGAGTTCGGTCACCGACAGTCCGGCCAGCAGGCCGACGGCTATGGAGGCGGCGAGGAGGGCGACGAAGGGCTGGAGCCTGACCTTGATGATCAGGAAGAGGAGGAGGGCTATGCCGAGGGCGGCGACGGTGAGCAGGCCCGGGGTGCCGTCGAGCAGGAGGAGCAAACCGCCGGTGTGGGGTGGTGCGGCGGGGGTGGTCGCGGCGAGCGGAACGGACATTCGGGGGTCCTCTGCGTAAGTTCATGAAGCTTTCGGGCAGGGGGGATCGCGGCACGGCGCCCCGGAGGGTGCCGTGCCGTGCGGGACGTGCGGGGCGTGCGGGAGGTGGGGGATCGTCAGGGGCTCAGCCGAGTACGGCGAGCGCGTCGATCTCGATGAGGAGGCCGGCCGGCAGACCGACGTAGACCGTCGTGCGGGCGGCGGGCGGCTGGGTGAGGCCCTGCTCCTCGAAGTAGGTGTTGTAGATCTCGTTCATCTCGGCGAAGTGGTCCACGTCGGTGAGATAGACGCGGATCATCATCACGTCGTCCCAGCCGGCGCCGCCCTCTTCCAGGATCGCCTTGACGTTGGCGAGGGCCTGCGGGGTCTGCTCGCGCAGGGTGGGACCGGCCGGTGTCGGGGGCTTGCCCTCCTCGGCGGGCAGGAAGCCGACCTGGCCGGCGACCTGGAGGATGCTGCCCTTCTTCACGCCGTGGGAGAACTTCGCGGGCGGGGTGGTGTGGGTCTTCGGGGTGAGCGCGGTCTTCTCGGTCATACGGTGGTGCCCTTCGCTGGCGTTCTTCCGGAGTACTCGCCGCTGATCGCGTCCGCGGTACGGCGCACCTGCGGCAGCAGGGTGAGGAGTTCGTCGGCGGTGACGACGACGTTGGGCGCCGAGACCGACATCGCCGCGACGACGCGTCCGTCGGCGCCGCGGATCGGTGCGGCCACGCAGTTGATGGACTCCTCGTGACCACCGAGGTCGGTGGCCCAGCCCTGTTCGCGCACCTGCTCCAACTCGCGCAGGAAAGCGGCGGCGTTGGGGGTGGAACGGGCCGTGTAGAGGGGGTAGTCGAGCTTGTCCGCGAGGCTGCGGCGCTCGGGTTCGGGCAGGTCGGCGAGGAGCAGCTTGGCGACCGCGGCGACCGTGATGGCGACGGGCTTGCCGATCCGCGAGTACATCCGCACCGGGTAGCGGCTGTCGACCTTGTCGATGTAGAGCACCTCGTTCTCCTCGTGGACGGCCAGGTGCACGGTGTGGCCGCAGGCCTCGTTGAGGCGGACCAGGTGGGGATGGGCGATCTCGCGGATGTCGAGGTTCTCCATCGCTTCCTGGGCGAGGGCGAAGAGGCGGGCGCCGAGGCGGTAGCGCTGGTCGGACTGGCGGTAGACCAGGCCGTGCTCGTGCAGGGTGCGCAGGAGTCGTAGCGCCGTGGACTTGTGGACGCCGAGGCGGTCGGCGACCTGGCCGAGGTCGGCGGGGCCCTCGGCGAGCAGCGGCAGGATGCTCAGGGCGCGGTCGACGGTCTGACTCATGGGGTGTTCGCCTCCTCCAAGGCCTTGTCGGCTTGCGTCCAGCCGGGGCCGAGTCGAAGTCTCCCCCATGCGTCGTCGTCGAGGGCGGCCAGGCGGTCGGCGTGGTCGCGGGTGGGGGGCGCAGCCAGGTCGCCGGGGGTGGTGAGGGTGGCGGCGGCGAACAGGTGACCGTGGCGGAGGCGGTCGCGTACGGGAAGTCCGCGGAGGGTGGCGGAGAGGAATCCGGCGGCGAAGGCGTCTCCGGCGCCGACATGGGCGACGACGTCGACGTGCGGGGGCCGGACGAGGGTCGCGGTGCCGTCGGCGTCCTCCAGCCCTGCGGTGTTCCTGTCGAACGCCGACGCTCCGCCCTTGCCGTGCTTGACGACCACGGTCTGCGGTTCGGGCAGCGCCTCCAGGATGGCCCGGCCGCCGTGCAGCCCCCACGCCTGGCGGGCTTCGTCGTCGCCCACGAACACGATGTCGGCGCGCCGCGCCAGCTCCAGCAGCACCCGCGGCCCGTCGGAACCCGGCCACAGCGCGAGCCGGTGGTTGACGTCGAAGGAGACCAGCGGGCGGCCCGGCCGGGGTGCCGTCAGTTCGCGCATCAGCTCCAGGCAGTCGCCCGACAGCGCCGCCGTGATCCCCGACAGGTGCAGTACCCGCCCCGCTCGCACCGCCGCCAGGTCCACGTTCCCGGTGCTCATCGCCGAGGCCGCCGACCCCGACCGGTAGTACGCCACCTCGTGCGCGCCGGTTCCGCGGTCGTCGGCGGTGCGGAAGTACACCCCCGTGGGTCGGGCGGGGTCCCGGCACACGGCGGAGACGTCGACCCCGTACCCGGCGACCCGCTCCACCAGATGATCGCCGAAGCCGTCCGCGCCGACCCTGCCGACCCAGCGGGCCGTATGCCCGAACGCGGCCAGGGCGCAGGCCACGTTGGACTCGGCGCCACCGATGGCCCGGTCGAAGGAGGGCACGTCGGCGAGGCGGCCGGGGCGGCTGGGCAGGAAGGCGACCATGGACTCGCCGAGCGTCACCGCGTCCACGACATTCCGCGGGTGCGCAACGGCCGAGTCGTAAGCAGCGTCGTTGATGATGACTCCTGTCGATAACCGGGTGACGGCTCCGTTGACCCGGCGTTCGGCGAGATGCTAGACACCAGTAAGCGCAACATGCAATGGCCGTTGCATATAGCGCAACGACCGAGAGAGGGGCTCCGTGATCAGGGAAGCGCTCGCCCGCCTGGCCGAGGACCATGTCGACCACCGCTTCAAGGGCCTCCCGCCGGACGCCGACGGCCTCACCGTCGGCGAGCTGGCCGCCCAGCGCCGCAACCTCTTCCGTGAGGCCGACGGTTTCACCACCCCGATTCTGGCGCTGTCCGCCGAGCGCCTGGAGCACAACCTGGCACTCATGGAGACGTACACCGCCCGGCACGGTCTCGCCTTCGCCCCGCACGGCAAGACCTCCATGGCCCCGCAGCTCTTCCACCGCCAGATCGAGCACGGCGCCTGGGGCATCACGCTGGCCATGCCCCATCAGGTGCGCGTCGCCCGGGCGTTCGGCATCCAGCGGATCTTCCTCGCGAACGAGCTGGTGGACGCCCCCGCCCTGCGCTGGATCGCCGCCGAACTGGCCGCCGACCCGGACTTCCGCTTCATCTGCTACGTCGACTCCGAGCGCGGGGTCGAGCTGATGGACGCGGCCCTGCGGGGCGCCGCCCGACCGGTGGACGTGGTCGTGGAGCTGGGCGCGGGCGAGGGGGCCCGGACCGGTGTGCGCACGGCGGCCGCGGCCCTGGCCGTCGCCGACGCGGTGGCCGGCGTCGAGACGCTGCGGCTCGTCGGCGTGGCCGGGTACGAGGCACAGGTGCCCGGTGCCACGCCGGAGCGAGTGCGGGAGTGGTTGGAGCGGCTGGTCGCGCTCGCGGTCGAGTTGGACGAGGCCGGGCGGTTCGCCGGCGCCGGGGAGATCGTGGTGAGTGCCGGCGGCAGCGAGTGGTTCGACGCGGTCGCCGATGTCCTCGCCGCCGTCCCCGAGCTGTCCCTCCCCGCTCTGAGGCTGCTGCGCTCGGGCGCCTACGTCTCGCACGACGACGTGCATTACAGCCGGCTGACACCGTTCAACCGGGTGCCCGAGGAGGGCGCGCTGGAGCCCGCGTTCCGGCTGTGGGCCCAGGTGGTGTCCCGGCCTTCCCCGGCGGAGGCCTTCGTCAACGGGGGCAAGCGGGACGCCGCCTACGACCTCGACCTTCCCGTGGCCCACGTGGTACGCCGGAACGGCACGGAGCACCCCGCGGCCGGCATCGAGGTGAGCGCCCTGTCCGACCAGCACCTGTGGCTGCGCACCGGCCCGGACGCGGACGTCGAGGTCGGCGACTGGATCGGCCTCGGCCTGTCCCACCCGTGCACGTCCTTCGACAAGTGGCAGCTGATCCCGGTCGTCGAGACGGACGGCACGGTCGTCGACTTCATCCGTACGTTCTTCTAGGAGGCCCGTGTGGAGGAGCTGGTCATCCGTGACGCCGACGTCGTCGACGGCAGCGGTGCGGATTCCTACCGCGCCGATGTCGTGATCGACCGCGGCCGGATCGTCTCGATCGTCAAGGAGGCCGCCGCGGCGGGCTGCCAGCGTCCGCGCGCCATGCGCGAGGTGGACGCGGAGGGCCTGGTCCTCTCCCCGGGCTTCATCGACATGCACGCCCACTCCGACCTCGCCCTGCTGCGCGACCCCGACCACAGCGCGAAGGCCGCGCAGGGGGTCACGCTGGAGGTGCTCGGCCAGGACGGGTTGTCGTACGCCCCGGCCGACGACCGCACGCTGGAGGAGGTGCGGCGGGCGATCACCGGCTGGAACGGGTACGGCGACGACATCGACATCGACTGGCGCACGGTCGGCGAGTACCTGGACCGGCTCGACCGCGGGATCGCCGTGAACGCCGCCTACCTCGTCCCGCAGGGCACGGTCCGCGCGCTCGCCGTCGGCTGGGAGGACCGCGCGGCCACCCCCGCAGAGCTGGACCGGATGCGGCGGCTGGTGGCGGAGGGACTGGAGCAGGGCGCGGTCGGCCTGTCCTCCGGGCTCACCTACGCGCCCGGCATGTACGCCGCGGACGCCGAACTGACCGGACTGTGCCGGGTGGTGGCGGAGTACGGCGGCTACTACTGCCCGCACCACCGCTCCTACGGTGCCGGCGCCCTGGAGGCCTACGCCGAGATGGTCGCCCTGGCCCGGGAGGCGGGCTGCCCGCTGCACCTGGCCCACGCGACGATGAACTTCGGCGTGAACGAGGGCCGGGCGCCGGAGCTGCTCGCCCTGCTCGACCGGGCCCTGGAGGCGGGCGCGGACATCACGCTGGACACCTATCCCTACACCCCCGGCTCCACCACCCTGGCCGCGCTGCTGCCGAGCTGGGCGAGCGAGGGCGGCCCGGAGGAGATCCTGGCCCGGCTCACCGATCCGGCGACGGCCGAGCGCATCCGGCACGACCTGGAGGTGACCGGCTCCGACGGCTGCCACGGCGTGCCCGTGGAGTGGGAGACGATCGAGATCGCCGGGGTGACCGATGCGGCGCTCGGCGGCTTCGTGGGCCGAACGGTCCGCGAGTCGGCGGACCTGCGCGGCGAGCCCCCCTGGCGCACGGCCCACCGCCTGCTGGTCGAGGACCGGCTCGGTACGACGATCCTGCAGCACGTCGGCCACGAGGAGAACGTCCGCACGATCATGCGGCACCGGACGCACACCGGCGGCTCCGACGGCATCCTCCAGGGCGCCAAGCCGCACCCGCGCGCGTACGGCACCTTTCCGCGCTACCTGGGCCGCTACGTAAGGGAGTTGGGTGTGCTGACACTGGAGGAGTGCGTCGCCCACCTCACCGGCCGGCCCGCGGCCCGGCTGCGACTGCCGGACCGCGGGCTGGTGCGCGAGGGGTACCGGGCCGACCTGGTGCTCTTCGACCCGGAGACGGTCGCGCCCGGCGCCACCTTCGCGGAGCCCCGTCGCCTGCCGGCCGGCATCCCGCACGTCCTGGTCGACGGCCGGTTCGTCATCGAGGACGGGAAGCGGACGGACGTACTGGCGGGGCGGGCGGTCCGTCGTACCCCGGTGTGACCGCCCGGCCCCGGCGGCTACGGCTTGGGCAGGGTGCAGCCGGCGGCGCTCAGGTTGAGCTTGTTGCCGGTGGTGAAGCAGGCCGGGATGTTGTAGGTCTCCTGGGCGTAGTTGATGCCCTGGCGGACCGTCACGTTGCCGCTGGCGTCGACCTCGCACGGGTTGTTGTCGGTGCAGCGCTCGCCGTCCTCGTTGCCCGTGTTGTTGACGGCGACGACCTTGCCGGTGGCGGTGTCGATCACGGGCGAGCCCGAGGTGCCGCCGATGGTGTTGCAGGAGGAGGTGTAGCGGACCGAGTCCTTCCAGGTCCAGTTGCCCTCCTTCAGCCGGTACACGAAGCCGTCGATGTTGCAGCTGTAGATCCGCTTCCAGTAGCCGGAGACCACCTTGATGGCGGTGCCGGCGGTCGGGTGCGTGTCCTGCATGGTGAGCGGGCTGATGCCGTACGAGTTCCTGATCGCCGCGTACGTGGTGGTGGTGCGGTAGATCGTGACGTCCGTGTCCGTCATGGTCGAGTAGACGACCTGGTTGGCGCGGAGCGTGGCGACTCTGGCGCCGGAGGAGTTCAGCAGGCCGAAGCTGCGGCTGGAGGACCGGCCGGTGATGACCTCGCCCGGGCTGGGGAAGCCCGTCTCCAGGCAGTGGCCGTTGGTCATCACGAGCGCCGGGTCGGTGTCCGCGGAGTTGGGGAAGCGGATGACCGAGCCGGAGCAGTTGCTGAGCGAGACGGTCCCGGCGAAGTTCACGGTCACCGCGGCGGCCTTGGCGGTGTGCGGCGCGGCGACCGCGGGGGCCGCGCCCACCCCGGCTATGGCCAGGGAGGAGAGCGCGGCAAGGAGAGGCTTGTTCATGTGGGGGTCCCCTCTTATGACGTGGGCGACCGGAGATATCTCCGGTCGCCCTTACGTTTGTCATGCGCATTCTTAACGCAGAGAGGGGCGCGAACAAGAAGGCGGGTCAGGTCATAGGGGTTTCCCTGTACTGCCGGCCGAGTCGACCAGCTCCGTCACGGCTTCACTTCCCGTCCGCCGCCGGCCGGGTGACGACCGCGCAGAACAGGGCGGGACCCTTGGTGCGCAGCACGGAAGCCCTGACCTCGACGCCGCCAGGCGGTGATCCGCGGTGGGACGACCCAGGGACGCTCACCCGCGAAGCCGCCGAACAGACCCGCGCGCGGCCGGAGGTGGGCGCGCGATCCGCGACGGGTTCGTCCCGGGGCCCCGGTTCGGGCGGCACCCGGTTCGCGGCGGCCGGCTCGCCCAGCTTCCGGACGTGGTGGACCCGGTGAGCCGGCCCTCCGACTCGGCCGGCCCAGGCGGCCGTCGGCCACCGCCACCCGTACCCGTTCGGCGACGCGATCACGACCCCCGTCGGAGGCGAGCACATCGTGGCCGGGGGCGACGGAGGGGGTCGTCTGCCGCCCGGGAGGAGCGGCTCGGGACCGTTCCGCCATGCGGCGGCTCTCGCACGCCCCGCACCCGCGCGACACGCCTCGGACGGCAACTGGTCCGTCCCGCAACGCCGTTACGGCGAAGGCCGGGCGACATCGACGGCGGGGCGGTGGCGCGTGCGCGGTGGTCGACGGCGGTGGCGCGGTGGCGCGTACGCGAAACATCGACCGCGGGACCGTGGCGCGTGCGCAACGGTCGACGCGGCGTGGCGTCGACCGCAGGACCGTGACGGTTGTCTGACGGCATCGGGCCTCAGGGCCGTGGCGCGTGCGCCACGTGGACGCGGCCTGGCGTCGGCCTCAGGACCGTGGCGAGTACGCGGCGGTGGCGTCGGTCGCAGGGTGGTGTGCGCGCCGCCGGCCGGCGGTCAGCGGGGCTGCTTCGTGGTGCCGTGGCCGTGCCCCCGGCCGGGGATGCCGGCACCGGACGGCGTCGGGCTGGTCGACGTGGCCGTGGGGGTGGGGAGGGCGGACGCCGTGGTGGCCGGGGCCGAGCTGGTGGCTGCCGGGGTGGCGCTCGCCCCGCCGGTCGGGTCGCCCTGGGAGGCGCGGGCGGCCGGGGAGACCGCCGTACGGGACGGCGAGGCCGCGACGGACCGGACGACGGCGGCCGGGGCCCCGGTGGCCGGGACGGCGGTGTCGGCGCGGGTGCCGGAGGTGGCGGATTCCCGGGCGACGCCGCGCCCGCCGTCCGCGGGAGGGGAGCCGTCAGGGGAATCCGGGCCGCCCGACAGGCCGGTGATCACCGCGACGGTCCCGGCCACCCCGAGGGCCCCGGCGACGACCGCCACCCTGCGCCGGCCGCCCCTGCGCCGCTCCTCGCGCCGACGCTCGGCCCGCCCCTCGCCCGGCTGCCGCGGCGCGCGTGGCTCGGACTGCGCGGGCAGCTCGCACGTGGCGTCGTAGGCGTTCTGCCAGCCGTGGGCGGTGGCGGGGTCGGTGTAGGCGTCGTAGGCGGGGGCCTGGGCCGCCTGCGGAAGGTACACGTTCGGCGGGCCCTGGGGCTCGCCGACCGGCCCGTGCACGCCGTACGCCCCCGCCTCGTGGTCGCGTTCGGTGGACATGACAGCGGATTCTAGGGACGCAAGTGACTCCTGAGACAGCCCACGGCGATATCCGGGCAAACCTCCGTGTCTCACGTGTCGGAAAACACGACCCGGGAGGCGTTGGCGGGTCGTAAGCTCACGGACATGCAGGTGATCCAGTCGACCAAGCTCGCCAACGTCTGTTACGAGATCCGGGGCCCGGTTCTCGAGGAGGCCATGCGGCTTGAGGCGGCGGGCCACCGCATCCTCAAGCTGAACACCGGCAACCCGGCCGCCTTCGGCTTCGAGTGCCCCCCGGAGATCCTCGAGGACATCCTCCGCAACGTCTCCACCGCGCACGGCTACGGTGACGCCAAGGGCCTGCTGGCCGCCCGCCGCGCGGTCGTCATGCACAACCAGACCATCGGCATCGAGACGGACGTCGAGCACGTCTTCATCGGCAACGGCGTCTCCGAGCTGATCGTGATGGCCATGCAGGGCCTGCTGGACGACGGCGACGAGGTCCTCGTCCCCGCGCCGGACTACCCGCTGTGGACGGCGGCCGTCTCCCTCTCCGGCGGTACGGCGGTGCACTACCGCTGCGACGAGCAGTCCGACTGGATGCCCGACCTCGCCGACGTCGAGCGCAAGGTCACCGACCGCACCAAGGCCATCGTCATCATCAACCCGAACAACCCCACGGGCGCGGTCTACGACGAGGCCATGCTCAAGGGGCTGACGGACATCGCCCGCCGCCACAACCTGCTGGTCTGCTCCGACGAGATCTACGACAAGATCCTCTACGACGGCGCCACGCACACCCCGACCGCGAAGATCGCCCCGGACCTGCTCACCCTCACCTTCAACGGCATGTCGAAGGCGTACCGGGTGGCCGGGTACCGCGTCGGCTGGATGTCGGTCTCCGGCCCGCGCGCGCACGCCGACTCCTACCTCGAGGGCCTGACGATCCTGGCGAACATGCGGCTGTGCGCCAACATGCCGGGCCAGCACGGAGTGGTCGCCGCACTCAGCGGACGCCAGACGATCAACGACCTGGTACTGCCGGGCGGCCGGCTGAAGGAGCAGGTGGACACGGCCTACGAGCTGCTGACGCGGATTCCCGGCGTGAGCTGCGTACGACCCAAGGGCGCGCTGTATCTCTTCCCGCGCCTGGACCCGCAGGTGTTCAAGATCAAGGACGACCGGCAGATGGTCCTGGACCTGCTGCGCAAGGAGAAGATCATGGTCGTCCAGGGCACGGGCTTCAACTGGCCCGAGCCGGACCACTTCCGCGTGGTGACCCTGCCGTCGGTCGGGGACCTCAGGGACGCGGTGACCCGCATCGGAAACTTCCTGGACGGATACAGCCAGCCCTAGCGGACGAGACAGGCGGTCGTAGCGGACGGAGACCGCCGGACCGCAATCCGTGACCCGACTCAACTTTAGACGAAATCCAAGCTAGGATGGCTTCCTGTACGCGCACAGGAGGCCATCAGCCATGTACGAACCGATCCGCACCAAGTCGGTCCACCGCACGATGGCCGGCACCCCCTCCGACTACCCCCACCGCTCCCGCGAGGAGGAGCTGGACATCCAGCTCGCCGGGCACCTCGCCGCGCTGCTCGCGGTCACCGACGAGCTGCGCGCCCTGACGCCGTCCGCCGGACTGGACACGGCCGCGGATCGGCTGGCCGGCGAGGTGAGCCGGCTCCAGGCGGGACGTGCGCCGGCGCGTGCGGTTCCGGCCGCCGCCGGTGAGCCGGCGCCACTGCACCGGCGGGCCCACGCCCTCGCGGGCCGCGCCCTTGTCGTCGCCGCGTCCCGGGCGGACACCTCCGCGGCGATCCTCGCCGCGGAACGCATGGACGCCCACGCCGCCGCCCTGGCCGACCCGAAAGAGCTCAGCGCGGCCCCGTGACCCCGTTCCGGGGTCCCCCGATCGGCCCCGGTCCGCGTGCACCCACAGCGACGCGCGGACCGGGCGCCACACACCAGTGGGCCACCGGCAGCCGCCTGCCTCGACGCCGTCCGGCGACCAGACCCGGCAGCAGCGCAAGGAAGCGGCGGCCGTCCGGTCCCGCCGCATCCCCGGGCCTTGTCGTCGCCGGCCACACCGTCGGTGGGGGGTGAGCCGGCCGTTGCCGTACGAGCCGGTCACGGTGTCGTTTCCGGGGCCGTCGTTGTGGGTGTCGCTGCTGGTGCCGCCGTCGGCGTCGTCGCCGTGGTCGCCGTGCCGCGGAACGGCGCCGGCCCCGCCGCCCGCACATCGCGGGATCGATGAGGCTCCCGTGGGCGAGCGGAGAGGGCCTGCTCCGCGGTTCCGGCTCTGGCGGACCCCCGCGCGCAGGACGAAGGCCCCGCACGCCGTTGTGCGGGGCCTTCGATGACGTCACCACGGCCGGTCGTGACGATCGCTGGTCAGGGCATCCGGACCGGCCGTGGAGTCTTTGCCGCGGGCCTCAGCCCAGCCGCTCGACCAGGGCGCGGTACTGGTCCCACAGCTCCTTCGGGGTGTGGTCGCCGAAGGTGTTGAGGTGCTCGGGGACGAGGGCCGCCTCCTCGCGCCAGACCTCCTTGTCGACCGTGAGGAGGAAGTCCAGGTCGGACTCGGTCAGTTCGAGACCGTCGGTGTCCAGCGCACCCTTGGCCGGCAGCACGCCGATCGGGGTCTCGACGCCCTCGGCCTTGCCCTCCAGGCGCTCCACGATCCACTTCAGGACGCGGGAGTTCTCACCGAAGCCCGGCCAGACGAACTTGCCCTCGTCGTTCTTGCGGAACCAGTTGACGTAGTAGATCTTCGGCAGCTTGGACTGGTCCTTGTCCTTGGCCACGTCGACCCAGTGGGCCATGTAGTCGCCCATGTTGTAGCCGCAGAACGGCAGCATCGCGAACGGGTCGCGGCGCAGCTCGCCGACCTTGCCCTCGGCGGCGGCGGTCTTCTCGGAGGCCACGTTGGCGCCCAGGAAGACCCCGTGGTTCCAGTCGAAGGACTCGGTCACCAGCGGCACCGCGGTGGCGCGGCGGCCGCCGAAGAGGATCGCCGAGATCGGCACGCCCTTGGGGTCCTCCCACTCCGGCGCGATGATCGGGCACTGCGAGGCCGGCACGGTGAAGCGGGCGTTGGGGTGGGCGGCCGGGGTCTCGGACGCCGGCGTCCAGTCGTTGCCCTTCCAGTCGGTCAGGTGGGCCGGGGGCTCCTCGGTCATGCCCTCCCACCACACGTCACCGTCGTCGGTGAGCGCCACGTTCGTGAAGACGGCGTTGCCCCACAGGGTCTTCATGGCGTTGGCGTTGGTGTGCTCACCGGTGCCGGGCGCGACGCCGAAGAAGCCGGCCTCGGGGTTGATCGCGTACAGGCGGCCGTCCTCGCCGAAGCGCATCCAGGCGATGTCGTCGCCGATGGTCTCCACGGTCCAGCCGGAGATCGTGGGCTCCAGCATGGCGAGGTTGGTCTTGCCGCAGGCGCTCGGGAAAGCGGCGGCGACGTACTTCGACTCGCCCTGCGGCGGGGTGAGCTTGAGGATCAGCATGTGCTCGGCCAGCCAGCCCTCGTCCCGCGCCATGACGGAGGCGATGCGCAGGGCGTAGCACTTCTTGCCGAGCAGGGCGTTGCCGCCGTAACCGGAGCCGTAGGACCAGATCTCGCGGCTCTCCGGGAAGTGCGAGATGTACTTGGTCGAGTTGCAGGGCCACGGCACGTCCTCCTGGCCCGGCTCCAGCGGGGCGCCGAGGGTGTGGACGGCCTTGACGAAGAAGCCGTCGTCGCCCAGCTCGTCCAGGACGGCCTGGCCCATGCGCGTCATCGTGCGCATGGACACGGCGACGTAGGCGGAGTCGGTGATCTCCACGCCGAGCGCGGACAGCGGGGAGCCGAGCGGGCCCATGCAGAAGGGCACGACGTACATGGTGCGGCCACGCATGGAGCCGCGGAACAGGCCCTGCTCACCGGAGAAGATCTCCCGCATCTCGGCGGGGGCCTTCCAGTGGTTGGTGGGGCCCGCGTCCTCCTCCTTCTCGGAGCAGATGAAGGTCCGGTCCTCGACGCGCGCGACGTCGGTCGGGTCGGAGGCCGCGTAGTACGAGTGTGGGCGCTTGATCGGGTCGAGCCTCTTGAAGGTGCCCTTGGCTACCAGTTCCTCGCAGAGCCGCTCGTACTCGGCCTCGGAGCCGTCACACCAGACCACGCTGTCCGGCTGCGTCAGTTCGGCGATCTCGTTGACCCACGAGATCAGTTCCTGATGGTGGGTGGGGACGCCGGTGGGAGCCGCGATGTCGCGCGCCACGGTTGCTCCTAAGGGAGGGATTTTTGTCTTGTTCGCCCCGTGGGGGCCGCGGCCCGGATGCTTCGTAGCCGCTCATCCGGTGCCGACCGCACTCATTTGATCATCCGATTCTAGTGCCCATCTGTCCAGAGGGCATCACAGGTGAGCAGCGTGAGGAATCACACGGTTTCCGGGATTTTTTGCGTTCATGTTGGGTTCAGCTGAAGAAACTTTTGCCGGGCGGCTTTCGATGGCCGTGCGCTGACGGCTGACCTACGGCGGCGTAGGTACCATTCCGCCCATGACTGCGTCCGCCTCCGACGCGCCCACGGACACGCCGGCCGCCGGCCGCGGTCCTGTCGCGCTCTCTTTGCCGCATCCGGTCAAACCCAGGCTCCGGGGCTGGCTGCACCTCGGCATGTTCCCGGCCGTACTCATCGCGGGCCTCGTGCTCACCGCCCTCGCCGACTCCAGCAGAGGCCGTCTCGCCTGCGGTATCTACGCCCTGACCGCCTGCCTGCTCTTCGGCGTCAGCGCGCTGTACCACCGGGGCGACTGGAGCCCTCGCATGGACGGCGTCCTGCGCCGCCTCGATCACGCCAACATCTTCCTGATCATCGCGGGCACCTACACCCCGCTGTCCCTGCTGCTCCTGCCCGCCCCCAAGGGCCGGTGGCTGCTGTGGGGGATCTGGGGCGCCGCGGTGGCCGGCATCGCCTTCCGGGTGTTCTGGGTCGGCGCCCCGCGCTGGCTCTACACCCCGTGCTACATCGCGATGGGCTGGGCCGCGGTCTTCTTCCTGCCGGACTTCATGCGCACCGGTGGCATCGCCGTGCTGGTCCTGGTGATCGTCGGCGGTCTCCTCTACAGCGCGGGCGGCATCATCTACGGCATCAAGCGCCCGAACCCCTCACCGCGCTGGTTCGGCTTCCACGAGGTCTTCCACTCCCTCACGCTCGCCGCGTTCATCGTCCACTACGTCGGGATCTCGCTGGTGGCGTACCAGCACGCGTAACCCTCGCCCTCGTCGAGATGGCCACGGCTCTCCAGCCGTGGCCATTTTTCATGCCCGCCCACCCCTCGTTTATTGACAGTCACTACCTTCTGAGAGTTACTTTCATTTCATGGTTACTGTCACACACAGGGATGACGTGGGCCTCGACCCACGGCGCTGGTGGGCCCTCGGTGCCCTCGTCACGAGCATGCTGGTGCTCGGCTTCGACATGACGATCCTCAACGTCGCGCTGCCGACCATGGCCGAGCAGCTCCATGCCGGCACGGGCGAGCAGCAGTGGATGGCGGACGCGTACGTCGTCGTCTTCGCCGCACTGATGCTCCCGGCCGGGCTGCTCGGCGACCGGTTCGGGCGGCGCCTGATGCTGATCACCGGGCTGGGGATCTTCCTCGCCGGTTCACTGGTCGGCGCGCTGGCCGGGGGTGTGAACGCGGTCGTCGCCGCCCGGGCGGTGATGGGCGTCGGCGGTGCGCTCGTCACCCCGCTCTCCCTGTCCGTGCTGCCCTCGCTCTTCGGCCCGGCCGAGCGCACCAAGGCCGTCGGGGTCATCGCCGCCGCCTCGGCCCTCGGCATGCCGCTCGGCCCGATCCTCGGCGGCTGGCTGCTCAACCACTTCTGGTGGGGCTCGGTCTTCCTCGTCAACGTCCCGATGGCCGCGATCGGCATCGCCGCGTGCGTCTTCCTGCTGCCCGAGACGCGGGACCCGGCCTCGCCGAAGGTGGACGCCGTCTCCAGCGCGCTCACCGCGGCCGGGCTCGGCGCCCTCATCTACGCGATCATCGACGCGCCGGAGCGCGGCTGGGGCGATCCGCTGGTCCTGGGCATGATCGGCGGGGCCGTGGCGCTGATCGCCGCGCTCGCGGTGCGTGAGCGGCGGATGGCGCGGCCCATGCTCGACATGGCGCTGCTCGCCCACCGCGGGTTCCTGTTCAACGCACTCGCGGCGACCCTGGTGATGTTCGTGCTGTCCGGCCTGCTGTTCGTGCTGCCGCCGTATCTCCAGGCCGTCCTGGGTCACGACGCCCTCGGCACCGGCCTGCGTCTCATGCCGATGATGGGGGGACTGGTGGTCGCCGCGCGGGCGGCCCAGCCCCTCGTGGCCCGCTTCGGGGCCCGCGGCGTGGTCGGCGCCGGCCTGGTGGCCCTCGCCTTCGCCGCCCTGCTCGGCAGCCGTACGACGGTCGGCTCCGGCTACGGCTTCACCGCCGTGTGGCTCTCGGTCGTCGGCTTCGGCTTCGGCTTCGCGGTCGTACCGGCGATGGACGGCGCACTCGCCACACTGCCCGCCGACCGGGCCGGCAGCGGCTCCGGACTGCTGATGACACTGCGGCAGGTCGGCGGCGCGATCGGTATCGCCCTGCTCGGCAGTCTCCTCTCGAGCGCCTACCGCGACCGGCTCGACGTCACCGGACTGCCCGCGCGGGCCGCCGACTCCGCAGGGGACTCCGTGGTCGCGGCGCACGTCGTCGCCGACCAGGCGGGCTCGGCCCACCTCGCGGCCTCGGCGAACAGCGCGTACGTCCACGGCATGGGCCTGACCCTGCTCATCTCCGGCGGCGCGGCACTGGTCGCCGCCCTGCTGGCCGGCGCGTTCCTGCCGGGAGCAGCCGCGACCCGGCGCACCGAGAGCGCCGGCCCGGACCTGGTCACCCCGAAGGCCGATGCTCGACAATGATCCCCATGACGGCCGCACACTCCCCCCGCACCCCCGCCGACCGCCCCCAGCCGAGCCTGCGCGAGCGAAAGAAGATCAAGACCCGGGAGACGATCCGCCAGGCCACGTACGACCTGGTGGCGGAGCAGGGGTACGACGCGACGACGATCGAGCAGATCGCCGACCGCGCCGAGGTGTCGCCGTCGACCGTCTTCCGCTACTTCCCGACCAAGGAGGACATCGTCCTCACGGACGAGTACGACCCGATCCTGCTGGAGGAGCTGCGGGCCCGGCCCGCCGACGAGCCCTGGCCCGACTCCATCCGGTACGTGATGCGGGAGGCCATCCGCACGGGCGTCGAGGAGGACGCGGAGGTGGCGCGGCTGCGCACCCGGCTGATGGTCGAGGTGCCGGCGGTGCGGTCCCGGATGATGGAGAGCATGTCGGTCAGCGGCCGCATGCTCTGCACCGCCATCGGCGAGCGCACCGGCCGGGACCCGAACGGCCTGGAGGTACGGGTCTACGCGATGTCCCTCATCGGCGGCTTGATGGAGACCTCGCTGTACTGGGCCGAGAACGGCCACCGGGACGACTTCACCGCCCTGGTCGACCGCGCCCTGGAGGTCATGCAGAACGGCCTCTTCCACGAAAACCCCTGAGGCCACCCCGCCGGCCCGTGCGATCCTGACCGGGTGACCGCACCCGAGATCCACGTCGAAGTCGCCCCCGAACTGCATCTGTTCGTCCCGCCGGCCCGCCGCGCCCGCGCCACCGCCCTGGCCACGGACGGCGTCTCGACCCTCGGCCATGTCGTCGAGTCCCTCGGGGTTCCGCTGACCGAGGTCGGCACGCTGCTCGTGGACGGCCGCGAGGTACCTCCCTCCCATGTCCCGGAGGCGGGCGAGCGGGTCGCGGTCCGGCCGGTGGAACGCCCCCAGCGGGTTCCCGGCGCCCCGCTCCGCTTCCTCCTCGACGTCCACCTCGGCACCCTGGCCCGCCGGCTGCGCCTGCTCGGCGTCGACACGGCGTACGAGTCGACCGACATCGGCGACCCGGCTCTCGCCGCCCGCTCGGCGGCCGAGAAGCGGGTCATGCTCAGCCGCGACCGGGGCCTGCTGCGTCGCCGCGAGCTGTGGGCGGGCGCGTTCGTCTACAGCACCCGCCCCGATGACCAGCTCCACGACATCCTCGACCGCTTCGCCCCCGACCTGCACCCGTGGAGCCGCTGCACCGCCTGCAACGGCCTGCTGACGGAGGCCACCAAGGAGGAGGTCGCCGACCAGCTCAAGGGCGGCACGCAACGCTCGTACGACGTCTTCGCCCAGTGCACCGCGTGTGGCCGCGCCTACTGGAAGGGCGCGCACCACGAACAGCTCGAAGCCATCGTGGAGCGCGCCCTGAAGGGTCGCGGGCCAGCGCCCGCATGCGGCTCCGCCGGCACTGGTTGATCCGGCCGTGGGCGTCGTCGCAGCCGTCGTAGCCCTCGCGGCGCCGGCCTGCATGCCGTCATGCGTGCCGTGGGTGCCCGCCTTCGGTTCGTCGGCGAAGGACTGCACGCGGGCCGCGGCGATCTGGCCCTCCGGGCCGATGCGCACCCACTCGGAGACCGACGGCACACCCTGGGCGTCGACCACCGACAGCAGGTACCAGCCGGGTAGTGCCAGGTTGGGGTTGCCGGTGAGGTGAAACGGGTGCTCGCGAGCGAGGTGATCTGCGGCCGGTCGCCCGTGAACAGGTACGGCGGCTGGTAGTTCGCCGTGGGGCCGGGTCGGTGGCCAGGCCCGCCTGGAAGGTGTTGGTCGCCGGGTCGTGCAGCGAGGCCGTGGCGTGGCATCCGCCGGCGTCGGCTGGCAGTCGGGCAGCACGCTCGGCCCGGCATCCGCCGGCTCGGCGCGAGGCCTGTCCCCGCCGGACCGGCCCCTCAAGTCCGCCACCGGGTGTGACCCACCGGTCTGCCCCGCCGTGCTCCCTCGGTCTGCCCCGTGGCCTGACCCGGTCGCTCTGTCCCCGCCGGTCTCACCGCCACCCCGTCCCCGCCGTTCCGGCCCCGCTGCCGTTTCGGCCCCGTCCCCGTTCGCAGCGGTGGCGAGGGCGGCGGGGGCGGGGGTCAGGGGGTGGTCGGCTTCGTCTTCAGGGCCCGGTCAGCTTCGTCTTCAGGGTCGCCGGGTCCGTCACCGGCAGGTCGCAGACGAAGCCGCGGCAGACGTACGCGGTGGGGTCACCGCCGGTGAGGGCGCGGTCGGCGAGGAGCGGGAACTCGTCGCTGCCCGGGGTGCCGTAGGCGACGACGGCTCCGGGGGCCGTGCCCCGAAGGGCCGTGCGATGCAGGTCGGCTGCCCTCTCGTCGTCCAGGGACGGACCGACGATCGCGACCTCCCTGGGCCCGTCGAGCAGCGCCTCCGCGACGGCCAGCCCCCAGCCGATGAACCGGGGCACGCGCGGTCCGAGCGTCTTGGCGACACCCAGCGCCCGTTCGGCGGCGGTGCGGTGGGGCCCGGAGCCGGTGTGGGCGGCGTAGCCGAGCAGTGCGCCGGCCGCGGCGGTCCAGCCGGAGGGGGTGGCGTTGTCGGTGGGGTCCTGGGGCCGGCGGATGAGCCGTTCGGCGTCGGAGGCGGTGTCGTACAGGGCGCCGGTCTCCGGGTCGGTGAAGCGGGCCAGCACATGGTCGAGGAGCAGTCCGGCGAAGTCCAGCCAGACGCCCTCCCCGGTCACGGAGGCGAGCGCGAGGAAGCCTTCGGCGACGTCGGCGTAGTCCTCCAGGACACCCGCGTTGGGTCCGACTCGGCCGTCCTTGCTGGTCCGGGCGAGGTGGGCGTGTTCGTCCAGATGGACACGGACAAGGAGGTCGGCGGCGGCGAGGGCCGCCTCGATCAGGTCGGGCCGGTCGAAGTAGGCGCCGGTCTCGGCGAGCGCGGCGACCGCGAGGCCGTTCCAGGCGGCGACGACCTTGTCGTCCCGGCCGGGCGCGGGACGTTCGGCCCGCTTCCGCAGCAGCCGGTCCTTGACGGACGCGACCTTCTCGGCGTCGAACACGCCCTCGGTCCGCGGGAGTTGCAGGACGGATTGGCCGTGCTCGAAGGTGCCCTCCGCGGTCACCCCGAAGTACTGGGCGGCGAGCCGGCCGTCGTCCTCGCCGAGGACGCCGATCAGTTGCTCGGGCGTCCAGACGTAGTACGCCCCCTCGACGTGCCGGCCCGAACCGTCGTCGCTGTCGGCGTCGAGCGCCGAGGCGAAGCCGCCCTCGTTCGTTCCCAGTTCGCGCACCAGGAAGTCGGCGGTGTCCAGGGCGACCCGCCGGGCGAGGCCGGAGCCGGTCGCCCGCCACAGGTGCGCGTAGACGCGGCACAACAGGGCGTTGTCGTAGAGCATCTTCTCGAAATGGGGCACGACCCAGTCCCGGTCGACGGAGTAGCGGGCGAAACCGCCGCCGAGCTGGTCGTAGATGCCGCCTCGGGCCATGCGCTCGCAGGTGTCCTGGGCCATCTGCAGGGCGCCCTCGGCGCCGGTGCGGGCATGGTGGCGCAGCAGGAACTCCAGCACCATGGACGGCGGGAACTTGGGCGCGCCGCCGAACCCGCCGCGCTGCGGGTCGTACTCGCGGGTGAGCCCGAGCAGGGCCTGCGCGAGTTCCTGTTCGCCGGGCGGCTGGGCGCCCTGGTGGCTGATCTCGCGCTGGGCGAGGTCGCGCACGATCTTCCCGGCGACCTCGCTGACCTCGTCGTGCCGGGTGCTCCAGGCCTGCTGGACGCCCTCCAGCACCTGCCGGAAGGAGGGCATGCCGTGCCGGGGGGCGGGCGGGAAGTAGGTGCCGAAGTAGAACGGCTCGGCGTCCGGGGTGAGGAACACGGTCATCGGCCAGCCGCCCTGCCCGGTGGCCGCCTGGACGGCCTCCATGTACACGGCGTCGACGTCGGGGCGCTCCTCCCGGTCGACCTTGACGCTGATGAAGTGCGCGTTGAGGTAGTCGGCGGTGGCCTGGTCCTCGAAGGACTCGTGGGCCATGACGTGACACCAGTGGCAACTGCTGTACCCGACGCTCAGCAGCACGGGTTTGTTGGTCCTGCGGGCCTCGTCGAAGGCCTCGGCCGACCAGGGCCACCAGTCGACGGGGTTGTCGGCGTGCTGGAGCAGATACGGGGACGTCTCATGGGCCAGTCGGTTCACCGTTCCACTCTCCCACGGGCTCCGGCACCGCGTAGAAACGCATCAGCACCGGGCGCGCCTCCTGCGGTGCCTCCTCGCGCGGGTGGCCGTAGCGCTCCAGGAGGGCGTGGTAGTCCCGCATGAAGGCGAGCAGTTCCTCCCTGGTCATCCAGGCGCCGTGCCGCTGGACCTGGGCCCAGCCCTCGGGGCCGCGGTACTCCTGGTGGGCGCGGCGGTACAGCGCGGTGTCGAACTCGATCTTGAGATGGGCGAGCCGGGCCGCGGCCGCGTACTCCTCGGGGGCCATCGCGGCCGGGTCGGGTGTGGTGTGCCGGAAGGGCAGCGCCCGCCACCATCGCTCGCGGCCGCCGGACTTCTCCGGGATCTCCTCGATGAGCCGCTGCTCGGCGAGTTTGCGCAGGTGGTAGCTGGTGGTGCCGGAGCTTTCGCCGAGTTCGCGGGCGAGGACGGTGGAGTTCGCCTCGCCGTGCCGGCCGAGGTAGTCGAGGATCCGGCGGCGCAGCGGGTTGCCGAGGGACTTGTAGAGAGCGGTGCGCTCAAGGCTGGTCATCTCGGGCAGGCCGTCGGTCATGCGGCCACGGTAACCCTGAGAACCCTGAGCCGTCCCCGACGTCTGCCGAGATTTCTTTGCAGAATTATCTCTGCGGTCTACTGTGGAGACACGGAGCCAGGGAGAGGGGGCAGGGATGAGGAAGTGGATCCTGCGCGCGCTGGGGGCGGCGGCGGTCCTGTTGGTGCCGTGGATGGTGGTCCTGGCCGTGACGCTGCCGGGCAGCACCCAGGTGGGCAACTGGCGGCTGGCCTGGATCGGCCTGGACGCCCTCATGGCGGCGGGCTGCGCCACCACGGCCCTGCTCGGCCTGCGAGGCGACCCCCGGGCCCGTCTCACGGCCTCCGCGACGGCGTCCGTCGCCGTACTGGACGCCTGGTTCGATATAACGACCGCCCAGGCGGGCGGCGCTCTGGTCCAGGCCCTGGTGTGCGCGGTGGCGGAGGGGGCGCTGGCGGGGGCGTGTGTGGCCCTGGCACTGGCCAAGGGGTGGGCGGCTCGGGGGTAGCCACGCGCGGGCGAAGGAGTCGCCGCCCCACCCTGTTCACCCCTCTCGATCACCACCCCTCGCGCTCCCGGCCTGCCCGAAGGACACTCGTAGGCAGTGGAGTTGGCGCCGGAGGGGGACGGGACATGCGGGACAACCATCGGGCGGAGGCCGAGCGGCTGGTGGCGCGGGCCGTGGAGGAGGAGGTACGGCGCTCGGGCGGGCGGATCGACGGCCAGCTGCTGCTGTCGCGGGCGTGCGCGGCGCTGGACGCGATGGCACGCTCGGCCGACGAGGAGTACGAGGCCTACACACACGCGCTGGACGAGACCGAGGGGGGCCGGCTGACCTTCGGCCAGCGCTACGCCCGCGAGGGCGCCGGAACGGCCATGCTGACGGCGGTTGTTGCCGCGCTCGCCGCCGCCGTGGCCGACCTGTCCCTCGGGACCGGCACCGGCACGGCCGTCGGCGCCGGTGCCGTAGCGGGCGTGGTGGGCGCCGCGGCCACGGTGGTGAAGGTGGCCGGGTCTCATCTGCCGGCCGCTCATCGCCGCGCAGGCCAGGCCGGCCAGCCCGGCGGGCCGGAGCAGCTGCGACTGCAATGGCTGACCGCGCTGGAGGTGCGGGGCATCCGGCCGTTCCTCGACCAGCAGCGAATGCTCAGCGCCTCCACCGGCCCGAAGAAGACGGGCGGCCCGGCACTGCGCGGCGCGGACAAGAGCGCGGCGGCCCGCAGGCGCACGGTGCTGGAACAGTCGTTCGGCCAACTGCCCGAGCCCGCCGGTCCGTTCGCCGGGCGGCGGCAGGAGCTGTTGCGGATCACGCAGTGGGCGCAGGCCGCCCGGGCCGCCACCGAGACCCGGCCGACGGTCGTCGTCCTGCACGGTGAGCCCGGCTCGGGCCGCACGACGCTCGCGGTGCGAGCGGCGCACGATCTGCGGGACCACTTCCGGGGCGCGGTGGTCGTGGATCTGCGCGGCAACAGCCGGGACGAGGCTCCTCTGACCACCCGGGACGCCCTGCTGCACCTGCTCAACCGCCTGGGCGCGCCCCGCGAGCAGCTGCTGTTCCGGGAGCGTTCCTCCCCCGACCAGCAGGTCAAGCGGCTCGGCGAGCTGTATCACCGGCATCTGACGGGTCTGCCGGTGACGATCGTGCTGGACGACGCCTCGGACCCGGAGCAGGTGCGGGCGCTGGTGCCGGAGCGTTCCGACAGCCTGGTCCTGGTCACCGCCCGTGCGGCCCTGGAACTGCCGGCGGACGTCCCGGCCTGGGTGCACCACCTGCCGGTGGAACCGCTGGACGGGGCGGGCGCCGAGGAACTGCTGGCCGCGGCCGCCGATGACGCGTCGGGCCCCTACGACGCCGAATCCGCCGACCAGGTCCGCGCGTTGTGCGGGGGTCTGCCGCTGGCGCTGCGGATCGCGGGCTCCGCGCTCGGCCCGCGCTCACCACGGCAGCTGGCCACCGACCTGGGCGTGTACGGCCCGGTGGAGCCGGTGGAGCGTGCGCTGTGGCTGCGCTACACCGATCAGCCGGAGGCCGCCCGCCGGCTGCTGAGAAGGCTCGCCCTCGCGGGCCGCGCCTCGCTCGGCGCGGCGGCGGCCGCCTCCCTGCTCGCCACGGACGAGGCCGAGGCCACCCGGCACCTGGTGGCGCTCGCCCGGGCCGGACTGATCGACCATGTACGCGGCAACCGGTACCGGTTGCACGACCTGGTGCGGGCCTTCGCCCAGGCCCGGCTGGCGGACGAGGAGGACCCGGCCGAGCGCGCGGCGGCGCAGGAACGGCTGATCGTGAACTACGCGGAGCTGGCCGACTCGGTGCTGCGCCTGGTGGACGGCAACATGTCGACCCGCTCGAACCGGTTCGGCTCGCACGGCTTCACCTCCCTCGACGAGGCACTGCGCTGGCTGGACGACGAGTCCAGCTTCATCACGGCGGCACTGCGCCACGCCGAGGGCGTGAACCAGGCGGCCGTGCTGAACCTGCTCGGCGCGCTGTGCGACTACTGCCTGCTGCGCGGCGACCTGTACCGGCTCGGTGAGATCAGCGACCTGGCGCAGGCCGTGGACGAGGGGCTGCTGGTGCGCTCGGTGCAGTGGCGCACCGGTATCGCGGCCCGGCACCTGGGCGAGCTGGACAAGGCGCGCACCACGCTGGCCTCGGTCGTGGACCTGTACCGGGAGGCACACCATGACGCGGGTGCCGCCCGCGCCCTCACCTCCCTCGGGATCACCCTGCACCACCAGGGCAACCTCACCGAGGCGGCGGCCAGGCTCCAGGAGGCGCTGGATATGCAGGCGGCGCCGGAGCTGGCGACGGACCGTGCGTGGACGATGCACGCGCTGGCCGCGGTCCAGCGCGACCGCGCCCGACTGCCGGAGGCCCTGGATCTGCTCAGCCGCTCCCTGGTACTCCACGACGAGGGCGGCTCGGTGCACGGCGAGGCCTGGGCTCACTTCCAGCTCGGTCAGCTGGCCCTGCGCATGGGTGACGTGCCGCGCGCGGAGACGGAGCTGCGAGCCGCCCTGGAGCGGTACGGCCGTACGCACGACGCCCGCGGGGAGGCCTGGGCGCTGACCCAGCTGGCCCGGGCCCGTCTGGTGGACGGCGACGCCTCAGCCGCCGTGGAGGGCCTCGGGCAGGCCGCCGCCCGGCACCGGGAGAACGAGGACGCGCGCGGCGAGGCGTGGACGCTGTACTACCTGGGGCAGGCGCTGGAGGAGACCGGGGATCTGGATCAGGCGGTGCGCGACCTGGAGCGGTCCCGCACGATGTTCTCCCGGATGCGGGACGTCTACGGCCTGGCCTGCGCCCGTCACCATTCGGCCCGGGTCACCCGGGACCAGCGGGCCGCGCAGACCGGCTCGCTGCGCAACTCCGGTTTCGCCCGTCAGCTGCTCGTGGACGCCCGCGCCGACTTCCAGCGCATCGGCGTCGCCCACGGCGAGGCGTGGACCTGCCTGGAGCTGGCGGTGGTCGACGCGGGCAACGCCCGTACGCAGCAGGCACTGGCCCTGTGCGACGAGGCGCTCGCCCTGTTCACGTCCTACGGCGACCGGCGCGGTGAGGACTGGGCCCGTTTTCTGCGCTGCACCCTGCTGCCGTATGCGGCGCCGGGCGGGGTGGAGGTGGGCACGGCGGTCGCCCAGGAGGATTTGGCCGAGCTGGCCCGCGCCACGCATCCGCTGCGCGACGAGAAACTGGCCGACTACGCCTCCGCGTACGCCCTGCTGCTGGAGCGGGGCGTCCAGCTGGAGGCGGGCTGGCAGGCGTGGCGGCTGCGCATGACTCCGGACCGCCACGCCCGCGAGGTGATGGGAGTGGCGGTGCCGGCGGCGCGGTGAGCGGGAGCGGCGGCACGGCGCGCTCGGCGGCTCAGTGGACGGGAGGGGCGGCGTCCGCTGGGCAGGCCCGCGGGCGCCGCTGATGGCGAACCCGCCGCAACAGCGGGCCACCACGACGTGCCGGCCCGGCGGTGCCGAGCCGGCCGCTCGTGACGCCTCAGCCCTGCCGTGGCTTCGCCCCGCCGACGGCCTCGGTCTTGCCGCCCTTCGCGGCTTCCTCGCCGGAGGCGTCCGCCTCCTTGAAGTCGACCTTCTGCATGTGCTTGCTCATCGACTTCATCAGGCCCCACACCGCCAGGGCCATCACCGCGAACACGATGAAGCCGAGGACGCCGGGGGTGACCTTGTTCTCGTCGACCTCCTTGGCGAGGGGGACGAGGTGCGTCACTGCCAGGCTCACGCTTGCGCTCATGTCAGGCATTGTCCCGGATGCCCGCGAAGAGGTCGTCCTCGGGGAGGGAGGTGTCGACGAGGGACTTCGCCAGCTCGTACTCCTCCGTCGGCCAGACCTCCTTCTGGAGCTCCAGCGGGACCTTGAACCAGCCGCCGTCGGGGTCGATCTGCGTGGCGTGGGCGATCAGCGCCTTGTCGCGGATCTCGAAGAAGTCCGCGCACGGAACGTGCGTGGTCAGGGTCCGCTCCTTGCGCTCGAACTCGCTCCAGCGCTTGAGCCACTCCCCGTACGGCGACTCGAGGCCGCGGTCGAGCATCGCGTGGTGCAGGGCCTCGGTGCGAGGGCGGTTGAAGCCCTGGTTGTAGTAGAGCTTCAGCGGCTGGTAGGCGGGCCCGTACTCGGCCTCGGGGTACTTCTCGGTGTCCGCCGCGCCCTCGAACGCCACCATGGAGATCTTGTGGGTCATGATGTGGTCGGGGTGCGGGTAGCCGCCGTTCTCGTCGTAGGTCGTGATCACCTGCGGGCGGAAGGAGCGGATGCTCCGCACCAGCTCGCCGGCCGCCTTGTCGACGTCCTCGAGGGCGAAGCAGCCCTCGGGCAGCGGCGGCAGCGGGTCGCCCTCGGGCAGACCGGAGTCGACGAAGCCGAGCCACTCCTGCTTGACGCCGAGGATCTCCCGGGCCTCGTCCATCTCCTTCTTGCGCACCTCGTGGATGTGCTCCTCGACGTACTTGTCGCCCTGCAGCTTGGGATTGAGGATGGACCCGCGCTCTCCGCCGGTGCAGGTCACCACCAGCACGTCCACCCCCTCGGACACGTACTTCGCCATGGTGGCCGCGCCCTTGCTCGACTCGTCGTCGGGGTGCGCGTGAACGGCCATCAGTCGCAGCTGGTCAGTCAAGACTCAATCCTCGGTCAGTCGGCGCCCCGTGTCTTCGGCGCGATCGGCGGCTTCTATAGTGACGGAATCGGGGGGCGAATAATTCCGCGGAGAGGACGATCATGAGCACGGCGAGCACGCGGCTGCCCGAGGGCCGCTACGGCCGCTCGTCGGACGAGCGCGCCGACCGCAAGCTCAGGATCGCCGGCGTGGTGCTCGGTGCGGTCCTGGTCGCCCTGATCGGCTACTTCGCCTACCACTACGTCGCACAGAACGAGATCAGCGCTCAGGTGATCACCTTCCGGGCCTCGGAGGACGCGGTCGAGGTGCATCTCGAGGTCCACAAGGACTCCGGCACCGAGGGCTACTGCACCCTGCGTTCGCAGGCGGCGGACGGCGCCGAGGTGGGCCGGGCCGACTTCACCTTCACCGGGTCGGCCACGCGTATCGACAAGGTCGTCACGCTCCGTACGACGGCCAAGGGGACGACGGCCCAGCTGCTCGGCTGTCACGCGGACTGACGTTTTCCCGCCCGTCCCGACGGACACTCCCCGGCTTCACCCGGAATGCGTACGCGCTGACCTGCATTGATGTGATTCTGATGGCTTATGTCCTCCCCCTTGCGCCGTTGAATTGTTAGGCTCGTGGTTTCGCCCATCCATGAGGGAACATTCTTCTGGGTAGGGCGATGCTTTTGTATTCCAGTACCGACGAGGAGCACCCTGTGACCCAGACCAGCGAGAACGTCACCTGGCTGACCCAGGAGGCGTACAACAAGCTCAAGGACGAGCTTGAGTACCTTACTGGTCCTGCGCGCACGGAGATCGCCGCCAAGATCGCCGCCGCGCGCGAGGAGGGCGACCTGCGCGAGAACGGCGGGTACCACGCGGCCAAGGAGGAGCAGGGCAAGCAGGAGCTGCGCGTGCGCCAGCTGACCCAGCTCCTCGAGAACGCCAAGGTCGGCGAGGCCCCGGCTTCCGCGGACGGCGCGGTCGCGCCCGGCATGGTCGTCACGATCGCCTTCGACGGTGACGAGGACGACACCCTGACGTTCCTGCTCGCCTCCCGCGAGTACGCGAGCGCCGACATCGAGACGTACTCCCCGCAGTCCCCGCTCGGCTCGGGCGTGATCGGCCACAAGGTCGGCGAGGACGCGGAGTACGAGCTGCCGAACGGCAAGAAGGCCTCGGTGAGGATCCTGAAGGCCGAGCCGTACTCCGGCTGATCCGGCCCTGGTTGGCATCGAGCCCCTGGCGTCCGCCTGACGCCAGGGGCTCCGTCATGCCGTCACGCGGTGGCCGAGCGGTACTTGCGGACCGCGAGCGTACGGAATATCACGATGATCAGGACGGAGTAGATCAGCGAGGCCCAGACCGGATGCTGCATCGGCCAGGCCTGCGAGGTGGACTGCCCCGGGTTGGCGAAGAGCACGCGGCACGCCTGCGCGGTGGCACTGAACGGGTTCCACTCGGCGATGTGGCGCAGCCACGGGGTCATATGACTGGGGTCCACGAAGGCGTTGGAGATGAAGGTGACCGGGAACAGCCAGATCAGTCCGCTGGACGTGGCCGCCTCGGGGGTGCGGACGGACATGCCGATCAGGGCGCCGATCCAGGTGAACGCGTAGCCGAGCAGGAGCAGCAGCCCGAAGGCCGCGAGGACCATGCCGGCGTTCGTTGCGCCGTCGGACCCGACACGCCAGCCGACCAGCAGAGCGACCACGGCGAGCACGACCAGGGTCACCGTCGTCTGCACGAGGTCGGCGAGCGTGCGCCCGGTCAGCACCGCGCCGCGCGCCATCGGCAGGGAGCGGAAGCGGTCGATGAGCCCCTTGTGCATGTCGTCGGCGATGCCGGCGCCTGAGCTGGCGGTCGCGAACGTGACGGTCTGCGCGAAGATGCCCGCCATGAGGAAGTTCTTGTAGTCGAGGGCGCTGGTGCTGCCGCCGATCTGCATGGAGCCGCCGAAGACGTAGGTGAACAGCACCACGAACATGATCGGCTGGATCAGCCCGTAGACGATCATCTCCGGGATCCTGGACATACGGATCAGGTTGCGCTTCGCGACGACCATCGAGTCGCGGACGGACCGGCTGACGGGATTGCCCGGGGGCGCCACCCGCACGGCGTCGGTGACGGCGCTCACTTCACCACCTCCTGGCGGGTGTCCTTGCGGACCTGCTCGCCGTTCCCCGCGTCCTCGACCTCGGCCACGTGCCCCGTCAGGGACAGGAAGACATCGTCGAGGGTGGGGCGGCGCAGGCCGATGTCGTCTATCTCGATCCCGCGGGTGTCCAGCTCCCGGATGACCTCGGCGAGCAGCTTGGCGCCGCCGGTGACGGGGACCGTGAGCTTGCGGGTGTGCTCCTCGACCGTGGTGTCGGCCTTGCCGAAGCCGCGCAGCACCTCGGCGGCGGTCGCGATGTGGTCCCTCTCGTGCACCACGACCTCGACGCGCTCGCCGCCGGTGCGGGCCTTGAGCTGGTCGGAGGTGCCCTTGGCGATGACCCGGCCCTGGTCGACCACCGCGATGTCGTGTGCGAGGTGGTCGGCCTCTTCCAGATACTGCGTGGTCAGCAGCAGGGTCGTACCGCCGGAGACGAGCTGCTTGATGACCTCCCACAGCTGCTGGCGGTTGCGTGGGTCGAGACCGGTCGTCGGCTCGTCCATGAACATCACCGGCGGTGAGACGACGAGGGCCGCGGCGAGGTCGAGACGGCGGCGCATACCGCCGGAGTAGGTCTTGGCGGGACGGTCGGCGGCGTCGGCGAGGTGGAACTGCTCCAGCAGCTCCGCCGCGCGCGCCTTCGCCGCCTTCGCCCTCATCTGGTACAGCTGCCCGACCATCTGCAGGTTCTCCCGGCCGGTCAGGTATTCGTCGACCGCCGCGAACTGGCCGGACAGGCCGATGGAGCGGCGTACCGCGTCGGGATGCTTCAGCACGTCCACACCCGCGACGACGGCCCTGCCACTGTCGGGGCGCAGCAGTGTCGTCAGGCAGCGGACGGCGGTCGTCTTGCCGGCGCCGTTCGGCCCGAGCAGGCCGAGGACCGTGCTCTCGGGCACGTCGAGGTCGACGCCGTCCAGTGCCCTTACGTCGCCGAAGGTCTTCACCAGGCCTTCGGCATAGATGGCGCCTGGCATGTGTGTCTCCACGTCTTCGGGGATTCTCCGGAAAAGGCTAGATTTGCGCGCGCGATTCCGCCTGCGCTGCTCGGATGCGGGCGATCCGGCGGCCACAGGAGAGACCGTAACGCGTTATATCGCGTCCGGGAAGAGGGTCCGGCCCGGATGGACCCGAACGGGTGATGCCCCAGCGCGCCGGACCGGGACCGGCCTCAGTCGATGACCGTGTAACCGGCGTGCCGCAGGGCCTGGCCGACCTCGACGCAGTGGGCCGGGCCCTTCGTCTCGAGGTGCAGCTCCACCTCCGCCTCGGTCAGCCCGAGCCGGGGGTCGGTTCGTACGTGGCTCACGTCGAGCACGTTGGCGTCCACCCCTGACAACACGCCGAGGAGCGTGGCGAGGGCACCCGGCCGGTCCGTCAACCGCAGCCGAACCGCCAGATAGCGGCCCTGAGCGGCCATGCCGTGCCGCAGCACGCGCTGCATCAGCACCGGGTCGACGTTGCCGCCGGAAAGCACCGCGACGACCGGGCCCTCGAATGCGTCCGGCGCCGACAGCAGCGCCGCGACGGGGCTCGCCCCGGCCGGCTCCACGACCAGCTTGGCCCGCTCCAGGCACAGCAGCAGCGCGGCCGACAGCTGGTCCTCGCTGACCGTGCGCACCTCGTCGACCAGCTCGTCGATGATCCCGAACGGCACCACGCCCGGCCGCCCCACCTTGATGCCGTCGGCCATCGTCGCCGGGTTCTCCAGCGACACCGGGCGGCCGGCGGCGAGCGAGGGCGGGTAACAGGCGGCCCCCTCCGCCTGGACCCCGACGATCCTGACGTCCGGCCGGAGCGCCCTCACGGCCACCGCGATGCCGGCCGCGAGCCCGCCGCCGCCGATGCCGACGACGATCGTGCGCACCTGCGGGCACTGCTCCAGGATCTCCAGGCCGACCGTGCCCTGCCCGGAGATGACGTCCGGGTGGTCGAAGGGGTGGATGAACACCGCGCCCGTCTGGGCCGCGTACTCCTCGGCGGCCGCCAGCGTCTCGTCGACCACCTGGCCGTGCAGGCGCACCTCGGCGCCGTAGTCGTGGGTCGCGCTGATCTTCGGGAGCGGGGCGCCCTTCGGCATGAACACCGTGGAGTGCACACCCAGCAGCGAGGAGGCCAGCGCCACGCCCTGCGCGTGGTTCCCGGCGCTCGCCGCCACCACACCGGCCGCCCGCTCCTCGGGCAGCAGCCCGGCGATGCGCACATAGGCGCCGCGCAGCTTGAACGAGCCGGTCCGCTGGAGGTTCTCGCACTTGAGGTGGACCGGCGCGCCGGCCAGCTGGGACAGGTGCCGGCTGCTTTCCATCGCGGTCACCCGTGCAACGCCCGAGAGCATCTTCTGCGCTCCGCGCACATCGTCGAGGGTGACGCAACGCAAGGAGTCAGCCGTGCCATAGCTCATGACTCCAGCATCGCAGTTCACAGTCGCGCACGACGGGTGTGACCAAGCTCCGAGACCGGTTCGGGCAGCGCCGGTACGGCCCGGCGCCGGGCCGCGTACCCTGTCCCCCAACCCAGCAGCCCTTCATGAAGCGAGCCTCCGGCCATGCCCACAACACCTGAAATGTCGATGGACATGACGACCGTCGGTGACACCGGTCTCCTCGACACCCTCCAGCACGAGGTGGCGGTGTTCGCCCGCCGTGCCGAACAGACCCGGCTCGGCGGCGTCGGGCAGGTGCGCAACTCCATGGACCGTGCCGCGTATCTGCTGCTCAACCGCCTCGACAGGGAAGGGCCGATGGGCGTCAAGGCGCTCGCCGCGAGCATGGGCATCGACTCCTCCACGGTCACCCGGCAGGTGGCTCCCCTGGTCGACACCGGGCTCGTCAAGCGCACCTCGCACCCGGAGGACGGGCGTGCGGTGGTGCTCCAGCTGTCCCCGCGCGGGGCCGCCCGGCTGGAGGAGGTGCGCTCGTCCAGGCGCCAGCTCATGGCCGAGCTGACGCACGACTGGGCGCCGGAGGAACGCGAGGAGTTCTGCACGCTCCTGACGCGCTTCAACCACGCGCTGTCCGCGCGGATGGCGGTGCAGGGAGTCCCGTCGGCGGAGCAGCCGCCGGTCTCCTGAGGCCGCCCGCCGCCCCGGCCGGTACCGGCGCGGTCCGGACTCTTGACCCCGGGCCGCCGCTGGCCTCATATGAGACCGGGTCCTGCGTCGTACGCGGTTCGCCTGTCCCGTACCGGACAGGGCCCCTTCACGGGGAGGCGCGGTGCGTGATCGGCAGGTGTCCCGCGGTGCGCGCCGTGCCCGCGAGTTCGAGGCGTTCGTCGCGGGCGCGGCAGGGCGCCTGCTGCACACCGCCACGCTGCTCACCGCAGAGGCGCCGGCTGCCAACCCGCGCGCGCGGCGCCTGCTGACACTGACACTCGCCCACACCTACGCCGGCTGGGACCGGCTACTCGGCGAGGACCCGTACGACTGCGCCCGCCAGTACCTCGCCACGCGCTTCGCGCGCGCGACGTGGCATCCGTACGGCGCCCTCGGCCACGCCCGGCGGCCGGATCCGCAGAACCCGCTCGCCGCCCTCGCGCCGCGGGAGCGGCTGATCCTGGTGCTGCGGCTCTACGAGGGTGTCGCCGAGGAACAGGCGGCGGCCCTGCTCGGCCTGCCCACGGAACGCGTGCGGGCCATCTGCGACCGCGCGACGGCCACCCTGCTGCATCCGGCACGTCCGCCCGCGCCGCGCGCGATGGGCAGGAAGGCGGTGTCGCCATGAGGCAGTGGGCCGCCATCTGGCCGCTGGTCGTCCTCAGGGGGCGGCTCTCCCTCAGGGGGCTGGTCTCCCTCAGGGAGCGGGTCGCCTCCCGGCAGCAGCACGCTGCCGGCGGTCCGCGGCACACGGAGAGGCGGCCCCGGCGGGCGGGTGGGCCGCGGTGAACCGGGCCGAGCGGGAGGCCGCCGCGCGGCGGATCATGGAGCGGGTTCCGGCGCCGGTGCCGCCGGACGTGCACACCGAGGCGGTGCGCCGCGGTGAGCGCCTGCTGCGGCGCAGGCGGCTCGCCCGCCGTGTGCTGTGGCTGCTGGCGTGCGCCGCGGCCGTCGCGTTCGCCGTGTGGGCGGCGCACGCGCGCCCGTGGGTGGAGCCGCCCTCGCAGACGACTCCACCGATCACCGGCTGGTGACGCGGGCCGTCTGCTAGCCGAGGGCCTGCTGCAGGTCCTCGAGCAGGTCGTCGACGTTCTCGATGCCCACGGACAGGCGCACCAGATCGGCGGGGACCTCGAGGAGGGAACCGGCCGCGGAGGCGTGCGTCATCCGGCCGGGGTGCTCGATCAGGGACTCCACACCACCGAGCGACTCGCCGAGGGTGAAGACCTTGGCGCGGTTGCACACCTCCACGGCGGCCTCCTCGCCGCCCTCGACCCGGAAGGACACCATGCCGCCGAACGCCTTCATCTGCTTGGCGGCGACCTCGTGGCCCGGGTGCTCGGGCAGGCCCGGGTACAGCACGCTCGTCACGCGCGCGTGGCGGGTCAGCATGTCGGCGATCTTCGTGGCGTTCTCGCTGTGCCGGTCCATGCGCACGGCGAGAGTCTTGGTGCCGCGCAGCACCAGCCAGGAGTCGAAGGGGCCGGCGACCGCTCCCATCGCGTTCTGGTGGTAGGCCAGCTCCTCGCCCAGCGACTGGTCGGAGACGATCAGCGCACCGCCGACCACGTCGGAGTGGCCGCCCATGTACTTGGTCAGGGAGTGCACGACGACGTCCGCCCCGAGCGACAGCGGCTGCTGGAGGTAGGGGGTGGCGAAGGTGTTGTCGACGACGAGCTTCGCGCCCGCGGCGTGGGCGACCTGAGCGACGGCGGCGATGTCGGTGATGCCGAGCAGCGGGTTGGAGGGGGTCTCCACCCAGACGGCCTTGGTCTTCGGGGTGATCGCGGACCGGACGGCGGCCGGGTCGCTGGTGTCGGCGACCGACCACTCCACGCCCCAGCGGGTGGCGACCTTGGCGAAGAGGCGGAAGGTGCCGCCGTAGGCGTCGTTCGGGATCACCACGTGGTCGCCGGGGGTGAGCAGCGTGCGCAGCAGGGTGTCCTCGGCCGCCAGGCCGGAGGCGAAGGCGAGGCCGCGGCGGCCGCCTTCCAGCGCGGCGAGGTTCTCCTCCAGGGCGGTCCGGGTCGGGTTGGCGCTGCGGCTGTACTCGTAGCCGCCCCGCAGCCCGCCTACGCCGTCCTGCTTGTAGGTCGAGACCTGGTAGATCGGCGGGACGACCGCGCCGGTGAGGGGATCCGCGGTGTTGCCCGCGTGGATCGCGAGGGTCTCGAAGTGCTGACTGATGTGCCTGTCGCTCATGTGCACCGAGCGTAGTGCGCTCGGCCGGATGGTGAGGCCCGCCGAGCGCGGGGAGCACCGGTCGAAGGGTTTTCCCTCGGCGTGCGCCGGCGGCCGGCCGCACCGCTGCACTCATCCGGCACCAAGCGCAGCACCGGCACCAGCACCAGCGCGCCACCGGCACCGGCATCGGCACCGGCACCAGCACCGGCACCGGCACCGGCACCGGCACCGGCACCGACACACGATCGCCCACGGCGACGGCAGCGGGTGTCCGACGGCGACGGCCTCCGGCCGCGCGCCTGTCATCACCCAGCCCGGAGTTTTCCACAGGTCCGTGACGTGGTTGGCCAATTGTCGGCGGCGTCTGGTTCGCTTGGGGCATGGCGACTCTCTGGCTGCTGATGGCACTGCTGCTGATGAGCTTCGCCCTGCTCGCGGTCATGCGGCGCAGGCGCGGGCTGATCGAGCGGGTTCCCCCGGGTCACCCGGACGCCGCCGACCCGGCGGACTACGGCTTCGTGCGTCAGGAGGAGCTGGACGTGCGCATGCCCGGCTCTGACCAGGACCTGCTGGACGTCCTGGAGCTGGTGCAGCGCACCCAGGACTACCGGGCCGCCGCCCAGCTGCTGGCCGGCACCGAGGCCGGGGGTGAGCGGCGCTGGCAACGGGTGCAGGCCTTCGCGGGCGCCGCCGCGCTGGAGCTGCGGCAGCGGCCCGGCGGTGTGCACGAGACGCCGGGCGGTCAGTGGCTCCGGGTGTGGCGGGCCGAACAGCCCAAGGACGCGGGCGGCGCAGCCGTCCACGCGGAGTTCCTGGTGCAGCAGGCCTGGCGTACGGCGACTCCGGGCACGGACGACTTCCGGATCATCATGGAGGAGGCGCGGGACGCCTGCGCACAGGCGGCCCTGCTGGCCCCCGGCGACCCGGTGCCGTACATCATCGAGCTGTCCATCGCCCGTGGACTCGCCTATTCGCAGGCCGAGTTCGAGCAGCTGTGGCTGAAGATCCTCGACCGCGCCCCGCACCACATGGGCGCGCATCTGGCCGCGCTGCACTACTGGTGCGAGAAGTGGCACGGCTCGCGCGAGCAGGCGTACTCCTTCGCCGAGGCCGCGGCGGCCCGCGCCCCGCAGGGCTCGCTGCTCGCCGCGCTGCCGCTCTTCGCGGTCTTCGAGCATCTCCCGGAGGTGAACCTGGTCTCGGGCTTCTACCGGAGCGAGGTGGTCACCAGGGCGATGCACGGCGCGCTGCACGCGGTGCACGCGGCCCGGCCCGACGACCCGACACTCGCGCACGTCCGCCACCTGCTGATCTTCTTCCTGGTCCGCGCGGAGCGCTGGGCGGAGGCCATGCACCAGCTGATACACGTCGACGGTCACGTAGGCGCGCTGCCCTGGACGCTGTCCGCCGACCCGGCCGCCGAGTTCGCCGTCTACCGCGCACTGGCCGTGGCCGGCTACGAGGCCAACGGCGGCAACCCGGCAAGCCTCCCCGGCTGACCGGGCCGCCCCGATTGCCCGGCTGACCTGGGGTAGGGCATACTCCCCAAGCTCTGACCGTGCTCGCGCCTTGCGCTGCGTCTGCTCCGAGTCCCCCCACACTCACCGGCAGCACCGCCCAGCGGTGTCCGTCGTCATGTTCTCGTTTCTCCGGGTCCTGTGGGGGGATCTGCCGATGGGCACAACTCTGCGCGCGCTGCGCGCCCTCGTCCTGCTGAGCGGCTTCTATCTGCTGAGCCTGCTGCTGCTCGCCGCCCTCGCCGGTATCGACGTGGCCGTGTTCACCTGGGTGCACGGCGCCGCCGTCATCAAGATCGTTATCGTCACGGTGTTGCTCGCCATCCCCGTCGTACGCGGCTTGTTCATGCTGCGCACGCCGAAGGGCGAGGACCCGCCCGGCCTCGCGATCACGGAGGCCGACGAGCCCCGGCTGTGGGCCCTGGTCCGGGAACTCGCGACGGCGACCGGCACCTACGCCCCCGACCGGATCCTGCTCACCGCCGATGTCAACGCGGCCGGCAGCGAGGAGCCGCGCCTGCTCGGCCTGCTTCCCGGACCGCGCCGCCTCCACCTCGGCGTACCGCTGCTGATCGGCCTGACCGAGGCGCAGCTGCGCGCTGTGCTCGCCCACGAGTACGGCCACTTCACAGGTGGCGGTACCCGGCTGTCCCCGCTCGTGGTGCGCGGCCGGACCCAGATCGCCCGGGTCATCGGGCAGTTCCGCACCAGTGCCGACGACAGCGTGGCCGCCGAGCGCGCCCGCCAGGAGAAGGCCGTCGCCAAGCGGGTCGCCAAGGGCAAGAAGGCCAAGAAGGTCGACACCGGCGGGGCCGGGGCCCTGTACCGGATGATGGCGGCGATCTACAGCGCGTACGGCAAGTTCTACATGCGCGCCTCCCTCTCCACGGCCCGCGCCGGGGAGTACGCCGCCGACCTGGCCGCCGCCCGGATCGCCGGACGGGACGCGACCGCGTCAGCACTGCGCGAGATCCCGGCACTGGCCGCTTCCCACGACCTCTACCTCGACTGCTACGCCACCCTGGGCCTGTCCGCCCGGCTGCTGCCGCCCCGCGGCGAGTTCTTCGGTGGCTTCGGCAGACTGCTGACGGCCCGTGAACCCGAGCTGATGAAGCTCCGCTCGGAGCTGCCGGAGGAGCCGGCCTCGCCGTACGACTCCCACCCGCCGATGGCCGAGCGCGTGCGCCGGATCGAGGCGCTGCCCGCCGACGGCCGCGCCGAGGAGGCCAGGGGCGCGGCGCTGGCCCTGCTCACCGACCCGGAGCGGACGCTGGCCGCGCTGGAGGACGCCGTCCTCGCCGACGAGGTACTCGCCTTTCCTCGCGCTGCCGGGTGGGCGGAGCTGTTGGACGCCTCGATGGCCAGGGGCCTGTCCGCCGCACACACCCCGCTGCACCGCGCGCTGGCCGCCTACACCGGGCAGCCGCCGACGCTGCCCGCGCTGCTGGAGGTCATCGACGACGGCCGGTTGTGGCGGCTGGCGGAGCAGCTGCCCCTGTCGGAGGAGGCGGCGGCCGCGAAGGGCCGGGCCTTCCGCGAGTTCGTACGGCCCGTGCTGCGCGGGTCACTGCGGACCATGGTGCTGGCCGAGTTCAGCGCCCATTCGCTGCTGGGATGGGAGCTCTCCTGGTCCCGCCCGGCCGCCGTGCGGCTGCCCGGCTGGGGCTCGGAGACCACGCGGGACGAGGGCCCCGAGGCCGCACTGGACGCGGCGATGGACGCGGCGCTCGCCGACCACCCCGACACCGCACCCCTACGGGCCCAGTTGCCTCCGGCGCTCCAGAACACCTGACCGGCGCCCCTCCCCGCGTCCGACGATCGCCCACGCACCCGCCCTGATCCCGCTCACCTCGCCGACTCCCCACCCCGCCCTGGCCGTCCCTGACCCCGCTCATCCCCTCCCCCTCCCTTCTCATGCCCAGGCCTCCTCCCCAGGCCTCCTCCCCAGGCCCCTTCGCCGGCCCTCTCCCCCAACGAACGGACCGACCTCCATGACCGTCCTCCTAACCACGCCCCCTACGGACCGCCCGCACCCCACCCGACCCGCACGCACGTCACCTCGGCCGCACGGAAACGAGCTTCCCCCACACCACCATCCGGTACCGCGAGGAGAATTCAGGGGTGCAGGTGGTCAGGGTGATGTAGTGGCCCGGCTCGTCGTACCCGTAACGGGGCCGGACGAGGGAGCGCGGCACGGGCCGGACGACGCCCGAGTCCGTCGCCGAGGTCTGTGGCAGCACCTTGTCGACGTCGTACGTGTACGTCGCCGACCGCGTCTCCACTTCGATGTCGTCCCCCGGCCGCAGCCGGGGCAGGTACCGGAAGGGCTCGCCGTGCGTGTTCCGGTGCCCCGCGAGCGCGAAGTTACCGGCCTCCCACGGTTGTCGGGTGCCGGGGTAATGCCCCACATACCCCTTGTCGAGGACGTTCGCCTTGCTCACGCCCTCGGCGACGGGAACGCGGAGGTGTAACCGGGGGATGGTGAGCACGGCGTACGCCTGGGACCGCCGGGGCAGCACCACAGGGGTGTACGACCGCTGCCGCCCGGATGCCTGGGAATCGGCGGCAGGAGCAGGGGCCGTACCGGAGGCGGAGCCGCGACCGGTGTCCGTACCGCGACCGTCCCCTGCCCTCCCCCACTCCCGTTCCAGCGCCTCCACCTTCCGCTCGGCCCCGCGCCGCGCCTCCCGGTTGGTCCACCACAGCTGGTGCACGACCAGCAGCATCAGCAGCACCCCCACGGTGACGAGCACCTCGCCCCCGTTCCACAGCGCCCGCCGTCGCCGTGCGCGCCTGCGCCGATCGCTGTGCCCCACGACCCGCACACCCGACGAAGCCCGCATCCGCACCCACCTCCACCGGAGCGGAACGCAAGATAGGCGCACAGCCCCCAACTGGCCAGAGCCGCAAGGCAACAGAGGTCTCACCCCTGCCTCCTCACAATAGGTTTGAGCAAGGGCTGTCGCGCTCCTCGACAACCCCACCCGCCGCCCCCGATGCTTCCTGCTCTCCCGCTTCGCTTCCGTGACCGGCGGCCCGGGTGGCCTGCGTCCTCCGCTGGACCACGGTCACGTCAGGCGGCTCCAACCGCTACACCCCCCACACGGACACGTACCTCTCCGGGGCATCCCTGTCGGTCCCCTTCACGGCGAAGTCGGTTCAGACGCAGCGGGTGGACGGCGTGACGCTGTAAGTGGACGGCGTGACCGGGTAGGTGATCTCGGCCGAGGGCGTTCGACCAGCCCTTACTCCCCCTCTGTCAGCACTCGGCAGTACGGTGTCCCCCATGCGCCCCGACACGCCTGCCGAGAACGTCGACCACACCGCCGAGGCGGCACGCCTGGAGCGGATCGCCGGACTGTATCCCGAGGACGCCGAGGCCCTGCTCCTGCGCGCAGCGGCCCACCTGGAACTGTCCGGCGACCGCCCCGCGGCCACCGCGCTCTACGACCGCCTGCTGTCGTCCGCCGAGGGACTGGAGAACCCTCCCCTGATCCGCGCCCTGAAGGCGTCGAACCTGTGGGAGTACGGCCACGAGGCGGAAGCAAGGGCGATCATCGACGGCATCCGCGCGGCCGCCCCCCGCGACCCGGCACCCTGGGTGATCGTGGCCGAGGCCCTGGAGTCCCACGACGAGCTGGAGGCGGCGGCGGAGACGTTCACGCAGGGAGCGCGTCTGCTGCTGACGGACGAGTCGGAGCCCCCTTCCGCCACCCACCCCCTCCTCTACGGCCGCCACCGTGTCCGCCGCATGCAGGGCATGCCGCACGACGACTGGGACACCCTGGCGGACACCCTCCACGCGACCGCGACCGCGTCCGTGTCCCCGGTCTCCCTGGACGAACTCCACGACCCGAATCGCGTGTGGTCCCTGGGCTCGGAGAACCCCGCAGAACTCAAAGCCGAGATCACCCGCCTCCGCGCCGAACTCGGCGCCCACCGAGAGGCCCTCTCCCGCCCGTTCCCCGTGGCAGTCCTGCACTGGCCGGCACCCGAACTGACAGAACTCCTGTCGGCCTACCCCGCCCTGTCCTCGGAGTACCCGACCCACGAGGAACACCTGACGACCATAGAGTCCTCGTTGCGCGAACTGGCCTCTTCGGGCACCCCGAACCTGGGCATCGTCACGGGAACGGTCCCGTCCTACGAGGCGTTCGCGGCCTCGGAGGGTTCGTCCCCTGCGGACGCGACCCTGCTGCCCCAGTACGCGACGACATTGGCGGCCCGCGGGCGGGCCGTGGCTTGGCCTCCGCAGCGGGGGGCGGGGTGCTGGTGTGGTGCTGGGCGGGTTTATGCAGAGTGCCATGGGGCCGAGTAAACAACTCGACCCCGCCACCGGTTCAACAATCTGAGGTCCTGGCCTTACGACTGGCCGGGACCTCCCCTTTGCCACCACCAGTTCCGGTGATACCGCACGTGGCGCAGGATGATCACTCGTGTCACACCGTTTGCGTGTGTTGCGCGAGCGGCGATCAGAACTTGCGAGCCGGGACGGGAAGCTGATGACGCCCTCACCTGCTCGGAGATCCCTGTCGTGCTTCCGCGAGAGGGAGAAGCGTGCGCACGGCTGGAAGGAAGCAGGGGCCGGGGCCAGGTCAGCGGGCCTTACGTCGACTGTGTGGTGCGCGTAGGGTCGGGGGTGATCTCAGGTGGGATGAGTGGAGTGGGGGCACGCATGGGTGCGGCGGTCACGGCGGTCAGTAGTAACGGGGAGTACTCCTTCACCAAGCCCAACCGGGAGAGCATCACCTTGCTCGCCGGGCTTGGAGTGGAGGGGGATGCGCATGCCGGGGTGACCGTCAAGCATCAGGTTCGGGTCAAGCAGGATCCGACTCAGCCGAATCTCCGGCAGGTGCACCTCATTCATGAGGAGTTGTTCGAAGAGCTCGCGGGCGCCGGGTTCCGGGTGGGGCCCGGGGAGCTTGGCGAGAACATCACCACCCGCGGGATCGATCTGCACGGGCTGCCCACGGGGGCGCGGCTGCGGATCGGGGACGAGGCCGTCGTCGAGGTGACCGGACGGCGGAATCCCTGCGCGCAGATCGACGACTTTCAGCAGGGGCTGCTGAAGCAGGTTGTCGGGCGCGCGGAGGACGGGCAGGTCACCTACAAGAGCGGGATCATGAGTGTGGTTCTGGTGGGAGGTGTCGTGCGGCCCGGTGATGCGATCCAGGTCGAGCTTCCCGAGGGGCCTCATCGGGCGCTTGAGCGGGTTTGACCTCGAGGGTGCGTGGGGGTGGCCGCGCTTGTCTGCTTCGAGAAGGAGTCCGGACTGCTGGGAGGCGTTCGCTGCTCCTTCGGTTCGGCAGCCGGCCCGAGCGGGGAATGAGCGCCGGCTGACCGCGTGCCGGGATGCGGTGTCGCTGGAGCAGGTGGAGTGGTGTCCGGCGCGTTGACGCGCAGTCACGGTCCGTCAGCATGGGCGGGCGCCGCGAAGGGTTGGGCGGCGCCCGGTGCCATGGATTCGGGCTAGGCCGTCGCCGCCAGGTCCGCCCGCCCGAACAGGAGGGCATAGCCCGGGGGGAGTTGGGCCAGGACGCGGGTCGTCAGGGGCTCGCCCAGCTGTTCCGACAGCACGCTCAGGACCGAGCTGACGTCCCAGCGGGCCGTCGCGGGGGTCGAGCCCTCGATGCGGGTCGCCACCGACTCGACGAACTCGCGAGCCGTCAGGGGGTGGGGTGCCGGGATCTGGGACGCGATGGCCCGGCCCGCCTCCCGGGGGAGGGCCTGAACGAGGGCGACCCGTTCGTCGCCGGTCACATGACCACCCAGGGCCGAGAGGACGATGCGCGTGACGCGCTCCGCCTCCGCCCTCGTCGTGTACTGGCCCGCCTCGCGCACCGCATCCGTCAGCTCCAGCCAGCCGGCGTCCTCGGCCATGTCTGGGGCAGCGGGGCGCAGAGACGGGGACGGGGCAGGGATGGTCATTCTCGGCTGCGGGGTCGTCACGGTCATCGTGCTGGCTCCTCCTCCGGACACGTCGGGACACCGAAAGCCCGGTACCCCGTAATGCAGCGGGCATGAGCGGGAGTTCGGCCAATGTGCGGCATGTGGTGCCATGCGGCCTGAGTGGCGGAGCCCGTCGCAGTGCGGCGGGCAGGCGGCCGCGTCCCGGGCCCCGCTCGGGCCACGGGACGCATGGCTGGAATCAGCGGTCGGCGGGGCGTCCGGTCAGCCGCTGATCTGCTTGCGGTCGCCGCTCCCGCCGCTGATCTGGATACGGCGGGGCTTGGCCTGTTCGGCCACCGGGATGCGCAGGGTCAGGACGCCGGCCTCGTACGAGGCGTCGATGCGGTCCGTGTCGAGGGTGTCGCCGAGGAAGAGCTGGCGGGTGAAGGTGCCCGTGGTCCGCTCGGCGACGAGCATCTCCGCGTCCTCCGGTGCGGGACTGCGGCGTTCGGCGCGGACGCTGAGGACATTGCGCTCGACGTCCAGCTCGATCGTCTCCGGGTCGATGCCCGGAAGGTCGAAGTGGACGAGGAAATCGTCCCCGGATCGGTAGGCGTCCATCGGCATGGCGGACGGACGGGCGTTGGCGCCGAGGACCTGCTGCGCGAGTCGGTCGAATTCGCGGAACGGGTCGGTACGCATGAGCATCACGGGTCACTCCTCTCGTCAGGGGCTTGGGTGCGATGCCCTACGGCTTCTTATATAACTCTCCGCCGAAAAGTTGACAAGCGTCGACTCAGGGTGAGTTGGCGTGCTCACCTGCGCGTTAGCCTCGGGGCAGACCTCGGGGCCGGTACGGGACACACAGGAGGCACTCATGGCCAGGGTTCCCAGCGCGGTCGTCGCCGCGAGCGGACTCGTCGGCGGTTACGGCGTCGCCCGCTGGACGAAGAAGCGGCAGCTCGGCGGGGCCGTTCTGGCCGTCGCGGGCGCCGCCGCGGCCCAGCAGTGGCGCGAGCAGGCGGGCGGGAAGGCCGCGGGCGCGCTGACCGCCGCATACGTCGCCGCGTTCGCCGGATCGCACCCGCTGGCGAAGAAGGTCGGCGCCTGGCCGTCCGTCCTCGGCGTCGCCGGCGCCGTCGCCCTGGCCTCCTGGGCCGTCGCCGACCGGCAGGGCTAACCACACGGCGGACAGGGCACACACCGAGGGCGCCCAGCCCACCGCCGCCGGCCCACGGGGCTGAGCCAGCCGGCGGACGGGACTCACACGCTCAACGGCCGCCGGTACTCAGCCGGCCGCCGCCGGCTCCCCCGTCGCCCGGAACGACCGCCGGTACGCCTGCGGACTCGTTCCGACCACCCGGCGGAAGCGTTCCCGGAACGCCGTCGGGGAGCCGAAGCCCGCCTGTGCGGCGATCCGCTCCACGGGGTACGGCGTCGTTTCCAGCAGGTACTGGGCCCGCCGTACCCGCGCCCGGTGCAGCCACTGCAGCGGTGTCGTGCCGGTCTGCTCGCGGAAGCGGCGGTTGAGGGTGCGGGTGCTCATACCCGCCTGCGCCGCGATCCCGTCCAGCGTCAGATCGCGGTCGCAGTGGTCCTCCAGCCAGATCAGCAGGGGCTCCAGGGTCGCGCCGGCCGGGGCCGGGGGCAAGTCGTGGACGATGAACTGGGCCTGCCCGCCCTCCCGTTCCAGCGGCATCACCGACATCCGGGCCGCGTGCGCGGCGACCGCCGAGCCGAAGTCCTTGCGGATCATGTGCAGGCACATGTCCATCGCCGCGGCCGCGCCCGCCGAGGTGAGGAACTGGCCGTTGTCGACGTACAGGACGTTGGGGTCGACGGTCACCTCCGGGTGGCGCTCGGCCAGGTCCGGGGCCGCGATCCAGTGGGTCGTCGCGCGCAGGCCGTCCAGCAGGCCCGTCGCGGCGAAGAGGAACGCGCCGACGCAGATCGAGGCGATGCGCGTGCCGTTCGCCGCCGCCGCACAGAGGGCTTCCGCGACGCCGGGCGGCAGCACCTCCGGCGGTTCCGCGACTCCCGGCAGGATGATCGTGTCGGCCTCGGCGAGCGCGTCGAGGCCGTAGGGCGCCCGCACCGTGAAGGCGCCCGCGCTCACCTCCTCCCGCACCGAACACACCCGCACCCGGTACGGCACCCGGCCGTCGGGCAACCGCGCCCAGCCGAAGGTGTCGATGGGGGCGGACAGATCGAACGGGATGACCCCGTCCAGCGCCAGTACGGCCACGGTGTGCATGGCGGGATCGTAGGCCCACGACGGGTCGCCGCCATCGGCGCTCTCAGGGAAGCAGCAGCTCGCACCGCCCGAGGGGCACCTGGCGAGAATCCGTTGGCCCCTGGCAGTCACGCCACTTCTGCGCGATCCCGCCGGCCCCTAGCGTCACCGCCGTGACCATGTTGCTCCTCGCCGTCCATGTCCTCGCCGCGATCGTCACCGTCGGGCCCGTCACCGTCGCCGCGAGCATGTTCCCGCCCGCCGCGCGCCGTACCCTCGCCGCACCCGGCGATCCCGGCGCCACCGGGACACTCCAGCTGCTGCACCGGATCTGCCGGGTGTACGCCGTCGTCGGCGTCGTCGTCCCGGTCTTCGGCTTCGCCACCGCGAGCCGGATGGACGTGCTCGGCAGTGCCTGGCTGACCGTGTCCATCGCGCTGACGGCCCTCGCCGCGCTCGTCCTCACCGCGCTGGTGCTGCCGGCCCAGACCGCCTTCGTCGAGGGCGGCGGTACGGTCCGGCAGACCGCGCGGCTCGCGATGTTCACCGGGCTGTTCAACCTGCTGTGGGCCACGGTGACGGTCCTGATGATCGTCCGGCCGGGCTCCACGACAGGCCTGTGACGGTCAGGCGCCTGACGGTCAGGCGTGTGACGGTCACGGCGTGCTGGCCGCCGGCGGTACCGGCGGCCCCTGCGTGCCCGTGGCCGCTCCTGTGCCCGTTCCTGCGCCCGTGCCCGTGGCCGCTCCTGTGCCCGTTCCTGCGCCCGTGCCCGGGGTCCGGCTGGACGGCCGGGCGCCCTTCGCCGACGCCTTGGCTAGGCTCGCCGCCGCCGTCAGCGGGCGGGCGATGTCCTCCAGGGAACGGCGCTCGGCCGGTACCGCCAGGGCCGCCGCGACCAGGCCCGCCGCACACATCAGAGCGGCGCCGATCGAGAAGGCGAGGACCGTGTCACCGACCTTGCCCGTACCCGTGAGGTCGGCGAACAGCAGCGGGCCGCTGATGCCGCCGGCCGCGGTGCCGAGGGCGTAGAAGAAGGCGATGGACATCGCCCGCGTCTCCATCGGGAAGATCTCCGACACCGTCAGATAGGCGCTGGAGGCACCCGCCGACGCGAAGAACAGCACCGCGCACCAGCAGGCGGTCAGTGTGCCCGCGCTCAGCGAACCACGGTCGAACAGCCAGGCCGTGCCGAACAGCAACAGGCCGGAGAGCAGGTACGTCGAGGAGATCATCACCCGGCGGCCGACCGTGTCGAACAGCTTGCCCAGCAGCAGCGGACCGCAGAAGTTACCGACGGCGATCACCGCGAAGTAGTAGCCGGTGTGGTCGGCCGGCACGTCGAAGAACTTGGTCAGGATCGCGCCGAAGCCGAAGGTGATCGCGTTGTACAGGAACGCCTGGCCGATGAAGAGGGAGAAGCCGAGCACCGCGCGCTTGCGGTACTGGCCGAAGATTGTGCCGGCGATCTCGATGAAGGTCACGTTCTCGCGTTGGTGGATCTCCAGCTCGCCCTGCGGATCGGGAAGCGGCTCGCCCTTCTCCGCCTCGATCCGGCGCTCGATGCCGGAGACGATCTCCTCCGCCTCCCGGTCCCGGCCGTGGATCAGCAGCCAGCGCGGGCTCTCCGGGACGTGCCGTCGTACGAGCAGGATGACCAGGGCCAGGACGGTGCCCAGGGCGAAGGTCAGCCGCCAGCCGACGTTCGCGGCCAGCAGGTCGGTGTCGAGTGCGACGATCGACAGCAGCGACCCGCCGACCGCGCCCAGCCAGAAGCTGCCGTTGATGATCAGGTCCACCCGGCCGCGGTAGTCCGCGGGGATCAGCTCGTCGATCGCGGAGTTGATCGCCGCGTACTCACCGCCGATGCCGAAACCGGTCAGAAAGCGGAACAGGAAGAACCACCAGGCTTCCCAGGACACGGCCGTCAGGGCGGTCGCCGCCAGATACACCGCCAGGGTGATCATGAAGAGGTTCTTACGGCCGAAACGGTCCGTGAGGCGGCCCCAGAACAGGGCGCCCACGCACGCACCCGCCACATACAGCGCGGCCGCGATACCGGTGATCTGCCCGGAGGTGATCGACAGACCGCTGCCCGGCTCGGCGAGCCGGCTCGCGATGTTGCCGACGACCGTGACCTCCAGGCCGTCGAGGATCCACACGGTGCCCAGGCCGATCACGATCGTCCAGTGCCAGCGGGACCAGGGCAGGCGGTCGAGCCGGGCGGGGATACTCGTGGTGATGGTCCGGCCGGTCTCCGGAGCTGGTGCCTCGGCTGCGGTCATGGGCTCCCTCCTCGTCGAAGGACGTCCCCTCATGGGCGAGGGACGGCAAGACGGGTGCCCCTGTCCTGCGGATTCAGGCCCACCGGGCAACGCATCCGGAGCCGCCCCGGCGCCGCGACCGGGCTCAGCGGCCCAACTGGAGCACACCGCGGCCTGCACGGCACCGGCGGCACACATGGCACGGGCTGCACACCCGGCACAGGCGGGGCACGCGGTACCGCCCGGCGCTCACGCTCCCACCATCCGCGACACCGCGTAGATCAGCAGCCCCGCCAGGGATCCCACCACCGTGCCGTTGATCCGGATGAACTGCAGGTCACGGCCAATGTGCGCCTCGATCTTGCGTGTCGTGTGCTCGGCGTCCCAGCCCGCCACCGTGTCGGTGATCAGGGAGGTGATCTCGTTGCGGTAGGTCGTCACGACGTGCACCGCCGCGCCCTCCACCCAGCTGTCGACCTTCTCCTGCACCTTCGGCTCGGTCGCCATCCGCGCGCCCAAGGACAGCAGCGCGGCCCGCACCCGCTGGCGCAGCTCGCTGTGCTCGTCCTCCGCAGCCGTCACGATCATGGACCGTACGGCCGTCCACGCGGACGCGATCAGGTCCTGCACCTCCCCCCGGCCCAGCACCTCGCCCTTGAGCCGCTCCACCCGCGCCCGCGTGTCCGTGTCCGACTGCAGGTCGGAGGCGAAGTCCGTGAGGAACCGGTCCAGTGCCCCGCGCGCCGGATGGGAGGGCATGTCCCGCATCTCGGTGACGAACCGCAGCAGTTCCTTGTAGACCCGCTCGCCGACCTTCTTGTCGACGAACCGCGGAGTCCAGCCGGGCGCGCCACCCTCCACGGCGACCATCACGTCACCCCGGTGCAGCACCAGCCAGTCGTGCGCGCGGGCCACCACCAGGTCCACCACCCGCTTGTGCCCGCCGTCGGCGACGACCTTCTCCAGCATCTTGCCGATGCCCGGTGCGATCTCCTGCGCGTCCGCACGCCGTGTGATCGCCTCGCCGACGACCGCCTGGACATCGGAGTCCCGCAGCACCGTCAGCGCGCCCCGCAGCGCGGTCGCCAGCTCCGCCGTCACCCGGTCCGCGTGCTCCGGCTCCGCCAGCCAGGCGCCGAGCCGGCTGCCGATGCCGACCGCGCGCAGCCGCTGCCGCACGACGTCCTGGGACAGGAAGTTCTCCCCGACGAACTCGCCCAGCGAGACACCCAGCTGGTCCTTCTTGGTGGGGATGATCGCGGTGTGCGGGATGGGCAGTCCCAGCGGGTGCCGGAAGAGCGCCGTGACCGCGAACCAGTCCGCCAGCGCGCCCACCATGCCCGCCTCGGCGGCCGCGGCCACATAGCCCGCCCACGCCCCGGCGCCCTCGTGGGCGGCCAGCTGGGCCAGGACGTAGACCACCGCCACGAACAGCAGCATCCCGGTCGCCGTGAGCTTCATGCGCCGCACGCCGGCCTGGCGCTCCTCGTCCGCCGGGGTGAACGCCGTCATGGTCCGGTACGACGTCACCCGCGCCGGTGCTCCCCTCCCCGGTGCTGCCGTCCCCGGTACTCCCGTCTCCGGTGTTCCCGTCCCCGGTGTTCCCGTCTCGGTAGGTTCCATCAGCTCCACCCGTTCGGTGATCCCGCACACAATTGTCCCTTCCTGACCGACTCCTGGAACAGAACGCGAGTTCCCGGCGTCTGTCTGGAAGGGGGTTTTTGGGCAGGGCCCTGTCAGGCCCCCCAAGCCCATGACGCATCATGGGCTCATCGGATCGGAGCCTCGGGCTCCCATCTCCCGAGGAGAACACAACCAGCGTGACCAAGCGTCATGGTTATGCGGTGCTGGGCACGCTCGCCGCACTCGTCATCGCACTGTCCGTCGCCCTCTACGCCACCGTGGCGGCCGACGACGGCACCCCCCGCGGCAACCTCGCCGACAACCGCCCCCACCGCGAGTCCTCCGCCGCACCCGCCTCCACCGGCACCTGGGTCGGCTCCTGGTCCACCGCCCCCGTCGGCGGCGAGCCCGGCACCGAGGCCGACGGCATGGCGGGCCGCTCGGTCCGCAACGTCGTCCACGCCGGCACCGGCGGTACGAGTGCCCGCATCACACTGTCCAATCTCTACGGCCAGTCACCGCTGACCATCACACACGCCTCCCTCGCCCTCTCGGCGGGCGACGGCACCGCCGCCGCCGACGCGAGAACGATGCGGCGCCTCACCTTCGACGGCAGCACCGGCGTCGTCATCCCCGCCGGCGGACAGGCCGTCAGTGACGCCGTACGCGTGGCCGTTCCGCGCGACAGCGACGTACTGGTCACCACCTACTCCCCCACCCCGTCCGGCCCGGTCACCTACCACCCGCGCGCACGGCAGGTCTCCTACGTCGCCGCCGGTGACCGCACCGAGGACTCCACCGGCGCCCCGTACACCCAACACACCCTGTACTGGCGCTATCTGACGGCCCTGGACGTCCTCAGCAACGAGGCCGACGGCACCGTCGTCGCCTTCGGCGACTCCCTCACCGACGGCGTCACCTCCACCATCGGTGCCAACCGCCGCTGGCCGGACATCCTCACCGGCCGGCTGCGCGGCGCCCTCGAAAGCGGGCAGCGGCTGCCGCGCTACAGCGTCGTGAACGAGGGCATCAGCGGCAACCAGGTCCTCGCCGACGGCCTCGGCCGGCCCGCCGAGAACCAGAGCGGCCTCGGCCGCTTCGGCCGCGACGCGCTCTCCCGCACCAACGCCAAGGTCGTCATCATCGACCTCGGCATCAACGACATCCTGCGCAACCCCAGGCTCGCCGACCCGAATCGCATCACCGGCGGCCTGCGCACCCTCGTCCGCCAGGCCCACGCCCGCGGCCTGAGGGCCGTCGGCGCCACCCTGATGCCCTTCGAGGGCCACCGCGGCTGGACCCCGGCCCGCGAGGCGGTACGGCAGCAGGTCAACGCGCAGATCCGGGCCGGCCGCGTGTACGACGCGGTCGCCGACTTCGACAAGGCGCTCCGCGACCCCCACGACCCTCGCCGTCTGCGCCCCGAGTACGACTCCGGCGACCATCTGCACCCCAGCGACCTGGGCTACGCCAAGATGGCCGCGATCTTCGACCTGAGCACGCTCGAGGGCGCGGGTCAGGCTCGGCTGTAGCCCACGCGGGCTCCGGGCCCGCCAGGAACCGCCGGGACGGGCGGCCGGAAACCCCCGGCCCCCGGCGGCCAGGAATACTGGCCGCATGACCCGCTTGATCCTCGCCACCCGCAACGCCGGAAAGATCACCGAACTGAGGGCGATCCTCGCCGAGGCAGGCCTGCCGCACGAGCTGATCGGTGCCGACGCCTACCCCGACGTCCCCGACGTCAGGGAGACCGGCGTCACCTTCGCCGAGAACGCCCTCCTGAAGGCCCACGCACTCGCCCGGGCGACGGGCCTCCCGGCGGTCGCCGACGACTCCGGTCTCTGCGTCGACGTCCTGAACGGCGCCCCCGGCATCTTCTCCGCCCGCTGGGCCGGCCGGCACGGCGACGACAAGGCCAATCTCGACCTGCTCCTCGCCCAGCTCTCCGACATCGCGGAGGAACACCGCGGCGCCCACTTCGCGTGCGCGGCCGCCCTGGCCCTGCCTGACGGCACGGAACGGGTGGTGGAGGGCCGGCTCCAAGGGGTCCTGCGCCACGAGCCCGCCGGCACGAACGGCTTCGGCTACGACCCGATCCTCCAGCCGGAGGGCGGGACCCGCACGTGCGCCGAACTGACCCCGGAGGAGAAGAACGCGATCAGCCACCGGGGGAAGGCGTTCCGGGCGCTGGTACCGGTGGTGCGGGAACTGCTCGGCTGAGCGTTACGGGACGGCCCCGCACCCTTGGATCCGAGATGCGGGGCCACTTTCCGGGTGGGCCCGGTGGGACTCGAACCCACGACACACCGGACCTAAACCGGCGCCCTCTTGCCAGCTGGGGTACGGGCCCTCAGCCGTGCATACTCTACTGGTCCATACGCGGCGCTCGTCGACCTCCTCTGCACCATGTACTGATGAGCGCGGGGCAGTTCGGGCACAGCGATCGCCCCCTTGAGCCATCGAGCCCCCGCACGGAATTCCGGAACGGGGAACGGCCCGCATCGGGGTCGTCCCGGTGCGGGCCGCCAGGCGGCGGAGAGTCCCCTCGGGGACTCAGATGCCCAGATCCTTGATGATCTTGGCCACATGGCCGGTGGCCTTGACGTTGTAGAGGGCGCGTTCGACCTTGCCGTCCTCGTCCACGATCACCGTCGAGCGGATGACGCCGACGACCGTCTTGCCGTAGAGCTTCTTCTCACCGAAGGCGCCGTACGCCTCCAGGACCTTCTTGTCGGGGTCGGCGAGCAGGGTGACCTTCAGGGACTCCTTCTCGCGGAACTTCGCGAGCTTCTCCGGCTTGTCCGGGGAGATGCCGATGACCTCGTAGCCGGCGCCGGCCAGCAGGGAGAGGCTGTCCGTGAAGTCGCAGGCCTGCTTGGTGCAGCCTGGAGTGAGGGCGGCGGGGTAGAAGTAGACGATGACCTTGCGGCCCTTGTGGTCCGACAGGGAGACCTCGTTGCCGTCGGCGTCGGGGAGGGTGAAGGCGGGGGCCATATCCCCCGGCTGGAGTCGCTCGCTCATCGGGCCAGCGTAACCGGGGGGCCTTGCGGTGCGGTGCGGCCATGAGCTGACAGACTGTCCGGAACAGCATCAGGAGACTTCGGAGGCCGTACGGTGGCGGACACGTCGGACACCAGAACCCCGGCGCAGATCGAGGCGGACATCAGGCGCCGCCGTGAAGTGCTGGCCGAGACGCTCGACGAGATCGGGGTGCGGGTGCACCCCAAGACGATCGTCGGGGACACGAAGGCCAAGGTGGTCGCGAACATCGATCACACCGTGGGGCGAGCGTATGTGCAGGTCAATCGAGCCGTGACCGAGGTGCGGGCGCGGTTCGTGGACGAGGAGGGCGCGCCCCGGCTGGAGCGGGTCGTTCCGGTCGCGCTGGTCGTCGTGGGGGTCGTGGGGCTGCTCGCCCTGGGGTCCCGGCGGCGCAAGGACTGAGCCGGGCGGCGACCCGGGCACGTACAGGCGGGACGAAGGCAGGTAGGTTCAAGGGTGTGAGCGCCAACAGAAACGAGAACAGCACCTCCCATCACGACAAGCTGCCCATCCGGATGCTGCACGACCGCGTTCTGGTCAAGCAGGAGACCGGTGAGGGTGAGCGGCGGTCGGGTGGGGGCATCCTGATTCCCGCCACCGCGGCGGTCGGGCGGCGGCTGGCGTGGGCCGAGGTCGTCGCGGTCGGCCAGAACGTCCGGACCGTGGAGCCGGGCGATCGCGTCCTGTTCGACCCGGAGGACCGGGCCGAGGTCGAGGTGCGGGGCGTGGCGTACGTGCTCATGCGTGAGCGTGATCTGCACGCGGTCGCCGCGGACCGTTTCGAGGGGTCGCAGGACTCCACGGGGCTGTATCTCTGATTTCTGTCCGAGGGCCTCTCGTTCCCCGGCCTCTCTCCGATCCACCTCTGATTCGATGCCGAAGAGGGCCGGTGACCACCGTCACCGGTCCTCTTCGGCGTTCTTTTGCTATGTTCGAAAGCCCGACGAGACGCGCCGTACCGGGTCGAAGGCAAAGACGACGCACCGAGAAGAGTCGCCGTTCCGTCCCGGAGGTGCCTGTCATGGCCTGGGTTCTGCTCGTCGTCGCCGGTCTGCTGGAAGTCGGCTGGTCGATCGGGATGAAGTACAGCGAGGGTTTCACCCGGCTGGTCCCGAGTCTGTTCACCGGTGCCGGCATCGTCGCGAGCATGGTGCTGCTGTCCTCCGCCGCGAAGTCTCTGCCCATCGGTACCGCCTACGGCGTCTGGGTGGGCATCGGGGCGGCCGGTGCGGCGGTGCTCGGCATGGTCGCGCTGGGTGAGCCGGTCACCGCCGCCCGGGTGTTCTTCGTGTGTCTGCTGCTGGTCGCCGTGGTGGGGCTGAAGGCGACCAGCGGTCACTGACGTCTCACTGCCGTCTGCTGCCGGCTACTGCGGGCCGCCGGTGCCTTCGACGGTGCCGGTACTGGTGCCGCCGTCGTCGGTGCCTCCGCCTGGCGTGCCGCCACCGGTCGTCGTGCCCCCGCCGGTCGTGCCGCCCTCGGTGGTATCGCCTCCGGTGTCCGTGTCTCCGCCGGTCGTGGTTCCGCCGTCGGTCGTCGGGCCGCCGTCGGTGGTGGTACCGCCGTCGGTGGTGGTCCCACCGTCGGAGGTGGTTCCGCCGTCGGTCGTCGGGCCGCCGTCGGTCGTGGTACCGCCGTCCGTCGTGGTACCGCCGGCGGTGGGGGTGGCGGTCGCCCCGCCGTCGTCCTGACCGCCGGAGGTGGTGCCGCCGTTGTCCTGACCGCCCGTGCCGGGCTGGGCCGTGCCGGTGGAGGGGGGCTCCTGGATCCGGTCGGCGCCCTGCTGGAGCTGGAGGTCGAAGGCGGCGGCCGGCTTGCCCTCCAGCGCCGCGCGCGTGTACTGGGCCCAGATCTGGGTGGGCGGGCCACCGCCGTTCATGCGGGGCTGGCCGAGGGTGTAGTACAGCGGCTTCTGTGCCGCGGTGACCGGGTCCTGGCCCATGACGGCGACCACCGTGGCCAGGTCGGGGGTGTAGCCCGCGAACCAGGCGGCCTTGTCGCTCTCGGCGGTACCGGTCTTGCCGGCCGCCGGGCGCCCCGCGGCCTGCGCGGCCGTGGCGGTGCCGTTGTCGACGACGCTCCGCAGCACGGAGGTGGTGGTGTCGGCGGCCTCACGGCTGACGGCCTGCTTGACCGGCTCGTGGGGGAGCTTGATTCCCTCCGTGCCGCCCTTGGTGATCTTCTCGATCATCGTGTAGGTGCCGTGCCTGCCGTGGTTGGCGAGCGTCGCGTACGCCTCGGTCATGTCGAGGACGCTGGCGTTGGCGGTGCCGAGCGCGATCGACGGGGACGGGTAGAGGTCCCGGGTGCCGGAGGGGATGCCCAGGTCGACCGCGGTCTGCTTGACCTTGGAGGGACCGACGTCGACGGCCATCTGCGCGTAGACGGAGTTCACCGACAGGTCGGTGGCCTTGCGGACGGTGATCGGCCCGTACGACTTCTGGTCCTCGTTCTCCGGGGCGTAGGCGCCGCCGGTCCAGCCCTGGACGGGCCGCTGGTTGGTGCCGTCGTAGACGGTGTTCGGCGTGATGGTCCGGCCGTCCTGGGTGGCCGAGCCGTTCTGCACCGCGGAGGTGAACACGAACGGCTTGAACGTGGAGCCGACCTGGTAGTCACCGCGGGTCGCGCCGTTGGTGTACTGCTTCACGTAGTCGATGCCGCCGTACATCGCGACGACCTCGCCGGTCTTGGGGTCGATGGAGGCGCCGCCGGCCCGGACGTAGTTGTCGGCCTTGCGGTTCTTCTTGTCCAGCTTGGAGATCAGCTGGTCGTTCACCGCCTTGACGAAGGCGTCCTGCTTGTCCTTCTGGATGGTGGTGGTGATGCGGTAGCCGCCGGCTTCGAGCTGGTCGGAGTCGAGGATGTGGTTCGCGACCAGGTAGTGCTTGACGGCGTCCACGAGGTAACCGCGCTGGCCGGACATGCCGGTGGAGAGCGTCTGCTCCTTTGGCATCGGGAACTTCATGCCGGCGCGCCTGGACTCGCTGAGCCAGCCCTTCTTCACCATGCCGTCCAGGACGTAGTTCCAGCGGGCGACGGCCACGGCCTTGTTCTCGGGGTGGGCGACGACGTCGTACTCGCTGGGCGCGTTGACGAGCGCGGCGAGGTAGGCGGCGCGGGCCGGGTCGAGGTCCTGGGCGTCCCTGCTGTAGTAGGCCTGGGCAGCGGCCTGGATGCCGTAGGCGTTGCGGCCGAAGTAGCTGGTGTTGAGGTAGCCCTCAAAGATCTCGTCCTTGGACTTCTGGCGGTCCAGCTTGATCGAGATGAAGAACTCCCTGGCCTTGCGGGTGACCGTCTGTTCCTGGGCGAGGTAATAGTTCTTCACGTACTGCTGGGTGATCGTGGAGCCGGACTGCTTGCCCTTGCCGGTAACCGTGTTCCAGGCGGCGCGTAGCATGGCCTTCGGGTCGACGGCGGATTCGGTGTAGAAGTCGCGGTCTTCGGCGGCCAGGATGGCGTGCTGAGCGTCCTTGGAGACATCGGCGAGGCTGACGTTCTCCCGGTTGATCTGGCTGTCGCGGGTGTCGCGGGCGAGCTGGGAGCCGTCGGCGTAGAGGTAGACGTTGCTCTGCTTGGTCGCGAGGGCGTTGGCCGGCGGGATCTTGACCATCGAGTAGCCGATGAAGAACAGGCCGATGATCAGGAGTATCCCGATCACGAAGGTGCCGAGCACCATGCGCCAGGTGGGGATGATCCGCCGCCAGCCGGTGCGCTTGGGCCGCTTGGCCTTCTTGCCCTTCCCTCCTCCTCCGGGGTTCGAGCCGTCCGAGGCGGAGGCGAGTGCGGTGGTGTCCTGCCGGGTGGCCGGCTCGGAGCTCCGCTGGGCCGCCTTGGCCCCGGACCCGGTACGGCCGCTCGCGCCGACCGCGCCTACGGCCCCGGCAGAGGCGGCCTGAGCAGCGGCGGAACCAACACCGGCCGCCCCGCCGGCAGCAGTGGCTCCTGCGGCGCCCGCCACACGGGCAGCACCGGCGGCTCCGGCGGCCTTCGCGGCACGGTTCGGGCCGCCCGGCCGGGGAACGGTCGTCCGGGGCTTGCGGCCGGTGGTGCCCGACCCCGCCGCCGGGGAGGCCGCGGCCGCCTCGCCGGGACCGCCCGGCTCGCCCGCGCGCGGCGCGCTGACGCGCCGGAGGACCTGCGTGCTCTCGGGCGCGCCCGTCTCACCGGCGCCCTGGGCCGGCCCGCCCGCCTTGCCCGGCTGGGCCTGACGACCGGGCGCGCCGGGCCGCGCGGACGCCTGGCTGTCCCCGCCTCCCCGCGGCGGCGTGACGCGCCGAAGCACCTGGGTGCTCTCGGCCGACTGAGGCTTCTCGGAGTCGACCGACGCCCCCGGGACCTGCGGTTTGTCCGCGCCGGGACGCTTGGCGGCACCGTCGGCGCCCTGGGCGCCCGTGGCCCCGCCGGACACCGAGGCTCCACGAGAAGCCGAAGCACCATCGGAGCCCGCGCCGGACGCCGGACGCCCGCCGGCCACGGAAGCCCTACCGGAAGCCGAAGCACCTCGGGAAGCCGCACCTCCGCCGGCCGTCGAAGACCCGCCGGCCTTGGAACCCCTACCGGAAGCCGAAGCCCTGCCCGAAGCACCACCGGGGACCGCGCCCGTACCCGAGACCTTGCCCGAAGCCCCGCCGGGAGCCGTGCCCCCGCCCGAGGTCTTGCCCGGAGCCGTCGCCCCGTCGGAAGCCGCGCCCCCGTCCCGGGCCGGCCCGGAGGCCATCGTTCCGTTGCGGTCCGTGCGGGCGTCGCGGGCTGCCTGGCGTGCTCGGGCGATGGCAGTCGTCCGGTCCCGGGCCGGGCGGCCATCCGGTCGGGTGGCCCGGGTGTCACCCCCGCGGGCGTCCGCGCCGTCGGCGCTCTGGGCCCCTGCCCGCGGCTCGGCCCCCTCGGCTCTCCTCGCCCCCTCGCCCCTCTCGGCGGCCGTCTCCTCGCGGCGCCCAGGGTTCCCGGGCCCTTCAGCCGGCAGCGGCTTTTCCGGCGCCACGCCCTCGTTCGGCTGCTGCGGCTGCGGCTCGTCGCTCATGTCGTGCACGGACTCCTGATTCGCGTCGTACGTTCCCGTACGCCTCGTACGCCTTCTGCGCCCCCTGATTGAAGACTCTCGCACCTGGCGTTCCGTTCCCGGATTCCGGCACGCTTCCGGCACGGAAAACACGTGGCCGGCCGCCGGACCTCCGGACTAGGCTCCTGCGCTTCGGTGTCGAGCGTCCGAGGAGGTCGACTGGCGTGGGCGCGGGACGGTTGTACGCGGCCGTCGCGGTAGGGGGCTTCAGACGGTACGCGACGTATCGGGCCGCCACTGCGGCAGGGGTGTTCACGAACACGGTCTTCGGGCTGATCCTCGTCTACACGTATCGCGCGCTGTGGGACGAGAAGCCGCACCTGGGCGGGTGGGACCAGGCGCAGGTCGTGACCTATGTGTGGCTGGGGCAGGCGTTTTTGTCGACACTCGCGATCGGCGGTGGGGGCGTCGAGGGCGAGTTGATGGAACGCATCCGTACGGGGGACGTGGCGATCGACCTGTACCGGCCCGCCGACCTGCAGTTGTGGTGGCTGGCGGCGGACCTGGGGCGGGCGTTCTTCCAGCTGCTGGGGCGGGGACTGGTGCCGTTCGTGTTCGGCGCCCTGTGCTTTCCGGTGTACCTGCCCACCGACGTCGGTACCTGGGCCGCCTTCTTCGTCGCCGTGCTGCTGGCGATGCTCGTCGGGTTCGGGATCCGGTTCCTGCTGGCGCTCAGCGCGTTCTGGTTGCTGGACGGTACGGGCGTGACGCAGATCTCGTGGCTCGCCGGGTACTTCTGCTCGGGCATGCTGCTGCCCCTGAACGTCTTCCCGGGGGCGCTCGGCGAGGTCGTGCGGGCCCTGCCGTGGTCCTCGCTGCTCCAGGCGCCGGCGGAGATCCTGCTGGGGCACGCCGATCCGCTCGGTACGTATCTCTTCCAGGCGATGTGGGCGGTCGTGCTGCTGGGCGCCGGGCGGCTGCTGCAGTCGGCGGCGACGCGGCGGGTGGTGGTCCAGGGTGGGTGAGCCCGGCCGGCTGGCGGAGGGCGTGCGCGCGTACCGGATGATCGCCGGGATGTGGATCCGGTCCACGATGGCCTACCGCGCCTCGTTCGTGATGACCACGTTCGGGAACTTCGCGGCGACCTTCTTCGACTTCGTCGCGATCATCCTGATGTTCTCCCGGGTGGACGCCCTCGGCGGCTGGTCGCTGCCCGAGGTGGCCTTCCTGTACGGCCTGTCCGGTACCGCGTTCGGGCTGGCGGACCTGGTGATCGGGTCGATGGAGCGGCTGGGGCGCCGGGTGCGGGACGGGACGCTGGACACGCTGCTGGTGCGTCCGGCGCCGGTGCTGGCGCAGGTGGCGGCCGACCGGTTCGCGCTCCGGCGGCTGGGCCGGGTGACGCAGGGCGCGCTGGTGCTCGGCTGGGCGGTGGCCCGGCTCGACGTCGACTGGACGCCGCTGAAACTGCTGCTGATGCCGGTGATGGTGGTGAGCGGCTGCGGGATCTTCTGCGCGGTCTTCGTGGCGGGGGCGGCCTTCCAGTTCCTGGCGCAGGACGCCTCGGAGGTGCAGAACGCCTTCACCTACGGCGGTACGACGCTGCTGCAGTATCCGCCGTCGGTGTTCGCGGAGGAACTGGTGCGCGGGGTGACGTTCGTGCTGCCGCTGGCCTTCGTCAGCTGGCTGCCCGCGACCTATGTGCTGGAGCGGCCGTATCCGCTGGGGCTGCCGCAGTGGGTGGCGTTCGCGCCCCCGTTGGTGGCGGTGGGGTGCTGTGCGCTGGCGGGGCTGGCCTGGCGGGCGGGACTTCGTTCGTATCGGAGCACAGGGAGCTAGCAGGTGACGGACGGTGAACTCATCGGGTCCGGCAGCGACTTCATCGCGCTGGAGAACGTCGAGAAGGTCTTCGAGGTACGCAGGAAGACCGGGTTCCTCAAGCGGGAGCGGCGCGAGGTCCGGGCGGTGGACTCGCTCTCGTTCACCGTGGCGCGTGGGGAGATGGTCGGCTACATCGGGCCGAACGGTGCCGGGAAGTCGACGACGATCAAGATGCTCACCGGCATCCTGACGCCGAGTGCCGGCCGGTTGCGGGTGGCGGGGATCGATCCCTCGCGGGAGCGGAGGCGGCTGGCGCACCGGATCGGGGTGGTGTTCGGGCAGCGGACCACGCTGTGGTGGGATCTGCCGCTGATCGACTCGTACCGGCTGGCGCACCGCATGTACCGCATCCCGGACGCCCGTTACCGGGAGAACCTGGACCGGCTGGTGGAACTGCTCGAACTGAGCGCTCTGTTGGATGTGCCGGTGCGGCAGCTGTCGCTGGGGCAGCGGATGCGCGGGGACATCGCGGCGGCGCTGCTGCACGATCCGGAGGTGCTGTACCTGGACGAGCCGACGATCGGTCTGGACGTCGTGTCGAAGGCCAAGGTGCGGGGCTTTCTGCGGGAGGTGAACGCCGAGCGTGCCACGACCGTGCTGCTGACCACGCACGATCTGCAGGACATCGAGCAGGTGTGCTCACGGGTGATGGTCATCGACCACGGGCGGCTGATGTACGACGGTCCGCTCGTGGGGCTGCACGAGGCCGGGGAGAGCGAACGGACGCTGGTGGTGGACCTGGAGCGGGAGCTGCCACCGGTGGAGGTGCCGTCGGCGCGGGTGGTGAGGGTGGAAGGGCCGCGGCAGTGGGTGGCGTTCCCGGCGGGGCAGTCGGCGGCGCCGCTGGTCGCCCATCTGGCGGCCCGCTACCCGCTGGTGGACCTGTCGGTGCGGGAGCCGGACATCGAGGCCGTCATCGCCAAGATGTACGCGGAGAAGGCCGTCTCGTAGGCTGCTGTCATGACCGACGACGCAGTCCCGGACCTCCGGGCGTCCGACGCCGACCGTGAACGGGTGGCCGAGGTCCTGCGGGACGCCCTGGCCGAGGGCCGGCTGGACATGGAGGAGTTCGAGGAGCGGCTGGAGGCGGCGTACAAGGCGCGTACGTACGGCGAGCTGGCGCCGCTCACCCGCGATCTGCCGACGGCCGGTGCCGCGGCCCCGGCCCCTCCCGTCTCCTTCGCCAAGAACCCGGCGACGCGCGGTGGTTGGGCGGGCCGGATCGTCTGGGGTGAGGGGTCCTCGACCGGTGGGATCGCGATCCTGTCGGGGTTCGAGCGCAAGGGCCGCTGGACGATGCCGAAGCGGTTCAACTGCTTCGCCTTCATGGGCGGCGGCGAGATCGACCTGCGGGAGGCGGACTTCGCGGACCGCGAGGTCGAGATCAACTGTGTCGCGATCATGGGCGGGGTGCAGGTCATCGTGCCGCCGGGAGTCGAGGTCGTCGTACGCGGCATCGGTGTGATGGGCGCCTTCGAGCACCCCGGGGACGACGGCCCGCCCGAGCCGGGCGCCCCGCGGGTGGTCATCGGCGGGTTCGCGTTCTGGGGCGGGGTCGGGGTGGAGCGCAGGGTCACCCGGGCCGAGCGGCAGCGGCTGAAGGAGCAGCGCCGCCAGGAGAGGCTGGAGCGCGGGGAGTCCCGGCACGGGCTGCACCGGGCGCGCCGGGATGAGCGGGAGCGGCGGAGCGGGGAGTACTGAGCGCTCCGCCGAGCGCCGTGGGCGACTGCGGGCCGACCGGGGCTGGTCGCGCCCGCGCGGCGGGGCCGCACAGGGATACGGCCCGCGCCCCTTTCGGGGCGCTTCCGCCGCCGGCGCGGATGACGGGGTGCCCCTACGCCGTGCAGACCTTGGTGAGTTCGCCGGCCGCGTCGGTGACGGGGCCGACGTCCGGGGTCTCGTCGCCGTTCCTGATCGCCGTACGGACGTTGTCGACGGCCTGGCCCAGGTCGTCGACGGCCTTGTTGACGTCGGTGTCGTCGGTCTTGTCGGCGATCTTCCTGAGGTTCTTCTCGATGGCGTCGAGGGAGGCGTCGGTCTGCGTCGGGTCGTTCGCGGCGTTCTCCACGGCCTGCTGGAGGTCGGTGACGCTGTCGGCGATGGAGTCGGCGGTCTGGACGCAGTCCAGGGCCTTGTTCACGGCGTCGCAGCCGGTGGTGAGGCCGGCGGTGAGTGCCACGGCGGCCACTGCGGCGGCGATGGTGGTGACGCCGCGGCGTCGGCGTCGGCTGGCGGCCATGATGGTGGGTCCCTCCCCTGGTACGGCTGGCAGGGCGCACGGTGACAAGCCGTGCGCCCGTATCCCTAGGACGTCGGGGAGGGTTCGCGGGTTGCCCGCGCGTACGGGGTGTCTTGGCCGCCCCTTTACTTCCCGAGGGTGACTTCCAGGGCCGCGCGCTGGAAGGCGGCCAGCTCGGTGCAGCCGGTGACGGCGAGGTCGAGCAGGGCGTCGAGTTCCTCGCGGGCGAAGGGCTCGGCCTCGGCGGTGCCCTGGACCTCGACGAAGCGGCCGTCGCCGGTGCAGACGACGTTCATGTCGGTCTCGGCGCGCACGTCCTCCTCGTAGCACAGGTCGAGCAGGGGCACTCCGCCGACGATGCCGACCGAGACGGCGCTCACGGTCCCGGTCAGCGGCTGCCGGCCGGCCTTGATCAGCTTCCTGCCCTGAGCCCAGGCGACGGCGTCGGCGAGGGCGACGTAGGCGCCGGTGATCGCCGCGGTGCGGGTGCCGCCGTCGGCCTGGAGGACGTCGCAGTCGAGGACGATGGTGTTCTCGCCGAGCGCCTTGTAGTCGATGACGGCGCGCAGGGAGCGGCCGATGAGCCGGGAGATCTCGTGGGTACGGCCGCCGATCTTGCCCTTGACGGACTCGCGGTCGCCACGGGTGTTGGTGGCGCGGGGCAGCATGGCGTACTCGGCGGTGACCCAGCCCTCGCCGCTGCCCTTGCGCCAGCGCGGGACGCCTTCGGTGACGGAGGCGGTGCAGAAGACCTTGGTGTCGCCGAAGGAGACGAGGACGGAGCCCTCGGCGTGCTTGCTCCATCCGCGTTCGATGGTGACCGGGCGGAGCTGTTCGGGGGTACGGCCGTCGATGCGAGACATGACGACGAGCCTATCCGGAGTGGCGGAAGGGGCTCCTCCCGCGGCGGGAGGAACCCCTTACAGGTGAACCACGGCGGCCACGGGGGCGGTGGCTCGGTGGGTTCACATCATGTCTTCGATCTCCGCGGCGATCGGGTCCGCGTCGGTGCCGATGACCACCTGGATGGCGGTTCCCATCTTGACGACGCCGTGGGCGCCGGCGGCCTTCAGGGCGGTCTCGTTGACCAGCGAGGGGTCGGAAACCTCGGTGCGCAGCCGGGTGATGCAGCCCTCGATCTCCTCGATGTTGTCGATGCCGCCGAGCCCGGCGACGATCTTCTCAGCCTTGCTGGCCATGTTGCTTCTCCCTGATCCGAACCGCTTTGTCGCAGTAACCCACAGTTGGCCCATCTTCGCGAGCGGTCATGCCGTCCGAGCCGGATGATGGCGATCACGACAGCGGAACCGTCCGCCGACTGGTCTACACCACCCTGCCGACGGTCGCCAAACCGCGTCCGAGTCGAGTGGCCGGAGGACGCCCATGAGCGCCGAGAGGGCAGGCAGCGCCGAGCACGCGGCCGGGCCGGCCCGGGAACGCTGGAACCGGTTGTTCCAAAGCCTGCAGAAGATGGGCCGCAGCCTCCAGCTGCCGATCGCGGTGCTGCCGGCCGCGGGCATCCTGAACCGGCTCGGGCAGCCGGACGTGTTCGGCGCCGAGGGCCTGGGCTGGACCGACGTCTCGAAGGTGATGAAGGGCGCGGGCGGCGCGCTGCTCGACGGCTCGCTCGGCCTGCCCCTGCTGTTCTGCGTGGGCGTCGCGATCGGGATGGCGAGGAAGGCGGACGGCTCGACGGCACTCGCCGCGGTGGTCGGCTTCCTCGTCTACTACAACGTCCTGCACCAGTTCCCCGAGCGGTGCCCGGGCGGCTCGAAGGCGGTCCCGGACATCGGCTGCCAGGTCGGCGTCGGCACGGGCGTCGGCGCGGTGACACCGTTCACCTTCCAGAACCCCGGGGTCTTCGGCGGCATCGTCATGGGTCTGCTGTCGGCCTTCTTCTGGGCCCGCTTCCACCGCACGAGACTGGTGGACTGGCTGGGCTTCTTCAACGGCCGCCGCCTCGTCCCCATCATCATGGCGTTCGTCGCCATCGCCGTGGCGGCCGTGTGTCTGTGGATCTGGCCGCCGATCGGCGACGCCCTGGAGAGCTTCAGCCACTGGCTGCGGGACGCGGACTCCTGGGGTGCCGGCATCTTCGGCGTCGCCAACCGGGCGCTGCTCGTCATCGGCCTGCACCAGTTCCTGAACGTGCCCATCTGGTTCCAGTTCGGCACCTACACTCCACCGGGCGGCAAGCCAGTGCACGGTGACATCAACATGTTCCTCGCGGGCGACCCGAACGCCGGTCAGTTCACCTCGGGTTTCTTCCCGATCATGATGTTCGCGCTGCCGGCGGCCGCGCTGGCGATCACGCACTGCGCGCGGCCGGAGCGCCGCAAGGAGGTCGGCGGCCTGATGCTCTCGGTCGCGCTGACCTCGTTCGTGACCGGCATCACCGAGCCGATCGAGTACTCGTTCCTGTTCATCGCGCCGGCGCTGTACGCCGTCCACGCGGTGCTCACCGGTGTGTCGATGGCGGTGACCTGGGCGCTCGGCGTGCACGACAGCTTCAGCTTCTCGGCCGGCCTGATCGACTACGTCATCAACTGGAACCTGGCGACGAGACCATGGGCGATCATCCCCATCGGCCTGTGCTTCGCGGCCGTGTATTACGTTGTCTTCCGGTTCGCGATCACGAGGTTCGACCTGACGACACCCGGCCGGGAGCCGGTGGGCGAGGTCGAGGACGTCACCAAGGTCTGACACGCCGAGAACCTGAGGCTTCAGGACAGTCGGGGCCCCTTGGACCACCCGGTCCGAGGGGCCCTCGTCATGCGCCCGCAGGGGGCCCTTCGGGCAGGTACCGCGCGTAGCGCCGCGGTAGCGGATTTCGTGGTTCCTTGTACGCCGTCATCGTGCTACAACAGGTCTACACCACTGAGTGGTGTAGACCAGAGACGCTGCCGTCCCCTGCCATGGTTCCCGGGCGGCGCCTTGCCCACTGGAGGAACTTGTGACCACGGCCAGCGCCGCTCCTGCGGCCGAGAAGAAGAAGGGCGCCGGTGCGATGGCGGTGCTGCAGCGCATCGGCCGCAGCCTGATGCTGCCGGTGGCGGTGCTGCCGGCCGCTGCCCTCCTGGTGCGCCTCGGCAACACCGACATGCTGGGACGTCCCTCGTTCCCGACGTTCCTCACGAAGATCGCGTCGTTCATGGCGGCCGGCGGCAACGCGATCCTGGACAACATGGCCCTGCTGTTCGCCGTGGGTATCGCCATCGGCTTCGCCAAGAAGGCGGACGGCTCCACCGCGCTGGCCGCGGTCGTCGGTTACCTGGTCTTCAAGAACGTACTCGCCACGTTCACCGACAAGAACCTGCCCAAGGTGGCGACGGTCGTCGACGGCAAGATCGTGATGGTGAACGCCCCGGTGGACGCCAAGGTCCTCGGCGGTGTGGTGATGGGCATAGTCGTGGCCCTGCTGTACCAGCGCTTCTACCGCACCAAGCTGCCCGACTGGGCGGGCTTCTTCGGCGGCCGCCGCCTCGTACCGATCCTGTCCGCCTTCGCCGGGCTGGTCATCGGCATCGTCTTCGGCTACATCTGGCCGGTACTCGGCACCGGCCTGCACACCTTCGGCGAGTGGCTGGTCGGGTCGGGCGCGGTGGGCGCGGGCATCTTCGGCGTCGCCAACCGTGCGCTGATCCCGATCGGGATGCACCACCTGCTGAACTCGTTCCCGTGGTTGCAGGCGGGCGAGTACCACGGCAAGAGCGGTGACATCGCGCGCTTCCTGGCCGGCGACCCGCACGCGGGCCAGTTCATGACCGGCTTCTTCCCGATCATGATGTTCGCCCTGCCGGCCGCGTGCCTGGCCATCGTCCACTGCGCCCGGCCCGAGCGCCGCAAGGTCGTCGGCGGCATGATGTTCTCCCTGGCTCTGACGTCCTTCGTCACCGGCGTCACCGAGCCCATCGAGTTCACCTTCATGTTCATCGCACCGGTGCTGTACGCCATCCACGCCGTCCTCACGGGCGTGTCGATGGCACTGACCTGGGCGCTGGGCATGAAGGACGGCTTCGGGTTCTCGGCGGGTGCGGTCGACTTCGGGCTGAACCTGGGCATCGCCACCAACCCCTGGGGCCTGGTCCTGGTGGGCCTTTGCTTCGCGGTCGCCTACTACGTGATCTTCCGCTTCGCGATCGTCAGGTTCAATCTGCCCACGCCGGGCCGCGAGTCCGACGAGGAGCTCGCGGAACTACGGAAGGCCGAGGCGAAGTAGTCCGGCCCCGGACACGTCGAAGGGCCCCGGAACCGAGGAGGACGAGGGGGTTCCGGGGCCCTTCGCGTGCGCAGGCCCTCAGGTCGTGTGTCAGGGCATCAGATCTCGTACGTCAGTCCCGGCGCCGCCAGTTCCACCGGCCCGGTGAACACCTCGCGGGCGTCGCGGAGGTTGGCCTGCGGGTCGGTCCACGGCGGGATGTGGGTGAGGACCAGGCGGCGGGCGCCCGCGCGGGCCGCCGTCTCGCCCGCCTCACGACCGTTGAGGTGCAGGTCGGGGATGCTCTCCTTGCCGTGCGTGAACGCGGCCTCGCACAGGAACAGATCGGCGTCCCGGGCCAGCTCGTCCAGGGCCTGGGTGACGCCCGTGTCGCCGGAGTAGGTGAGGGACTTCCCGCCGTGCTCGATCCGGATGCCGTACGCCTCCACGGGGTGGCGGACCCGCTCGGTGTGCACCGCGAACGGGCCGATCTCGAACGTGGACGGCTTGACCGTGTGGAAGTCGAAGACCTCGCTCATGGAGGAGGCCGAGGGGGTGTCCGCGTAGGCGGTGGTCAGCCGGTGTTCCGTGCCCTCGGGGCCGTAGACGGGGATCGGATCGCAGCGGCCGCCGTCGTGGCGGTAGTAGCGCGCGACGAAGTACGCGCACATGTCGATGCAGTGATCGGCGTGCAGATGGCTGAGGAAGATCGCGTCGAGGTCGTAGAGACCGCAGTGGCGCTGCAGCTCGCCGAGGGCGCCGTTGCCCATGTCGAGAAGCAGCCGAAAGCCGTCGGCCTCGACGAGGTAGCTCGAGCAGGCCGATTCCGCGGAGGGGAACGACCCCGAGCAGCCGACGACGGTGAGCTTCATGAAGCAGAAACCTCCGTTGGCGGGAAGCCGGTGGGCGGGACGAGGAGCCTGGAGAATGGGGGCTGACGGGGGTCGTGCGGTGCGTCGAGCGTAAGGCGCGAAAGCACGGGTCGCTCCTCCGCCAGGGGCCGTTGTGGGCGAACTCACCTGTGCTGTCACCGGTTCGGCTGGACCCGGGGCGCATAGAGAGTGGCAGAGGGCGCGCGGTGTGCGGCGCGCGCCGGTAACGTCGTCGTATGGACACGTCCTGGTGGCTCGCGCTCGCGGCGGTGGTACTGCTCGCGCTGGTCGCCACGCTCGTCGACGGCTGGGGACGCGGCCGCCGGCCCGGCGGGCGGCGCCTGCGGCCACCGGGCCGCGCGGGCGCGCGGGCCGCGCACGCGGCGCGGCCGGCCCCGGGGGACATCTGGTGGGCGACCGTCCCTTACGAGGACCGGCCCGACGTGAAGGACCGGCCCTGTCTGGTGCTGGCGGTACGCGGCGACCGGGCCACGGTCGCGAAGATCACCGGCAAGTACCACGACGAACGCGCCGGGGTCATCCCGCTGCCGCCCGGCGCGGTCGGCGACGCCGGCGGCCGCCCCAGCTTCCTGCAGACGGACGAGCTGCGCCAGGTCCCGGTGGGCGACTTCCGGCGCCGGGTGGGCGTGGTCGACCCGGTCCTGTGGGACCAGGTGCGGCACCTTGCCGGTTAGCGCACCCGCACGGTGACCGTCCACTCCTGGATGCCCTTGCAGGAGACCTGGCCGGGGGCGGTGGGCTCGGCGCACAGGGGGCGGGAGGACGAGAGCTTCACGGTTCCGGCGGCCGCCGCCTGATAGGCGGCCGTGGCGTCGCCCGGCTGGATGACGAAGCCCGCGTTGATGCCCTTCAGCCCGGTGCCGCTCGCGGTGACCGGCTTCCACGGGCGGGCCCTGGTGCCGTCCAGGGTGAGCCGGACCTCCCCGCCCCTGGTCACGCAGACGGTACGGCCGTTGTCGGTGGCCTTCAGCTCCACCTGGGGGCCGCATGCCCCGGCGGTCGGGCTCGGGGAGCGCGTGGAGGGGGCCGGTGACACCTTGCCGTCGCTGCCGGTGTCCCCGCCGCCTTCCGAGCCGCAGCCCGCGAGGAGCAGTGTCGTGGCCGCGAGGGCGGTGAGGGTCGTACGGCGCATGGGGGTCCGCCTTTCTGCCGTCCTTCTGGCGTGGCCGGCCGGCCGGCCGCCTGGTGCAGATGTGACGTACCACCGGCGCGAACGGATCCACCCCCACGCCCGGGTCCACGGCCCGCACCCACTGGATCGGCCCCCTCACAGGAGGGGGCCGGCGCGTGCTCGACCCGGGCTACGCCCAGAGCTGGCCCTGCAGCGTCTGGATGGCCTCCTCGGTGGTGGCCGCCGTGTAGACGCCGATGGACAGGTACTTCCAGCCGCCGTCGGCCACGATGAAGACGATGTCGGCGCTCTCGCCCGCCTTGACCGCCTTCTTGCCGACGCCGATCGCCGCGTGCAGGGCGGCGCCGGTGGAGACGCCCGCGAAGATGCCCTCCAGCTGGAGGAGTTCACGGGTGCGGGTGACCGCGTCGGCGGAGCCGACCGAGAAGCGGGTGGTGAGGACGGAGGCGTCGTACAGCTCGGGGACGAAGCCCTCGTCCAGGTTGCGCAGGCCGTAGACCAGGTCGTCGTAGCGCGGTTCGGCGGCGACGATCTTGACGTCCGGCTTGTGCTCGCGCAGGAAGCGCCCGACGCCCATGAGCGTGCCGGTGGTGCCGAGGCCCGCGACGAAGTGGGTGATGGAGGGCAGGTCGGCGAGGATCTCCGGGCCGGTGGTGGCGTAGTGGGCGCCCGCGTTGTCCGGGTTGCCGTACTGGTAGAGCATCACCCAGTCGGGGTGCTCGGCGGCCAGCTCCTTGGCCACGCGTACGGCGGTGTTGGAGCCGCCCGCGGCCGGGGAGGAGATGATCTCGGCGCCCCACATGCCGAGCAGGTCCCGGCGCTCCTGCGAGGTGTTCTCCGGCATCACGCACACCATGCGGTAGCCCTTGAGCTTGGCCGCCATGGCGAGGGAGATGCCGGTGTTGCCGGAGGTGGGCTCCAGGATCGTGCAGCCAGGGGTCAGCCGGCCGTCCTTCTCCGCCTGCTCGATCATGTGCAGGGCGGGACGGTCCTTGACCGAGCCGGTCGGGTTGCGGTCCTCCAGCTTCGCCCAGATACGGACGTCGGCGGAGGGCGACAGCCGCGGCAGGCGCACCAGAGGGGTGTTGCCCACCGCGGCCAGCGGGGAGTCGTAGCGCATCGGTGATCAGCGACCGTCGGCTCAGGCCATGCCGCCGGCCACCGCCGGCAGGATCGTCACGTTGTCGCCGTCGGACAGCTTGGTGTTGATGCCGTCCAGGAAGCGGACGTCCTCGTCGTTCAGGTAGACGTTGACGAAGCGGCGCAGCTGGTCGCCGTCCACGATGCGGGCCTGGATGCCCGCGTGCCGGGTCTCGAGGTCGGCGAACAGCTCGGCGAGGGTGTCCCCGGCGCCTTCGACCGCCTTCTGACCGTCGGTGTACTGGCGGAGGATGGTGGGGATGCGGACCTCGATGGCCATGGTTGCGGGCTCCTGTCGGAAGGGTTCGTCGATTCGGTGTGCGTGCCTGCGGTTCCCCCTGGCTCTCGGCACGGGGGAGCGCCGCGGCAGCGGCCGTACGGCGGCGGCGGCGGGGAACGTCAACAGATGGCGCTGTTCAGCCTGCACAGGTCGACGTGCAGCCGCGCCACGAGCAGGATGCCGGGCGCCTTCTCGCTCACGTCGTTGAGAACCATGGGCTCATCGTATCGATTCCCGGTCCGGGTCCTGGAATGTGATCCCACATGACGGACGAATTTCAACCAAGGCTTGAGATCAGTACGTCTCCACGAGCTTGACCTCCTCCTCCGTGACCTCGCCGTCCAGGATCCGGAAGGAGCGGAACTGGAACTCGCCGAGGCCGTCGGCGTCCGCGGTGGAGACCAGGACGTAGTGGGCGCCGGGCTCGTTGGCGTAGCCGATGTCGGTCCGGGAGGGGTATGCCTCGGTCGCGGTGTGGGAGTGGTAGATGATCACCGGCTCCTCGTCGCGGTCGTCCATCTCGCGGTAGAGCTTGAGCAGATCCTGCGAGTCGAACTCGTAGAAGGTGGGCGAGCGGGCCGCGTTGAGCATCGGGATGAAGCGCTCGGGCCGGCCGGCGCCCACCGGGCCGGCGACCACGCCGCACGCCTCGTCGGGGTGGTCCTCGCGCGCGTGGGCGACGATCTGGTCGTACAGGGCCTGGGTGATGGTCAGCATGGGGGTCAGGATAAGCAGAGGGGCCGTCCCGTACCGAGGTGTGGTACGGGACGGCCCACATGATGGACGCCCTGAGCGGCGGCCGACGGGAGAACCACGAGTGCTCCCGGCGGCCGGACGTCCTTTTCCGGGGGTCAGCGCTTGCGGAAGGCCGCGGCCTCCGGGTTGCGGCGCTTGAGCGCCCAGTAGGCGACGCCGAGGATCACGCCCCACAGCGGCGCGCAGTACAGCGAGACACGGGCGTCCTTGTCGATGCCCATCATCACGATCACCATGAGGATGAACAGGAGCGCGAACACGCTGGTGTACGGGGCGCCCGGCGCGGGGAACTCGCTGCGCGGCAGCTCGCCCCGGTCGGCCTTCATCCGGTAGCGGATCTGGCAGATCAGGATGACGATCCAGGCCCACATGCCGGAGATGGTCGCGAAGGACACCACGTAGTCGAACGCCTTGCCCGGCCACTGGTAGTTGATCCAGACGCCCACCAGCATCAGCGCGGCGGAGAACGTCGTGCCGACGAGCGGGGTACCGCTGCGCGTCAGCTTGGTGAAGAACTTCGGTCCCTGGCTGTTGAGCGCGAGGTCGCGCAGCATGCGGCCGGTGGAGTACATGCCGGAGTTGCAGGAGGACAGCGCGGCCGTGAGGACGACGAAGTTGACGATGCCGGCGCCCGCGGCCAGGCCCATCTTCTGGAACGCGGCCACGAAGGGGCTCACGCCCGGGTGGAAGTTCGTCCACGGCACGACCGAGAGGATCATGATCAGCGCGCCGACGTAGAAGACGGCGATGCGCCACGGCACGGTGTTGATCGCCTTGGGCAGCACGGTCTTGGGGTCCTTGGACTCGCCCGCGGTCACACCGACCAGCTCGACGGCGAGGAAGGCGAACATGACCATCTGCAGGGTCATCAGCGTGTTGCCGACGCCGTGCGGGAAGAAGCCGCCGTCGCTCCACAGGTGGCTGACGGAGGCGGTGTCACCGGCGTCGGAGAAGCCGATCGTGAGGATGCCGGCGCAGATCAGGATCATGCCGATGATGGCGGTGACCTTGACCATGGAGAACCAGAACTCCAGCTCACCGAAGAGCTTCACGGAGATCAGGTTGGCGCCGTACAGGATGATCGTGAAGATCAGGGCCGACACCCACTGCGGAATGTCGAACCAGTACGTCATGTAGGCGGCCGCGGCGGTGACCTCGGTGATGCCCGTGACCACCCAGAACAGCCAGTACGTCCATCCGGTCACGAAGCCCGCGAACGGGCCGATGAACTCGCGCGCGTACTCCGAGAACGAACCCGACACCGGGCGGTACATCAGCAGCTCGCCGAGCGCCCGCATGATGAAGAAGATGACGATGCCCGCGATGGCGTACGCCAGGATCAGACTGGGGCCGGCCTTGGAAATGCCCTTGCCCGCGCCGAGGAAGAGGCCGGTGCCGATGGCCCCGCCGATGGCGATCATCTGGATCTGCCGGGCTCCGAGCCCGCGCTGATACCCCTCGCCGCCCTCGCCGTCCTCGGCCCGCACGGCCTCATTGCCGTCGCGATGCTGGTCGACCTGCGCTGAGGTCATGTGTGGTGCGCCTTTCTCCATGCCGACCCGGGCCTTTCGTCGGCCTCGGATCGGGTTTCGATCCCCCCGGATTGATGGAGCTGGGCGGCTTCCGCAAGCCCGCCCGTGCCTGGCCGGCGGTCGCCGGCTCGGTGGCGCACCCGGCCGAACATGGGTGGTGTTGGCCGGGCGGTCGTGAAGATTTATCACGGCCGCAATATTGATCACAGAGGCGCGCTGTGGCGCATCACACAGGTAAAAGCGGACAAAGAGCGCCCGAATGCGGCAAACCCGGCCGCAACGGTGACGGGATCGTTATCCGGATTTGAGCGTCCGCTGAGCGAACACGAAATCATCACCTTCAGGACATAAGTGTGGTGACGAGGGTTTCCTGGAGACCACCGAGCCACAGATACGCCATCACCATGGGCTTGCGCGGATCCTCGTCCGGGAGCCGGTAGAGCAGATCGGTGTCGTCCTCGTCGGCGATCTCCAGCCGGGCCCCTATCGCCAGCCGCAGGTCGTTGAGGGCGCCGAGCCACTTCCGCGACTCCTCCGGGGACAGTTCGAGCACGGCCCCGCCCTCGCCCGCCGGCACGAGCGCGTCCAGGGTGCGGATCACCGTGAGCGCGTTCTCCCGCTTGCCCGCCCTGAGATCGTTCTCGGTGTAGCGGCGGAACTCGGCGGAGTGCGCCCGCCGCTCCTCGGCCTCGGCCGGCGAGTCCGGTGCCTTCTCCGGATCGCTGTAGGCGTCCGGGAAGAGCCGGCGCAGGACGGGATCGGCGGGCGGCTCGCTCGGGCCGTCGGCGAACAGCTCGGCGAGCGGGTCGGCGGAGGTGTCGGCGCCGGGGCCGGGACCGATGAGCTCCATGAGCTGCACGGCCAGCGACCGGATGATCGAGATCTCGACGTCGTCGAGCGCGACGGCCGCGCCGCCGCCGGGGAGCGGTTCGAAATGTCCGGGCATCTGAGTGGGTTCGCTACTTCCGGTCCTGCTGGAGGGTGGCCCACAGACCGTAGCCGTGCATGGCCTGCACGTCGCGCTCCATCTCCTCGCGCGTGCCGCTGGAGACGACCGCCCGGCCCTTGTGGTGGACGTCGAGCATGAGCTTGGTGGCCTTGTCCTTGGTGTAGCCGAAGTACGACTGGAAGACGTACGTCACATAGCTCATGAGGTTGACCGGGTCGTTGTGGACGATGGTGACCCAGGGGACGTCGGGCTCGGGTACGGCGAAGACCTCCTCCGCCGACTCGGTGCGTTCGATCTCTACGGGCGCGGGTGACGTCACACAGCCCATGCTGCCATGGCGCCCACAAATCGTCACACTGACGAAATGGGGGTACGATGCACTGCCATGCTGCATACACCGGGGGACAACCCCCGGACCCCCGGCCGCGCCTGGGGGACCGGACGATGATGGGTCAGGTGGGTTTTGTGGGCGTGGCGGACCTTGGGCTGCCGGTGGACGTTCCCTCGACGGCGCTCTTCACGGACCAGTACGAGCTGACGATGCTGCAGGCCGCTCTGAAGGCCGGTACGGCCGAACGGCGGAGCGTGTTCGAGGTCTTCACCCGGCGGCTGCCGGACGGGCGCCGCTACGGCGTGGTGGCCGGCACCGGACGCGTCCTGGACGCGGTGGAGAACTTCCGCTTCGACGCGGGCGTCCTCGGCTTCCTGGGCGAACGGAAGATCGTCGACGAGGAGACACTGAAGTGGCTCGCCGACTACCGCTTCGGCGGGGACGTCTGGGGCTACCCCGAGGGCGAGGTGTACTTCCCCGGCTCGCCGATCATGCGCGTCGAGGGCACCTTCGCCGAGTGCGTGCTGCTGGAGACCGTGGTCCTGTCCATCCTCAACCACGACTCCGCGATCGCGGCCGCCGCCTCCCGCATGGCCTCCGCCGCCGGTGACCGCCCGCTGATCGAGATGGGCGCCCGCCGCACCCACGAGCTGGCCGCCGTGGCCGCCGCCCGTGCCGCCTACGTCGGCGGCTTCACCACCACCTCCGACCTCGCGGCCGGCTTCCGTTACGGCATCCCGACCGTCGGCACCTCCGCCCACGCCTTCACCCTGCTCCACGACCGCGAGCGGGACGCCTTCCAGGCCCAGGTGGACACCCTCGGCCGGGGCACGACCCTCCTCGTCGACACCTATGACGTCACCGAGGCCGTCCGTACGGCGGTGGAGGTGGCCGGCCCCGAGCTGGGCGCGGTCCGCATCGACTCCGGCGACCTGCTGCTGGTGGCCCACCGCGTCCGCCAGCAGCTGGACGAGCTGGGCGCGACGAACACGAAGATCGTCGTGACCTCGGACCTGGACGAGTACGCCATCGCCTCCCTGGCCGCCGCGCCCGTGGACGCGTACGGCGTCGGCACCCAGCTGGTGACCGGCTCCGGGCACCCCACCGCCTCCATGGTCTACAAGCTGGTCGCCCGCGCCGAGACCGCCGACCCCAGGGCGCCGCTGGTGCCGGTCGCGAAGAAGTCCAGCGGCGGCAAGACGTCCATCGGGGGCCGCAAGTGGGCGGCTCGCCGGCTGGACGAGGAGGGGATCGCGGAGGCCGAGGTCGTCGGCACCGGGCCGGTCCCGGCCGAGCTGGCCGACCGGCAGCTGCTGGTGCAGCTGGTCAAGGGCGGCGAGGTGGTCGCCCGCGAGCCGCTGGACGTGCCACGGGACCGCCACATCGCCGCCCGCGGGAACCTGCCCCTGTCCGCGACCCAGCTGTCCCGAGGGGAACCCGTCATTCCGACGGAGTACGTCCACGGGCGCTCGGGTAGCTAAAACGGGACCGCCGTCCGCCCCCGAGCTCCCCCTCCCGCACGGGCCCGGAAGTCTCTAGGCTCGGTTACGCAACTCTCAGCCGAAGGACACCCGCCATGCGCCGCGCCTTGATCGTCGTAGACGTGCAGAACGACTTCTGCGAGGGGGGCAGCCTCGCGGTGGCCGGTGGTGCGGACGTGGCCGCCGCCATCACCGAGCTGATCGGCCAGGCGGCGGGCACCGGATACCGCCATGTGGTGGCCACCCGCGACCACCACATCGCGCCCGGCGGCCACTTCGCGGACAACCCCGACTACGTCCGCTCCTGGCCCGCGCACTGTGTCGCGGGCACGGAGGGCGTGGGCTTCCACCCGAACTTCGCCCCGGCCGTCGCCTCCGGCGCGGTGGACGCGGTGTTCGACAAGGGGGCCTACTCGGCCGCCTACAGCGGCTTCGAGGGCACGGACGAGAACGGTGTCCCGCTGGCCGACTGGCTCCGGGACCGCCACATCGACGAGGTCGACGTGGTGGGCGTCGCCACGGACCACTGCGTGCGCGCCACGGCGCTGGACGCGGCGAGGGAGGGCTTCCGTACGCAGGTGTTGCTGGACCTGACGGCGGGGGTCGCTCCCGAGACCACGGAGCGCGCCCTGGAGGAGCTACGGCAGGCGGGCGTGGAACTCGCCGGCAAGCCGGTCGTCAGCGGCTAGGAACCGGATGACGCCGGGCAGGGCGGCCGGCCCAGGGTCCCGGGGACCGCGCGACCGGCCGACGGCGCACTCGCGGCCGACGACGCACCGCCACCCCTGCCGCACCGCCGCCGCACGCCCCTACCGCACCACCGCCGAGCGCCGCAGCAGCGCCCGGATGGGATGCCACAGCTCCATGGCGGTGACACCGTTGTCGGGCGCCGTGCGCCATATCAGGCCGTCGGGGTGGTGCAGTACCGCCGTGATCTCGTCCGGGCTCGGCGGGGCCGCGTTGCCGCGGAGGTAGATCGCGCGCAGGCCCAGGTTGCGCAGCCTGGTCAGGGCTCGGGCGCGGTTCTGGGCGTGCACCAGAACCCGCACCCCGCCGGGGCCCCCGGCCGGCCCGGGGCTGGGCAGGTTGAGCGCCACCACCACCCTGCCGTTCGGTAGTTTGCAGAAACCTCCTGCGGCCATGCGGTCACATCCCCGTTTCGGTCGGTGTCAATAAGCGGTCCACAGGACGCACCTAAACACGATCGGCGGCAACCCGCCAGGGGGTCACCGCCGATACGCTTCTGACCTGCGGAAATATCCGCTACTTCACCGCAGGGCCGACTTCCAGCTCGATCGTCGAGCCACCGTTGGCCTGCTTGATGATCTTGATCTTGGTGTTGGTGTCAGTGATCTTGACACCACCGCTCGGGTTGGCCGGGTCCCAGTAGGTGCTGGCGTGGTCGTTGAAGACCGGCACACCCTTCTGCGACTTGATCTTGGTGGCCTTGTCCGCCTTGTGCAGCGTGAAGCCGTCCGTGCGGTCCAGGCTGAACGGCGAGTCGTAGGCCTGGATGCGGTTGCGCAGCAGCGTGCCGTCGGAGTACTTCAGCGCCTTCCAGTGGGCGTCGACCGGAAGGATCAGACCGGTGCCCGGGTGGTCCTTGGCGTTGGTGTTGTCGTCCGCCTGGGAGGTGTCCCACTTCCAGATGAGCAGACCGTTCTGGTACGGGTAGTGCTCGACCCAGTCGGGGCGCTTGGCCGAACCGAAGTTGTACGGGCCGACCTTGAGGGTCTTGTCGTACGAAACGTACTGGCGGTTCTCGGCGATGTAGTACTGCTTGTAGTCCTTGGTGAAGGACGCGCCGATCCGGGAGAAGCCCGAGGCGGTCCAACCGGCGTCCGCCGTCTCGGCGTTGTCGGAGAACAGCGCCGTACCGTCAGCGGTCAGCGTGATCTCGTCGGCCGCGAAGCCCTTCTGCGCCACACCGCCGTCGGTCTGGTAGCGGAAGCGGACGTCGACCTTCTTGCCCGCGTAGGCGTCCAGCGAGTACGACAGCTTCTTGTAGCCGTCGACCGTACCGGTCAGGGCGGGCTTGCCGGAGCCGTCGCGCGGGATGGCCTGGCCGTCCACCGTGCCGTCGAGGGCGGTCCAGTTGGCACCGCCGTCGGCCGACACCTCGGTGTAGAGGTAGTCGTAGCCGTTCTCGATGTCGTACCAGCCGTCGAGCGTGAGAGCGGCCGACGTCTTCCCGGTCAGGTCCACCGAACGGGTCAGCGTGTTCTTGAGGTTGTCACCGCTGCCGCTCCACCACTGGGTCGAGCCCTGCGCCGGGGTGACGATCTCGGTCTTGACCGCCTTGTTCGGCAGCGAGACGACCAGGGCCTGGCGGTACTTGGTGTTGTACTCGGCGAGACCCAGCTTGTGCCAGGAGGAGACGCCCGCCTTGGCGGCGTCGTAGTTCAGCCAGCCCAGCTGCAGCTTGTCCCAGGCGTTCATGTCGCCGGGCAGGTCGCCGATGGAGTCCTTGCCGGTGCCGAGCCAGGAACCGGAGGACATCAGCGTCCAGAAGCCCGTGGAGTTGTCGCCACCGTTGGTGTCGTACTCGTCCGGCAGGCCCAGGTCGTGGCCGTACTCGTGGGCGAAGACGCCGAGGCCGCCGTTCTCCGGCTGGATGGTGTAGTCGCCGACCCAGACACCGGTGTTGCCGACCTGCGCACCACCGAGCTTGTTGCTGTCGGGGCCGGTGGCACCGGCATCGGTCCCGAAGGCGTACCAGCGGTGCGCCCAGATCGCGTCCTTGCCCTGCGCACCGCCGCCGGCGGACTCGTCCTCACCGGCGTGCACGATCTGGAAGTGGTCGACGTAGCCGTCGGGCTCGTTGAAGTTGCCGTCGCCGTCGAAGTCGTAGCGGTCCCACTGGTCGTACTTGGCCAGGTCCGCCTTGATGGCGGCGTCGGACTTGCCGGCCGCCTTCTGCTGGGCGACCCAGGCGTTCAGACCGTCACTGACGACGTTCCACACGCTCGTGCAGTTGGTCTGACCGCAGGCGTTGTTGCCGTAACGGGCCTCGTTGTAGGGGACCTTGACCCAGTCCGAGACCTCGCCCGCGACCGAGTAGCGGCCCGAGGACTGCTTCTCGTAGTACTTCTTCAGCGACTCGGTCTTCTTGCCGGTGCCGAAGTAGAGGTTCTGGTAGTGCTTCTGGTTGTAGTCCTTCTGCCAGGCCGTCGAGTTGTCCTTCTTGCGGTCCGGCGCGGCGATCTTGTTGTGCAGCGGACCGGCGGTACCGCCGTACTTGGGGTCCGTCTGGTCGCCGAACTCCACCAGGATGGTGAAGATCTTGTCGGTCTTCTCCCGGCTCAGCTCGACGTACTTGCTGTCGCCCTTCTTGCTCTTGAGCTGGACGACCTTCGAGCCGTTGCGCTCCTTGGCCTTGACCTTGCCCGCTATGAGCTGGTTCAGGGCCTCCTGCCGCTGGGCTTCCTGCGTCTTGCTCAGTGGACCGTCGAGGTCGTGCTTCCGCTGCCCCACCGGGGCCGGGTCATGCCGGTTGGCGGCAGCCGACCGGTCGGTGGTGCTCGCCTCCGCGACGGCGAAGGTGGCGAACGTGGCGGAGGCCGCCGCGAGCGTCACACCGATCGCGGCCGCTCTGAACGTCCAGGATCTGCTGGTCACTTGAGTTCCTCCCCCGCGCCGCGCACACGGACAGGGGGTCCCGGGTCATGGAGGAATCCGTGCGCGCACGATCAACGCGTGTAATCAAGTGACGACATTTGACTAGAGGTTTAGAAGAAAAGACAGACCTTGACTTGAGCAGGACAAGTGCACTATGCGGAGTGGAGGTTCGCTTTGCGAACACCCCGTGGCCCGTCCATGAACGGTGCACGTCTGCTCAACGGGCGCGGGAGCCCGCCCGCTTGGCGAGCCCATGACTCCGTGCGCCCCCCATGCACCAGTACCGTGGGTTAGGCCACGCTTACCGGGCGTTCGACTCGGGCATGCACGCGAAGAGAGTCGAATGGCCCCCAGACCCCCGCAGACCTCCGAGGACACGATTGCCATGCCTCGTCCGACCGCCGCACAGCTCGCCTACGGTTCCTGCACCGTGATCCTCTCGACGCTCGCCATGCTGCTGCTGTCGCAGACGAGTTCGGGCCTCGGAATCACCGTCATCGCCCTGGCGGCGCTCGCGCTGGGGCTCCTGGTCGCCAGGACGGCTCCCGCACCCCGCACCGTCGAGGCATCCACCGAGGCCGCAGCGGCCGAGGAGCGCGTTCCCACGACCCTGTGAGGGGTGCATACGGCTGCGGTGGGCCCGTGCAGCCACGGACCCACCGCTGTCGTATGCCTACCCATAACTCTTCGGCTCAACGGGTACTGACCACCACCGTCTTGGCCGCTTTGTCATGCAGGCCCTGTTTGTACGGCTTGTCGAAGAAGCTCCAACCGCCGCAGATCGCCGTCCAGATACAGGCGCAGCAGAAGGCGAACGGCACCCACAGCACCAGGGCACGGATCAGCGAGGTCTGCATGGAGGGGGTGGCGCCGTCGTCCAGCTGGGCCACCCGCAGGTTGAGCCACTTCTTACCGAGGGTCTGCCCGGACTTCCTGATCATGAAGGTGTCGTAGGCGACATAGAGGACGGCCGCGATGAAGGACTGCGCGACCGACCTGCCGACCTCGATGCGGTCGCCGTCGACGTTGTACTCGCGCACGCCGAACGCCCAGGTGAGCAGCCAGACGACGATACCGACGAGGATCATGTCGATGATCCTCGCGAGCGTCCGCTTGCCGCTGTCGGCGAGCGGGGGCATACCGGCCAGGGGATCGGCCGGGTAACCGCCGGCACCGGCTCCGTGGGGGCCGCCGCCGTAGGGGCCGCCGCCGTAAGGGCCGCCGCCGTAGGGAGGCGGTTGCTGACCGCCGTACGGGGGTGGCTGGCCACCGCCGGGCGGCGGGGGCTGCTGGGCGCCGCCGTACGGGGTGTCGTACGGCGAGCCCGGCCCCTGGTCCGACGGGGGCCGCTTCCTGAACGGGTCGTCCTCGGGGGGGTGCTCTCCGGAGCCGGGGGGCGGTTCGCTGCTCATGGCCCGAGTGGAACCCGAACACCCCGGCTCCGCATCCGGCAGGCGGCCGTACGGAGTAGGCGGGCGCCGCCGTCAGCCCGCGACGAACGTGTGGGCCGCCTTGTCGTGCCAGCACTGGCGCCAGGGCCGGTCGAACAGGCACCACAGCACGCCCACGATCCCGATCCCGAGCAGCCCGGGCACGCTGTAGACCAGCCAGCGGCGCAGTGCCGGGCCGAACGTCGGGGGCTCGTGGGCCTCGATGTCCCGCACCTCGATCCCGCACAGTTTCTTGCCGAGGGTGCGGCCCCACTTGGCGGTGGGCAGCGCCTCGTAGAGCACGCCGAAGACGAGCAGGACGGCGAGGACAACGCCGAGGCTGGTGCCGGTCGTGCCGTCGAGCAGCCAGACGGTGACGGTACGGCCGGACAGCCGGGCCTCGTCGATCTTCTGCTGGATGTGGTCGGCGGCCTGGACACCGAGGGGGACTGCGGCGGCGGCCGTCACCGCGCCCACGACCAGGCTGTCGATCAACCGGGCGGTGAGCCGCCTGCCGAGTCCGGCGGGCCGGGCCGCGGCCTGGCGGCGCGCGGCCGCCTGGAACGGGTCCTCCACCGGCGGCTTCCACGGCGCCAGGGGCTGCTCGTCCGCGCCCCCGGCCAGCTGGTGCACCTGCTGCGCCCACGAGGCCTGCCCGCCACCGGGACCGGCGGTCAGGGGGGTGGCGGCACCCGCCTGCTGCGGCACCGGGGGTGCCACGGCGGCGGGGGCGGCCGGCGACCGCTGGGCACCCCCGGGTGCCAAAAAGCCCTGGGGCGGCTGTGCGTACTGGGCGTGGGATGACGGTGGTGCCTGCCCGGGCTGGGACGCCTGCGGTGCTTGCGCGGCGGCGCGGGCCGCGGCGGCCTTTCCGGCGCCGAAACCGGGGCCGGCGGCCGGGTCGGACGGCGCTCCGGGGGAAGAGCCGGCGGAAGCGGGCGGTGCCGGTGTGGGCGCGCCGACCGGCCCCTGCGTACCGAAGCCGGGCATACCGATCGCACCGGCACCGGAACCACCGGTCGCGCCCGCGCCGGACCCTCCGGGCGCCCCTCCCTGCGCGGGTACCGGGCGGAAGGTCATCGTGCCGTCGTCCGGGACGGCCGCGGGCCCCGGCACCGGGCGGCGGAAGATGAAGGTACCGCCGGGATCGGGGGCGTGGTCGTCCGCCGGCGGGAGTGGGGCCGTGCCGTCGGTGCCGGCGTGACCGGCCGGCCGGGCCGGGGCGTCCGCCGGGATCCTCGGGTCGGCACGCCGGCCGGCGTCACCCGGCCCGGGGTGTCCCGCGTGCCGGTCGCCGTCGGCGCCCCAGGCGGTGGGGCCGGGGGCGGAGTGCCCCGCGCCGGAGGGTTCCGCACCGGTGGCGGCCGAGTGCGGCTGCGGATCCTCGTCGAAGAAGTGGGGGCCCGTCTCCTCCACGGCCGGGTCGGCCGGGCGGACGCCGGGCGGCGGGGTGAGCGGCTCGCCGTCCTTCGGCGCCGGCCGGCTGGTGCCGGGCACCCAGGAGGCGCCGTTCCAGTACCGGACGTAGCCGGGGATGGACGGGTCCGGGTAGTAGCCCTCGCGGGGCCTGTCGTCACCTGGGGCCGGGGTTGGGGCGCTCATGTCCGTCGTCCCGTATCTGCTCGGGGGTGGTATGGGAGCCTCCACATCTATCAGACGCGGGCATCCCCCACCGCCAGTCCCGCCGGACCCACTCCTTTCCGGGCAACGCCGTCCCCGGCTCTCACCGGCCCGCGCAAGAACTTCTCCGAACCCGCGTGATGGGCCGCCCGTGCCCCCTCTCCCCCTGGTGCCGGGCCCCAGCGGGCGGCCCCGGCACCACCCGACGAGGAAAGGAGCGCAGGTCATGCAGCACACCGTGGTGGAGCGGGAGCTGGAGCTCAGGCCCATGATGTCGCCCGAGCGCGGCCTCCCGGTCCCGGCCCGGCTACCGCTCCGATCACGGTGGGGGTGTTCCGGCCGTAGTGTGCACGGAGACGTGCGGGTGTGGCCGGCGAAGGTCGACGGGGCGGTGTCATGCTGACGGCGCTCAGCCCGCCCGGCGGGGACGCCCTGCTGGAGGCACCGGACCCGCGGGTGCCGGCCTTGCTGGAGCGGACGCCGCGACTGATGCCCCGGGGACCGGGGGCGGCCAGCCGGGCATCGATGACGCGCCCGGCCGGCTGCTCGCCCGGTGAGCGGCCCCGGGCCCGGGCCGCGCCTGCCGCGCCCGGAGCGAGCCCTCGACCGGGTCAGAACAGCTTGCCCGGGTTGAGGATGCCCAGCGGGTCGAAGACGTGTTTCACGGCCCGCTGCATCTCCACCCCGACCGGGCCGATCTCCCGGGCCAGCCACTCCTTCTTCAGGACGCCGACACCGTGTTCGCCGGTGATCGTGCCGCCCAGCTCCAGGCCGAGGGCCATGATCTCGTCGAAGGACTCCCGGGCCCGCCGGGACTCGTCGGGGTCCTGCGCGTCGAAGCAGACGGTGGGGTGTGTGTTGCCGTCCCCGGCGTGGGCGCAGACACCGATGGTCAGGTCGTACTTGCCGGCGATCCGCTCGATCCCGTCGAGCATCGCGCCGAGCCGGGAACGGGGTACGCACACGTCGTCGATCATCGTCGTGCCCTTGACCGCCTCCAGCGCGGTCAGCGAGAGCCGCCGTGCCTGCAGCAGCATCTCGGACTCGGTGGCGTCCTCGGCGGGCACGACCTGGGTGGCGCCGGCCGCCTCGCACAGGGCGCCGACGGCGGCGAGGTCGGCGGCCGGGTCCGGGGTGTCGAAAGCGGCCAGCAGCAGCGCCTCGGTGGTCTCCGGGAGCCCCATGTGGGCGAGGTCGTTGACGGCCTTGACGGTCGTACGGTCCATCAGTTCGAGGAGGGACGGGACGTGACCGCCTTCCATGATCCGGCACACGGCGTCGCAGGCAGCGGTGGCTGAGCCGAACTCGGCGGCCAGCACCAGCCGCCGGGGCGGCTTGGGCTTCAGGGCCAGCACCGCCCGGACGACGATGCCGAGCGAGCCCTCGGAGCCGACGAACAGACGCGTGAGGTCGTAGCCCGCGACGCCCTTCGCCGTACGGCGGCCGGTGGACATCAGACGGCCGTCGGCGAGGACGACGTCCAGGCCGAGGACGTACTCGGCGGTCACGCCGTACTTGACGCAGCACAGGCCCCCCGAGGCCGTGCCGATGTTGCCGCCGATCGTGCACATCTCCCAGCTGGAGGGGTCCGGCGGGTAGTACAGGCCGTGTTCCTCGACCGCGCGGGAGAGGGCCGCGTTGATCACGCCCGGTTCGACCACGGCGATCCGGTCGACGGGGCTGATCTCCAGGATGCGGTCCATCTTGGTGAGGGACAGCGCGATGCAGCCCTCGGTGGCGTTGGCACCGCCGGACAGGCCGGTGCGCGCGCCCTGCGGGACGACCGGCACACCCAGCTCGGTGGCGGTGCGCATGACGTGCTGCACCTCTTCCACCGTGCGCGGCAGCACGACCACGGCCGGGGCGGCGGCGGGGCAGAAGCTCGCCATGTCGTTGGCGTAGGAGGCGGTGACGTCGGGGTCCGTCAGGACGGCCTCGGGCGGCAGGCCGACCAGGAGCCGGTCGGTGAGGTTGCCGGTTGCCGCGCTGTCTTCATCACGACGCGCTTCGATACGGCTCATGATCACAGGGTCGCACTCGCGGCCATCGGTGTGAACCCCGACCGCGCCGTCCTTGGTCCACCCGGATGTGTTCGTCATATTGACGCACAGTGAGCGCCATGGACAACCGACTGAGCGTGCCGGGTACGTCCCTGATCGCGGAGCCGCCGACGCCGCGCCGCCGCCTGAGGTGGCTGCGCCGGGTACTGGTCGCCGCGCTGGTGGGCGGTGCCGTCGCGGGGGCGGTGCTGCTGCCGCTGCCGCAGGAGCGGCAGCACAGGGCGGCCGGACCGCCCGCCGCGGGACCGCAGGCCCAGGCGCTGACGGCGGTGACCTTCGGGGTGCCGGCCGCGCTGCCCCAGCTGACGGCGCTCATCGGGCAGCAGGAGCAGCGGGTGCGGGCACAGCCCCGCGACGCCCGGGCGTGGGCGGTGCTGGGGTCCGCGTACGTCGAGCGGGGTCTCAGGACGGCCGACCCGGCGAACTACCCGAAGGCGGAACAGGCGCTGCAGACCTCGCTGCAGGTGCGCGGCGCGCGGAACACCGAGGCGCTGGACGGGCTGGCGGCGCTGGCGCTCGCGCGGCGGGACTTCCCGGCGGCGAAACGGTACGCCGAGCAGGCGCTGAAGCCGGCGCCCAAACGGTGGACGGCGTATCCGCCGCTGATCGACGCCTACAACGGGCTCGGCGACTACAAGGCGGCCCGGGAGACCCTGGACAAGCTGCTGGGGCTGCGCACCGGCTCGGCCGAGCGGCCCGCCGTGATGGCGCGGGCCTCGGCGGTGTACCGGGACCGGGGATGGCGCGAGGACGCGGTGGCACAGCTGACCGACGCGGCGGCCGCCGCCCGCACACCCGCCGAACAGGCCGCCTATCTGACCGGGCTCGGGCAGCTGGCCTGGGAGCGCGGCGACCTTCCGGACGCGCTGCGGCACTTCGAGGCGGCCGCACGCCTTGAACCCGGCCAGCGGGCGGCACTGGCCGGACGGGGCCGGACACTGGCCGCGCTGGGCCGCCCGGCGGAGGCGGTGGCCGCGTACCAGGCGGCCCTGGCCCGGCAGCCGAGCCCGCAGGACACCCTGGAGCTGGGCGAGCTGTACGAGTCGCTGGGGCAGAGCGAGTCCGCCGCCGCGCAGTACGAGCAGTTGAAGGAGCGGGTGCGGCAGGCGGTGGCGGGCGGGGTCGACGAGGGACTGCTGATCGGGCAGTACGAGGCGGACCACGGGGACCCGTGGGACGCCGTGGAGCGGTTGGAGGCCGAGTGGCAGCGCCAGCCGGGGATCGAGGTGGCCGACGCGCTCGGCTGGGCGCTGCACCGGGCCGGTGACGACGAGGAGGCGCTGACCTATGCCTCCATCGCCACGGACAAGGCGAAGGGGGGCGGGGTGCGCAGTGCCCTCTACGCCTTCCACCGGGGCATGATCGAGCGGGAGCTGGAGCTGTACGCTCCTGCGCGGCGGCATCTCCAGGAGGCGCTGCGGATCAATCCGCACTTCTCTCCGCTCGGGGTTCCCGAAGCGCGCCGGGCCCTGGCCGAGCTGGGGGACGTACCGGATGAGCCGCTCCCCGCCGAGACCCCTTAGCGGGGCCCGGCGGGGGATGCGTCGGCTACAGGTTGCCCCGCTTGGCCTGCTCGCGTTCGATCGCCTCGAACAGCGCCTTGAAGTTGCCCTTGCCGAAGCCCATCGAACCGTGCCGCTCGATGAGTTCGAAGAACACGGTCGGCCGGTCCTGGACGGGCTTGGTGAAGATCTGCAGCAGGTAGCCGTCCTCGTCGCGGTCGGCGAGGATCTTCAGCTCGCGCAGGGTCTCCACGGGGACACGGGTGTCGCCCACCCACTCGCCGAGGGTGTCGTAGTACGAGTCGGGGGTGTCGAGGAACTCGACGCCGGCCGCGCGCATGGTGCGGACGGTCCGCACGATGTCGTTCGTGTTCAGCGCGATGTGCTGGACGCCTGCGCCGCCGTAGAACTCCAGGTACTCGTCGATCTGGGACTTCTTCTTGGCGATCGCCGGCTCGTTGATCGGGAACTTGACCTTGAGAGTGCCGTCCGCGACGACCTTCGACATCAGCGCGCTGTACTCGGTGGCGATGTCGTCGCCCACGAACTCCTTCATGTTCGTGAAGCCCATGACCTTGTTGTAGAACCCGACCCACTCGTTCATCCGGCCGAGTTCCACGTTGCCGACGCAGTGGTCGACGGCCTGGAAGGTGCGGTGGGCGGGCGGTTCGACGATCGGCTTCGCCGCCGCGTAACCGGGCAGGTAGGGACCGTCGTAGCCGGTGCGCTCGACCAGGGTGTGGCGGGTCTCGCCGTAGGTGGCGATCGCGGCGAGGACGACGGTGCCGTGCTCGTCCTTCACCTCGTACGGCTCGGCGACCGAGCGGGCGCCGTGCTCGATGGCGTACGCGTACGCGGCACGGGCGTCCGGGACCTCGATGGCCAGGTCGATGACGCCGTCGCCGTGCTCGGCCACGTGCTGGGCGAGGAAGTGGCCCCAGGTGCTGCTCGGCTTGACCACCGAGGTGAGGACGAAACGGGCGGAACCGTTCTCCAGTACGTAACTGGCGGTCTCGCGGCTGCCGTTCTCCGGACCGGAGTAGGCGACCAGCTTCATGCCGAAGGCGGTGGAGTAGTAGTGCGCCGCCTGCTTGGCGTTGCCCACGGCGAAGACGACCGCGTCCATTCCCTTGACCGGGAAGGGGTCGGCCTGCCGGGCGGTGTCGGGAGTGTGGTGTGTGGTCTGCGTCATAGCGGAAGGGTGACCCCGCACTGCAAGCTGCGCAATAGTTGGCGCATCTGCTGGGCAATCTGATCAGCGATATGGCCGCCTCGGCGGCCTTTCTGTACAGGATGACCACCCTGGGAGGGCTGCGATGGCGATCGATCGGCTGGACGGGCGGATCATCGTGCTGCTGGCCCAGGAGCCGCGCATCGGCGTGCTGGAGATGTCCCGGCGGCTCGGGGTGGCGCGCGGGACCGTGCAGGCGCGCCTGGACCGGCTTCAGTCGAATGGAGTCATCCGCGGATTCGGCCCCCAGGTGGATCCGGCCGCCCTCGGCTATCCGGTCACCGCGTTCGCCACGCTCCAGATCCGGCAGGGCCAAGGGGCCGACGTCCGGGCCTACTTGGCGACCGTGCCCGAAGTGCTGGAGCTGTTGACCACGACCGGCAGCGGGGACATGCTGTGCCGTCTGGTGGCCCGTTCGAACGCCGATCTCCAGCGGGTGATCGACCGGGTCGTCGGTTTCGATGGCATCGTGCGGGCCTCCACGACGATCGTCATGGAGAACCCCGTTCCGCTGCGGATCATCCCGCTGGTGGAACAGGCGTCCGCGGACAGTGAGGGGACGTAACCGGCCTGGGGACGAGCGCGGGTGACCTTCCGGGCGTATCCGGACGGCCGCCATGGGCAGCCGCTGACGGACGAGAGCCGGTCCTCGGCGCGATCACGCTGCCGGCCCCCACGGCTGAGCAACACCTGCGCCCTCGCGACAAGGGCCCGGAGGGCGGCTAGCAGCTCGGGACCGGTCCCTTGCCCTTCTCCAGCGCCACCAGGGAGTCGACCGCGCCTTCGAGTGTGGTCACCGGGACCAGCCGCAGTCCCTTCGGCAGCTCCGCGCGGGCCTCGGCGCACTCCGCCTTCGGCACCAGGAAGACACTGGCGCCGTCCCGCCGGGCGGCCTGCGTCTTCAGGGCCACCCCGCCGACCGCGCCGACCTTGCCGTCGGCGTCGATCGTGCCCGTACCGGCGATGGTGCGGCCTCCCGTGAGGTCGCCACCGCCGCCGTCGCCGTCCAGCTTGTCGATGATCCCCAGGGTGAACAGCAGCCCCGCGCTGGGCCCGCCCACGTCGGCGAGCTTGAGCGTGACCTTGACCTTGCCCGCGCTGAGACCGAGGTACTTCAGCGCCGCCTGGGTCGCCGCGTCCTGGGACTGCTGCATCTGCGCCGCGTTGTGCTTCTCGATCTCCTTGACGTTGTCGCCGCTCGGGTAGACCGAGTCGCGCGGCATGACGGCCCGGTCGGTGCGGAACCAGTTGCCGAACACGTCACCGAGGGACACCCGGGTGTCCGGCGCGGTCGCCACGATCGTGGTCATCCGCAGCTGACCGCTGGTCTTCCGGGTCGTCGCGCCGGAGACGGTGATCACCGGGGTGCCCTTGTTCTCCCCGAGCACGTTGGCCGTCATGCCGGGCTGCGCCACCGAGAACGGCAGCGGCGCGAACGCCGCCGTGGCGATCAGGGCCACGGCGGGCAGGGCGCAGACGGCTACGGCCTGGGGGCGTGTGAGACGTGAGAGCACGGGGTCAATCTAACCCGGCGCCTCTCTCGGCCACCGGCCCGGTCGCAGCGCCGCCGGCGCCAGGTCCGGCGCCGAGCAGCAGAGCGGGCACTCGAGGCGGCCGAGCGACCCCCTGCGACCGCGTCAGCGCAACGCTTCCGCGACCTCCCGCGCCGCCTCCACCACCCGTGGACCCACCCGCTCCGGCACGGCGTCCGCCAGCATCACCACACCCACGCTGCCCTCGACCCCCGTCACACCGATCAACGGCGCCGCGGCCCCGCTCGCCCCCGCCTCCAGCTCCCCATGCGTGAGCGTGCACCCGGGATCGACGGACGGCGACTGCCGCGCGGCGAGAATCGCCTTGCCGGCCGCCCCCCGGTCCAGGGGATGGCGGAACCCGGCCCGGTACGCCACGTGATAGTCCGTCCACGTCGGCTCGACCACGGCGACGGCCAGCGCCTCGGCCCCGTCCACCAGCGTCAGATGCGCCGTCGCTCCTATGTCCTCGGCCAGCGACCGCAGCGCGGGCAACGCGGCCTCCCGTACCAGGGGATGCACCTGGCGGCCGAGCCGCAGCACCCCGAGCCCGACCCGGGCCCGCCCGCCCAGATCACGCCGTACGAGCGCGTGCTGCTCCAGCGTGGCGAGCAACCGGTACACCACGGTACGGTTCACGCCCAGTTTGGTGGACAGCTCCGTGACGGTCAGCCCGTGGTCCGTGTCGGCCAGCAACTTGAGGACGCGCAGTCCCCGGTCGAGCGTCTGAGATGTCTCCGCGGTCACGACGCCCACTCCTTTGGTGGTGAGGTCGGCAACCCCTGAGCGGCGAATGCGTCACCGAGTCCCGTCGGCGACGCGCTTCAGAGGCCGCCGATCGGCAGAAGGTCCCGGCGGCTCCGGGCCGAGTCGCTTTCACGGCTGCGCTCCGCGGCGGCGCTGCCACGGGGCGTGTGCGTAGCGGGACAGTAGCGAAGCCGGTTCGCTGAGCGGAAGCCTTAGTCCAGAATCCGGGCAAGACCAGATCCGGCCTGCCTGCATTCGTCCGGATTCGCCCACTCCGAGCGCCCCCGCGCCGCCCCACCCCGCCGGCGGAGACACCGCTCACTCACCGGGATCCCGGGCAAGCCCCACCACGTACGACCTCCCACCCGGCCGAGACACCCCATCCCCGGGTTCCGGGACGGAGCCCCGTGGCGGCAACCTCCCACCCGACAAAACACCCGCCGCCCCAGAGGCCCGGAACGAAACCCCACGGCGGCAACCTCCCACCCCGGCCGGAACAGCCGCCCACCCCCGGCATCCCAGGGCGGAGCCCCGTAGCGGCAACCCGGGGTCCGGGGCGGAGCCCCGTAGCGGCAACCTTTCGGCCGACCGGGTCTGGTGGGCGGGGTGGGCAAACCCCCCCAACCAGCGGAGCGTCACCGCATGCGCGTAGCCCACTCCTGCACCTTGGCGATCCGCTGCCGCAGCTGCCCCGCCGTAGCCTCCGCACTCGGCGGCCCCCCGCACACCCGCCGCAGCTCGGTGTGGATGACCCCGTGCGGTTTGCCGCTCTGATGCACATACGCACTGACCATGGTGTTGAGCTGCTTCCGCAGCTCCATCAGCTCCTTGTGCGAGACCACCGGCCGCCGCTCGGCCGGCAGCTCCAGCAGATCCGCCTCGGTGTCCGGCTTCTTCCGGCTGTGCGCGATCTGCCGGGCCTGCCGCTTCTGCAGCAGCAGCTGCACCTGCTCCGGCTCCAGCAGGCCCGGAATCCCCAGGTAGTCCTGCTCCTCTTCGCTCCCCGGGTGAGCCTGCATGCCGAACTCGGCCCCGTCGTACAGCACCCGGTCGAAGACGGCGTCGGACTCCAGCGCCTCGAAGGGCAGCATGTCCTGTTCGCCGGTGTCCTCGTCCTCCTGCTTGTTCGCCTCCTCCATCTCCTTCTCGGATTCGGCGTACGGGTCCTCCTCGCCCTCCTTCTTCGGCTTGTCGAGGGCGTGGTCCCGCTCCTTCTCCATCTCGTTGGCGAAGGTCAGCAGGTCGGGCACGGTCGGCAGGAACACGGACGCGGTCTCGCCGCGCCGCCGGGACCGTACGAAACGCCCGACGGCCTGAGCGAAGAACAGCGGAGTCGAAATGGTCGTCGCGTACACCCCCACCGCGAGCCGCGGCACGTCGACACCCTCGGACACCATCCGCACGGCGACCATCCACCGGTCGCGGCTGTCGCTGAACTCGTCGATCTTCTTCGAGGCACCGGCGTCGTCGGACAGCACGAGGGTGGCCTTCGTGCCCGTGATCTCGCGGATCAGCTTGGCGTAGGCACGGGCGGAGTCCTGGTCGGAGGCGATGACGAGGGCACCGGCGTCCGGGATGGCCTTCCTGACCTCGGTGAGCCGCTGGTCGGCGGCGCGCAGCACGCTCGGCATCCAGTCGCCGCGCGGGTCGAGCGCGGTACGCCAGGCCTGGCTGACCGCGTCCTTGGTCATCGGCTCGCCGAGCCGGGCGGCGACCTCGTCACCGGCCTTCGTACGCCAGCGCATGTTGCCGCTGTAGGAGAGGAAGATGACGGGCCGCACGACGCCGTCCGACAGGGCGGACCCGTAGCCGTACGTGTAGTCGGCGGCGGACCGCCGGATCCCGTCCGTCCCCTCCTCGTAGGCCACGAAGGGGATGGGATTGGTGTCGGACCGGAACGGCGTACCGGTGAGCGCGAGCCGTCGCGTGGCGGGCTCGAACGCCTCCAGGCACGCCTCGCCCCAGGACTTGGAGTCACCGGCGTGATGGATCTCGTCCAGGATCACGAGGGTCTTGCGCTGCTCGACCCGGTTCCGGTGCAGCATCGGGCGCACTCCGACACCGGCGTACGTGACCGCGACGCCGTCGTACTCCTTGCTGAGCGGCCCCGCGCTGTACTCGGGGTCGAGCTTGATCCCTATCCGCGCGGCCGCCTCCGCCCACTGCTTCTTCAGGTGCTCGGTCGGCGCGACCACCGTCACCTGTTGCACGACGTGGTGGTGCAGCAGCCAGGAGGCGAGTGTCAGCGCGAAGGTCGTCTTACCGGCGCCGGGGGTGGCGACGGCGAGGAAGTCACGTGGCTGCTCCTGGATGTACTTCTCCATCGCCCCCTGCTGCCAGGCACGCAGCTTGCTGGCGGTACCCCAGGGGGCCCGGCCCGGAAAGGCGGGCGAGAGGTGGTGGGAGGGAGCGGAGGAAGCGGCGGTGGTAGTCACGGTCTCCGTGGTCAGGGTCGGGCGGCTACGTATGACAACCGGGCCACCCTACCGGCGCCGCTCTGCCGTCAACGCCCGGACGAGGCCGGGCCGCCCGTGGGTGGGACCCACGTCACAACCACCGCGGGCCCTCCCCCGCAGCCCGTGAGCCTCACCGCGCCGGCAGGCCCGACACCGCGCCGCGCCCGCGACCTGCGCGGTTCACCGCTCCGGCGCTCCTCACCCCTCTTACGCCTCTTGGCCCTCGTCACGCCTCCCGCTCCCGCAGCCGCCGCGTCACCCACGCGCCCACCAGTGCCACCCCCGCCATCGGCAGGAAGACGGCCGCGAAGGCGGCGGGGTGGGTGCCGTCGGCTGTCGTGGCCGTGGTGGTGGTCGTCGTGCTGCCGCCGCCCAGGGCCGCGAAGGCCGCCCCGGTCACCGCCAGGAGGACGACGTTGGAGAGGGCGTCGGAGATCTGGAGCGCGGCGGAGTTGGTGCCGGCGTCCTCCGGGGCGGACAGCCGCAGCAGGAGCACGCTGGTGGAGGAGATCACCAGGCCCATGCCGAAGCAGCCGAAGCCCCAGGCGACGGCGACGATCCAGACGGGCACGGAGTGCAGCAGCACGCTCGGCGCGGCCACGATCGCGGCGGCGACCAGCACCATCCCGACGGTCATCAGCCGCTCCCGGTACGGCGTCACGCCCGGCCGGGACTGCACCCAGGAGCCCAGCGCCCAGGTGCCGCCGCCCGCCGCCAGCGAGAACCCGGCGAGCGTCGGCGACAGACCGCGCTGGGTGACCAGCATCAGCGGGACGAAGGACTCGGCGGCGAGGAAGGACCCGGCGGACAGCCCGCGCAGCAGCACGACGGAGGGCAGTCCGCGGGCCGCGCGGTAGGTGCCGCGTGGGAGGAGCCCGAGGACGGCGGGCACCAGCAGGGCGGTGCCGGCCAGACCGGGGAGCAGGGAGAGGGGCCGCAGGTCCTGGGCGGCGTACTGGAGGAGTCCGGCGCCCAGGGAGATGCCGAGGGCGAGCCGGATGCGCCGGTGGTCGAAGGAGGCGGCGCCCGCGTCCGCGTCGACCGGTCCGGACGCCCGCCGGCGTATCTGCGGCAGGGCGAGGGCGAGCGGGAACACGACGAGGACCGGGATGCCGAGGAAGACCCAGCGCCAGCCGAGGTGTTCGGTGACGGCGCCGGAGGCCAGGGGGCCGACGATGGAGGGCACGACCCAGCCGGCCGCGAAGGCCGCCATGATCGCGGGCCGCAGCCGTTCGGGGTAGGCGCGGCCGACGACGACGTACAGGGCGACGATGACCAGTCCGCCGCCGAGGCCCTGCACGGCCCGACCGAGGATGAACACCCACATCGTCCGCGCGGTCCCGGCGACGACCAGTCCCGCGGCGAAGGCGCCGATCCCCGTGGTCAGCGCACCGAGGGCGCCGCGCCGGTCGGACCACTGTCCGGCGAGGACCATCCCGAAGAGGCTGGTCGTGAAATATCCGGAGAACGCGAAGGCGTACAGGGCGACGCCGTCCAGTTCCCGGGCCGCGACCGGCATGGCGGTTCCGACGGCGGTCGCCTCGAAGGCGATCAGCACCACGACGGACACGAGCCCGACGCTGAGCGCCCGGTACGACCGGCTCAGCACACCGTCGTCCTGCTCGACGGTGTGGTCCACGGCAGCGGCGTCACGGGATTCGAGGGCACTCATGGCCGCCAGCGTAAGGTCCGCAACCGACTTTGACCCCTGTTCGGAGGCCCGATGCCCCTGCGACCTCGGTCGTACTCCCCCGCCTCTTTCATGAACGCCGTATGGCAGTCGCATTGCAGCCCCGAAGGCTCTCTTGAACGCCCCGTTCCCCGGCCCCTACGGTCGTTTCCAGGGACACGGCCGTGTGCCCGAGTGGTTCAGGGACTCGCCTGCAAAGCGAGTTACGCGGGTTCGATTCCCGCCACGGCCTCTAGCACTCTGACCAGGCGAAAGGAACAGGCGGCACACCTCCCGGAGTGCCGCCTGTCTGATCGTCCGTCTCAGCACCCGTCTCAGTTGACGCCCGGGTGCCCACCGTGACCGCTCGTGCGCCGGGGCATCGGGGGCGCCTGGAAGAAGTCCCTGCCACCACCCTCAGCTGGCCCTGCGGGCTCCGGACCCACGTCGCAGCCCGCGGAAGCAGACGCTAAGCAGAGCGATGTCAGCGCGCAGATGACCGTCTGAAGCGAGCACGGGGGAAAGTACTCGACTCTCTCAACGGTGATTTGACACCCAGTCAGAGCAAAGACGAAACGGGTTCATCGTGCTCTGGCGGGACATGTCGAGGCTGTCGCAATGCACCAGGGCATGTCTGGAAGCGACGGGCGCTGAATGCCATTGCTCGTGTCTCGGCGCGCACCATGGGCAGCGACGCGGACGCCATGGTGTACGACGGCAAAGCGCTACCGCGTGGTTCGCGCCGGCCGACGGAACCGGCCGGCCGCTGCCCAGTCCATGTGCGCGAGCTGCATGCGCCGATGGTTAGGTAGCGCAGGGATGCCATGGCACGTGGAGCGGTGCCGGTGCCCACGCGGGAGGCGGACCAGGGAAAGGTGACGTCCCTGATCAGCGACAGACCCCCTTCATTCGTACCCGGGTGGGGGCGGACGAACGCTGAGATCTACGCAGACGACGCCAGTTGCGTAGCTTGGGAACCGGGCATCTACTGGTTGTAGGAGCATTCGGGTGGGGTTGTGAGCAGCCCCGCTTGTAGGCGAGTTTCGACACCGGTTGTCCGCGTTACCGGCTCGGAATGCCCGTGAGCGCCAGACCCCACCGGCCGTCGCTGCGCAGCCGGATGCCACCGAATTTGCAGTTCAGGGTGCATTCGACGCTGCGCCGTGTCGTTGCCGACAGATGGTGCCAGGACTCGTGTCGCAGACGGCATGGTGCCGTCCGTCATCGGCATCTGCTGTTGAGTCCCACGCGCAAAGCCATTGTGGGCTCACTGCAGGAGACCTGAGTGGAGAAAGGTGAGAACAATGACCTCTGTGTTGAGGATCGAAAGGCTGCGCTGCGAAGACCCGCAAGACTCACTGACGGACGAAGTGATGATCCAGGCCAACGGCAGGCAGGTCTGGCCGCCCAGCGGATCCTTCTCCCTGAGCACGGGAACGGAGGTTCCAATGCGCGTCGACGTCCCCTTCGATGGCGAGGTCAACGTGCAACTCTTCGACGAGGAAGACCTGGGCTCGGATGACCGACTCAATGGGGTCGTCATCTCTGAAGGTGACACGAACGGTCCGGAGTCGTTTGACATCACTGGACCCGGCTGGCACTACATCCTCACGTACCGTGTGAGGAGTCTCGACTTCTGACATCCGGCCATCGGGGGCGGTCAGTGCGGCGTCGGTGAGTTGAGCCTAGGTTCGGCAGGACAAACCTGCGAAGCGAGTTACACGGGTTCGATTCCCGCCACGGCCTCCAGGGCCTTGAACAGGTCGACAGGGCGGCATCCCAGAGGGGGTGCCGCCCTCCCGCCTGCCCGCAGGTACCGGCGGACGAGGGTCTGCGCGACCGGCGGCAGTACCTGTGACGACTTCCCGGCGCCCGAGTACGTCGAGGACGCCGCCGTGCCCGGTCGGGCCTAGAGCACCCCGCCCGCCTCGTCCTGGAAGAGTTCCGTCCAGTAGTGGGAGGTCGTGCCGGGCAGGGTGGCCGTCGGGTCGAGGGTGGTCAGGGTGTGGAGCATGGCCGCGGCCAGCTGGTCATAGGCGGCCGTCGTGAGTTCGTGGCCCAGGTGCTCGTCGATGGTGCGCTCGTGGTGCAGGAGCCAGAGCGTGAAGGCGAGGGTGGAGACGTCGGTGTTGAGGGGGTAGAGCGTTGCCTCGGGCTCACTGAAGGTCAGGATCGCGCCCGTTCTGCCGTCGACCACCAGGCTGTTGTCCTCGACCATGCCGCCGAGACGGATCAAGTGGTCGCAGTGGGCCGGGAGTTCGTCCAGAAGGTAGTCACCGCCGCGTTCGTCGGTGAAGTACTCGCGCAGGGTCGGCAGGGGCACGTCCGTGTCGGCGTGGAAGAGGACCGCCTCCTCCGGCAGCCCCGTCTCGCGCAGGAAGCGGCGGGTCGGCTCGTGGGTGAGCGTGGCGGGGAAGTCGACCTCCTCGAAGCGGGCCACCCGGCCGTGACCGAACTCCTGGTCCAGGACGCGCGCGGGAACGTCCAGAGTGAGGCCGGACGCCGGGCCGGGACCCGCGACGAGGGCGAGCGGGCGGATCAGCGCGGCCGCCTTCCAGTACGGCGGGACCCTGCCGTCCGTGCCCTCCTCGAAGAGCCCGAGGAGGAGGCGCGAGGCCTCGGCCACCGTCTTGGGTCCGTACTGGCCGGCCAGGGAGGCGAAGAGGCCGCGCAGGCCCGCGAGTTCCTCGGTGACCGCGGCGAACCGCAGCAGCGTGTCCAGGGAGGGCGCGAAGGGGCGCGGGTCGGACGGCTCGAAGAGGTAGGCCGTGGTGACCTCACCCGTGGCGCCGTCCAGCAGGATCGACTCGGGTGCCATACCCGCCGGGTTGAGGAGTTCGCCTATCACCAGGCGGCTGCGCAGTTCCTCCGCCATGTGGAAGGGGCCGCCCGCGGCGTCGGCGAGCGTGCGCAGCCCGTGCGTGCGCAGCGGAGAGAAGGTGAGCACGTCGGTGCGGGCGGGCAGTCCGGGGCCGGTGAGCAGGCCGCGCGTCGGCGCGTGCGTGACATAGCGGTCCAGTTCCGCCTCGGTCAGCGTGATCGCCGGGATCCCGGCGTCGGTCGTGCTCATCGCTCCCCCGCGATCTTCCCCGTCGGTGCCTGTGTGAGGTCGGTGCCTGTGTGAGGTCGGTGCCTTGTGAGGTCGGTGCCTGTGTGAGGTCGGTGCCTTGTGAGGTCGGTGCCTGTGTGAGTACGTCGTCGTGCGCAGTCCCCGGGTGGCTGCCCCCACTGCTCCGCAGGCTACGCCGCCCCACTGACAACGGCCCTCCCCAGGAAGGACGACAGGAGACCCGGGCCCGTTGCCCGCCCGCGAACACCGCCTCCACCGTCTCCTCCGGGATATGACCGGAGGTCTCCGGCCAGAGGCGCCACGCGGGGTGCGCCGGCGGAGTCCTTCGAACAGGGCGGCCTCGGGCCGTCCCGCGCCGTGTCCCGTCTTCGTGCGGCCGGCTTCCCGGGCCGCGACCTCCTCCGCGGCGGGCGCCAGGACCACGACGTACAGGGGGCGGGCGCGGATCAGGCCGACGTACGTGCGCAGGTGCCGGCCCAGATGCCTGCCCGACACGATCATCCGGCGGAACGCGTCACCCGGACGTGCGCCGCGCGGGGCGGTGGCCGTCCGGGCACTGGGCCACCGTCGACCTGCCGGAGGCGTCGCCCTTCGGTGATGACGACGCGGTTCCACCCCCTGCGTCAGGCGAAGCAGATGCCGCCCGAGCCGGCGTAGCGAGGTTCCTCGGGCGGAGTGCTCACTGGGGTGTCACCACCGCCGCCTGCGGTCGGATCGGGAGGCGGTTGACCGGGCGGCCGGTGGCCGCGCGGACGGCGGAGGCGATCGCCGCCGGTGCCGTGACCACCGGGACCGCGCTGACCGACTTGGCGCCGAAGGGGGCCACCACGTCCTGTTCCTCGACCAGTTTGACGATCCGGATGTCCGGCGCGTCCAGGGCGGTCGGGAGGGCGTATCCGGTCAGGTCGGGGTGGCGGATCAGGCCGCGCGGGGCGCGCAGGTTCTCGGTGAGGGCGATGCCGACGCCTTGCGTCACGCCCGCCTCGATCCGGGCCGTCAGCTGTGCCGGGTTGAGGATCCGGCCCACGTCCTGGGCGACCGCCAGTTCCACCACCCGGACCGCGCCCAGTTCGATGTCGACGTCCACCACCGCGCGGATCGCGCAGAAGGCGAGGCCCACGAAGGCGTCGCCCTGGCCGGCGGCGTCCAGGGGCTCGGTGGGGTGCGGGCGGCACTGGGCCGTGGCCCACAACTCCTTGCCGTCCAACGCCTCGCTGACGGTCGTCGACAGCACACCGTCATAGGAGGTGATCTTGCCGTCGGTGATCTGGAGGAGTTCGGTGGACATGCCGAACTTGTGGGCGAGGGGCTGCAGGAGCTGCGTGCGGACCATCTTCGCCGCCCGCTCCACCGCGCCTCCCGAGACCCAGGTGTGGCGGCCGCGGCAGCCGCCGCCGGCCGGGGGCTGGTCGGTGTCGACCGGGGCCACGTGGACTTCCTCGACGCCGAGGGTCTCCTGGACGATCTGCCGGGCCAGGGTGGTGAAGCCCTGGCCGGTCTCCACGGCCGCGCACAGCACGGTCGCGACGCCGTCGTGGACCTTGACGGTCGCCGTGGACACCTCGTCGGCGCCCTCCGCGCCGAGCATGTGCACCATGCCCAGGCCGTAGCCGACACCCCGGCGCACCGCGCCCGGTTCGCCCGCGCCCTCGGGGCCGCCGGGCAGCAGCCACTCCTCCTCGGGCGTGTCCTTGGGCAACGCGGGCAGCGGGAAGTCCCGGACCGCCTGGAGGAGTTCGGCGACCGGCGCCGGGCAGGTCACGGTCTGGCCGATCGGCAGGACGTCACCGGTCGCGAGGACGTTGCGCTGGCGCAGCTCGGCCGGCTCCAGGCCGACCTTCTTCGCCAGCTTGTCCATCTGGGCCTCGTAGGCGGCGCACACCTGCATGGCGCCCTCGCCCCGTACATGGCCGGAGGGCGGGTTGTTGGTACGGACGGCCCAGCCCTCGATGAAGGCGTTCGGGACGACGTACGGGCCGCACGCGAAGGAGACGGCGGCGGCCAGGGCGTCGGCGGAGGTGTCGGCGTACGCGCCCGCGTCGAGCAGGATCTGCGCCTCGACCTTGACCAGCTTGCCCTCGGCGTCGGCGTGATGGCGGTACCTGAGCAGCGTCGGGTGGCGGTGGGCGTGACCGAGGAAGGACTCCTCGCGGGTGGCCGTCAGCTTCACCGGGCAGCCGGTCTTGAGGGCGAGCAGGCCGAGCGGGAGCTGGAAACCCTGGTCTTCGCGGTCGGCCGTGGCGCCCGGCACCCCGGTGACGACGATCTTCACCCGATCGGGGGGCAGGCCGTAGCAGGCGGCGGCCGTGTTGCGGTCGGTGTGCGGGTCGGTGGAGGCCAGGTACAGCTCCACGCCGCCGTCGGGGCGGGGCACGGCGAGACCGGCCTCGGCGCCGATGGGAGCCGGGTCCTGGCGGCCGATGCGGTACAGGCCCTCGACGACGACCTCGCCGACCGCGTCCGGGTCGCCGTGGCGCAGCGGGATGTGCCGGATCAGGTTGCCGTCGGGGTGCAGCGGCTCGGCCTCGAAGGCCTGTTCGGGATCGGTGACCGGGTCGAGTACCTCGTACTCGACGATGACGGCCGCGGCGGCCATCCGCGCGGTGTCCGGGTGGTCGGCGGCGACGGCCGCGATGGGCTCGCCGTGGTGGCGTACGACCTCGGAGGCGAACACCGGGCGGTCGGGGACGCCCCGGCCGTGGCGGGGCGTGCCGGGGACGTCCTCGTGGGTGACGACGGCCCGTACGCCGGGCATCTCGCGCGCGTGGCTGGTGTCGATGGACACGATGCGCGCGTGCGCGTGCGGGGAGCGCAGCACGGCCGCCCACAGCAGGCCCTCGGCCCACAGGTCGGCCGCGTACGGGAAGGTGCCCTCGGTCTTGGCGCGGGCGTCGGCGTGCGGCAGGGAGGCGCCGATGCCGTGCGGCAACGGCTCGGCCTCGGGGGCGGGTTCCGCGGCGGTGGTCGCGGTGCCGGCTTCGTTGCTCACGCCTGGCCTCCGTCCTGGCCGTAGTGGTGATCGTGCGGTCCCGGGGTGCCGTACGGGTCCGGAGTGTCACCGTAGGCGCCCGGAGCGTCACCGTAGGTGCCCGGGGCGTCGCCGTACGGGTCCTGCGGCTCGCCGTAGGCGGTCCTCGGGTTCCCGTAGCCACCTGGGGCGGCCGGGGGGGAACCGAACACGCCCGGGGCCTCGAACGCCGACGGGTTGACGCCGCCGGAGCCGGGGCCCGCCTGGTGCGGGACGCGTGTCCCGTCCGCGTCCGTCTCGGGGCCGGCGTGCGAGGCCTCGCGTTCCGCGACGACCTCCTGGACGGCCTCCAGGACGCCCCGGTAGCCGGAGCAACGGCAGAGGTTGCCGCACAGGGCCTGGCGGGTCTCCAGCTCGCTCGGCGCCGGGTTGCCCTCCAGCAGGTCGTGCACGGTCATCGCCATGCCCGGCACGCAGAAACCGCACTGCACGGCACCGCACCGTGCGAGCGCGCGCTGGACGTCGGAAGGCTGCCCGTCGACGGCCAGGCCCTCCACCGTCCGCACCTCACTGCCGGCCGCGGTGACCGCCGGGACCAGGCAGGAGGCCACCAGACGCCCGTCGACCTGCACGTTGCAGGCGCCGCACTCGCCCTGCGAGCAGCCGTCCTTGGCGCCCGCGAGGCCGAGCCGTTCACGCAGGACGTAGAGCAGGGACTCGCCGATCCAGGCCTCGGTGACGGGGCGGTCGGCACCGTTCACGCGCAGGACATAGGAGGCGAGGGGGTGGTCGTCGTGCTGCGGAGGCGGCACGGCGGCCGGGTCCTCGGCGGCATGCTCGGGCCCGCCCCCGGCGGCACCCTCGGGCGCGTCGCCCGCCGCGCTCGGCGTGGCGGCGTCGGCGGTGTCTTCCGGTACGGCGGCCTCGTGGGCGTGTTCGGGTGCGGCGCCCTCGTGGGCGTCCGCCGGAGCGGCCGGGTCGGCAGTGGTCACCGTGTCGTCGGCGGGTGCCGGCGTGGCCGCCGCGTCGGCGGGTGCCGGCGTGGCCGCCGCGTCGGCGGGTGAGGCCGTGTCCGCCGCTGTGGCGGCTTGCGACGCCTCCGCCCAGCCCAACGCCGCGTCGCGGTCTGCCGGGCCGTCAGCGGGGCGCTCAAGGGGCTCCGTGGGGCCATGGGCGTCCGTTTCCGGGGCCGCGCCGGACCCGGTCCGCTGCGGAGCCGGCGTGCCGTGCCCACCGGGCGCCGCCTGGGCGGCGGTTGCGTCGGCCGTGTCGCCGTGGCCGGCCTCGACGTGACCGGTGTCCGGGTGGTGGCCGGTGTCGGTGTGGTCGGCGTCCGGATGGCCGGTGTCCCCGTGGCCGGTCCCGGGGTGACCGATCCCCGGATGCCCGGCGTCCACGTCATCGCGCTCGACGTGACCGTGCTCCGCTTGACCGTGCTCCGCGTGACCGGCCGGGCCGTGTCCGTACCGCTCCTCCGGGACATGAGCCTCGTCCGGCGCGGAGGTCGGTGCCGGGCCGGCCGGGTGGGCGCCGGTGTGGTCGGACAGGGGTGCACCCGGCCGGGCCGGGGCCTGCGGGTCCTCGGGCTGCCCCCAGGAGCGGTCCGTGCCGTCCGTCGCCCAGGGCGCGGGCGCGCCACCGGGCAGGGTGGCAGGCGGGGTGCCGCCCCACTGCTCGACCAGGGAGGACGTGGTGAACTCGCCCGATTCGTCCGGAAGATCGCCGCCGGCGACGGGGATCGACCACTGCCCGGTGACGTCGTGCCCGGGGGCCGTCGGGGCCGCGGGTTCCTCGAAGGTCCAGTGCTGCGTGGCGCCCGGCTGGTAGGTGAACCGGTCGTCGGCGTCCGCGCCCTGCGCCGGGCCCGTGGCGTTCGGGTCGGGCCACTGCGCGCCGCCGGCGGGCGTCGTCCAGGCGCCGGCGGCGGGATCACCGGTCCCGGGGGTGACCGTTATCTGCGGCGGCACATAGCCGTGACCTGGTGCGGCGAGCGGGCTGTCGCCGGACAGCAGGGCGTCGATACCGCCCTCAGGGAGCTTGACGAAGGCGGTGGCGCCGTCGTCGTAGTCGCCCTGGGGCAGCGGGTTCCAGCGTCCGCCGCCCTGGGGCGTGCCCTCTCCGTGCTGGTCGTCGGTCACGACAGCGCCCTCCCCAGTGCTCGTCGGGCCAGCGCGGCGACGGTGCGCCGCAGGTGCAGTACGGCGGGCGGAAGCGGGACCGTGGAGCCGTCGGGCTCGGGGGCCGGATCGGGGATGCAGGCCGCGGCGACGTACTCGCCGAAGGCGTTCAGGGCCTCCGGGACGAGCGCGCGGTCGTTGTCCCAGTCGATGAGCTGCGCGACCCACTGCTCGGCCTCCAGCGGCCGGAGCGGCATCGGCGCTATGGCCCCGACGGCGCAGCGCACGCCGCGCCGGGCCGGGTCGAGGACGAGGGCCACGGAGGCCAGCGCGCGGCCCGGACCGGTGCGTCCGGTCGCCTTCAGGAAGACCTGCGGGGCGTGCAGCAGCGGCACGCGCACGTAGCCGATGAGTTCGCCGCCGTGCAGCATCTCCACGCCGGCCAGCAGATGCGACACCGGGATCTCCCGGCGGGCTCCGCCCGGGCCCGCGATGATCAGTGTCGCCTCCAGGGCGGCCAGCACCGGCAGCGCGTCCCCGGTGGGGGCGGCCGAGGCGATGTTGCCGCCCAGGGTGCCGGCGTTGCGGATGTGCGGCGGGCCCGCCGCACGCGCGGCGGCGGCGAGCGCCGGAATGAGGGCCGCGAAGTCGGGGCGTCCCATACGCGCGTGCGTGAGGCCCGCGCCGAGCAGCGCGTGGCCGTCCTGGTACTGCCAGCCGCGGATCTCGCTGATCCGCCCGAGGCCCACCAGTGCGGCGGGCCTGAGCTGGCCGGAGTTGACGGCGGCCATCAGGTCGGTGCCGCCCGCGACCGGGACGGCGGCGGGCATGGCGGTGAGGGCCGCCACCGCCTCGTCCAGCGTCGTGGGCAGCGTGACGGCCTGCGCCGCCTGCGGTGCGTGCGTGGTCAAACCGGCTGCCCCTTCCCGCTGCCCCACCTGGTCCCACCTGTGTGGCCGTACGGTACGTGCTCACAGGGCGGACGTGGCAACTCTGGCACATTCTCGCGAGGGGCGGACGCGGGGGTCCGCTAGGAGGCATTCGCCCACCTCATCGGGGAGATGGTCCGTTTTCGCACCGCATCGCCGATGCATGGCGATTGCCACTCTTCGGTGACCCTTGAGGTCTTTTTCCATTACTTGTTCGGAGGCGGTCCCTCGATCGGGCGGCCGAGCACGCCGGGGCGCCTCTGCCACGGGCGGGGCCCGGTGGGCGGCCGGTAGGCGACGCCGAGGGCGTCGAGTCGCGCGTAGTGGGCGGCCATACGGCGCTCGAAGTCCGCGAAGTCCCGTTCCGCCGGGGCGGGCAGCGGGCTCCAGGCCACCTCGGCGAAGGCCGCGAGCCGGGGGAAGGCCTGGTAGTCCACGCGCGCGCTGTCCTCCAGCACCTCGGTCCAGACGTTCGCCTGGGTGCCCAGGACGTGCCCGGCCTCCTCCTCGGTGAGGCCGGGTGGTACGGGTTCGAACCGGTAGACGTCCTCCAGGGTGCGCACGAACCCGATCGGCACCGGTTCGTCCTCGCCCGGGGCCTGCCGGTGGTCCAGGTACACGTACTGCTCGGGGCACATGACCACGTCGTGACCGGCCCGCGCGGCGGCGACACCGCCTCCGTAACCGCGCCACGAGGACACCGCCGCGTTCTTCGCTAGGCCGCCCTCGAGGATCTCGTCCCAGCCGATGAGGCGGCGCCCGCGCGCGGAGAGCCACGCGTCGAAGTGCCCGATGAACCAGGACTGGAGTTCCTCCTCGTCGGCCAGCCCGAGTTCCGTGATGCGGGTCTTGGCGGCCACCGACTCGCTCCACTGCTCCTTGCGGCACTCATCGCCGCCGACATGGATGAACTGCGAGGGGAACAGCTCCAGGACCTCCTCGAACACCCCCTCGTAGAAGCGCAGGGTGGTGTCGGTGGGGGCCAGTACGTTGGAGGAGATCCCCCAGGTGTCCCAGACGGAGAGGGCGGTGGTGCCGATGACGTCGGTGTTGCCGAGTTCCGGGTATGCGGCGATGGCCGCCTGCGAGTGGCCCGGCACGTCGATTTCCGGGACGACGGTGATATGCCGCTCCGCGGCGTAGGCGACGATCTCCCGGATGTCGTCCTGGGTGTAGTAACCCCCGTGCGGCTTCTCCTCCCACAGCGGTGAGGCCCGGTGACCGAATTTCGTCCGCGCCCGCCAGGCACCGATCTCGGTCAGCTTCGGGTAGCGCTTGATCTCGATCCGCCAGCCCTGGTCGTCCGTCAGGTGGAAGTGGAAGACGTTGAGTTTGTGCGCGGCCATCAGGTCCAGGTAACGCAGCACGCCTTCCTTGGGCATGAAGTGCCGGGCGACGTCGAGGAGGAGGCCGCGCCAGCGGAATCGGGGGGCGTCGTGGATGGTGACCGCGGGGAACCCCCACTCCTCCTTGACGGCGACCGGTGCCCGGCGGAAGGCGTCGGGGCCCAGCAGTTGCCTGAAGGTCTGGGCGCCCCAGAACAGCCCCGTCTCGCTCGCCCCGTCGATGGCGATCACATGGCCGTCGGCGGACAGGCGGTACGCCTCGGGGCTGCCGAGTTCCGCGGCCAGACCGGGGATGATCCGCAGCAGGATCCGGTTCCAGTTGTCGGTGTGCGGCGGCAACGGGTATCCGGTCGCCGCGCCGACGGTCGTCCGCAGCCACCGCGCGACCCGTTCGGTGCCGGCGGCCGCCTCGATCTCGGTCTCGGCGTCGATGAAGTATCCCTGACCTCCGCCGGGCAGTGCGGCCGCGAAGCCGCTGGGCGCCGGGACCAGTCCCACGTCGAACCCGCTGAACAGCTCGTACGGAATCACATCCACCATGTTCAGTCCTTAACCGCTCCACCCAGTCCGGAGACCAGGCGCCGCTGTACGAGTAGGAAGAAGACCAGCACCGGAATCGTCATCACCGTGGACGCGGCCATGACCCCGCCCCAGTCCGGCTCGTCCGGCGTGTAGAACACCAGCAGGGCCATCGGCAGGGTCGGCTGTGAGGTGTCGCTGATGATGAAGGACTTGGCGAACAGGAAGTCGTTCCAGGCCGAGATGAAGGAAAACACGCTCGTGGCCACCAGGCCGGGCAGAACGAGCGGGAAAAGGATCCGCCAGAGGAATCGCCCGCGGCTCGCCCCGTCGAGGTACGCGGCCTCCTCCAGGGCCTCCGGGACCGCCTTCACGAACCCCCGCAGCATCCAGATCGCGAAGGGCGGCGAGAAGGCGATGTGAGGCAGGATCAGCGAGCCGAGAGTGTTCAGCCGGCCGAAGTCCCGCATGAGGAAGAACAGCGGGATCGTGAGGGCCTCCACGGGCACCATCTGGGCCACCAGGAACATGATCAACAGGGTGGTCCGGAAGCGGAATCGCGTGACGGCGGTCGCCGCGAGAAAGGCGATCAGTGCCGAGGCGATCACCGCACTCCCCGCCACCACCAGGCTGTTGACGAAGTACCGGCCGAAATCCTGCTGCCCGAAGACCCGCCGGAAGGCGTCCAGGGACGGCGACAGCGTCCATGGCCGGGGCCCCGCCGGGCGGTCGGGTCGGTGTCCTTGACCTCGCGCCAGGTGCGGAACTCCCCGGTCATGTCGAGGAGTCCGCCCTCGCGGACGTAGCCGGCGGTGTCGGTGTCGCCGTACTCGATGAGGTCCGGCGCGGACTTCGGGTCGTCGTAGGCGGCCCTGACGCGCTGGGCGCGGGTCTCGACGGGGAGGTACTCGACATCGACCTCGGTGTCCTTGTGGGCCTTCTCGAAGGCGGTGACGACCGTGTCGACGACCTTCTTCTTCGGCTCGTTGCCGACTCCCCGGAAGAGCCACACCCGCAGGGTGCCGCTCCTGAAGTCCTGGTCGGAGGCGGAGTTGGAGGAGGACCGGGGGGCGCAGACGGTGACGACGGCGAGGGTGAGCACTGCCGCGAGCGGGGCGGACAGCTTCATGGAGCGTTCCTCCAGAGACAATGCGTTGCAACATGTGCAATGACTGTTTCGCTCTGCACAACAGGAGGAGGCTAAGGACTACATGAACATGCCGACAAGAGGTCTCCACCACTCTGTGACCGGAAAACACGAAGGCCCCCGGACACGCGTGTCACGCACGCTGGCCGGGGGCCTCTCGAAAACTCAGGCCGACGGAAAGACCGCTACTTGTCGCCGCCCTTGTCCTCGCCGCCGCTGCCCATGGACTCGTAGATCTCCTTGCACATGGGGCACACGGGGTACTTCTTCGGGTCGCGTCCCGGCACCCAGACCTTGCCGCACAGCGCCACGACGGGGGTGCCGTCGAGGGCGCTCGCCATGATCTTGTCCTTCTGGACGTAGTGGGCGAAGCGCTCGTGGTCGCCGTCGCCGTGGGACACCTGCGGCGTCGGCTCTACGAGGGTCCCCGTACCAGTCCCGCGCTCGGGCTCAAGAGTGCTCATACCGCCCAGGGTACTGAAGCGCACACGCATCAGTTGAGCGAAGGGTCGTCCGGGTACGTCGCCACCATCGCCAGCTCATTGCGCTGGCGCCGCAGCACCTCGCGCCAGAGTCTCTCCGGGGTCGGTGAGGAGACGTCGCCCGGTTCGGACTCGACCACGTACCAGGCGCCTTCGACCAGCTCGTCCTCCAGCTGGCCGGGGCCCCAGCCGGCGTAACCGGCGAAGATCCGCAGGCTGCCCAGGGCCGAGGCGAGCAGTTCCGGCGGGGTCTCCAGGTCGACGAGGCCGATCGCGCCGTGCACCCGCCGCCAGCCGAGGGGGGCGTGGTCACCGTCCGCGCCGCCCGGGATGACCGCCACGCCGAGCGCGGAGTCCAGCGAGACGGGGCCGCCCTGGAAGACCACACCCGGCTCGCCGGCGAGATCGGCCCAGCCCTCCAGGATGTCGCCCACGTCCACCGGGGTGGGGCGGTTGAGGACGACACCGAGGGAGCCCTCCTCGTCGTGGTCGAGAAGGAGCACCACCGCACGGTCGAAGTTCGGGTCCGCCAGGGCGGGCGTGGCCACGAGCAGCCGCCCTGTGAGCGAGGACACCTCGGTCATGCCAGACATGATCCCGCATCTTCCCCCGGTGTGGGGAGCCAATCGGGGGCGTGGGGGAGAACGCAGCCGGATCGAAGGGTGTGGCCTGCGGGGGCCTCGCTCGCGGGCGGTGGCCGGAGACGGGCGGGCGCACGGACGCGCGGTGGGGCGCGTGCCGACGCGCCGGTGACCCCATGTGCCCGATAGGGAACGGTTCGTGTTGTGACACAGCTATGACGCGGCTGGGCGGTACTCGGGCTTACGGGCGGGGGGTGATGGACGATTACCCTGTCTTTCCGGCCCTGCGCACAGTGATCGGCCGGCCCCTGCCCAACTCATCGGAACGCGAGATTCATGACCGTCAACGACGATGTCCTGCTTGTCCACGGCGGAACCCCGCTGGAGGGCGAGATCCGTGTCCGCGGTGCGAAGAACCTCGTACCGAAGGCCATGGTCGCCGCCCTGCTGGGCAGCGCGCCGAGCCGGCTGCGCAACGTTCCCGACATCCGTGACGTGCGGGTCGTGCGCGGCCTGCTCCAGCTGCACGGTGTGACGGTCCGTCCGGGCGAGGAGCCCGGCGAGCTGGTGCTCGACCCGACGCACGTCGAGAGCGCCAACGTGGCTGACATCGACGCCCACGCGGGTTCCAGCCGTATCCCGATCCTCTTCTGCGGTCCGCTGCTGCACCGTCTCGGCCACGCGTTCATCCCGGGCCTCGGCGGCTGTGACATCGGCGGCCGGCCCATCGACTTCCACTTCGACGTGCTGCGGCAGTTCGGCGCGACCATCGAGAAGCGCGCGGACGGGCAGTACCTGGAGGCTCCGCAGCGGCTGCGCGGTACGAAGATCCGCCTGCCGTACCCGTCCGTCGGCACGACCGAGCAGGTGCTGCTGACGGCCGTACTCGCCGAGGGCGTCACGGAGTTGTCCAACGCGGCCGTCGAGCCGGAGATCGAGGACCTCATCTGCGTGCTGCAGAAGATGGGCGCGATCATCGCGATGGACACCGACCGCACGATCCGCATCACCGGTGTGGACCAGCTCGGCGGCTACACCCACGCGGCCCTGCCGGACCGCCTGGAGGCCGCGTCCTGGGCGTCGGCGGCGCTGGCGACCAGCGGCAACATCTACGTCCGCGGCGCCCAGCAGCGCTCGATGATGACGTTCCTGAACACCTACCGGAAGGTGGGCGGTGCCTTCGAGATCGACGACGAGGGCATCCGCTTCTGGCACCCCGGCGGCCAGCTGAAGTCCATCGCGCTGGAGACGGACGTGCACCCCGGCTTCCAGACCGACTGGCAGCAGCCGCTGGTGGTGGCCCTGACCCAGGCCACGGGCCTGTCCATCATCCACGAGACGGTGTACGAGTCCCGCCTGGGCTTCACCTCGGCCCTGAACCAGATGGGCGCCCACATCCAGCTCTACCGCGAGTGCCTGGGCGGCTCCGACTGCCGCTTCGGCCAGCGCAACTTCCTGCACTCCGCGGTCGTCTCGGGCCCGACCAAACTCCAGGGCTCCGACCTGGTCATCCCCGACCTGCGCGGCGGCTTCTCGTACCTCATCGCGGCCCTGGCCGCCGAGGGCACCTCGCGTGTCCACGGCATCGACCTCATCAACCGCGGCTACGAGAACTTCATGGAGAAGCTCGTGGAGCTGGGCGCGAAGGTCGAGCTGCCGGGCAAGGCGCTCGGTTAGCGGTCCGCGTAGGCCGTACGACGGCCGTACGACGAAGGGGCGGCCCTCCGGTGATGGAGGGTCGCCCCTTTGGCGTCATCGTGCGTCAGAACGCCTCGTACGCCGTCACGTGGCGTACGAACGGCAAGGTCACTTGCCCTTGGCGGCTTCCTTGAGCTTGCTGCCCGCGGTGACCTTCACGCTGAAGCCGGCGGGGATGTTGATGGGCTCGCCGGTCTGCGGGTTGCGCGCGGTACGAGCGGCACGGTGGGTGCGCTCGAAGGTCAGGAAGCCGGGGATGGTGACCTTCTCGTCGCCCTTGGCGACGATCTCGCCGACGGTCTCGGCGAACGCGGCCAGCACGGCGTCGGCGTCCTTGCGGGTCACCTCGGCGCGGTCGGCCAGCGCGGCCACCAGCTCACTGCGGTTCATGTTGTTACTCCCGTGTCTTTCTTGCCGTTGGGGTGTGCCACGCGGCGGAGCCGCCCGAGGCACTGCGATGCCGATGCGCTCGCGCCCCTGGGGGTGCCCCCTGGACGAAGTCCCTGGGGGAGCATCCTGCCCCTACCTGCGGCGGGAAAGCCAATCCAGCACCCGTAGGAGTCGTGGGAACACCCTGGGGAGTCGCACGAGAAGCGCCTGCTCGGCCGTCACCCTAGAGCGCACCCGGCATCAGGTGGTTCCACGACGCGCCGGGGCCGGGGCCGCCGTGGTGATCCTCACAGCCCCGGCACAGTACGGCACGCCGTCGTCAGGCCGTCGCCCCGGCCGCCTTCGCGGCCTCGCGGACCGCGCCGGCCACCGCGCCCGCGACCTTGTCGTTGAAGACGCTCGGGACGATGTAGTTCGGGTTCAGCTCGTCCTCGGTCACCACGTCGGCGAGGGCCTTCGCGGCGGCGAGCATCATCTCGGTGTTGACGGTGCGGGACTGGGCGTCCAGCAGGCCGCGGAAGACACCCGGGAAGACCAGCACGTTGTTGATCTGGTTCGGGAAGTCGGAGCGGCCGGTGGCCACAACGGCCGCCGTCTGGCGGGCGATTGCGGGGTCGACCTCGGGATCGGGGTTCGCGAGCGCGAACACGATGGCGCCGTCGGCCATGGCGGCCACGTCGTCACCGTCGAGGACGTTCGGCGCGGAGACCCCGATGAAGACGTCGGCGCCGTGCACGGCCTCCTTCAGGGTGCCGGTCAGGCCCTCGGGGTTGGTGTTGTCGGCGATCCAGCGCAGCGGCGAGTCGGCCGGGGCGTCCACCAGGTCCTCGCGGCCCGCGTGGACGACACCGTGGATGTCGGCGACGACGGCGTTCTTCACGCCGGCGGCGAGCAGCAGCTTGAGGATGGCCGTACCGGCCGCGCCGGCGCCTGACATGACGACCCGGATGTTCTCGATGGCCTTGTCCGCGACGCGCAGGGCGTTGGTCAGGGCGGCGAGGACGACGATCGCGGTGCCGTGCTGGTCGTCGTGGAACACGGGGATGTCGAGGGCCTCGCGCAGCCGGGCCTCGATCTCGAAGCAGCGGGGCGCGGAGATGTCCTCGAGGTTGATGCCGGCGAAGCCGGGGGCGATCGCCTTGACGATCTCGACGATCGCGTCGGTGTCCTGGGTGTCCAGGCAGATCGGCCAGGCGTCGATCCCGGCGAAGCGCTTGAAGAGGGCCGCCTTGCCTTCCATGACGGGCAGCGCGGCCTTGGGGCCGATGTTGCCGAGGCCGAGCACCGCGGAGCCGTCCGTCACGACCGCAACGGAGTTGCGCTTGATGGTGAGGCGGCGCGCGTCCTCGGGGTTCTCGGCGATGGCCATGCAGACGCGGGCCACACCCGGCGTGTAGACCATGGACAGGTCGTCACGGTTGCGGATGGGGTGCTTCGACGCCATCTCGATCTTGCCGCCGAGGTGCATGAGGAACGTACGGTCGGAGACCTTGCCCAGCGTGACGCCCTCGATGCCGCGCAGCTTCTCGACGATCTCCTCGGCGTGGGCGGTCGAGGTGGCCGCGATGGTGACGTCGATACGGAGCTTCTCGTGGCCGGACGCGGTGACGTCGAGGCCGGTCACCGAGCCTCCGGAGGACTCCACGGCGGTGGTGAGCTGCGAGACGGCGGTTCCGCTCGCGGGCACCTCCAGCCGGATGGTCATCGAGTAGGAGACGCTGGGCGCCGTTGCCATGGCCGACTTCCTCTGCTTTCACCGTGTCGCGTGTTGTGCCGTCCGATCGTCGCACCTACCGGTCAGTACGTGGTAGTCGCCCTGGGTTACGGACGTTTTGTTCACAGGGGCCGTGCAGCAGGTGCGCGATTTCGGAAAACCACTTCCACCATACGAGATGATCGGGCAGAGAAAGAGGGATCGGGCAGAGAAAGAGGCCCACGCCACCAGGTGACGTGGGCCTCCCACATGTTTCATGACACCGACCCGCCATGCTCGCCTCGCGGCAAGTGGTCCCTCGCAGGGACGAAGGTTGGGCCCGGGGGCTTGGATCGGGCCGGTGCCACGTCCAGGCTAACAAACGGATGCGGTACAGCCATTCCCCCTCCCGGAAGGTTCCCGGGAGGTCAGTCCCTGAGCAGGTCCGGGACCCCGGCCGCGTCCGGTGCGTCCCGCTCACCGGAGACCACCGTCAGCTGCTGGGTGGCCCGGGTCAGCGCCACGTACAGCACGCGCAGGCCGGCCGGGGACTCGTCCGCGATCTCCGCGGGTGAGACGACGACCGTGGCGTCGTACTCCAGGCCCTTGGCCTCCAGGCTGCCGAGCGCGACGGCCCGGTCGCCGAGCCCGGCCAGCCAGCGGCGGGCCTCCTCGCGCCGGTTCATCGCGACGACCACGCCGACCGTGCCGTCCACCGTCCCGAGGAGCCGCTCGGCCTCGGCCCGCACGGTCGTGCCCAGCGAGTCCCCCGGAGCAGTGCTGTGGTCCCTGTTCGTGCGCACGAAACGCGGCTCGACCCCGGTGGACCGTACGGCGGACGGCGCCTCGGAACCGGGCATGGCGAGCGCGAGGACCTTGGCGGCCAGTTCGGCGATCTCGGCCGGGTTGCGGTAGTTCACGGTGAGCTGGAAGCGGCGCCGGGGGCGGGTGCCGAGGGCCTCGTCGCGGGCCTCGGCCGCCTCGTCCGGGTCGGACCAGGAGGACTGCGCCGGGTCGCCGACGACCGTCCAGGTGGCGTGCCGGCCGCGGCGGCCGACCATGCGCCACTGCATCGGGGTGAGGTCCTGGGCCTCGTCCACGATGACGTGCGCGTACTCGGTGCGCTCCTGCGCGAGGCGCTCGGCCCGCTCCCGCTGGGTCTCCTCACGCACCGGCATCAGCTCCTCCAGGCCGGTGAGCTGGTCCAGCGGGTCGAGTTCGCGTCTCTTCCTGGGGCGGGCCGGGGCGCCGAGGATCGCCTGCAGCTCGTCGAGCATGGCGATGTCGTGCACGGAGTGGCCGTCCCGCCTGAGGGAGCGGGCGACCTTTCGGACCTCGCCGGGGTTGAGGATCCGGCGGGCCCAGCGGCCGAGCCGTTTCTCGTCGGCCATGGCTGCGAGCACCGCCTTCGGGGTCAGCTCGGGCCACCAGGCGTCGAGGAACGCGATGAAGGCGTCCTCGCCGGCGATGTCCTCGTCGAAGGAGGAGCGCAGTTCGGCGGCCAGTTCCGGGTCGGTGTGCCGGGCGCCGGCGCCGGACTTGGCCCAGAGGGCGTCCAGGAGCAGCCTGCGGGCGCGCGGGCGGAGCAGGTTGACCGGCGCGGTGCCGCCGAGGGCGGTATGGCGGATCCGTTCCAGCTCGTGGGCCTCCAGTTCGAGGCGGCGCCCCAAGGCGACCACGCGGAGCCGGGCGGGCGGGCCGGAGAAGGCCTGCGGCCGGGCGTCGGTGTCGTCGTCCAGCGCGAGCCGACCGCCCGGTGCACCGCCGCCCGGCCCCAGCTCCAGGGCGCCCCGGGCCGCCTTGCGCAGCACTTTGAGCATCCGGTACGAGCCCTTGGCGCGGGCCACGGACGGGGAGTCGTACAGGGTGGCCTCGGCGCCGTCGACGAGCGAGCCGATCGCGCGGATCGCGACCTGGCCCTCCTCGCCGAGCGACGGCAGCACGCCCTCGGTGTAGGCGACCAGCAGCGGGGTCGGGGAGACGATCAGGATGCCGCCCGCGTACCGTCTGCGGTCCTGGTAGAGCAGGTAGGCCGCGCGGTGCAGGGCGACCGCGGTCTTGCCCGTGCCCGGACCGCCCTCCACGTACGTGACGGAGGCGGCGGGAGCGCGGATGACCAGGTCCTGCTCGGCCTGGATGGAGGAGACGATGTCCCGCATGGTGTGGCTGCGGGCCTGGCCGAGGGCGGCCATGAGGGCGCCGTCGCCGATCACGGCCAGCTCGCGGCCGTCGAGGCGGGCGGTCAGCTCCGGGCGCATCAGGTCGTCCTCGACGCCGAGGACCCGGCGGCCCTTGGAGCGGATGACCCGGCGCCGTACGACCCGCCCGGGGTCGACGGGCGTGGCCCGGTAGAAGGGCGCGGCGGCGGGCGCGCGCCAGTCGATGACCAGCGGGGAGTAGTCCTGGTCGAGGACGCCGATGCGGCCGATGTGCAGGGTCTCGGCGATGTCGGCGGTGTTGTCCTCCCGTACCGCTCCCTCGGCCGGCTCCACCGCTGTGTACGCGCCGTCGGGGCCCTTCTTGCCGTCCCTGCCGAGCAGCAGGTCGACGCGGCCGAAGAGGAAGTCCTCGAACTCGTTGTTGAGCCGGTTCAGGTGGATACCGGCCCGGAATACCTGCGCGTCGCGTTCGGCCAGCGCGCCCGGGGTGCCCACCTGGCCGCGCTTGGCCGCGTCGTGCATCAGGAACTCGGCCTCGTGGATCTTCTCCTCCAGCCGCCGGTACACCCGGTCCAGGTGTTCCTGTTCGACACTGATCTCTCGGTCACGGACGGAATCGTGTGCGTCGTGTACCGAGCCGACCGCGGACTGCTGAACCTGAGCGGCCACCGGGCCCCCTTCTGACGTGCTGGGCAGCCGTCAACCGTACGCGAAGGGGACCCGGCAAAGCTACGGCGACTACGCGTCCACCTGGACCAGCTTCTTTCCCTCGAAGGTCACGACCTCGAAGTGGTCGATCTCGTTCGGCTGGAAGGCCGCGGCCCCGCCGATGTACAGCGGCTGCTTGGACTCCGGTGTCTTCCCGTCCGGGAGGCCGTAGCCCCAGTTCGGGACGGACCACGACGACATCGTCACGCGCTGGCCGTTCTTGGCGACCAGGACCAGGGAGCACTTGAGCGGGCCCTTGACGTTCTTCAGCTCCAGAACGGCCTGGGTGCCCCAGGCCTTCTGCGCCATGCCGACGGTCGCGCTGACGTGGGTCGACGGGTCCGTGGCCGACGCCTTGTCGGACATGGTCCGGAAGGTGCTCTGGGCCGGGGATGCGGTGACCTGCTTGCCGTCGTCCGAGCCGCTGTTCACCGCCACAGCGGCCAGCGGGCCGGCGATGATCAGCGCGGCCGCCGCCGCGATCATGTAGAAGCTGCGCCGGCGCTTCTGGGCGCGGTGCTCGGCGACCTCGTCGACCAGCTTCTCCACCAGCCGCGGGCTGGGCCTGGCCGAGAGCGACTCACCGATCGCTGGGGTGCTTCCGGAGCCCGGCAGGTCCGCGAGCGCGGCGAGCATCGGCTCCATCCCGGCCAGTTCGTCGAGTTGCTGGGCGCACCACTCGCAGCCGGCGAGGTGGGCCTCGAAAGCGGTTGCCTCGGCGTCGTCGAGAATCCCGAGGGCGTAGGCGCCGACGGTCTCGTGCTCGCTCGGCACCGAAGATCCCTGACTTGGGCTCATGGGTCCAGACATACCCGGACCACCCGTGCCGAACCCTTGCATTCCCCCGTACCCGCTCATCACGCCGTCACCCCCCGCTCCTCCAGTGCCAGCTTCATCGATCGCAGGGCGTAGAACACCCGGGAGCGGACGGTGCCGCTGGGAATGCCCAGCGTCTCGGCCGCCTCGTTGACCGTACGCCCCTTGAAGTACGTCTCGACGAGCACCTCCCGGTGGGCCGGGGTCAGGTCGTCGAGCGCGTCCGACAGCGTCATCAGCCACAGCGCCTTGTCGATCTCGTCCTCCGCGGGGATGACCTCCAGCGGCGACGGATCGACCTCCTGCGGCCGGGCCTGCCGGCTGCGGTGGCCGTCGATGACGATGCGGCGCGCGACCGTCACCAGCCAGGGGCGTACCGATCCGGTCGCCCGGTTGAGCTGACCGGCGTTCTTCCAGGCACGGATAAGCGTTTCCTGCACGACGTCCTCGGCGCGCTGCCGATCACCGGCGACCAGTCGCAGGACATACGCAAGCAGAGGCCCGGCGTGCTCGCGGTACAGGGCACGCATCAGCTCCTCATCAGGTTCCGAGGGCTGTGTAGACATGCGATGTCGGGCCCTCGATCCACGTTCATTGGCCACGGCCGCATCCTTGCGCACGCCCACCTCCGGTGTCCGGGGGTTCCCCCAGTCGGTCGCTCGCCCACCCGTACGGAAGGAAGGCGCGTGGTGTTCAAACGGAGGTGACAGTTTTCTTGTGGGTGACGTGACGAGCGGGACATGCACGCACATTCCCACCAGGTGATCTTTACATTTCCGGCACACCGCCGGGAGCGGCCGGGTTGCCCGGACGGTGACACCGGCAAACCCGGTGTTGCGGAAATCACTCCGCCCGCCACATGGGCGCAATCCGGCAGAACGTCCGTACCGGACACTCAGGCCCGCGCGAGCGCCGCCCGGCGCCGGTGCCGGGCGACCCGCTCGCGGTTGCCGCAGACCTCGCTGGAGCACCAGCGCCGGCGCCGGCCCCGGGACGTGTCCAGGTACACCAGCGGGCAGTTGTCCCCCTCGCACTCCCGCACGGCCGCCCGTGCCACGGGGTCGGTGAGCAGTTCCACGGCGTCCCGGGCGAGGACGGCGAGCAGCGCCGCGCACTCCGGCGGCCCGGCCAACTCCCGCACCAGCGTGCCGCCCTCGCCGCGCACGGCGCGCGGGGCGGGCGGCGCGGCACGGGCGGTCTCGTTGACCCGGGCGAGCGCGCGCTCGTACGGCCGCACGTCGGCGGGCAGCGGGGAGCGCACCAACTGACCGATGTGTCCCCTCAGTTCCCGGAAATCCGCGAGCCAGGAGGCGTCTGCCTGGGCCAGCGGCGTGCCGGGCGGCACGAGTCCCGCGCCGACGATCCAGGCGCGCAACGGCTCGACGGCGTCCAGCCGTTCGGCCGGGTGTGTGGTGGCGAGGAGATCCAGACAGATCCGCCCGGCGTCGAACCGCGGCTCGTACGGGGGCGTGGCCGTACCCAGTGCCATGTGCCTGTCACCGCCTAGGCAGGAGACGTGCGGGAGACGTGCGGGAGACCGTGGAGGGGAACCGTCGCGTCGCTCCTCCTCACAGTGCCTGCCCGCGGCGGCGGCCGGAACCCCCCGTACACACGTGCCGTTCCGCGCCCTGGACGCACGCGTATGCGGGGGCGCGTCTCGGCCATGTCCGGGACGGGGCGGTACCGCTTCGCTGGAGGCATGACGGAAACACGGAACAGCGGTCTCGTGCTGTGCGCGGCCACGATCACCATGGGCCTGAGCGCCGGGGTCTTCTACATCTTCGCGTGTGCCGTGATGCCCGCCCTGGCGCGCAGCGACGACCGGACGTACGTCGAGGTCATGCGGAACATCAACACGGTCATCCAGAACCCGGTGTTCTTCCTGGGCTTCCTGGGTGCGCCGGCGCTGACGGGGCTGGCGGCGTGGCAGTCGCGGCGAACGCCGTCCCGCCGATGGGTCTGGGCGGCCCTGGCCGCGTACGTCCTCGTCCTCTTCGTCACGGTGGCGTTCAGCATCCCCCTGAACAACGCCCTTGCGGCGAAGGGCGACCCGTCGGCTCTGCGGGAGCGCTTCGAGGGGCCCTGGGTGGCGTGGAACGCCGTACGGGCGGTGGCCGCGACGGTGGGCGTGGGGTGCCTGACGCGGGCGCTGACCCGGGTACGGGCGACGGCCCGGCCACGGACGGATCCCGGCCCGGCCGGCCGAGGGTGATCCGCCGCTCCCCTGCACGGGCTCGCGTCATGCGGCCACCCGCCGTTCCCGCCCGGAGGATCCGGCCACCCGGATCACACCTCCGAGTACTTCGCGTCCGCCGCCGGGTCCAACGCCAGCCGGTACCCCCGCTTCACCACCGTCTGGATCAGCTTCGGCGCCCCGAGAGCCGTACGCAGGCGGGCCATCGCCGTCTCCACCGCGTGTTCGTCGCGGCCGGCCCCCGGCAGGGCCCGCAGCAGTTCGGCCCGGGCCACCACCCACCCCGGCCGCCGTGCCAGCGCCCGCAGCAGCGACATCCCCGCCGGGGGCACCGGCTTCAGCTCGCCGTCCACCAGCACGGCGTGCCCCCGGATCTCCACTCGGTACCCGGCGACCGGCAACGCCCTGGCCCGGCCCGGCAGTTCCCGGCAGAGCAGTTGCACGAGCGGTCCGAGCCGATACCGCTCCGGCTGTACGGTGTCCACCCCGCGTACCTGCAGCGGCAGCGCGGTGGCGGGTCCGACGCACGCGGGCAGCACGTCATGGCCGAGGGCCGTCAGCAGCTCGCCGAGCAGCCCCCGCTCCTCCGCCCGGCTGAGCAGGGAGGCCGCGGCGGGCGCGCTGGTGAAGGTGATGGCGTCGAGACCCCGCGAGACGGCCGCGTCCAGCAGCCGGTCGAGCGGGTTGATGTCCTCCGGCGGCATCCACCGGTACACCGGCACCGGCACGACCTCCGCTCCCCCGGCCCGGAGCGCCTCCACGAAGCCCGGCAGCGGCTCCCCGTGCAGCTGTACGGCGATCCGGCGCCCGTCGACACCCTCCGCCAGCAGCCGGTCGAGCACCTCGGCCATGGACTCGCTGGACGGCGACCACTCCTCGGTCAGCCCGGCGGCCCGGACCGCCCCCTTGACCTTGGGTCCGCGCGCCAGCAACTCGACGTCCCCCAGCCGCCCGAGCAGCTGCTCACCGAGCCCCCACCCCTCCGCGGCCTCCACCCAGCCCCGGAAGCCGATGGCGGTGGTGGCCACGACGACATCCGGCGCCTGATCGATGATCTCCTTGGTCGCGGCGAGCAGTTCGCCGTCGTCGGCGAGCGGCACGATCCGCAGGGCGGGCGCGTGCAGCACGACGGCACCGCGCCGCTGGAGCAGCGCGCCCAGCTCGTCGGCGCGGCGGGCGGCGGTGACGCCCACGGTGAACCCGGCAAGGGGTCCGCTTTCGGTGTGCTGCAGTTCGTCGTACATGGCTCTCCTAGCTGGCCCGCATACCGACGGAGCCTGTCAACGTCGCGTGACAGGCTCGGTTCGGCTTCGTGTCGCCAGTGTTACGTCACACTTCGGCGTAGCTGAGCTGCGACTTCGTGTCGGCCGCGGTTTCGGCCTGGGCCTGCCGGGCCGGGCGGCGAAGGTATACGGCCCAGGTCACGGCGAAACAGGCGCCGTAGAAGGCGAGGAAGGCGACGAACGCGCCGGTGCCGGAACCGTAGGACAGGAAGGACTGCCGGAAGGCGAGGTTGATGCCGACGCCGCCGAGCGCGCCGACGGCTCCGATGAGGCCCATGGAGGCGCCGGACAGCCGCCGGCCGTAGCGGACGGCCTCTTCGCCCTCCAACCCCCTGGCCAAGGCCTTCGCCTGGAAGATGCCGGGGATCATCTTGTACGTCGAGCCGTTGCCGAGCCCGCTCAGGACGAACAGCACCACGAAGACGGGCACGAACAGCGGCAGCGACTTCTGCATGCTGGCGACGACGAGGACGGCGGTGGCGGCGGCCATGCCGACGTAGTTCCACAGGGTGATGCGGGCACCGCCGTACCGGTCGGCGAGCCATCCGCCCACGGGCCGGATGAGGGAGCCGAGCAGCGGCCCGACGAAGGTGAGGTACGCGGCCTGCAGCGGGGTCCGCCCGAACTGGTTCGTCAGCACCTGCCCGAAGGCGAAGCTGTAGCCGATGAACGACCCGAACGTGCCGATGTAGAGGAAGGCCATGATCCAGGTGTGGGCGTCCTTCGCGGCGTCCTTCGCCGCCCCGGTGTCGTTCTTCACGGCGGCCAGGTTGTCCATGAACAGCGCGGCGAGCGCGGCGGCGACGACGATCAGCGGGATGTAGATGCCGAGCAGTACGCGCGGCCCGCCGCCCGCCCCGATGATCGCGAGGGCGATCAGCTGGATGACCGGCACGCCGATGTTCCCGCCGCCGGCGTTGAGCCCGAGCGCCCACCCCTTCCTCCGCAGCGGGAAGAAGGCGTTGATGTTGGTCATGGAGGAGGCGAAGTTGCCGCCGCCGATGCCGGCCAGCAGGCCGATGAGCAGGAAGGTGGAGTAGGACGTGCCCGGCTTCATCACGAGGAACGCCGCGGTGGTGGGGATGAGGAGGAGGCCGGCCGAGATGACGGTCCAGTTCCGGCCACCGAAGATCGCCACGGCGAACGTGTACGGGACCCGGACGACGGCGCCGACCAGCGTGACGACCGACGTCAGCAGGAACTTGTCGGCCGGAGTCAGGCCGTACTCCGGGCCCATGAAGAGCACCAGCACGGACCACATGGTCCAGATCGAGAACCCGATGTGCTCGGAGAGGACGGAGAAGAACAGGTTCCGCCGGGCGATCTTCTCCCCCGTAGCCTTCCAGAATCCCTCGTCCTCCGGATCCCAGTGCTCGATCCAGCGGCCGCTACGACGGGTTGGGACTGGGGCTGTCATGACGCGCCTCCACGGTGCTCCGGGTGCTCGGTCTTCTCAAAGAGGGACTGAACCCGAAGGTAGGGAAGGCGCGTTTCCTGCCTGTGGCTGGGAGTGACCGGAAGGGAACGTTGCTCTCACTCACGGCCCGGGCGGCCGGTGAGGGAAGCGCGGAAGGCGCTCCTACGCCGTCCTGCGCCGGCCCCCCTCCCGCTTCGCCCCGTTCGGCCACAGCCTCGGGCTCCGCTTGGCCGCGATGTCCTCGATCCAGCCGAAGCCCAGGATGGTCACCCCGATCAGGGGCCAGACCAGGAAGAACATCCACAGCATGTAGCTGGAGTCGAGCGCGGCGACCGCGCGGTCGCTCTGCATGAAGGGAAGGTTGTACGCCTGGTCGATCAGCGGGACCGTGGCCATGATCAGCATGTTGTGCCACAGGTAGATCGTGACGGCACGGTTGTTGGAGAGCGTGACCAGCCTGTCCCAGCGGGCCAGCCGCCCGGGCAGTTCCCGCCAGGACGGGGAGTACTGGAGCAGGATGACGACGAAGCCGAACGACCAGCAGGCCTGGGCGAGCGGGATGTCGTTGAGGTCCCAGCCGTCGGGGCCCAGGTGGCCCGAGGCCCACCACAGGCCGAAGGCCATCAGCAGGGTCGAGACGGAGACCGCGACATAACGGGGGATCTTCGCCAGCAGGCCCTCGTGGTGGGCGAAACCCAGGACCCAGCAGCCGCCGTAGACCGCGAAGTCCGTGACCGCGTTGCCCGTCTCGCCGGGGATCGTGACGATGCCCGTGCCGACGACCGCGGTGAGGCCGAGGGGGGCCAGCAGCGTCGGCCAGGGGAAGCGGCGGAAGGCCCACAGCAGCAACGGGGAGGCGACCACGAACCACAGGTACGCGCGCAGGTACCACAGCGGGCCCACCGCCTGAACGGCCCAGGTGTCCTCCAGCAGGCCCGACTGGGAGCCGATGTGCCAGGGGAAGGGCGGGGCGCCGACCGGGATGACGTAGTCGATCAGCTTGATCAGGCCCCAGGTGCCGCCGTTGTCCGGGTCTTCCACCGGGTTCCAGCCACCCGCCAGCATCAGCGTCAGCGCCACCGCGCTGAATGCCCAGAGAGGGGGCAGCAGCCTACGCACCCTGCTCTTGATGACGCTGAGCGAGGGGCGGTTCAGGGAGCGTGCCATCAACGAGCCCGCCAGCGCGAACATCACGCCCATGGACGGGAACAGCACCGTCAGCCAGGCCCAGCCGAACAGGTGGTACACCACCACGCGGACCAGGGCGATCGAGCGCAGGAGGTCCAGGTAGCGGTCGCGGCCCGGCTTCTTCGGGGCCGGTGCGGGCGCCGGGGCCGGCTCCGCGACCCGCTGCTGCGGGATGCCGTACGACGGCGTCGACTCCGGGGTCCCGGTCGTGTATCCGTGGGTCATGCCACGGGCCTCCGATCACTGCTGGTCCGGCGACTGCGCTGGGTCGGCACCGGGCCTCCGGGTGCCTCCACGACACCCGTGCGCCGGAGCTTCTGCCAGCGCAGTCGGCCGCCGGTGAGTGCCGTGATCCAGGACTGGAGCAGCACGACGTACATGAGTTGGCGGTAGAGGATCTGCTGCAGGGGCAGCGAGACGAGATGGGTCATGCGCTCCTTGTCCAGGCGGAAGGCGTAGGCCGCGCAGACCGCCTGGACGGCGAGGACGCCGAGCCAGGCGACGATCGTCTTCTGCGTCGGGCCGAACACGACGCCGTAGAGCAGGAACACGTCGATCAGCGGGGCCAGCAGCGGGGCCAGCACCATGAACAGGGAGACGAGCGGCAGGCCCACGCGGCCGAAGCGGCCCGAGGGGCCCCGCTCCACCACGGCACGCCGGTGCTTCCAGATCGCCTGCATGGTGCCGTACGACCACCGGTAGCGCTGGGACCACAGCTGCTGGACCGACTCGGGCGCCTCGGTCCAGGCCCGTGCCTTCTCGGCGTACACCACACGCCAGCCGTCCCGGTGCATCGCCATCGTGATGTCGGTGTCCTCGGCGAGGGTGTCCTCGCTCATACCGCCGACCCGTTCGAGGGCGGACCTCCTAAACGCCCCGACCGCACCCGGGATCGTGGGCATGCAGCGCAGGATGTCGTACATCCGGCGGTCGAGGTTGAAGCCCATCACGTACTCGATGTGCTGCCAGGCACCGATGAGGGAATCCCGGTTGCCGACCTTCGCGTTGCCGGCGACGGCTCCGACGCGCGGGTCACCGAAGGGTTGGACGAGTTCACGGACGGTGGCCGGTTCGAAGACCGTGTCACCGTCCATCATCACGATGATGTCGTAACGGGCGTTCGCCATACCTCGGTTGAGCGCGGCCGGCTTGCCCGCGTTCAGCTGCCGCACGACCCGGACGTTGGGCAGGCCCATCGCCTCCACGATCCGCGCCGTGCCGTCACTCGAGCCGTCGTCGATGACGATCACCTCGATGGGGTGCTCGCTCGCCATCAACGAGCGGACCGTGTTCTCGATGCACTTGCCCTCGTTGTACGCCGGGACCAGCACCGACACCGGTTCGGTCACCGGAGGGCCCCAGCTGAAGCCCTTGCGGCGCACCCGGCGGGCATGGGCGCCGGAGAGCAGGAGCATGAGGACGAAACGGGAGATGACGAGTGCGCCGATCACCGCGAGGCCGACGACCATCACGCTCGTGATGCCGTCCGAGGCCGAGACCAGGAAGATCCAGACCTTGCCCTTCCACAGATTCAGCCCGGTCACCTCGGTGTGCGCGCTGGGCGCGTCCAGGGCCTCGGTGAGGTTGTCGAAGGTGTAGCCCTGCTGCTGGAGCGTCGGCAGGAACTCGTCGAGGGCCTGCACGGTCTGGTGCCGGTCGCCGCCCGAGTCGTGCATCAGGACGATGGCGCCCTTGCCGCCGTGCGGGGTGGCACGGCGGATGATCTCGTCGACGCCCGGCTTCTTCCAGTCCTCGCTGTCGGTGTTGTTGACGACCGTGAGGTAGCCCCGGGTGCCCATGTACTCGGTCACCGGCCAGGACTTGTCGTCCATGGCGTCGGCGAAGGAGGAGTACGGCGGCCGGAAGAGAGAGGTGCGGATGCCGGCGGCGCCGGTGATGGCGAGCTGGTTGGTGGACAGCTCCCAGTCGATGCGCTTCTTGCTCTGGTAGGAGAGGTCGGGGTGGTTGAAGGTGTGCAGGCCGACCTCATGGCCCTCGTCCACCATGCGCTTGACCAGCTCCGGGTAGCGGGAGGACATCGTGCCGGTGACGAAGAAGACGGCGTGCGCGTGGTGCTTCTTCAGCACGTCGAGCACCTTCGGGGTCCAGGTGGGGTCGGGACCGTCGTCGAAGGTGAGGACCAGGCGGTGGTCCGGGATGCGCATGCTGGTGGTGCGGCCGCTGCGGGTGTCGATGACCGGGCCGCCGTCCAGGATCTTCTCCGGCACCTTGTCGGAGGAGGCTTCCGGCTGGATGCGGTGGTCGGCGAGGATCTCGCTGTGGACATAGCCGCGCAGCATCAGCATCGCCACGAGGGCGACGAGGACGAGCAGCGGCAGCAGCAGGCGCATGGGCAGGCGTCGGCGCCGGGAGCCGCCACGGGCTCGGGGTTCGGCAGCGTGACGGCGGGTGCGGGATGCCATCAGAGGTTGTGCTCCGGGGACGGGATGCGGGAGGAGGTGCGGGGGGCCGGCTCCTCGGCGACGGGCGGCGGGGTCTGTTGGCCGTCGGCCACGGGGCGGTTGCTGATACCGGCTTCGCCCGGGGCAGGGGGCCCGGACGGGGCGGTGGGGCCGTCGTCCGGCTTGTCCGGGGTGGTCTCGGCGGTGCTCGCCGGGGCGGAGGGACTGGTGTCCGGGAACGAGCTGCCGCTGCCGCCCTCGCCGGACGTGGGCGCGGCGGCCGTCGGCCGCGCCTCGGCCGGGCCGACCGGGTCGGTGTCGGTGGCGGAGCCTGAGCCGGTGCCCGGCGCCTGAGCGGTGGCGCCGGGCACCGGGGCCGTACCGCCGCTCGCGGACGGCGAGGCGCCCGGCGAGACGCTGCCGGTGGCGGACGGCTCGGCGGAGACCGCGGGCACCGGCGAGGTGTCCACCTGGCTGGCCGGCTTCTCCTCGTTCTGCGGTACGGGAAGCCAGGGTGCGTCCGAGCTGCCGGAGAGCAGGGTGGCGACGATGACCACGGCGTAGACGGCGCAGGCCAGGCCGACGAGCATGCCGAGGCGGCGGAAGGTGCGGCTGCGACGGCCGGACTCGTCGACGAAGACCGGCCCGTCGTCGCGGCCGGTGCCGCGAGGGGCGCCTGCGGCCGGGCTCAGCTGGACGTCGCCGAGCTGGACGGCGTCGAGCTGGATGGTGACCTCGTGCGGGTCGTGGGTGGGGTCACCGGTGACGGCGTCGACGGAGGCCGTCACGGAGGGGGAGGCCGGGGCGGGCTGGTCCCAGGGGTCGCCCAGGGCACCGATGGAGCCCGGGAAGGCCATGGTGGCGGGCGGGGTAAGCCCGCCGGCCGCCGTGGCGGGCAGTACGGCGGTCTGCTCACCGTACGGCGCGGACACCTGGCGGGCGTCCGGTGCCCGGCGGAAGTCCGCGGGCCTGGACCGCGGGAGTACGGCCGTCTCGTCGGCCTCGGGCAGGGCGGCGCGGCCGCCCCGGAGTATCCCGGCCTCCGGGAAGGCCCGGGTGTCCGGATGGGCTCCGGTCTCCGGAAACACCTGGGTGTCGCCTCCGGTAACCCACATGTTCCGAGCCGCGGATGCGATGTCGGTCCATTCCGGTTGGGCGTCTTCTCGCCACTCTTTCACGCGCGCATCCCCCCACGGGACAGTTCTGGGTGCGCATACGACTCCGAGCACCCGTCGATCGAACCAAGCCCCCACCCAGCCCGAGCGCCCCCTTTACCACACCGTGCTCAGGCCATGAATGTAGCGCATGCGGAGGTTCCGTGTTCGCCACGCACCGGCGAGGCGACGCTCATCACATCATCATCGATGGCTGGAATCCATCGGTCGGCCGGCCGGCGTAGCCACTCTTCGGCCCTCGCGATCTCGGCCGCCGCCCTTCGCAGCGCGTCCAACCCGGAGTGGACCAGCCCCTTCCGCCAGACGAGCGACACGGGCGACAGCGGAACGGGATCGACGAGAGGCCGCCTCACCGTCCGGGGCATGGCCGGAAAGTCCACCACGGCCAGCACCGGAGTGCGGGACTTGGCCATGATCCGCTCGAACTCCTCGTCTCCGACCGCCAGCGGAAAGGGCGGGGCGAGCCGGATGCCGTGTCCCTCGAAGAGGTGATGTGCCAGGTCGGTCCACTCCCGGGTGCGCGGATTACCGGCACCGGCGTACACCTCCTCCCCGGCCAGCGCGGCCAGCGGCACCTCCGGCAGGGCGGCCAGGGGGTGGTCCTGGGGCAGGATGACGGCCATCGGCTCGAGGCGCACCGGTTGCTGCTCCAGGCCGGACCGCAGCGCCGGGTCCAGACCGGCGAAACGGCCGAAGGAGACGTCCAGCCGGCCGGCCAGCAGTTCGGCGGCGGCTCCGGTCAGACCGCTCTCGTAACGGGCCATCAGCTCGCAGTCGGGGGCGAGTTCCCGGGCCCGGTGCAGCACCCGGCGACCGGTGACCAGGCCCGGCGTGTTGAGGTCCACGAGCAGCGGGCGGGCCTGCCCGAACGCGGCGAGCAGATCGTCCTGGGCGGCCAGGACCCGCCGGGCGTGCGGCAGCAGGCGCTCGCCGTCGGCGGTCGGCGTCACCTGCCGGGTGGTCCGCACGAACAGCTCCACGCCCAGCTCCCGTTCCAGCCGCCGTACGTCCCGGCTGAGCGACTGCTGGGCGACGTACAGGCGGGCGGCGGCCCGGGTGAAGTGGAGTTCCTCGGCGACGGCGACGAAGGCGCGCAGCAGGCGCGGGTCTATGTGGCTGGGCGCGGACATGACGGCGAACTTACAACACAGGTGCGTCAATCGGCCCCGAGAAGGTGTTGGACCCCGTGATCCACTCCGCGCGACCGTGGAGCCATGCCGCACCAGACCACCGAAGAGCGACGCATACCGGCCTCAGCACCGCGAGGGGCCGGGTACCGCCGCCTGTTCCGCCTCCCCGGCGCCCGTGCCTTCACCACCGGCAACCTCCTCGCCCGTCTCCCCATGGGCATGTTCAGCGTGAGCGCCGTGGTGATGATCGCCGGTTCCCGGGGCTCGTACGCCCTGGCCGGTGCCGTCACCGCGGTCGGTCTCGCCGCGACCGCGCTGGCCGGGCCGTGGATCGCCCGGCTCGTCGACCGGCACGGACAGGCCCGGGTCGCCGTACCGGCCACGCTCGCCTCCGTGCTCGGCAGCCTCGCCCTGCTGCTGTGCGTTCGCTGTGACGCCCCCGACTGGACCCTGTTCGCCGCCTACGCGGCCACCGCGACGACCCCCAACATCGGCGGTCTCTCCCGCGCCCGCTGGGCCCATCTGCTGCGCGAGGACCCGGCCGCGCTGCATGCCGCGAACTCCTTCGAGCAGGCCGCCGACGAGCTGTGCTTCATGCTCGGGCCGGTGCTCGCGTCCTTCCTGACCGGCACCTTCTTCCCGGAGGCGGGCACCCTTGTGGGTGCGGTGCTGCTGCTGTCGGGCATGCTGCTGTTCACCGCGCAGCGGGCGACCGAGCCGCCGGCCCAGGCCCGATCGAAAGCGCCGTCGCCCCTGCGCAGCTCCGGCATCCCGCCGCTGCTGGCCTGCTTCACCGCCACCGGCGCGGTGTTCGGCTCGATGGAGGTCGTCACGATCGCCTACGCCGACGCGCAGGGGCATCGGGCAGCGGCCGGTGTGGTGCTCGCGCTCCAGGCGGCGGGCTCGTGCGCGGCGGGGCTGGTGTACGGGGCGCTGAAGCCGGCCGGCCTCGGCCTGACCCGGTGCCTGGCGGCGATGGCCGCGCTGACGACCCTGCCCTGGCTGTCCGCGCTGCTCACCGGTTCCCTTCCGGCGCTGGCGGGGGCGCTGCTGGTGGCGGGCATGGCGACCGCGCCGACCATGGTGACGGCGATGACCCTGGTGCAGCGGCGCACCCCGGCCGACCGGCTCAACGAGGGCATGAGTCTGGTGGTGACCGGGCTGCTCACCGGCATCGCCTGCGGCTCGGCGGCGGGCGGCTGGGCGGCCGAACACCTCTCCCCCACCGCCGCGTTCACGGTCCCGGCCGCCGCGGCCTGCCTCGCCCTGCTCATCGACGTGACGGCGAGCGGGGTACGCCGGCGCCGGCCGGCCGGCTGACCCCGCCCCGGGCCACCGCCACCGCCGTCACGAGCCGTCGTACGAGAAGAGAAGAGGGTGGGATCGGACCGGCACCGCGGCGGTCCGTGCGACGGCCCTGCGCGAAGTCGGCAGGCGACGGATGCTGCGGATCCGCCAGGAGGGCGTTGCGGGCGGCCGGGCCGTCGACGCGGGCGGCCACGGTGGCGTTGGCGGGTCGTCGAAGACGCCGTCGATCGCGACGCTGCGGATGCACCGGGAGAAGGACCGAGCTTCTTCATGCACGTCTGGGCGCATGGCGAAGGCCCCGCCGCCCGGAAGCGACGGGGCCTTCGCCCACATGGGTTGAGGAGGCTCTGGAGCCTCCCGATCGTGGAGATGGCGGGAATCGAACCCGCGTCCAACGGTGTGGAATCAGGGCTTCTCCGTGTGCAGTTCGCTGTGCTTTTCTCGGCCCCGGCGATCACGCGAACAAGTCGCCGACGGGCTCAGTCACTGTTTGGTTTCCCTCTTCACCCCGTGACCGGGATCGAGGTTTAGTTCCCTAGCTGATGCCAGGATCCGGGTCGGGAACAGCCCCGGGCTGACACTTCGCAAGTCGCTACTTAGGCAGCGAGGGCGAAGGAATCGCGCTTGGTGTTGGCGATTATTTTTTTCGGCCTGTGGTTTACGAGATCATGGCCGCTTCCTCGACACGCTTCCCCTGCTTCGACAGCCGCTGTCGAAACCGATCATCCCCATGTTGATTTCTCAAGGTGCGCACCCGCTGTGAGGTGCAGGTGCCATCGTACGTGACCAACGCAGGTCGGTGCCAGCGTATTCCCCTGAGCTAGGCACGCTGCTTGCGGCGCACCGCGGAGATCGCGCGCTCCGCCTCCCGGCGGTCCTGCTTCTCGCGCAGGGTCTGGCGCTTGTCATACTCCTTCTTGCCCTTGGCGAGCGCGATCTCGATCTTGGCGCGGCCGTCCTTGAAGTACAGGGCGAGGGGCACGATCGTGTGCCCCGTCTCCTGGGACTTGGACTCCAGCTTGTCGATCTCCTCGCGGTGCAGGAGCAGCTTCCGCTTGCGGCGGGCGCTGTGGTTGGTCCAGGTGCCCTGGCTGTACTCGGGGACGTGCACGTTGTGCAGCCACGCCTCGTGACCGTCCAGCTGCACGAAGCCGTCGACCAGCGACGCCCGCCCCTGGCGCAACGACTTCACCTCGGTCCCCATGAGCACCAGACCGGCCTCGTAGGTGTCGATGATGAGGTAGTCGTGCCGCGCCTTCTTGTTCTGCGCGATCAGCTTGCGCCCTTTTTCCTTAGCCATAGTGCCGACCATTTTCGCACCATGGAGGGGGTGCGAGGGAAGCGTATTAAGCGGGCTACGACGGGTCACCGAGGCCGGCGAGCACCGTCTCGGCCCGTCGCGGGGCCCCCGCCCCCGCCTCCAGGTCGGGGGTGATGCCCCGGCCGTCGACCGCGTGTCCGGAAGGCGTGCGGTAGTGGCCGACGGTCAGCTCGGCCACCGAGCCGTCGGGCAGTTCCGTCGGCATCTGGATGGAGCCCTTGCCGAAGGTGCGGGAGCCGATCACCACCGCGCGGCCCCGGTCCTGCAGGGCGCCGGTGAGCAGCTCGGCCGCGCTCATCGTGCCGCCGTCGACCAGGATGACCAGGGGCCGGGTGGTGTCACCGCCGGAGTCGGCGTGCAGGGCGCGCTGGGCGCCCTCGACGTCGTAGGTGGCGACGAGGCCGCCGTCGAGGAAGGTGGAGGCGGCGTCCACGGCCTCGGTGACCAGGCCGCCGGAGTTGCCCCGGAGGTCGAGGACGATCCCGGTATCGGCCGGCGTCTCGCGCAGGACCGCGCGGACGGCGTCGGCGGAGCCCTTGGTGAACGCGGCGACCCTGATGACGGTGGCCCCGCCGGGCAGCCTGCGGACGGTCACGGAGTCGGTGGACAGCCGGGCGCGGTGCAGCTTCTCGGTCCACGCGCGCGTGCCGCGCTCCAGGCCGAGGGTGACCGTCGTACCGGCCGGGGCGGACTTGGCGTCGCCGCGCAGTAAGGAGACCACCTCGGTGACCGGCCGGCCGTCGACCCTGCTGCCGTCGACACTGCGCAGCCGGTCGCCCCTGCGGATCCCGGCGGTGGCCGCGGGCGAGCCGGACTGCACCTTCGTCACCTCGATCCGGCCGTCCCGCTCGCGCCGCGCCCACAGGCCGACGCCGGTGTAACGGCCGTCGAGGGCCTCCTGGAACTCCTCGTACTCGCCCTGGGAGTAGACGGCGCCCCACCGGTCCCCGCTGCGGCTGACCGCACGCTCGGCGGCCTTCACCGGGGACTTGCCGTCGGCCATCGCCTCGGCGGCGGCCCGCTGCACGGTCTCGGGCCGGGTCGCCATGCCCACCGGGCCGGACGCGGTCCTCCGCGCGGGGCGCTCGGACTCGGGGAAGGACCCGGTGGCGGCGCCGGCGACCAGGACGCCGGCGAAGACCAATGTCAGGGTGGCCCCGCGGCGGATGCGACGGGGCTGACAGAACAGGTCACGACCTGACATGGCGGTGAGTCTAGGACAACGCGAAGGGCCGTACGGCCGGTTGCCCGTACGGCCCTCCTTGGTATGCGTCACACCTTCAGGTACTTGCGCAGCGCGAAGAACGCCGCCAGAGAAGGCATCAGCACGCTGGTCGCAAGGATCAGCGGCAGCTTGGTCAACACCGCGTCCCAGCCGACGAAGTTGATCAGCGTGAGCTTGTGGGACAGGGCCATGCCGTGGTCGATCGTGAAGTACCGGCCGATCACGAGGAACACGCAGGCGAGGCTGCCGCCGATGAGACCGGCGACGGCCGCCTCGGCGATGAACGGCGCCTGGATGTAGAAGCCCGAAGCGCCGACCAGGCGCATGATCCCGGTCTCACGCCGACGGCTGAACGCCGAGACGCGCACGGTGTTGACGATCAGCAGCAGTGCGACGAGCAGCATCAGCGCCATCACGCCGAGCGCCGCCCGGTTCATCAGACCGAGCAACTGGAAAAGGTTGTCCAGGATGCCCTTCTGGTCCTGCACCGACTGCACGCCGTCCCGCCCGTTGACCGCGGACGCGATCACCTGGTACTTCTGCGGGTCCTTGAGCTTGATCCGGTACGACTCCTGCATCTGGTCCGGCGTCAGCGAACCGGCCAGCGGGGAGTTGCCGAACTGCTCCTTGTAGTGCTTGTACGCCTGGTCCTGGGACTCGTAGCTGACCTTGTCGACGACCGGCATCTTCCTCAGGTCGGCGAGGATCTGCTTCTTCTGGTCCTCGGTGACCGCGCCCTTGGCGCAGTTGACGTCCGACTCGGCATCGTGCTTGTTGCACAGGAAGATCGAGACGTTGACCTTGTCGTACCAGTAACCCTTCATGGTGCTGACCTGATCGCTCATCAGCAGTGAACCGCCGAAGAGCGCCAGCGACAGGGCTACGGAGACGATGACGGCGAAGGTCATCGTCAGGTTGCGGCGGAGACCGACACCGATCTCCGACAGGACGAACTGGGCGCGCATGGCGTCTGGTCAAGCCTTTCCGTCGTGAACTTGCTTCAGTGCTGGTAGCCGTAGACGCCGCGGGCCTGGTCGCGGACGAGACGGCCCTTCTCCAGCTCGATGACGCGCTTGCGCATCTGGTCCACGATGTTCTGGTCGTGTGTCGCCATGATGACCGTGGTGCCCGTCCGGTTGATGCGGTCGAGCAGCTTCATGATGCCGACGGAGGTCTGCGGGTCGAGGTTGCCGGTGGGTTCGTCGGCGATCAGCAGCTTGGGCCGGTTGACGAAGGCCCGCGCGATGGCCACGCGCTGCTGCTCACCACCGGACAGCTCGCCCGGCATCCGGTCCTCCTTGCCGCCGAGCCCGACGAGATCGAGCACCTGCGGCACGGACTTGCGGATCTCGCCCCGGGACTTGCCGATGACCTCCTGTGCGAAGGCCACGTTCTCCGCGACCGTCTTGTTCGGCAGGAGCCGGAAGTCCTGGAAGACCGTCCCCAGCTGGCGGCGCATCTGCGGCACCTTCCAGTTGGAGAGGCGCGCGAGGTCCTTGCCCAGCACGTGCACCTGGCCGTGGCTGCACCGCTCCTCGCGGAGGACGAGCCGCAGGAAGGTGGACTTCCCGGAGCCGGAGGACCCCACGAGGAAGACGAACTCGCCCTTTTCCACCTCCAAGGAGACATCCCTCAGAGCTGGGCGGGTCTGCTTGGGGTAGACCTTGGAGACGTTGTCGAATCGGATCACGGATGCACCACGGGTCGCCGGGGGTAGATGAGCGTGACCATACGCGAACCGGGTGTGCAAGTGCAGTCGCAGGCTGAGGTTCGACAAGAGTTGTACGTTTTTGTACCGGACTCTGTTCCCGCCCCGCTCTTCCGGGGCCCCGCGCACGGTCCGCGGGAACCTGGCACAGTGGAGGGGGGAACGTTCCCGTTCCCGTGCGCGTTGTATGTGTGATGGCCGGTGCAAGGAGGGCGAGCGCATGACGTACGACCGGTTGGTGTGCGCGAACTGCGCGGCGCCCGTGAGCGAGGGCCGGTGCCCGGTGTGCCGTGCCAACCGCGAGCGGCTGCAGCAGGAGGGCTTCTTCGGGGGCCTGAACCCGATGGCGCTGATCGCGCTGCTGGCTGTGCTGATCGCCGCGGTGGCGCTGCTGGCGCACCAGACCGCATAGACGGACTGCGAGCCCGGAAACGGCGAAAGGGCCCGGAGCCAAGCTCCGGGCCCTTTCGTCTATGGCGTGCGCGCGGCGCGTGACCGTACGGCTACGTTCAGGCGGCCGCGCCGCCCCGGCCGCCGGCCAGACGCGGCAGGACGCGGAAGCCGATACCGCCGGCGATCATCGTCGCGGCACCGATGAGCAGGAACGCGGTCTGACCGGCACCGGTCTCGGCGAGCTCCTTGTCACCGCCCTGGACCGTGGTGTCGGAACCGGTGTCGGTGAGGGCCGAGGTGCCCTCCTCCTGGGAAGAGTTGTTGTTGCCACCGTCGGGCGTGGTGTGGTTGCCACCGGTGCTGCTGGAGCCACCGTCGCTGGAGCCACCGTCGCTGGAGCCACCCGAGGTGCTGGAACCGCCGGCGTTGCCGCCGTTACCGGAGCCGCCGCCCGTGTTGCCACCGTTGCCGGAGCCGCCGTTGCCGGAGCCGCCGCCCGTGTTGCCACCGTTGCCGGAGCCGCCGTTGCCGGAGCCCCCGTTGCCGGAGCCCCCGTTACCGCCCTCGGTGCTGCCCTGGGTCGAGCCCTGGGTGCTGCCCTGGGTGGTGCCCTCGGTCGAGCCCTGGGTGGTGCCCTCGGTCGAGCCCTCGGTGCTGCCCTGGACCGAACCCTCGGTGCCGCCCTCGGTCGAACCCTGGGTGGAACCCTCGGTCGAGCCCTCGGTGCCGCCCTCGGTCGAGCCCTCGGTGCTGCCCTGGACCGAACCCTCGGTGCCGCCCTCGGTCGAACCCTGGGTGGAACCCTCCGTGGTCCCCAGAGAGGTGCCCTCGGTCACACCGACGGTGGCACCCTCGGTGCCACCGGTGGTGCCCTCGGTGTCGCCACCGTCCGTGGTCACGCCGATGCTGATCGGACCCGCCTGGACATCGAGGTCCAGGGCAGAGGCCGCACCAGCGGCGGTCAGCGACGCACCGGCCGCGATCACGGCGCCGGCGGCTATCCGCGCGACCCGGATCCGCGTCTTCTTCGTCATATGGTTGCTACCCCCAGTAGCTGTTCGTCAATGAGGCGGCGCTCGGGGCTTGCCGTGATCGACGGAGGCAGCTGGGTGACGAAATCCGCGTCAACTCGATCCCCCGGTTCACATGCGCCCCTTGAGTACGCATGCCGCGCCTCACCTTTCCGATTTTTCAAAGCAACGTCAAGGCCATTGCGGGCGCAATGTCCACTGAGAGGGCGTTTGCGACGAGTTGAAGCCTGTGAGTGTGATGTAAAACCCAGACAAACGACAACTGCCGCCTCTCGGGCGGCAGTTGTCATGTCGACAAAGTTACTTCTCCTGCTGCTTGCGCCAGCGAATACCGGCCTCGAGGAACCCGTCGATCTCACCGTTGAACACGGCCTCCGGGTTGCCCACCTCGTGCTCGGTGCGCAGGTCCTTGACCATCTGGTACGGATGCAGCACGTACGAACGCATCTGGTTGCCCCAGGAGTTGCCGCCGTCGCCCTTCAGGGCGTCCATCTTGGCCTGCTCCTCCTGCCGGCGCCGCTCCAGCAGCTTGGCCTGCAGCACGTTCATCGCGGTGGCCTTGTTCTGGATCTGCGACCGCTCGTTCTGGCAGGAGACCACGATGCCGGTGGGGAGGTGGGTGATGCGGACCGCGGAGTCGGTCGTGTTGACGCCCTGGCCACCCGGACCGGAGGACCGGTAGACGTCGATGCGCAGCTCGCTCTCGTCGATCTCGACGTGGTCGGACTGCTCGACGACGGGCAGCACCTCGACACCGGCGAAGGAGGTCTGGCGGCGCCCCTGGTTGTCGTAGGGGGAGATGCGCACGAGGCGGTGGGTGCCCTGCTCGACGGAGAGGGTGCCGTAGGCGTACGGCGCCTGGACGGCGAAGGTGGTCGACTTGATGCCGGCCTCTTCCGCGTACGACGTCTCGTAGACCTCGGTCTTGTAGCCGCGCTGCTCGGCCCAGCGCAGGTACATGCGCTGGAGCTTCTCGGCGAAGTCGGCGGCGTCGACACCACCGGCCTCGGCACGGATGTTGACGAGCGCCTCACGGGCGTCGTACTCACCGCTGAGCAGCGTCCGGACCTCCATCTCGTCCAGCGCCTTGCGCACCGCGGTCAGCTCGGACTCGGCCTCGGCACGGGTGTCCGGGTCGTTCTCCTCCTCGGCCATCTCGAAGAGGACCGCGAGATCGTCGATCCGGCCGCGCAGCGCCTCCGCCTTCCTGACCTCGGCCTGGAGGTGGGAGAGCTTGCTGGTGATCTTCTGCGCCTCGTCCGGGTTGTCCCACAGGGACGGCGCGGCCGCCTGCTCCTCGAGCACGGCGACGTCTGCCCTCATCTTGTCGAGGTCCAGGACGGCCTCGATCGACTCCATGGTCGAGGAGAGGGACTTCAGCTCTTCGGATACATCGACGACTGCCACGCATCCAGCGTAACGGCTCCGCCGGGCGGGCAGGGCAGGGTGCGGGGATGCGGGCCGCGGCGGTACCGGGCGGCCGCCGTCCGGCGGACCGGGACGGGTGGGTCGGTGGGTAACCCCGGCTCAGGGGGCGGACGTGCTGTGGGTGTCCTGCGGCGCCTCCGCGTCCCCGTCGGTGGAGGCCAGCCACGCGCCGACGCCCACGACCGCCGCGACGACCACCCCGGCCACGCCCAGCGTGATCCGGCGCCGCCGCACTGCCATCCGGTGCCGGGCCGAGCCCGGCCGGGGCGCACCGGCCGCCCGCGGCACGCGCGCCGTCCCGTGGGCGCCACCCGCCAGCTCGTCCGGCCCCGGCACCCGCATGGAGGTGTGCGTGTCCCGGTTGGAGTCCGGTTTGGCCCCCGGGACCAGGGAGACCGCCCCCCGCCGTCGTACCGGCTCCCCACCGGGCGGAGCCGGCGGCACCGGCTCGTCCGCGGCCTCCTCGGGGAGGTCCGGCTCGTCCACGTCCAGCGGCGGCATCCCGGCCAGCGTCGGCAGCTGCTCGCGCAGCCGCGCCGCCAGCTCCGAGGCACGCAGCCGGGAGGCGGGTGCCTTGGCCAGGCACTGCACGAGCAGCTGCCACAGCTCCTCGGGGATGCCGGGCAGCGGTACGACGGTCTCGGTGACGTGCCGGCGCAGGACCGCACCCGGGTGTCCGCCACCGAAGGGGGTGAAGCCGGCCAGCAGCTCGTACAGGACCGTCGCCAGCGCGTAGATGTCCACGGCGGCCCGCGGGGGCAGGCCCTCGACGATCTCCGGGGCCAGGTAGTCCGGCGTACCGATGATCTTCGTGGCCCGCGTCCGCTTCGGCGAGTCGATCAGCTTGGCGACGCCGAAGTCGGTGAGCAGGGCCGGGTGTGCTCCGCCGGGGCCGAGCGGGCCCTGCATGTCCAGCAGGACGTTCTCGGGCTTGACGTCCCGGTGGACGATCCCGGCGGCGTGGGCCGCCGCCAGCGCGTCGGCGACGTCGGCGACGATCGCCACGGCCGCCTCGGGGGCGAGCCGCCGCTCACGCTCCAGGCGGGTGCGCAGGTCGGTGCCCCGGACCAGGTCCATGACCAGGGCCAGGTCGTTGCCGTCGACGACCAGGTCGCGTACGGAGACGATGCGCGGGTGCTCCAGGCCGAGCAGCGCGGTGCGCTCCTGGACGAAGCGTCCGACGAGCTCCTGGTCGGAGGCGAGGTCCTCGCGCAGCAGCTTGATGGCGATCGGGCCCTCCGGCCCCTCGCCCAGCCACACCGTGCCGGCGCTGCCCCGCCCCAGGATCTGGTTCGCGGTGTACCGGCTGCCGATCTTCCGTGCCAAGACTGCTCCTACAGACGCGTGTTGTCGTTAAAACTACGCGTCCGAGGAGCCAACCTTCACCGCGGAGACGGAAATCACCCGTCAGATGTCGACAAATCCCTAAACCAGCGATCGGGTTTCCGCCGCTTCGCCCGCTCAGTTCCCGTTGCCGGAGGAGCCGCCCAGGTCCTTGACCCAGTGGCCCACCGTGCCGACCCAGTCGGTCAGCTGGTGCCAGTAGCCCTTGCCCTGGCCGACCCAGGTGTGCAGCGGCGTCAGCTCCCAGATCAGCCAGCCGGCCACGACGAGGATGACGATCGTGAACAGGCAGCCCTTGAGGCAGCCGAGCCCGGGGATCTTCATCGGGTTGGCGCTGCGCTGCCGGGGCGCCCGCGGCTCGCGTGCGGGCCGCTGCGGCTGCGGGGCCGGCGGCGCGTACCGCTGCGGCTGCGGGGGCGGGTTGTACTGCTGGGGCTGCTGCTGCGGGTAGCCGTACCCGGCCGGCGGCTGCTGCCGGCCGCGCGGCTGCGGCTGCTGCGGGCGGCCCTGCGGGGCCTGGCGCGGCTGCTGCTGGGGCCGGGCCACCTGCCGCTGGGGCCGGCGGCGCAGCGGGTCCTCGTCCGGGTCGAGGTACTGGATCTGCGTCTGCTCGTTGCGGTCGCGGGCGGCGCGCAGCTGGGTCTGCCAGGGGTGCGGCTGCTCGGGCTGCTGCCCCTGCTGGCCCTGGGGCACCGGCGGCAGGACGGCCGTCGGGTCCGCCGCGCCGGTGTTCGGCAGTACGGCGGTGGGGTCGGCGGCGCCGGCCGGGCCGCCGGTGTGCGGCAGGACGCTGGTCGCGGCGTTCGGGTCGTACGCCCCCGGCGGCGCGTTCGTCGGCAGCACCTGGGTGGGGTCGGCGGCACCGGGCACGCCCGGGACGGCGGTCGGGGCCGGGTCGGGGGCGAGCAGGGCGCCGACGCCCTCGGCGGCGGCGATCTGGGCGGCGTTCGCGTGCACGCCGATGCCCTCGGCGACGACCCGCAGGCCGCGCGCGAGGTTCTCGGCGCTCGGGCGCTCGTCCGGGTTCTTGCGCAGGCAGCGCTCTATGACCGTCCACAGCGGGTCCGGGACGGTGGAGGGGCGGCGCGGCTCGGCGCTCAGGTGCTGGTGCAGGACCTCCAGGGCGGTGCCGCCGGCGAACGGGGGGCGGCCGGTGACCAGCTCGTACAGCAGGATGCCGGCGCCGTAGATGTCGACCGCGGAGGTCTGCGGCCGGCCCTCGGCGGACTCCGGCGCGACGTACGCGGGCGTGCCGACGAACTCGTGGGTACGGGTCAGGCCCGGGGAGTCGGCGAGGCGGGCGATGCCGAAGTCGGTCAGCATCGGGTGCATCTGGCCGTCGTACTGCTGGAGCAGCACGTTGGCCGGCTTCAGGTCGCGGTGGACCACGCCGTCGGCGTGGCTGGCGGCGAGCGCGTCGGCGATCTGGGCCGTCATCAGCGCGGCCGCGACCGGGGTGAAGGGGCCGTTCTCACGCAGGTAGCGGTGCAGGTCGGGGCCGTCGACGAGGTCCATGACCAGTGCCAGCAGATCGCCCTCGACGACCAGGTCACGGACTCGGACGACGTTCGGGTGGGTGAGGCGGAGCAGGACGGAGCGCTCGCGCAGGAAGCGCATCACGATGTCCGGGTCGCTCGCCAGCTCTTCCTTGAGGACCTTGATCGCGACCGTCTCCCCGGGCTGGCCGGGCACGGCCGCCTCGGCGCCCGCGGTCTCGCGCTGGCGGGCACGCCAGACGGTGCCTGTGGCGCCGCGTCCGAGCGGCTCCTCAAGCAGGTACTTGCTGCCGACTGGCCGCACGTCACGCGCTCCCTGCTGCTTGCTGAGGCTTTCTTGCCTGCATTCCGGTGTTCCGACCCACTGTAGTGCCGCGCTTCAGGGCGCTACGCAGGCGTTACCGAGCATGTTCGAAGGAAAGACGCTCCGTCCGGTCTTCTGGTTGCCGGGGGCCGGACGTGACCGATCTCAACTGATCACGGGTACGCCACTGGTCAGGCATTTTTGGGGGCAGAGCCGACCAATCAAGATCACTTGTCACCGGGTGCCGGGCGCATTGTCGGTGGCAGGTGCGAGGATGCCTCCCAGTACTGGCCGACGTGCTCGTGTGGGGTGGGGGGAAGTCCGCGCCCGCGCAGACCCGCGCAGAAGGGACCGCTGACGCCGATGCAGATCCGGCTGACCGTCGTAGACCCGCTGGGCCCGTCCCCGCAGCGGGGCCGCGCCGCGAGCCGCGACGTACTGGTCACGGCGCCCACGGGCACGGATCTGGCCGCGGTCGCGTCGGCACTGGCCGGTGCGGTCACCGGTGAGGCCGGCACCGGCCGCGATGCCGGCAGCTCCTCCCCCGTGGTCCTGTACGCCGGCACCGAGCGCCTGGACCCCCGCCGCTGCACCCTCGGCGAGCCCCCGCTGACCGACGGCGCCGTACTGTCGCTCGGCGGCCCCGCGGCCCCCGAGCCGCACCCCGAGCTGGACGACGCGCCGACCCAGCTGCACGTGGTCGCGGGTCCGGACGCGGGCGGGGTCCATCTGCTGCACGGCGGCCGCATCACCGTGGGCCGCTCCGCCGAGGCCGACGTCCCGCTGGACGACCCCGACGTCTCCCGGCTGCACTGCTCGGTCACGGTCGCCGCCGACGGCCGTGTCTCGGTGGCCGACCTGAACTCCACGAACGGAACGGCCCTCGACGGCACGCGCGTGACCGACCGGCCGGTGCGGTTCCCTGCGGGGGCGCTGCTGAGGATCGGGGAGTCCGCGCTGCGGGTGACTCCGTCCGGAGGGCCGGGGGCGCGGGTCCGGACGGTGGCCGACGGGGAGGGGTGCGTACGGGTTGCCGTCGAGGGCGGGGGTGGGCCTGGTGGTGCGGGTCCGAGTGCGGCTGCCGGTGCGTCGGGGGGCGCGTCGGGGGGCGCCCGGCCTTCGGCCGGGTCCGTGTTCCCACCCGCGCCACCCCTGCGGGAAGCGTCGTCCGCCGGAGCTGCGGCCGGGGGGCCTGGCGTGCCTCGTGCCGGTTCCGGCGCGGGGGCCGGGGCGGCCGGAGACGCACGCGTGGAGTCCGGGCCGGCCGTAGGCGCCGCGGGTTCCTCCAGCTCGTCACCTCCTGCCCACGACCCCGCCGGCTGGGACGCCTACGGCCGCGGCACGGGCGCTCAGTCGCACCGGCCCGGCGAGCCGCCGGCGATACCGGGGCAGGCCGCGGCACCGGGCATCGGGCACCACGGCGGGGACCGGGGGGCGAGCGGTCCGGCCGCCGGCAACCGGAGCAGGGACCGGGAGGCGACCGGTGCGGCCCCCGACGACTGGACCAGGCAGCCAGGGGTGACCGATGCGGCTTCCGGGAACCGCGGCGGGCGGCAGGAGGTGAGCGGTCCGGACTCCGGGAACCGGAGCAGGGAGCCGGGGCCGACCAGTGCGGCCTTCGGCGACTGGAGCTTCGGTGGGGAGACGCATGCGGGGCGTTTCGGGGTCGGTGGGGCGGGCGGGGCGTCCGGAGACCCGTACGCCGGTGAGGCGGACGGCGGCACGCACCGCGGCGAGGACGCTCGCGCGGGCGGCCGTGAAGGCATCCCCCTCAGGCGCACCGACATCCCGCAGAGCGCGCGGCGGCGCGGGCTCGGCGCGTGGGCGCGACGGCTGGCAGGCGGGCGCGCGGAGCAGCCGGCCGGCCGGGGGACGTACGACGGTACGGCGGCGCCCGCCGCCGAGGTACCGGCGCCCGGTTCCCCGCAGCAGCCGGAGACCTGGCCGGACCCGGCCGCGCTGCTGCTGACCGCCCTGGGTCCAGGGCCCCGGCTGTGGGAGCGGGGCCCCGGCCACCCGGAGGCGCTGACCGTACGGCTCGGCACGGCCGACCGGAGCGCGCCGGACGGCTCGGGCCTGCTGCCCGCCGTACCGGTGACGGCGGCGCTGCGCGAGGCGGGGGCCCTCGGCCTGGCCGGTCCGCGTCCCCGGCTGTCCGGGCTGGCCCGCGCGGTGCTGGCCCAGCTCGCCGCGCTGCACTCCCCTGATCTGCTGGAGATCGTGCTGATCAGCGCGGACCACTCCCGTCCGGTGGAAGAGCGCACGGCGGAGTGGTCCTGGCTGGGCTGGCTCCCGCATGTCCGGCCGGGGCACGGCCAGAACTGCCGCCTGCTGCTCGCCTACGACCGCGAACAGGCGGCGGCCCGTACGGAGGAGCTGCTGCGCCGGGTCGATGACCACGCGGCGACGGGCAGAAGCGCGGCCCATCCCGCCTCGGACCGCATAGCGACGCCGTCACCGGTAACCGAGACCACCGGCGCCCCCGCACCGGATCTGCTCCCGGGTGCGGTCACCGCCCCGCAGCCCGCCGCGGCCGGCCGCCGGCCCTCCTGGGCCAGAGACGATGCGGAGATCGGCGTCGGCGGTGGCGGGTTCCCGGGGCCGTACTCCGTCGTCGTCGTGGACGGGGATCCCGGTGGGACCGCTCTGCGGGACGCCGTCGCGCGGCTGGCCGTGGCCGGGCCGCGGGCCGGGATCCATGTGGTGTGTCTCGCCGAGACCGAGCCGGCCTCGCCCGCGTTCCCCGTGGCGCGGGCGTACGAGGCCGCGTGCGCGGTGACGCCGACCTTCCGGCACTGCGGCGCCGTGGCGCTGCTCAGCGGGGATGTCGCCACCGCACTGCATCTGATGCGCGTGGCCCCGAGCGGGCCCGTCGGCGCCGGCACGGTGGCCGCCGTGGACGCCGTCTCCGCCGCCTGGGCGGAGCGGTTCGGGCGGGCGCTGGCGCCCCTGCGTCCGGACGGCCCCGTCGGCGAGCGGCACGCGCGCGTGGCGACGCCGCTGCCGCGGTCGGCGCGGCTGCTGGACGAGTTGGGGCTGGCCCGGGCCACCCCGGCGTCGCTGATGGCACGCTGGGCGGACGCCGCGGACGACACCGAGGCGCTGGGCGGCCGGGCCCGGGCGGTGCTCGGTGCCGGTCCGCGCGGACCGCTCACCGCCGATCTCGTGGCCGACGGTCCGCATCTGCTGATCGAGGGCCCGGCCGGCAGCGGTCGTACCGAGCTGCTGCGGGCCGTGGTCGCCTCGCTGGCCGCCGCCGAGCGGCCGGACCGGCTGGGCGTGGTGCTGATCGACGGCCGGGACGGGGCCGGCACGGGCGCCGGACGCGATGAGGGCCTGCGGGTCTGTACCGACATACCGCATGTCACCACTCACCTCGCCGCCAACGACCCGGTGCGGATGCGGGAGTTCGCGCAGTCGCTGAGCGCCGAGCTGAAGCGGCGGGCCGAGCTGCTGGGCCGGACGGACTTCAACGAGTGGCATACGGGGCGCGCGGTGTCGGGCCGGATCGTCGCCCAGCGCACGCCTCCCACCGGTGACATAGACACGCCGCCCAGCTCCACCCTGCGGCTGCGCCCGGGCGCGGCGGCGCGGCAGCGCACCGAGGCCGCACCGCCGCTGCCCCGGCTCGTGGTCGTCGTCGACGATCTGGACACGCTGGTCTCTCCGCCGCTCGGCTCGCCGGGCCGGCCCGCCGCCGGGTCGGTGATGCGTGCGCTGGAGGCGGTCGCCCGGGACGGCGAGCGGCTCGGTGTGCACCTGGTGGCGGCGGCCGGCACCGGCGGCCGTACGGCGGAGACGGAACCGGCGCGCCGGGCCACCTTGCGGGTCACCCTGGACGCCCCCGAGCCGGGGCCGGACGAGCCGGCGCCGGGGCGTGGACGGCTGGCGTGCGCGGACGGGAGGATCACCGACTTCCAGGGCGGCCGGGTGACGGGCCGCATCCCGCGTACCGCGACCCAGCGGCCCACGGTCGTCCCGCTGGAGTGGCAGCGCATGGGTGACCCGCCGGCCCGCCGGCCCGTGCGGGAACTGGGCAACGGCCCCACCGACCTGGCCCTGCTGGCGAGCGCGGTGGAGCGCGCGGCCCGGCAGGTCTCGGCGGCGGAAGTGCCCTCCCTTCTCTGATCTCCCGCTTTCTCGCCGCTCCGGTGGACGATCTCTGGCTTCCTACCGCTCCGATCGGAACCTGGACGCATACACTCCCGGTCACGAGCCGGTCACGATGAGCGGGTTGACACCGCAGGCGCTCTTGCCCGCGCTGAGCGGCCCGGCGTACACCGGACGGCACGGGACAGAGTTTCTGACCTTCGACGACGTTCAAAAGAAGAACGACGAACGGGGAAGTGATGCACAGCAGGAGCAGCACGATCCGGACACACAGGGCCGTCACCACACTCGCCGCACTGCTCACGGGAGCGCTCGCGCTCAGCGCCTGCTCCAGCGGCGACAAGGACAAGAAGGACAACGGGGACCACAGCGGTGGAGTCACCGGCTCCACCGTCACCCTGCCGAAGCTCAACGGCGCGCATCTGGAGATCGCCGCCGTCTGGACCGGTCAGGAGCAGAAGAACTTCAAGCAGGTCCTCGCGGAGTTCGAGAAGCGCACCGGCGCGAAGGTCACCTTCGTGCCCGCCCAGGACCCGATCATCAACTTCCTCGGTTCGAAGATCGCGGGCGGCCAGCCGCCGGACGTGGCGCTGCTTCCGCAGCCGGGCGCCATCAGGCAGGCCGTGCAGAAGAAGTGGGCCAAGCCCCTCGGGCCGGAGGCCCTGAAGGAACTGCAGAAGAACTACTCACAGGGCTGGCAGGACATCGGCAAGGTCGACGGCAAGCAGTACGGCGTCTACTACAAGGCCGCCAACAAGTCGCTGATCTGGTACAACGCCGAGGTCTTCGAGAACGCGGGCGCCAAGGAGCCCAAGACCTGGCAGGACCTGCTGACCGCGTCGCAGGCGGTGTACGACTCCGGTGTCACCCCGTTCTCGGTGGCCGGCGCGGACGGCTGGCCGCTGACCGACTGGTTCGAGAACGTCTATCTGTCCCAGGCGGGCCCGGAGAAGTACGACCAGCTCGCCCAGCACAAGATCAAGTGGACCGATCCGTCGGTGAAGCAGGCGCTGACCACGCTGGCCCAGCTGTGGGGCAAGAAGGAGTACCTGGCCGGTGGCCAGAACGGCGCGCTGCAGACGGAGTTCACCAACTCGGTCACCCAGACCTTCACCGGTGGCGCCCAGCCGAAGTCCGCGATGGTCTACGAGGGCGACTTCGTGCAGGTCAACATCGCTGAGACCAAGGCGAAGGTGGGCACGGACGCGAAGGTGTTCCCGTTCCCGGCGGTCGGCTCGGCCGCGCCCGTGGTGTCCGGCGGTGACGCGGCGGTGATCCTGAAGGACTCCAAGGCGGCGCAGGCCCTGGTCACCTTCCTCGCCTCCCCGGACGCGGCGACGATCCAGGCGAAGCTCGGCGGCTACCTCTCGCCGAACAGGAGCGTGCCGGTCTCGGTGTACCCGAACGCGGTCCAGCAGAAGATCGCCAAGGCGCTGATCGCGTCCGGTGACGACTTCCGCTTCGACATGTCCGACCAGGCCCCGCAGGCCTTCGGTGGCACCCCGGGCAAGGGCGAGTGGAAGGATCTGCAGGACTTCCTGAGGAACCCCAAGGACGTCGCGGGTGCCCAGGCGCGGCTGGAGAAGGACGCGGCGGCCGCGTACGGAAGCGGGAGCTGATCCGGCCATGGCGTCGGCAGCGGCGGCCGGGGCCCCACCGGGCCCCGCCGCGCCTCGCAGTCGCAAGAGCGTGACCGGCACCCGCAAGGCCGTGGCAGCCCTGTTCCTGCTGCCGGCCCTGGTGCTGCTCGGCGCGCTCGTGGTCTACCCGATCGGGTACTCCGTCGTCCGCAGCTTCTACAACACCTCGGGCGACGGCTTCGCCGGGGTCGACAACTACAAGACCCTCTTCACCGACGACAGCATCCGCACCGCGCTGAAGAACAACGTCATCTGGGTGGTGTTCGCGCCCACGGTCTCCACCGCGCTCGGTCTGATCTTCGCGGTGCTGACCGAACGCGTGCGCTGGGGAACGGCGTTCAAGCTGGTCGTCTTTATGCCGATGGCGATCTCGATGCTGGCGGCCGGGATCATCTTCCGGCTGGTGTACGACCAGGACCCGGACAAGGGTGTCGCGAACGCCGTGTGGGTGGGTGTCCACGACACCTTCGCCGAGTCGTCGGCGTTCCCGAAGGCCCACCCGGGACGCGAGTCGCCGCTCGTGGCGCAGGACGGCGGCTTCGTCACCAGGGCCGCCGTGCATGCCGGGCAGCCGGTCAACCTGCCCCTCGTCGGCGTCGCCCCGGACCAGATGCCGGACGGTGCGGAAAAGGCCGCGGCGGCCACGCCCGAGCCGGGGAAGATCACCGGCACCGCCTGGCAGGACTTCACGCGCGGCAGGGGCGTCGGGAGGCTCGGCGCGCCCGACCCGTCCGAGCTGGGTTATGCCGGGATGCGGATCGAGGCGGTGAAGGACGGCAAGGTGGTCGCCGCCGCGAAGGCGGCCGGCGACGGCACCTTCACCCTGCCCGCGTCGGCCGACGGGGCCCGGCTGCGGCTGCCCGCGGGCAATTTCAGGGAGCCGTACAACGGTGTGGACTGGCTCGGCCCGGCGCTGGTCACCCCGGCGGTCATCGGGGCGTACGTGTGGATGTGGGCGGGCTTCGCGATGGTGCTGATCGCGGCCGGGCTCGCGGGCGTGCCCCGGGAGCTGCTGGAGGCCGCGCGGGTGGACGGGGCCAACGAGTGGCAGGTGTTCCGCAGGGTCACCGTGCCGCTGCTCGCACCGGTCCTCGCGGTGGTCACCGTCACGCTGATGATCAACGTGCTGAAGGTGTTCGACCTCGTCTACATCATCGCCCCCGGTTCCTCCCAGGACGACGCGAACGTGCTCGCCCTGGAGCTGTACCGCAAGGGCTTCGCGGAGAGCCAGCCGGGCATCGCGAGCGCGATCGCGGTGTTCCTGCTGCTGCTGGTGATCCCGGTGATGCTGTTCAACATCCGCAGGCTGCGGCGGGAGGTGCGGCGATGACGGCGACCGCCGGAGACATCGGGAAGGTGTCCCCCGCCGACACGGCGGTGAAGGGCAGGCAGTCGCTCGGTTCGAAGGTCGCCGGGAGGCTGAGCGGCGGGCTGGTCCGCGTGCTCCTGACCGTCGTGGGCCTGTTCTGGCTGGTGCCGACCATCGGTCTGCTCATCTCCTCGCTGCGGGCTCCGCAGGACATGAGCGCGAGCGGCTGGTGGACGGTGTTCTCCAAGCCGTCCCAACTCACCGTCGACAGTTACCAGAGGCTGCTGGAGAACGGCGACATCACCGACTCCCTGGTGAACACCGTGCTGATCACCGTCCCGGCGACCGTCCTGGTCGTCGTGATCGGTTCCCTCGCGGGCTACGCGTTCGCGTGGATGGAGTTCCCGGGCCGGGACTGGTGGTTCCTGGGCGTGGTGAGCCTGCTGGTGGTGCCCGTGCAGGTGGCGCTGATCCCGATCGCCGAACTGTTCGGCAAGCTCGGACTGTTCGGGACGATCCTCGGCGTGATCCTGTTCCACACGGGCTTCGGTCTGCCGTTCGCGGTGTTCCTGCTGCGGAACTTCTTCGCCGAGATCCCCCGGGAGCTGCTGGAGGCGGCCCGGCTGGACGGCGCCGGCGAACTGCGGTTGTTCGCCCGGGTGGTGATGCCGCTCGGCGGGCCGGCGATCGCGAGCCTCGGCATCTTCCAGTTCCTGTGGGTATGGAACGACATGCTGGTGGCGCTGGTGTTCACCAAGTCGGGCACGCAGCCGATCACGGTCGCCCTGCAGACGCAGGTACGGCAGTTCGGCAACAACATCGACGTGCTGGCGCCCGGCGCGTTCATCTCCATGGTGATCCCGCTGGCCGTCTTCTTCGCGTTCCAGCGGCAGTTCGTGTCGGGCGTGATGGCGGGCGCGGTCAAGTAGCCACGCTCGGGCGCTCAACCGGCCGCGTGCAGGCTGTGTTTCGCGGGGCGGGTCCTGAGAGGCCCGCCCCTTCGCGTGCCTCTGATGTAGCCCACACGCCGTACGGGCCGTAACCAAGTCACTCCATCGGCCGTTCCCCGGGCAGAAGGCCCGCGCCGACCGACCCATGGATGTCACCTTGCCCAGGTTCAGTGTCATCGTCCCCGCGTACAAGGTCCAGGCGTACCTCTCCGAGTGCCTGGAGTCGGTGCTCTCGCAGTCGTATCCCGACCTCGAACTGATCGCCGTGGACGACTGCTCACCGGACGCCTGCGGCGCGATCATCGACGAGTTCGCGGCCCGGGACGCGCGCGTGAAGCCCGTGCACCTGGCCGAGAACCAGGGGCTCGGCCGCGCCCGGAACGCGGGCATGGCCGAGGCGAGCGGCGACTACCTGGTCTTCCTGGACAGTGACGACACGCTCACCCCGGACGCGCTGCGGTCGGTCGCCGACCGGCTCAAGGAGACCGGCGAGCCGGACGTCCTGGTCTACGACTACGCGCGCACGTACTGGGACGGCCGGGCGGTCCGCAACCAGCTCGCCGCCCAGCTCACCGAGCGGGGCCCGGCGCCGTTCCGGCTGGAGGACCGGCCGGGGCTGCTCAGGGTGCTGATGGTGGCCTGGAACAAGGCCTACCGGCGGGAGTTCGTCGAGGAACACGGCTTCGCGTTCCCCCCGGGCTACTACGAGGACACGCCCTGGACCTTCCCGGTGCTGATGACGGCGGAGTCGATCGCCACCCTGGACCGGGTGTGCGTGCACTACCGGCAGCGCCGGCAGGGCAACATCCTCGGCACCACCAGTGTCAAGCACTTCGACCTCTTCGATCAGTACGACCGGGTGTTCGCGTACGTCGAGGAACGGCCCGAACTCGCGCGGTGGCGTCCGGAGTTGTTCCGCCGCATGGTCGACCACTACGCCGTGGTGTTCGCCAGGCGGGGAAGGCTGCCGCGCGGCAGCCACCGCGACTTCCTGCACCGGGCCCGCGCCCACTGCCGCCGCTACCGGGTCCCGGGGGCCAGGGTCCGGCTGCGGCACACCCTGGTCCGCCACGCTCTGCACCGCACGTTCCGGGGGCTCCGGCTGGCCTCGGCCGTCCGCCGGCGCGCGCTGAAGTCGGCCGTGAAGCTGGCCCGCGGTCTGAGGTCCGGCGCGCTCCGGCTGCACTACCGCATCCAGCTGCGGCTGCCGCTGCGCGGCGACCGGGCCGTGTTCGCCGCCTCCTGGGGGCGTTGCGATCCGGGCGCACTGGAGGAGGCGTTCCGGACGCACGTCCCGCACATCAGCACCGCGTGGATCGCCCGCCCCGAGCAGCAGCACACCGTCCCGCCAGGCCCGCGCCGGCTGCGCCCCGGCACGGCCGCCTACTGGACGGCGCTGGCCCGCTCCAGGTACCTGGTGAACGACGCCGGCTTCGACCCCCGGCTGAGGAAGCGCCCCGGCCAGGTCTTCGTCCAGACCCAGCAGGGCACCCCCCTCAAGCAGATGGGCCTCGATCTCCAGGAGCACCCGGCCGCCGCCCGGGACACCGACTTCGAGGAGGTGCTGCGAGGCGTCGACCAGTGGGACTACGTCCTGTCCGGCAACCGGCACTCCACCCTCACCTGGGAGCGGGTCTTCCCGGGCCGCTACACCACCCTGGAGTACGGCTCTCCGCGCAACGACGTCCTCCAGCGGGCGACGCCGGCGGACGTGGCCCGGCTGCGCGAGTCGCTCGGCATCCCCGAGGGGGCGGTCGCGATCCTGTACGCGCCGACGTACCGCGACCACCGCCGGACCCAGCGCCCGCTGCTGGACCTGGAGCGGATCGTGCGCCGCCTCGGCCCGCGCTTCGTGATCCTGGCCCGCCCCCACCCCGCGCACGGCGGCTCCCTCGGCGAGGGCACCCGGATCATCGACGTCGCCGACCACCCGAACGCGGCATCCCTGTGCCTCGCCTCGGACGCGCTGCTCACCGACTACTCGTCGATCATGTTCGACTACGCCAACCTGGACCGGCCGATCGTCGTGCACACCGCGGACTGGGAGACATACCGGGCCGCCCGTGGCACCTACTTCGACCTGCGTGCCTTCCCGCCGGGCGCGGTGGCGCGCAGCGAGGACGAGCTGATCGACGTCTTCGCCACCGGTCACTGGTGCGGTTCGCGCTCCGCGCAGCTGCGGGCGGCGTTCCGGGAACGGTTCTGCCCGTACGACGACGGACGCGCCGCGGAGCGGGTCGTACGGCGTGTGGTGCTGGGCGAGACGGAGGGGCTGCCGGAGATCGTGCCGCTCGCCGAGCGCAGGCCGGTGCCGTCGGCCGCGTCGACGCTCGCGCACCCCCCGCTGACCACCGTGCCGCAACCTTCCGGTCCGCTCCCCGTCACCGAGTGCCGCTGAACACCGTTGGTCCCTTTGGGAGTTCCCATGCCCCTCGGCTCGACGCGGCCCACCCCGAGCCGGCCGTCCACCTGGCGTCCGGCGGGACGGCCCGGCCGTGCCCGCAAGACGACAGAAAGAACAGAATGCCCCGCTTCAGTATCATCGTCCCGTCCCACGGCGTCGCCGGCCGGCTGTCCCAGGCGCTGGACTCGGTCCTCGGCCAGTCCTTCGGCGACCTGCAGCTGATCCCGGTCTGCGACGCCCCCGACGCGCCGGCCGATGGGGGTCCCCCCTGTTCGAGCGCAGCCGATAACTCGGGGGAGGTCGCCACCGGGTACGCGGAGCGGGACTCCCGGGTGACCCCGGTCCACTCGCCGCCGTCCGCCGGTCTGAGCGGGGCGCGCAACGCCGGGATGCGCGCGGCGACCGGCACCTATCTGCTGTTCCTGGACGGCGACGACCTGCTGTTGCCGGGCGCGCTCGCGGCGCTGGACGCCCGCCTGGCCGAGACCGCCGGCGTGGACGTGCTGTACGCGGAGCACGAGCGCGCCCCCTGGTGGGAGGGCGAACCGACGAACCCGGCCGCGCCCCTGCTCGCCAAGGCCCCCAAGGGTCCTTTCGCCCCCGCCGACCTGCCCGCGCTGACCGGTGTGCCGCTCCCGGCGTGGAGCGCCGTCTACCGCCGCGGTTTCCTCGCCGAGCACGAACTGGCCTTCCCGGAGGGCCTCTTCACCGATCTCGGCTGGGGCGGCCTGACCACGATCGCCGCCGAGCGGATCGCGGTGCTGCGCCGGGTCGTCGTACGGCACCGGCTGCGCCGGCAGGGCAGCCGGCTCAATCTCCCCGGCCCGGGTCAGCACACCCTGCTCGACCAGGTGGACCTGGTGCTGACGCGTGCCGCCGAGCGTGCCCTGCCGGCCGAGCGGACCGGACCGTTGTTCGAGCAGCTGTTCGCCGTGGTGCTCAAGACGGCGTCCCGGCCGGAGCGGCTGCCCTCCGGACACCGGTCGTTCTTCCGCCGGGCCGGCCGCCTCTACCGACGCCACCGGCCGAGCGGCTACCGGGCGCCGGGCGGCAGCCTGGGCGTGCAGCACCGGCTGCTGGCGACGGGCGCGTACACCGCCTTCCGCGCCCTGCGCGGCGCCAACCAGGTGGCCGCACGCTCGGCCGAGCGCCTGCCCCGCCCGCGCATGCTGCGCACCCGGCTGCGCTACGCCCGCGACCTGCGCCGCCCGCTCGACCCGCACCTCGCGGTGTACTGCGCCTACTGGGGCCGCGGCTACGCCTGCAACCCGGCCGCGATCCACGCCAAGGCCCGGGAACTCGCCCCGCACATCCGCTCGGTGTTCCTGGTCGAGGCCGGCCAGGCCCAGGCGATGCCGAAGGACGTCGAGTACGCGGTGATCGGCTCCCGCCGCTACTGGGAGGTGCTGGCCCGCGCCACGTACCTGATCAACAACGCCAACTTCGCCGAGGGGGTCGTCAAGCGGCCCGGCAGCGTTCATCTGCAGACCCAGCACGGCACCCCGCTGAAGACGATGGGCGTGGACCAGTCGACGTATCCGGTGGTGGCCGCGCGGTCCGGCAGTTTCACCAGGCTGCTGGGCCGCGTCGACCGCTGGGACTTCAACCTCTCCTCCAACCGCCACTCCACCCAGATGTGGGAGCGGGCCTTCCCCGGCTCGTACGAGCATCTGGAGTACGGCTATCCACGCAACGACGTCTACTACACGGCGACCGCCGAGGACGTCGCCCGCATCCGCCGGGAGCTGGGGGTCCCGGAGGGCAGGACGGCCGTGCTGTACGCGCCGACCCACCGCGACCACCACACCGGCTTCGAGCCCGGCCTGGACCTGGAGGCGTTCTGCGAGGCGGCCGGCGAGGACGTCGTCGTGCTGCTGCGCGCCCACTACTTCTACGACCGGGGTCGCTCCGGGGGCTCCGGCCGGATCATCGACGTGACCGGGCACCGCTCCACCGAGGATGTGTGCCTGGCCGCGGACGCGCTGGTCACGGACTACTCGTCGATCATGTTCGACTACGCCAACCTGGACCGGCCGATCGTCGTGTACGCCGACGACTGGGACGTCTACCGGGAGACCCGGGGGGTCTACTTCGACCTGCCGGCCGAGCCGCCCGGCCCCGTCGCCCGCACCCCCGGGGAGCTGGCCGGGATCTTCCGCGACGGCTCGTACGCGGGCCCGGAGGCCAGGGCGCTCAGGGCCGCGTTCCGGGAGCGGTTCTGCGAGTTCGACGACGGGCGGGCCGCCGAGCGCGTCGTACGGCGGGTGCTGCTCGGCGAGCCGCCGGAAGCGGTCCCGCCCGTGATCCCGCTCGCGGAACGCATCCCCGCCCCCGCCGCCGCGACCCTCGTGAGGAGCTGACCCGCCGTGCCCCGCTTCAGTCTGATCGTGCCCTGCTTCAAGGTGCAGGGCTTCCTGCGCGAGTGCCTGGACTCGGTGCTGGAACAGTCCTTCGACGACTTCGAGCTGATCGCCGTGGACGACTGCTCCCCGGACGGCTGCGGCGCGATCCTCGACGAGTACGCGGGGCGGGATCCGCGCGTGAAGGTGCTGCACCTGCCGGAGAACGTGGGCCTCGGCCGGGCCCGCAACGCGGGGCTCCCCCACGCCACCGGCGACTACCTCTTCTTCCTCGACAGCGACGACACGCTCACCCCGGGCGCGCTGCGGGCCGTCGCCGACCGGCTGGAGGAGGCCGCCGACCCGGACGTGCTCGTCTTCGACTACGCGCGCACCTACTGGTGGGGGGGCACCCGGCGCAATGTGCTGGCCGACGTGCTCGCCGAGGCCGGCCCGGGCACCTTCACGGTCGCCGGGTACCCGCGGATCCTGGACCTGCTGATGGTGGTCTGGAACAAGGTCTACCGCAGGGAGTTCGTCACGGAGAACGGCTTCGAGTTCCCGCCCGGCTACTACGAGGACACCCCCTGGACCTTCCCGGTCATGCTCAGCGCCGGGCGGATCGCCGCCCTGGACCGGATCTGCCTGAACTACCGGCAGCGGCGGCAGGGCAACATCCTGTCCACCACCAGCCGCAAGCACTTCGACATCCACGACCAGTACGAGCGGGTCTTCGCCTTCGTCGAGCAGCGGCCGGAGCTGGCGAACTGGCGGCCGTACCTGCACCGCAAGATGGGCGAGCACTGCCTGGACATCCTGGCCAAGCCGGACCGGCTGCCGCCCGCCGACAAGGCGGAGTTCTTCCGGCGTACGGCGCGGATGTTCCGCGAGCACAGGCCCGAAGGCGCCCTGGTGGACGGTGAGGTGGCCGTGCTGGAGGGTTCCTGGGCGGGGTACCGGCTGAGGCGGCAGGCGACGCGGGCCGGACGGGAGGCGGCTCGGCGGGCGGGCCTGGCACGCCGGGCGGCGGCCGCGCGGGCCCGCACCGGCTGGGCGTCCCTGCACGCCCGCCGCCCGCTGGACGAGAACCTCGTGGTGTACTCGGCGTCCTCGCACCGGGGCGTGCTCGGCGACCCGGCGGCCGTCTACCGCAAGGCGCGGGAGATCGCCCCGCAGTTGCGCGGGGTGTGGGTGGTGCGGGACGCGGAGGCCGCCGGGCAGCTGCCGCCGGACGTGGAACACGTGATCGTGGGCTCCCGGCGCTATCTGGAGGTCACCGCGCGGGCGAAGTTCTTCGTCAACGACGTCAACTGGCCCGGCACCCTGGCCAAGCGGCCCGGCAGCGTGCACATCCACACCCACCAGGGAACCCCGCTCAAGTACATGGGCGCCGACCTGCTGGACAAGCCCGGCGCCCGGCTCGGCTTCGACGTGCCGCAGATGCTGCGCCGGGCCGACCGCTGGGACTACAGCCTGGTCGCCAACCGCCACTCCGAGCTGGTCTGGGAGCGGGCCTACCCATGCCACTTCGCCTCGGTGCGCACCGGCAGCCCGCGCAACGACGTGCTGGTGAACGCCGGCGCCGGCGACTTCCGGCAGCGGCACGGCATCCCCGAGGACCACACGGTCGTGCTGTACGCGCCGACCCGCCGGGACTACCGCCGGGGCGGGCACGTGGACCGGATCGACCCGGCCCGGTTCGCGGCCGACCTCGGCGAGGGGCACACCCTGGTGGTCCGGCTGCATCCCTCGCTGGCGAACGGCCACGCGCGGGGCATGGCCCTCACCGAGCTGGCGCGGCGCGGGATCGTGGTCGACGCGACCGGCGAGCCGCGCCTCGAGGACGTCCTGCTCGCGGCGGACGTGCTGGTCACCGACTACTCGGCCGTGATGTTCGACTACGCCAACCTGGACCGGCCGATCGTGGTGCACGCCGACGACTGGCCCGCGTACACCGCGAGCCGGGGCACCTACTTCGACCTCACCGCCGAGCCGCCGGGCCATGTCGCCCACTCCTACCGGGAGCTGGCTGGGCTGTTCGACTCGGGTTCGTGGCGGGACGCGGAGTCGGCGCGGCTGCGGGCGCACTTCCGGGCCCGGTTCTGCGAGTTCGACGACGGGCGCGCCGCCGAACGGGTCGTACGGACCCTGCTGCTGGGCGAGGCCATGCCCGGAACGCGGATCCGGCTGCCCGGTCAGGCCACGGGCCACGACGTGCTGACCTCTGCGTGACAACGACCGGACGCCCGGGCGCCCGGCCGGTCGTGACCGCCCGGGTGACCGGGCGTCCGGACGTCAGGGGTCCGGACGCCCGGGCGCTCAGGGGTCCGGGTGGGCGCCCGGCTGTTACTCGATGACGATGTCGACGTCGATGTTGCCGCGGGTGGCGTTGGAGTACGGGCAGACCTGGTGGGCGGTCTCGACCAGCTTGCGGCCGGTCGCCTCGTCCACGGTGCCGGGCAGCTCGACGCGGAGCGTCACCTTCAGCCCGAAGCCCTCGCCCTGCTTGCCTATGCCGACCTCGGCGGTCACCGCCGCGTCGCTGACGTCCACCTTCGCCTGGCGCCCGACCAGGCCGAGGGCACTGCCGAAACAGGCGGCGTAACCGGCGGCGAAGAGCTGCTCCGGGTTGGTGCCCTGGCCGTTGCCGCCCAGCTCCACCGGCATGGCCAGGGCGAGGTCGATCTTGCCGTCCGAGGAGACGGCACGGCCCTCACGGCCGTGGGTGGCGGTGGCGACAGCGGTGTAGAGCGCGTCCATGGAAGACCATCCCTCTCGATGTGGGGTGCGTGACGGGATCCTTTGCGGTCCGTCGCTATCCCGAGTAGAGCACACAATTAAATTGTGCGCAACCTAATGGCTCGCAAGAGCTACCCTGGACCCATGACCGCCTCGCCTACCCCGCAGACCACCGCCGCGTCCGACACCGACTGGCTGCGGCTGGACCGCCAGATCTGCTTCTCCCTGCACGCCGCGTCCCGCGCTTTCAACGGCGTCTACCGCGTGATCCTCAAGGACCTCGGGCTCACCTACCCGCAGTACCTGGTGATGCTGGTGCTGTGGGAACAGGGCGACCTGCCCGTCAAGAAGCTCGGCGAACATCTGCGGCTCGACTCCGGCACGCTGTCCCCGCTGGTGAAGCGGCTGGAGGGGGCCGGTCTCGTGCGGCGCGAGCGCAACGCGCAGGACGAGCGCTCGGTGCGGGTGCGGCTCACCGAGGAGGGCGCGGCGCTGCGCGAGCGGGCCCTGGAGGTGCCGCGGCGGATCGTGGCGGCGACCGGTTTCGACCTGGCGGAGATCGGCGAGCTGCGGGAACGGCTCGACCAGCTCACCACCGCGCTGGACGCGGCGGCGTCGGCGGAAGCGGGGAGCGCCCGCTAGGTTCTGTCGCCGGACTCCCGCCGTCCGCCCGAAGGGCGGGAGCCGGATGACGGGGCCTGGCCCGGCGGACGTAGAGCCGTACGGTCACCCCGTCTCGTACGACCTCCTCGCACCCCGCGAAGTCCGCGGCCAGCACGGCGAGTTTGGCCCGCTCGGTGGGGTTGCGCGGGATCCAGCGACCGGCGAGCAGGGCCTGGTCAGCGACGACCCACACCCGGTCCAGCCGGGCCAGCCTCCGGCGCAGCTCACCGGGCCCGGCCTCGCGCCCGTACAGCGTCCCGGACTCGGCGGCCCCTTCCACCAGCGCCACGTCCCGCGCCCCCCGGAACGCGCCCGGGTAGGTGATCGCCACGTTCCGCGTCTGCACCGGCAGGAAGAGCACCGGATCCCCGGGCCCCGACTTCCGCGCGGCGAGCCGGGAGACGGCGGCGAGGTCATCGGGCCGGGTGTCCGGGCTGCGGTCGGCGCGGAGGAGGGGGAGATGGTGGAGGAGGGCGAGGGCGACGGCCAGTACACCGGCGAGGGTGACCAGCCGGGACCGCGACGCCAAGCGGGGCCGCAACGGAGGGTTCGTTATCGCAAGGGTGGGCACACGACGGCCGCCGAGCCGCAGCCGCCCCGCCATCCCCGCCACCCAGTCGGCTCCGCCGGCCACCAACAACGGCGCCCCGCCCAGCGCGTACAGCACGTACCGATCGACGTAGAGCGGCGAGAACTGCGAGGCCAGCATCAAGGTGACCGGCGGCACCACCGTCAACGGCAGCGCCACCCCCGCACAGGTGACCTCACCCCGCCGTCCCACCAGTCCCGCAAGACCGAGCAGGGCCAGCGCGAGACACACCCAGTACACCCCCGGCGTCGAGCCCAGAAAACCCCGCCACAGCCCGTCCGCCGTGGCCGCCGTAGGCCTCCGCAGCCAGGCGACCTGCGCCGCCTGTGCCCGTGACACCAGCACCATCGGCAGCAGCGAGAGGACGACCCCGCCGGACACCCGCCCCCAGCCCCGCCACACCCCGCTCCCGGCCCGGGCCAGCGCCAGCGACACCGCGTGGGCGAGCAGCAGCAGGACCGCGAACTCGTGCAGCCAGCAGGTGAGGCCGAGGACGGTGCCGTACGCCCACCAGGAGTCCCCCTGCACGGCTCGCACGAACAGCAGCGTCGCACCGGTGGCCCCGGCCGCCACCAGGGCGTAGGAGCGGCCTTCCTGGGCGTAGTGGCCGGCCATCGGCGTGACGGCGTAGAGCAGCCCGGCCCACAGGCCGACGCGCGGCCGGACCAGGCGGGCGCCCAGCGCGGCCACCAGACCGGCCGTCACCGCCGCCGCGCACACCGACGGGAGCCGCAGGACGACCTCTCCGGGACGGACGGCGAGGACGGCGTGCATGAGGAGGTAGTACAGGCCGTGCACCGCGTCCACGCCGTGCAGCAGCCGCCAGATCTGCGGCACCGTGCGGCGTGCGACCTGGAAGGTGACGGCCTCGTCGCGCCACATCCCGCCCCGGTCGAGCCGCCACAGCCCGATCGCGAGTATGGCCAGGGCGGGTGCGCACACGGTGGCGGCCCGGCGGACCCGCGCCGGGAGGCTCCACGGCGCACGGCTCGGCACGGGGTCCGCCCCACGGTTCGGTGCACCATTCGGCGGCCGCGTCGTTGCACCGGTGGATGCGGCAGCTTTCGCTCCAGCCGCCCGGCGCGACTGCGGTTTCACAGGAAGCCCGACGTTCACCACGGCCCGATCTTTTGCGATTAGCCAATATTTGCACCGCATTGACGGCGTATCGGCATGAATACACCATCCGTACCGCTTAGGCTCCCATGTGATGAACCGTCTCCGTGTCACCCCCGGCCCGGTCCTCGCCCTCACCGCCCTCTGGCCCGCCACCCGTGCCCTGATGCTGTGGCTGCTCCTGCACGGCACCACCCCGCTGCTGGGCGGGCGCTCGGTGGCGCGTGAGGTGTGGCGGCTGTACTTCCACTGGTACGGCGTCCTCGCGCACGGCTCCTTCCCGGCGCACGACGCGCTGTGGCAGTACCCGCCGGGCGCGGGTGCGGTGCTGCTGGCGCCGGGCCTGGTGCCGGGGCTGACGTATTTTCAGGCGTTCGTGGTGCTGACGCTGGCCGTGGACGCGCTGATCGCGTCGGCGCTGGTCCGCGCGGGCACGCGGCCGGGGCGGAGCCTGCTCGGCGCGGCCCTGTGGACGGGTGGCCTGCCACTGCTGCTGCACATCCCGCTCGCCCGGTACGACGTGACGGTCACCGCCCTGGCCGTCCTCTCCCTGCTGACGGTGTCGCGCTCCCCGCGCGCGGGCGGCGTGTTCGGGGCGCTGGGCGCGCTGGTGAAGGGGTGGCCGGCGCTGGTGCTGCTGGGCACGCCCCCGGGTCGGGCGACCCGCACGGCGTGGGCGTGGGCGGCGGCCGCCGGGAGCGCCTCCCTCGGGCTTCTCGCCGTCTTCTTCACCGGCCCGCTGTCCTTCCTGCGGGAGCAGGGCGGCCGTGGGGTGCAGATCGAGTCGCTCGGCGGTACGGCGCTCAGCCTCGCGCGGCACGCCGGCTGGAGCGGCCGGGTGCGCTACCAGTACGGGGCGATGGAACTGGTCGGCCCGCACGTGCACGCCGTCGCGAACGCCTCCCTCGCGCTCACGGCGGTGGCCTTCGGGCTGCTGGTGCTGTGGCGGGTGCGGGCGCGCCACTGGAGCGAGGCCACGCCGTACGACGCGGCGCTGAGCGCGGTGCTGCTGTTCACGGTCACCAGCCGGGTCATCAGCCCGCAGTACATGATCTGGCTGATCGGGCTCGCCGCCGTGTGCCTGACCTCGCGGCGCACCAGCCAGCGGCCGGTGGCGGTGCTGATCCTGGCGGCGTCCGCGCTGAGCACGGTGGCGTACCCGATGTGCTACCGCGAGGTGGTCGACGGCAGCTGGGCCGGCTGCCTGCTGATGCTGGCCCGCAACACGCTGCTGGCGGCCGCCGCCGTGGTGTCCTTCGCGCGGGTGTGGCGTGCCGCGCGGCCACCGGCCGGAAAGAACGCGCGGCCACCGGTCGGAAAGAACGCGCCGACGAGGCAACCCCGGCCCGGTCCCGACCGTCTTCCGGATCGAGCGCCGAGCATCTCTTAACGGGGTATTACCGAATTTTCCCACCCTGCCGTCCCGTGGACCCCATGCACCCAGACACGCCAGATCCGACCGACCCGTCAGACCAGTACCCGGCGCCGCAGGTCGCCGTCGTCGTCATCGGCTACGACGACCGCGCCCATGTGGGCGACGCGGTGCGTTCGGCGCTGGCGCAGGGACCCGCGGTCGCCGAGGTGATCGCCGTGGACGACTGCTCCACCGACGGCAGCGCCGAGCTGCTCGACCGGCTGGCCGCCGGGGAGCCCCGGCTGCGGGTGGTGCGCCGGGGAGTGAACAGCGGCGGCTGCGGCAGCCCCCGCAACGCCGGGATCGACGCGGCGACGGCGCCGTATGTGATGTTCCTGGACAGCGACGACATCCTGCCGCCGGGTGCGGTGGACGCGCTGCTGGCGGCGGCCACGAGGGCGCGCGCCGAGGTCGCGAGCGGACTGTGCGTGCGGCGGGAGCTGCCGTCGGGACGCGAACAGCCGTGGCAGGAGCCGCTCTACACGGCGCACACCGTCCTCGCGCGCCCCTCACAGCGTCCGCGCCTGGTCCACGACACGCTGTGCGTCAACAAGCTGTACCGCACCGGCTTCCTGCGCGAGCACGGTATCCGCTTCCCCGAGGGCCGCTTCCTCTACGAGGACTTCGTCTTCACCGCCCGTGTGCTGGCCGCCGGCCCGCGCATCGCACTCGTACCGGACCGTGTGTACGTGTGGCACGTGCGCCGGTCCGCCGAGCAGTTGTCGCTCTCCCTGGACCGGGAGCGCATCGCCAACTGGAAGGCGCGCGTCGAGGCGTGCGCGCTGGCGTACGACATCCTGCTGGGCGCCGGACAGAAGGAGCTGGCGCGGGCGGCGCGGGCCAAGTTCCTCGACCACGAGGTCCGCATGTACGCGCGTGAGCTGGGGTTGCGCGACACGCACTACCGGCGCGCGTGGTGGACGCACACCCGGGAGTACCTCGCGCGCTACGACGCCGCCGACTGGGAGCTGAATCCCACCGCCCCCGGACGCCTGCTCGGGCGGGTCGTCCTGGAGTCCCCCGAACCGCGCGACCTGCCCCGTCTGCGGGAACTCGCCGCCCGCCCGGCGCGCCTGCTCCCGCCCTGTGCCCGCACCCCCGACGGGGTCCCCGTCTGGTCCACCGACCTTCCCCAGGTCACCCTGGCCGCTCTGCTCACCCGCCCCGTCGGCGCCCTCCCGCTCGCGGTGGACGCGGAACTGCGCCCGGGCGCGCGTGCGTCGCTGCTGCGCCTGCGGCTGCACGAGCTGTACGGAAGGGTGGCCGAGGCGGGCCCGAGGGAGCTGGACGTGTACTGGCACTCCCGGGTGGACGATCGGGCGGCCGCGTGCACGACGACCGCTCTCACGCCCTCCGGCGCGGACACCTGGTCAGCCGAGGTGCCCGTCGACCTGGCCGGGCTGGGTGAAGGCACCTGGGACCTGCGGCTGACCCTCCGTTTCGCCGACGGCGCGCACCGGGACGTCACGGCGCACGCCCTGGCGGGTGCCGGCCGGCTGCGCCGGCACGTCGTCCCGAGCATGCGGTACGGCGTGCTCCTGGTGCAGCCGTACGCGACCCACTCCGGTGCGCTGGCCCTGCGTGTGGCGACCGGAGTGCGCGGTGTCGCCAGGGTGGCCCGCGGCCGGCTCCGCCGCCTGCTTCACTGACAGACACCGGCTGCCTCACCGAGACACCCGGGACACCTGACGAGGGGACGGCCGCACATGACCTGGCTGATCACCGGCGGTGCCGGATACATCGGGGCGCATGTCGTACGGGCGATGGCCGAGGCGGGCGAGCGCACGGTCGTCTACGACGACCTGTCCACGGGCGTCGCCGGGCGTCTGCCGGCGAGGGTCCCCCTGGTGCGGGGCTCGACCCTGGACGGGGACCGGCTGGCCCGTACGCTCGCCGAGCACGAGATCACCGGGGTGGTCCACCTGGCGGCGAAGAAGCAGGTGGGCGAGTCGGTGGGCCGTCCGCTGCACTACTACCGCGAGAACGTGGAGGGCCTGCGCGTCCTCCTGGAGGCGGTCACGGCGGCGGACGTCCCGTCCTTCCTGTTCTCGTCCTCGGCGGCGGTCTACGGCATGCCGGACGTGGACCTGGTGACGGAGGAGACGCCCTGCCACCCCCTGTCCCCCTACGGCGAGACGAAACTGGCCGGCGAGTGGCTGGTCCGCGCCACGGGCCGGGCGGCGGGTCTCGCCACCGCGTCCCTGCGTTACTTCAACGTGGCGGGCGCGGCCACCCCCGAACTCGCCGACACCGGCCTGTCCAACGTGGTCCCGATGGTCTTCGAGAAGCTGACGGAGGGAGCGCCGCCGCGCATCTTCGGCGACGACTATCCGACCCCCGACGGCACCTGTGTCCGCGACTACATCCACGTGGTGGACCTGGCCGAGGCCCACGTGACCGTCGCCCGCGCGCTGGGCTCCTCCCCCGGCACCGAACTGACCCTGAACATCGGCCGCGGTGAGGGCGTCTCCGTCCGCGAGATGATCGACCGCATCAACGCGGTCACCGGCTACGACCGGCCTCCGGCCGTCACCCCGCGCCGCCCCGGCGACCCCGCCCGCGTCGTCGCCTCCGCCGACCGCATCGCCACGGAACTGGGCTGGCGGGCCAGGTACGACGTCCAGGACATGATCACGTCGGCCTGGGAGGGCTGGGTACGACACCATCCGGAGGCGGCGCGGTCGTAGGAGACCGCCGTTGTCCTGAGGCCCGTCCCCGGCCTGCCCCTGCATGTGCCTCTGCCGGGGTATGGCGAGCGGGTGCCGCGAGCAACCGGACCGACCGCCCCGACCCGGCGATCGGCCGGCGCGGTCACAGCGCCTTCAGTGCCCCCGCGGTAGCCCGGGCCAGTTCTTCCAGGTAGCCCTTCGGGGGTTTCGGGGAGCGGATCACCACCGCACGCCAGTAGAGCGGGCCGGAGATCAGGTCCAGGGCCAGGTCGGGGTCGACGCCGGCGCGGATCTCACCCCGTCGCTCCGCCGCCGCCACGATCTTGCTGGCCACACTCTCCTGGCCGTCCCGCAGGGCCTTCTGGAAGGCCTCGGCGATGTCGGGATTGCGGGCCGCCTCGGCCTGCAGGTCGGGGATGATCTGCGAGGCTATCGGGTGGCGGAGGGCGCGGGACGTGACCTCGTAGAGCAGGCGCAGGTCGCCCTCCAGGGAACCCGTGTCGGGGACAGGGAAGCCCAGGACCGCCATCGCCGAGACGACGTCCAGCACCAGGTGCAGCTTCGAACGCCAGCGCCGGTACACCGCCGTCTTCCCGACGCCGGCCCGGCGGGCGATCCCCTCGATGGACATGCGCGCGTAGCCGACGGCCGCGAGTTCCTCGAAGACGGCCGCCCGGATGGCCTCGGTCACGTCCTCCCGGAGCACGGCGGCCCCGGCGGGGGCCCGGCGGCGCGGACGCGCCGGCGGCTCGTCGGCGGACTCGTCGGCGTTCGTCGTCATGCCGACAGCATAGGCCGTGACGACGAAACGGTTGCGTTCCGACGCCGATTGGGCCTACGCTCACGTTGCGACGATACGGTCCCGTCCCGACGTAGGGAACGTGAGGGGAAGCGCAGGAAAACTCCGCACGACGGGACACGGACGCGGCAACCCCGGCGACGGCCGGCAGCACCCCCCTCCCCCGAGCGAAAGCAGCGGATGTGAGCCAGGTCCTCCACACACCGCCCCCGACCCAGGCCCCGGCCGACGAAGACCTCGCGGCGCTGGCCGCCCGGCACGGCCTGTCGGTCAGTGGCGCCCGCCCCTCCCTGCCGGAATACGTCCGCCGGCTGTGGGACCGGCGCCACTTCATCACCGCCTTCGCCACCGCCAAGCTGACGGCGCAGTACAGCCAGGCGAAGCTCGGCCAGGTCTGGCAGGTCATGACCCCGCTGCTGAACGCGGCGGTCTACTACTTCATCTTCGGTGTCCTGATCGGCACCAAGCACAACGTGCCCGACTACGTGCCGTTCCTGGTCACGGGCGTGTTCATCTGGACGTTCACGCAGAGTTCGATCATGGCGGGCACCCGGGCGATCTCCGGCAACCTCGGCCTGGTCCGCGCCCTGCACTTCCCGCGCGCCGCCCTGCCGATCTCCTTCGCCCTCCAGCAACTCCAGCAGCTGCTGTTCTCGATGGCCGCGCTGGTCGTCATCCTGCTCTGCTTCGGCGTGCCGGTCGCCGCCTCCTGGCTGCTGGCGATCCCGGCACTCGCCCTGCAGTTCACGTTCAACGCCGGGGTGTCGATGATCCTGGCGCGGATGGGCGCCAAGACCCCGGACATCGCCCAGCTGATGCCCTTCGTGCTGCGCACCTGGATGTACGTGTCCGGGGTGATGTGGAGCATCGACAAGATCACCGAGCGCGACCACCTGCCGCACCTCGTCACCGTCCTGCTGCACATCAACCCGGCCGCCGTCTACATCGACCTGATGCGGTTCGCGCTGATCGACAGCTTCCACGCCGACGCCCTGCCCCCGCACGTGTGGGCGGCGGCCACCGGCTGGGCCCTGCTCGCCGGAATCGGCGGATTCATCTACTTCTGGAAGGCTGAAGAGAGGTACGGCCGTGGCTGAGCAGACCGGCGAGAAGATCCCCACCGTCGTCGCCGACGGCGTCGACATCGTCTACCGGGTCAACGGCACCGGCGCGGGCCGCGGCTCCGCCACCGCCGCCCTCAACCGCATCCTGCGCCGCAGGCAGACCGAGAAGGCCTCGGGCGTGCGCCGCGTGCACGCGGTGAGGAAGGTGTCCTTCGCCGCCTACAAGGGCGAGGCCATCGGGCTCATCGGCACCAACGGCTCCGGCAAGTCCACCCTGCTCAAGGCGATCGCCGGGCTGCTCCCGGTGGAGAACGGGCACATCTACACCGACGGCCAGCCCTCCCTGCTCGGCGTCAACGCCGCCCTGATGAACGACCTGACGGGCGAGCGCAACGTCTTCCTCGGCGGCCTCGCCATGGGCATGCCCCGGGAGCAGATCAAGGAGCGCTACCAGGACATCGTCGACTTCTCCGGGATCAACGAGAAGGGCGACTTCATCACCCTGCCGATGCGCACGTACTCCTCCGGCATGGCCGCCCGGCTGCGCTTCTCCATCGCCGCCGCCAAGGACCACGACGTCCTGCTCATCGACGAGGCCCTGGCCACCGGCGACCGCTCCTTCCAGAAGCGTTCCGAGCAGCGGATCCGCGAACTTCGTCAGCACGCGGGCACGGTCTTCCTGGTCAGCCACAACAACAAGTCGATCCGCGACACGTGCGAGCGGGTCCTGTGGCTGGAGCGCGGCGAGCTGCGCATGGACGGGCCGACGGAGGAGGTCATGAAGGAGTACGAGGCCTTCACCGGCGACAAGAAGCCGGCTCCCGGGAAGCCGGCCGCGAAGTAGCCCGCGCCGGCGGCGGGCGTCGCGAAATCAGCGCCACGAAAGCGGACACACCGCAACCGAACGCGCCGAAAGTCCCTCTTCACTCCTGAGTCCGGCTCCTACCTCAAGCGTGGTTATCCGTTTCATCCACTTAATGACGCTATGTTGTGAAGGGTGCCCGGAGCCGACGAGCCGAAGGAGTCTCTGCGATGCCCCAGCTCAGCGTGATCGTCTACGGACCGAACACACAGGGGCATCTGACCGAACTTCTGGACTCCCTGGAGGCCCACCCGCTCCCCGACGCCGAGGTGATCGTCGCCGCGGTCGGCGACTGGGCACGGGAGACGGCCGAGGGCCACGCCCCGGAGACGATCGTGGTGCCGCTGCCGGACGGCACCGGGGACGCGGCGGCGCGGGCGGCCGGCGCCGCCCGCGCCTCCGGCCGCTGGCTGCACTTCGTACGCGCCGAGGACGGTCTGCCGGCCGGCGCGCTCCGCCTGATCGCCGAGCGGACCGCCGAACTGGACGGCGCGGGCACCCCGGTTGACGTACTCCTTTCCGACCACGTCACCACCACCTGGCAGACCGCCGCCTCCCCCTCCCGCGACGGCCGTTTCCTCGCCGCCGTCGGCCGTGAAAGCCTCACCCTGGACCAGGCCGCCGACCTGCTGCGCCTCACCCCGCTGCTCGGCAACCGGGCCCTGCGCGCCGACTTCTGGCGAGCGCACGAGGAACGGCTCACCACCGACGACGAGCCGCACGCCGCCTACGCGGCCCTGCTGCACGCCGGCCGCGTCGCCTGCCTGAACCAGGTGGCGTACCAGAAGCGCGTACTGCGCCCCGAGAGCCTGCCGCCGCTCGCCCCCGAGGAGCGGCTCGCACTGATCGACCGCTACGAGTCCCTGCTCTCGCTCGCCAGGGACCGCCGCGCCGCCCGCCGGGTGCTGTACGTCCTGATGGTGCGCGACCTGCTGCGCACCTTCGCCCGCGAGGACCTGCCCGATCCCGTCGCCCGCGAGTTCTTCCGCCGCGCCTCCCTCGCGGCGGTCCGCTGGCGCCCCGAGGGACACCAGCGCCCGGCGGGCCTCGAGGGTGTACGCCACGCCCTGCTGGAGGAGGGCGCCTACACTAAATACCGCGCGTTCCAGGCCGCCAACCGCGCCCGCCGCGCCGCCCGCAAGGCCGTACGGTCCCGCAGGCGCCAGGTGAGCACGAGGGTCCGCGACCACCAGTACCGCCGCGCCCTGAGCCGCCCGGTCGACCCCGACCTGGCCGTGTTCGCGGCGTACTGGGACCGCGGGGTCGCCTGCAACCCGGCCGCGATCGCCGCCAAGCTCGGCGAACTCGCCCCGCACATCCGCCAGGTGTGGGTGGTGAACAAGGAGAACACGGCCCTGCTGCCGCCCGGCACGGACCACGTCGTCCCCGGCACCCGCCGCTACTGGGAGACCCTGGCCACCGCCACATACCTGACGAACAACGTCAACTTCCCCAACGCGGTGGTCAAACGCCCCGACGCGATCCACCTGCAGACCCACCACGGCACCCCGCTCAAGCGCATGGGCCTGGACCAGATGGACCACCCGGCCGCCGCCAAGGGCCTGGACTTCGCCGCCCTGCTCGCCCGCATCGACAAGTGGGACTACAGCGTCAGCGCCAACAGCCACTCCACGCGCATGTGGGAGCGCGCCTACCCGGCCCGCTACACCTCCCTGGACTACGGCTATCCGCGCAACGACGTCTTCTACACGGCCACGGCTGCCGACGTCCGCGCGGCCCGTGAACGCCTCGGCATCGCCCCGGGCAGGACGGCCGTCCTGTACGCCCCCACCCACCGCGACTACGAGGCCGGCTTCACCCCCCGCCTCGACCTCGCCGCCCTCGCCGACCGCCTCGGCGAGAACACGGTCCTCCTCGTCCGCGCCCACTACTTCTACGGCGGCGCGGCCTCCCCGCTGTCCGGCCTGCGCCGCTCCGGCCGGATCATCGACGTCTCCTCCTACGACCCCGTCGAGGAACTGTGCCTGGCCGCCGACGCGCTGGTCACGGACTACTCGTCGATCATGTTCGACTACGCCAACCTGGACCGCCCGATCGTCGTCTACGCCGACGACTGGGAGACGTACCGGACCACCCGGGGCGTCTACTTCGACCTGATGGCGGACCACCCCGGCCAGGTGGCCCGCACCCAGGAGGAACTGGCGGAGGTCTTCGTCTCCGGCGCCTGGCGCGACGACAACGCGGCGAAGGCACGGGCCACCTTCCGGCGCCGGTTCTGCGAGTACGACGACGGCCGCGCCGCCGAGCGGGTCGTACGACGGGTGTTCCTCGGCGAGCCCGAGGAAACACTGCCCCCGGTACTCCCGCTGGAGGAACGCACCCCCGCCCCGACCCCCGAGGAGGCCACGGCATGACGACGCCCGACGTCACCGTCACGGTCATCGTCTACAACGACGCGGCCCGCCTCCCGCGCGCGGTCGCGTCCCTGCGCGCGCAGACCCACGCGAACATCGAGATCGTCATCAGCGACGATCACTCCACGGACGACACGCCCGCCGTGGCCCGGGAGCTGGCGGCGCAGGACCACCGCATCCGGTATGTGCGCCTGCCGGAGAACAGCGGCGGCTGCAGCGCCCCGCGCAACCGGGCCATCGAGATCGCCCGGGCGCCGTACCTGATGTTCCTCGACAGCGACGACGAACTCCCGCCACGCGCGGTGGAGTCGCTGCTCGCCGCCCACCGGGAGCGCGACGTGGACTTCACGATGGGCGCGGTGCGGCGGGTACGGGTGGACAACGGGCGCCGCTCGACCTGGATGCCGCACCTGGTGGCCGAGCGCCGCACGCTGGAGGGCATCGAGGCCGAGCCGCGGCTGCTGTTCGAGCACCTGTCCACGAGCAAGATGTACGCCCGCTCCTTCCTGGACCGGCACCACCTCCGCTTCCCCGAGGGCATCCACTACGAGGACCAGCTGTTCTCGGCGCAGGCGTACTGCCTGGCGGAGGCGTTCACGATCATCCCGGACCCGGTGTACGTCTGGTACATCGAGCCGTTCGCGGCGGCGGCCTCCGCCTCCATCTCCAACCAGCGGCACAAGATCTCCAACGTCCGCGACCGCGTCCACGTCCAGCACCTGATCGACGACTTCCTGGTGAGCAGCGGGCACGCGGCACTCCGGGAGGACAAGGACTACAAGTTCCTCAAGCACGACTTCCGGATGTACGCCGGCGACCTGCCCTACCGGGACGAGGAGTGGCTGCGCTCCTTCGCCGAGATCATGAACCCCTACCTGGACACCCTGGCACCCGGCGCGTACGCCCGATTGCCCCGCCCGGAGCGGGTGGTGCTGCAGCTGCTGCGGGACGGCCGCCCGGCCGACGCCCGGCTGGCGGCGCGCGGCCTCGGGCACGGGGTGGCGCCGCGGCAGGTCACCGCCGACGACTCCGGCGTCCCGTACTGGGGCGACAGCATCCCCGATTCCGAGCAGGCCCGGCGCGAACTGGACCTTTCCGACCTGGAGTTGGACACGCGACCCTTCCCCAGCGCCCAGTTCCGCCACGAGATCACCGAGCTGGCACCGGGTCCGAGCGCCTCTCTCACCCTCGCCGTCCGCACCTACGACCCCGGGCTCCGGCTGCCCGTGGGCCCTCAGCGGGCCGGCCTGCTGCTGGCCCCCGGCGGGCGGCGCATGACGGTGCCCTTCCGTCTGGACCCGGTCCGCCCCGGTGTCTTCGAAGGCACCGTCCACCTGGACCTGGCCTCCGCCCCGCTCCCCCTCCAGGGTTTCGAGGGCGTACGCCACCCGATGGTCCGCCTGCAGCAACAGGGCCTGTCACACTCGGGTCTGCTGCTGGCCCCGCTGGACTTCCCGGCCCGTACGGCCCGCATCGAGTACCACTCGGGGGCGACCCCTCACGAGGTCACCATCGAACCGGAGGGCCGCAACCCCGGCCGCCTGCAGCTCCGCTGGCGTCCGGTGGGCGTGACGGCACGGGTGATCCGGCCTGTGGTACGCAGGATCGCCCGACCGAGGGTACGCAGGGCGGCAAAGCTCGTGTCCAGCTTGCTGAGGTGAGGGGCGCGGTTCGCAGCGCCGGTGCGCTGAAGGTCTGTGGCCGGCTGATCGCGCGGTTCCCCGCGCCCCTGGGGAGTCGCAGCGCTGCCGGCCGGCTCAGGGCACCACTCGGTACAGGACCTGTCCACCCGGACCGTCGGTCACCTTCCGCAGCCCCGGCCCGGCAGCAGAGCGGCCCCCCACGACCCACCGCACCCCGTACTCCCGCACAATCCCCCGCCGCTCCTCCGACGACGTGCCCGCGTCGAAGTACCGCGTCACCGCCGCCTCCCGCCGCACGGCGTCCCGCAGGAACACATCCGGATACCCAGGCGCCACGGTGTACGGCCCGTACGCCGGAATCTGCCGGGCGGGAAACGTACGCGCCATCACCACGTCCCCGTACTTCACCCCCGCCTTCATGATCCACTGATAACCCACCCACGGCGTCCGGTACTTCGCCGCCACCACCCCGGGCAACGCATCCCGCCCAGTGACATACCCGAGCGTCCCGGCCTGCGTCCACGCCCCCACCGCCAGCGCAGCGCCCAGCACACACGCCCACCCCGCCCGCACCGCCCGCCGCCCGGCCGACACGGTCTCCAGCGCGGCCGCGAGCTGGGCCGGGATCAGCGCGGCGGGCAGGGCCCGGCCCCACGAATAGTGGCCGGTCAGCCAGCCCGCGGCGAACACCAGTACGCCGAGCAGGAAGAAGAGGACCAAGGGGTCCCAGCGGTCCCGGCGCAGGCGCAGCACCAAGGCCGTCACCCCCAGCAGCACCAGCCCGAACCGCTCGGCCAGGTGCTCGTACAGCGACCGGTGGATGGCCTCCAGATCCGCCCCCGCGGAGAACAGCGCGAAGAAGTCGTAGTACGGCCACAGCCACAGCACCGCCACCCCAGGGGCCAGGGCGGCGCCGAGCCGCAGCAGCACCGCCCGGCCCGGTCGCGCCGCGACCACCATGGCCAGTGCGCCCAGGGACGCCACGACCCCCGTGAACTGGTGGGACAGCAGGATCAGCGCCCCCAGCACACCGAGCCCCGGCCAGGTCCCCCACGCGGCCGCCCCGCGCACCGCGCCCGTCAGCCACGCCCAGAAGTGGAAGGTGAGCCCGAGCGCGAACACACTCGGATACGACACCGTCAGCGCGAGGGAGTTCAGGCCAAGGAAGCCGCTCCAGTTGAAGAGCAGCGGCCCCCAGAGGAAGACCAGGCTCAGCAGGGCCAGGGCGGGGGCCGCGCGGTGCGTGCTGAGGGTGCGGACGTACCGCCACACCCCCGTGGTCAGCAGCCCCAGTCCGACGAGGGCGGCCATGCGCAGCACCACGAACACCGACAGACCGGTCAGCTTGGCGACGCAGCCGAGCACGAGCATCCACGGCGAGTAGTACGGGCTCGGTGTGTCGGCGTCGACCAGCGGGTTGCCGGGGTGCGGCAGGCTGTGACGCAGCCGCTGCACGGTGGCCGCGTGCATGCCGAGGTCGCCCGCCCACGGCAGGCGGACGACGACCAGGAGCAGCAGCACCAGGACGAGCGCGGCGGCGGCCTGCGGCAGTGACCGGCCGGCCCGTGCGGTGCGGTGCGCCGGCGCCGTGCGGCTCACCGGCTCGAGGTCAGAGGGCGCGGCGCGCATTCCGCCGGAACACCCAGGTGCGGTGGGCCAGGAGCGGGAAGGCCGAGGCGAGGACGATCGACAGTGCCTTCGCCGCATTCGATTCCACCACGCTGTGCAGGGCTAGACCGTGGTAACCGGCCCGGAACAGGCCGATTTCCATCAGGACACCGATGCCACTGAAGACGAAGAACAGGGCGATCCGGTTGCGGGTGAGCGAGGCCCGGTCGAGGCAGGCGAAACGACGGAGGCCCGGGTAAGGGGTCGCCACTGCGACACAGCTCGGCAGGACCGCCGCGGTCATCGCCTGCCCACCGAGCCCCTGCAGCAGCGGGTTGAAGACCAGGAGAACGACGAGGACACCGCTGCCGCCGGCGATCGCGAATCCCACGGCCTCCGGCACGCCGGGCGTGACCGGCCGGGCCGCAGCCGGCACGGGGAGCACCGGGCGGGTCTCGGTGAGGTTCACTGTCACATCGCAGACCCTATCCGAAACACACCGATCAGCAGGAAAGGGTAAATTCGCCGCCGGTTTTCCGCTGAGGGCCGGCGAGAACGGCGACGCCCCGGGCCGCAGTGTGCGGACCCGGGGCGCCTTCGGTGCCGTACGGCTACGAGTGCGTGCGCAGCAGCGTCCGCATCGTGCGCATCGCCACCGACAGGTTGGCGAGGTCGAACGAGTCCGAACCGCGGATCTCGTCCAGGGTGGTGCGCGCCCGGCTCAGGATCGCGCTGTTCTTCTGCTCCCACGCCGTGAAGCGCTGCTCGGGCGTCGAGGTGCCGTTGCCGGCCGCGAAGACGTCCGCCGTGAGCGCCGCGTGCGCCGCGTACAGGTCCTCACGGATGGAGGCACGGGCCATGGACTGCCAGCGGTCGGTGCGGGGCAGCTCGATGATGCGGTCCATCAGCTGGGTGATGTGGAGCCGGTCGGCGAGGTCGTAGTAGATCTCGGCGACGTCCAGCGGCTCCCTGCCCATGCGGTCGGCCACCGAGACGATGTCCAGCGCCGGGAAGGCGGAGGAGAACCCGGCCACGCGGGTGCCGAGCTCGTCCGGGACACCGGCCGCGACAAGCTCGTCGTACACGTGCTGGTACCACTCCAGGTCCGCACCCCGCAGCAGCTTCGGCAGCTGCTGCCAGACCTGCTCGACCCGGTCGGCGAAGAACTCGACCGTCTCGGCGAGCTGCAGCGGCTGCGGCCGGTTGTTGAGCAGCCAGCGGGTGCCGCGCTCGACCAGGCGCCGCGAGTGCAGCCGGATGCGGGTCTGGACGGCGGCGTCGACCCTGTTGTCGAGGGCCTCCACCGCGTCCCACACCGGCGCCGAGCAGAAGATCGCGCGGGCCGCGGTCTGGGCGCGGACGATCTCCTCCAGCGAGGCACCGGTCTCCTCGCGCAGACGGTGCAGATACGTCGTACCGCCCGTGTTGACCGTGTCGTTGACCAGCACGGTCGTGGTGATCTCACGGCGCAGCGGGTGGTTGTCGATGGCGTCCGCGAACCGCTCGCGCAGCGCCGTCGGGAAGTAGGCGTGCAGCAGGCCGCGCAGGTACGGGTCGTCCGGCAGCGAGGTGTGCAGCAGCTCCTCGGCGACCGTGATCTTCGTGTACGCCAGCACGACGGCCGTCTCCGGACCGGTCAGGCCCTGGCCCTGGGCGAGGCGCTCGCGGATCTGGCGGTCGGCCGGCAGGAACTCCAGTGCCCGGTCAAGGTGGCCCTCGCGCACCAGGTGGCGGATGAACCGCTGCTGGGCGTGGAGCATGTCCTTGGCCTGGAACAGGGCGTTGGCGAGTGCCGTGTTCTGCGCGTAGTTGTTGCGCAGGACCAGGGCGCCGACCTCGTCGGTCATCTCCGCGAGCAGCTTGTTGCGCTGCTTGACGGTCATGTCGCCCTCGGTGACCAGGCTGTTCAGCAGGATCTTGATGTTCACCTCGTGGTCGGAGGTGTCCACGCCGGCGCTGTTGTCGATCGCGTCGGTGTTGATCTTGCCGCCGTGCATCGCGAACTCGATGCGGCCGAGCTGGGTCAGGCCCAGGTTGCCGCCCTCGCCGACGACCTTGACGCGCAGGTCGGCGCCGTCGACGCGGATGGCGTCGTTGGCCTTGTCGCCGACGTCCGCGTTCGACTCCGCCGACGACTTCACGTACGTGCCGATGCCGCCGTTCCACAGCAGGTCCACCGGCGCCTTGAGGATCGCCTTCATCAGGTCGGCCGGGGTCATCTTGGAGACCTTCTCCTCGATGCCCAGGGCCTCACGGATGTGCGCGTTCAGCGTGATCGACTTGGCGCTGCGCGGGAAGACGCCGCCGCCCGCCGACAGCAGCTCGGTGTCGTAGTCGGCCCAGCTGGAACGGGGCAGCTCGAACAGACGGCGGCGCTCGGCGTAGGAGGTGGCCGCGTCCGGGTTCGGGTCGATGAAGATGTGCCGGTGGTCGAAGGCGGCGACCAGGCGGATGTGCTCGGAGAGCAGCATGCCGTTGCCGAACACGTCACCGGACATGTCACCGATGCCGACGACCGTGAAGTCCTCGCTCTGCGTGTCCACGGCCAGCTCACGGAAGTGCCGCTTCACGGACTCCCAGGCGCCGCGCGCGGTGATGCCCATGCCCTTGTGGTCGTAGCCGGCCGACCCGCCGGAGGCGAAGGCGTCGCCGAGCCAGAAGTTGTACTTGTTCGCGACCTCGTTGGCGATGTCGGAGAACGTCGCGGTGCCCTTGTCGGCCGCCACCACGAGGTAGGTGTCGTCGCCGTCGTGCCGGACGACGTCCAGCGGCGGCACGACCTCGCCGGCGACCATGTTGTCGGTGATGTCGAGCAGCGCCGAGATGAACGTCTTGTAGCTGGCGATGCCCTCGGCCAGCCAGGCGTCGCGGTCCACGCTCGGGTCCGGCAGCTGCTTGGCGACGAAGCCGCCCTTGGCGCCCACCGGCACGATGACCGTGTTCTTCACCATCTGCGCCTTGACCAGGCCCAGGATCTCCGTGCGGAAGTCCTCACGCCGGTCGGACCAGCGCAGACCGCCTCGGGCGACCTTGCCGAAGCGCAGGTGGACGCCCTCGACGCGCGGCGAGTACACCCAGATCTCGTAGGCCGGGCGGGGCGCGGGCAGGTCCGGGATGGCCCGCGGGTCGAACTTCATGGAGACGTAGTCGTGCGGCGTGCCGCCGAGCGTCTCCTGGAAGAAGTTCGTGCGCAGGGTCGCCTTGATGACGGTCAGGAAGGAGCGCAGGATGCGGTCCTCGTCCAGGCTCGCCACCTGGTCCAGAGCCGCCTCCAGCTCCTCCAGGAGGGCGTCGATCAGCTCGAGCCCGGCCTTCTGCCGGTCCGGGGACATCCGCGCCTCGAACAGGGAGACGAGGAGACGGGTGGTGTGGACGTTGTTGCGGAGGGTGTCCTCCATGTAGTCCTGTGAGAAGGTCGAGCCGGCCTGCCGCAGGTACTTGGCGTAGGCGCGCAGCACCATCGCCTGCCGCCAGGTCAGCCCGGCGCTCAGCACCAGGGCGTTGAACCCGTCGTTCTCCGCCTGGCCGGTCCAGGTCGCGGCGAACGCCTCCTGGAACCGCTCACGGCCGTCGTCGCCCAGGTAGTCGCCGTTGCCGCCACCCAGCGACTTCGGCATGCGCAGACCGAAGTCGTAGATCCAGGCGGTGGTGCGGTCCGCGCAGCGCAGCTCGTACGGCCGCTCGTCGGTGACCTCGACACCCAGGCGGCTGAGCACCGGCAGCACCTTGGAGAGGGAGACCGTGCCGCCCTTCTGGTAGATCTTGAAGCGGCGCTCCTCGGGGGCGGCGCCCACCGGCTCGTACAGGCTCAGTGAGAAGGTCTTGTCCTCACTGAGCTGCTCCAGGTGGACGAGGTCGGAGACCGCGGCGCGCGGGGAGTGGTCGGCCTTGTAGCCCTCGGGGAAGGCGTGGTTGTAGCGGCGCAGCACCTCGGCCGCGCGCTCCTCGCCGCACTCGGCGGTCAGCGCCTCCGCGAACGCGTCCGCCCAGGAACGGGCCGCCTCCACCAGGCGGGCCTCGATGCGCTCCTTGTCGGCGTCCGACAGCTCGGGCAGCTCGGTGCCCGGCGGGACGCGGACGACGAAGTGCAGCCGGGAGAGGATCGACTCGGTGTTCCAGGCGGTGAAGTCGACGCTGATACCGCCGAGTTCCTCCTTCAGGATGTCGATGATCCGGAGCCGGACGCCGGTGGTGTAGCGGTCGCGCGGGAGGTAGACGAGGGCCGAGTAGTAGCGGCCGTACTCGTCCTGGCGCAGGTACAGCCGCAGCCGACGGCGCTCCTGCAGGTAGAGAACGCTCGTGGCGATGGACTGCAGTTCGGCGGCGGGCGTCTGGAACAGCTCGTCGCGCGGGTAGGTCTCCAGGATCTGGAGCAGGTCGCGGCCGTCATGGCTGTTGGGCGAGAACCCGGCCAGCTCCAGGACCTCGTCGACCTTGCGGCGGATGACCGGGACGCGGCGGACGGACTCGGTGTAGGCGGCGGAGGAGAACAGGCCCAGGAAGCGGCGCTCACCGACGACGTTGCCGTCCGCGTCGAACTTCTTGACGCCGATGTAGTCCAGGTACGACGGCCGGTGCACGGTGGCCCGGCTGTTGGCCTTGGTCAGCACGAGCAGCTTGTGCTCGCGGGCCTTGGCCCGGGCGTCGGCCGGAAGCCGCTCGAAGGAGGGGCTGACCGGGTGCTGGTCGTCCTCGGCGTGGTGCGGGTCGGAGCGCAGTATGCCGAGGCCGGTGCCGGGCACGGCGGCGAGCGTGTCGTCCTCGCGCAGCTGGTACTCGCGGTAGCCGAGGAAGGTGAAGTGATCGGTGGCCAGCCAGCGCAGCAGCTCGCGGGCCTCCTCGACCTCGGGCTCCGCCATGTCGCCGGGGGCGGGCTCGCTCCGCAGATCGTCGGCGATCCGGAGCGCCGTGTCCCGCATCTTCTCCCAGTCCTCGACGGCCTCGCGGACGTCGGACAGGACGCGCAGCAGGTCGACGGTGATCTGCTTCAGGTCGGCGCGGTCGGTCTCCCGGTCGATCTCGACGTGGATCCAGGACTCGATGTGCGCGTCGTGCGGGAGGTCGCCGGTGGGCGCGGTCGGCAGCACCTCGATCAGCTTGCCGGTGAGATCGCGCCGGACGACGAACTGCGGGTGGATGACGACGTGGATGCCGCGGCCCTGGCGCGTCAGCTCATTGGTGACCGAGTCCACGAGGAAGGGCATGTCGTCGGTGACGACCTCCACGACGGTGTGGCTGCAGGTCCACCCGTTCTCCTCGACGGTCGGGGTGTGCACCCGGACGTTCGCGGTGCCCTGGGGGCGGGTCTCGGCGAGACGGTGGTGCGAGACCGCGGCGCCGAAGACGTCGACCGGGTCGCGGTCGGCGAGGTCTTCCGGGGCGGTGTGCAGGTAGTAGCGCTGGAGGAACGCGAGCACGGATTCGCCGTCCGGGGTGCCGGGAGTGCCCTCGCTCGTCGTCCCGGTCGGTAGGTGCCCCCCGACCGGGCTGTTCTCAGCTACCCGGGCGGCCCTCTCGAGCAGCTCGGCCTTGGCTTCGTCCAGCTTGGTCTGCATTGTCCTCTGGCTCCTGTCGCGCGCCGTTGCGTGACGTAGAAGGAAGTACGGGCTCTCCCCCTCCGACGTAACGCCAAGGCCCGGGGTGTCCGGTCCGTTCAGACGCTATGCCGCGAGGTGAGATGAGCGGGGGGAATTCGGCCATTCTCGACATGCCCGTCGGGTGTGAGACTGCTCTCGACGCAGCCGTGTCCCAGGGTGTCCTCGGCGTCCAGGAGGCGTCCATGCCCCCGTCCCGCCCGCGAAGACCAGCGACCGCCGCCCGGTCACGGAGGTGTTCCGTGCAACCCGGGCGCAGGGCAGGGGCACAAGCGCCCCCGCGAGATATCGCGCTGATCACGCCACAAGGCTATCGCTCCTCACCCCGGGCCCGTCATGAGCCGTATGTGTACAAAACCGGGGGGCGAACTTTGACGTTCTGCACAGCGCCGGAGCGGGCACGGTTGACGTATCCGGTCCCCTCCGAACGGCACCGGCCCACTTGGCAAGCACGCCCCGGGGAGGCACGGTGCCCATAACAGAGCTTGCCCCGGAGGAGCCGACATGCCCGCGAAGATCCTCATCGTCACCGGAGACGCAGCGGAGTCCCTGGAAGTCCTCTACCCCTACCAGCGCCTGCGCGAGGAGGGCTACGAGGTCCACATCGCGGCCCCCACCCGCAAGACCCTCCGCTTCGTCGTGCACGACTTCGAACCCGGCTACGACACCTACACCGAGAAACCCGGCTACACCTGGCCCGCCGACCTCGCCTTCGCCGAGGTCGACCCCGGCGAGTACGCGGCCGTCGTCATCCCCGGCGGCCGAGCCCCCGAGTATCTGCGCAACGACCCCGAACTCCGCAAGATCCTCAAGGCCTTCTTCGACTCCGACAAGCCGGTCGCCCAGATCTGCCACGGCCCCCTGCTCACCGCCGCGATCGACAGTCTGCGCGGGCGCCGGGTCACGGCTTACCCCGCCCTGGAACTCGACATGCAGGCGGCCGGAGCGGGCTTCCAGGACGCCGAGGCGGTCGTCGACGGCACCCTGGTCTCATCCCGCGCCTGGCCGGACCACCCGGCCTGGATGCGAGAGTTCCTCAGGGTGCTGCGGTCGAAGGCACCGGTGAACTGAGCGCCGCGGAGCGCCGTAGCCGCGGGCGGCGCCACGATGACCACCGTGCCTGGGGCCGTCGTGCCGCCAGGGGCGGCGCCCGTCCCAGTCACGGCGGCACCCCGCCGGCCCGGGCGAGCGACCCCGCCCCGCCCGGCCGCAGCGCAGGGCGCCGCACAAGCCGGGCCCGCGGCTACTCCGCTCCCCCTACGCCGCGATCCGCAGCGCCTCCGCCACCGCCTCCTCCAACGTGTCCACCACCGGCACCCCGGCCTGCTCAAGGCTGGCCCGACTGTGCGACCCGCCGGTGTACAGGACAGCCCGCGCGCCCACATGCCCCGCCGCGACCGCGTCGTCCGCCGCGTCCCCGATCACCACCGTGCGCGCGGGCTCCGCCACCCCGGCCAGCGCCCGCAGATGCCGCACCATGTGCTCGGCCTTGCTCCCACCGGACGGTCCCGTGCGCCCCTCGACACGTATGAAGTGCGTCTCTATGCCGAAGCCGCGCACCAGCGGCACCAGCTCGTCGTGCACGTACATGCTCAGCAACGACTGGCTGCGCCCCGCCGACCGCCACCCGGCGAGCAGCTCGGCCGCCCCCGCCGTGAGCCCGCACCGCACCCGCTGCTCGGCGTAGTGCCGATGGAAGACGTCGTCCATCAGCTCCCACTCGGCATCGGTCGGCAGCCGGCCCAGCAGCCGCTCGTAGAACTTCGGCACCGGAACGCAGTACAGCGACCGGTACTGCTCCAGCGTGATCGGCGCGAGCCCCAGCTCGGCGAAGGCCGCGTTCGTCGCCCCGATGATCGCGTCATTGTCGTGGAACAGGGTCCCGTTCCAGTCCCAGACGATGTGCGCGCTTGCCTGCGTCCCCATGTCCAAGACCGTACCCGCCCCCACCGACAGTCAGGGCGGCCGCCCAGGTCAGGCCCGTCCGACCAGGTTGGGAATCTCCTGCGTGGCGTACCAGAGCAGTTCGTGGTCGTCCGCCCCGTCGACGACGAACTGCGCGTCGTCGTCCCCGCCGTCGGCCGCCTGCAGGGCGCCCGCCGCCGCGGCCACGTCCGCCTCCGCGTCGTCGGCGTCGACGTGCACCGCGGCCGCCTTCCCGAGCGGCACCGTCGCCGTCACGGTCACCTCGCCGACCGCGGCCGGGTCCAGCCCGCGGTCCGGGTCGGCGGTGGCGGCGCCGTCGGGCACGTCCACGGCGACCACGACCCGGCGCCGCGCGGCACCCGGATCGGCGGCGAGCAGCCGCAGCGAGGCCTGGGCGGCCCGGCCGAGCGCCGCGTACTCCAGCTCCTCGATGTCGTCGGAGAGGTACCACTCGCGCAGCGCGGGCGTGACGGCATACGCGACGAAGGGGCCGCTCCCCAGCTCACCCGTCTTGTGCGCCTCGGCGAGACCGGGGAGGGTCAGGGGGACGTAGACGCGCATGGCTGGCCGCTCTTTCCTGGTCAAAGGCTCCGCTGAGGCCCCGGGAGCCCGGCTGGCGCGCCTCCCGGAGGGCCTTCAGGATACGTGCGCCCGTCCCCTTTCGGGCCCCTGCCCACACCCCGGAAGGCGTCCACCCGACGCCTCGGACTCACCCGGTGCGGTCGCTTGCCCACGGGGCTTCCACCCCTGTCCGCCCCCCGGATAGGTGAATTCTCCCGCGCCCAGCCGCCCTCTCCGCCTTCCTTGCCACCGCGTCCCCCGTCCCCGTACAAGATCCTCGACAGCGAGTTACCGCCCGGTATCACCCGGGCCGCCGAACGGGGACCTCCATGAACAAGGTCATGAGCCGCACCGCCCAGCCCCGCCCGCGCCACCGCCCGCCGACCCGCCACGACACCCGCCGCCCGGCCGGCGCGCCACCCCGCACACCGGCCAGGGGTACGGGGCACCGCCCCACCGCTCAGAAACCCACCACGACGGCGCAGCCGCCCACGGTGACGACGCCCCGGCGGCCCGCCGGTACGGCAACCCGTACGACCACGGACCCGCAGGCGGCCCGTACGCTGCCCGAACGGCCCGTACGGCAGCCCCGCCCCACCGACCTCTTCGCGGACCGCCTGCTGGCCGTCCTGAGCGGCCAGCGCCCCGTCCACTGGATGCTCCGCCACACCGCGGGCCGCGCCTACGACGACCTGGCCCGCCTGGCCGAACGCAGTCCCCTGCGTGCCCTCGGCCCCCGTCCGGTCGTCCACGACATCGGCTACTACGTCCCCACCGACGGCGCGCTGGAGGTCTTCGCCCGCGTCGCCGCCGGGGACCGGCTACGGGCGGTGGCGTTCCGCCTGGAACTGGGCGAGGACCTCCGCTGGCGCTGCACAGCGGTCGAAGCCGGCAGCCCCTAGCCGCGGGCGGCCGGACCGCCGTGGCTGCGGGCAGTCGTGCCGCTGGGGCGGCACCCGTCCCCAAGCGAGGCGGGCGGCACCCTGGACGGCCCACCCCAGACAACGCCGAAGGGCCGGGCCCCGAAGGAACCCGGCCCTTGTCGACGGCTGCAGCGCGTCAGGCGTGCGTTACTTCTTACGACGCCGCCCGCCCTTGGCCTGCCGGCGCCGCTCCGCCCGCGTGAGCCCGTCCGACTCGGACCGCACCGGCTCGTCGTCCTCCAGGTCGCGTTCGACGATGCCACCCTCACCGTCCACCGTCGGCGCGGAGAAGTGCAGCTCACGCCGCTGCGGCACGTCCAGGCCCTTCGCGCGGATCTCGGGACGCGCCCCCGCCTGCGCCGGCACCGTGTCCTGAACGCCCTGGCCCACCGGCTGGGCCTCCTCGACCGGGACCTCCTCGACCTGCTGCTCGACTTGGACCTCCAGGTTGAACAGGTAGCCGACGGACTCCTCCTTGATGCCCTCCATCATCGCGGTGAACATGTCGAAGCCCTCGCGCTGGTACTCGACCAGCGGGTCCTTCTGCGCCATCGCGCGCAGGCCGATGCCCTCCTGGAGGTAGTCCATCTCGTAGAGGTGCTCGCGCCACTTGCGGTCGAGGACCGACAGCACGACCCGGCGCTCCAGCTCACGCATGATCTCCGAGCCGAGCTGCGCCTCACGGGCCTCGTACTGCTCGTGGATGTCTTCCTTGATGGACTCGGAGATGAACTCGGCGGTCAGACCGGCCCGGTCCCCTGCGGCCTCCTCCAGCTCCTCGATGACGATCTTCACCGGGTACAGCTGCCGGAAGGCGCCCCACAGCCGGTCCAGGTCCCAGTCCTCGGGGAAGCCATCGGCGGTCTCCGCCGCGACGTACGCGTCGATCGTGTCGTCCATGAAGTGATGGATCTGCTCCTGCAGGTCCTCGCCCTCCAGGACGCGCCGGCGCTCGCCGTAGATGACCTCGCGCTGCCGGTTGAGCACCTCGTCGTACTTCAGGACGTTCTTACGGGTCTCGAAGTTCTGCTGCTCGACCTGCGACTGGGCGGACGCGATCGCGCGCGTGACCATCTTGTTCTCGATCGGCACGTCGTCCGGCACGTTCGCCATGGACATCACGCGCTCGACCATCTGCGCCTTGAACAGGCGCATCAGGTCGTCGCCGAGGGACAGGTAGAAGCGGGACTCGCCGGGGTCGCCCTGCCGGCCGGAACGACCACGCAGCTGGTTGTCGATACGCCGCGACTCGTGCCTCTCGGTGCCGAGCACATACAGCCCGCCGAGCGACTCGACCTCTTCCTTCTCGGCCTTGACCGCCTGCTCGGCCTTCTCCAGGGCGGCGGGCAGAGCGTGCGCCCACTCCTCGATGTGCTCCTCGGGGTCGAGGCCGCGCTGCCGCAACTCCGCCTCGGCGAGGTCCTCGGGGTTGCCGCCGAGCTTGATGTCCGTACCACGGCCGGCCATGTTGGTGGCCACGGTCACGGCGCCCCTGCGGCCGGCCTGGGCGACGATCGAGGCCTCACGCTCGTGGTGCTTGGCGTTCAGCACCTCGTGCTGGATGCCGCGCTTGCTGAGCTGCTGGGACAGGTACTCCGACTTCTCGACGGACGTCGTGCCGACGAGGATCGGCTGGCCCTTCTCGTGCTTCTCGGCGATGTCGTCGACGACCGCCTCGAACTTGGCCACCTCGGTGCGGTAGATCAGGTCCGACTGGTCGTTGCGGATCATCGGCTTGTTCGTCGGGATCGGGACCACGCCGAGCTTGTAGATCTGGTGGAACTCGGCGGCCTCGGTCATCGCCGTACCGGTCATGCCGGACAGCTTCTTGTAGAGGCGGAAGAAGTTCTGCAGGGTGATCGTGGCGAGCGTCTGGTTCTCGTCCTTGATGTCCACCCCTTCCTTCGCCTCGATCGCCTGGTGCATGCCCTCGTTGTAGCGGCGGCCGGCGAGGATACGGCCGGTGTGCTCGTCGACGATCATGACCTCGCCGTCGATGACGACGTAGTCCTTGTCCTTCTTGAAGAGTTCCTTGGCCTTGATGGCGTTGTTCAGGTAGCCCACGAGCGGGGTGTTCACCGACTCGTAGAGGTTGTCGATGCCCAGCCAGTCCTCGACCTTGCTGACACCGGACTCGTGGATGGCGACCGTGCGCTTCTTCTCGTCGACGTCGTAGTCGCCGGTCTCCTCGACGCCCTTGAGCGGGTTGCCCGCCTCGCCGCGCTTGAGGCGCGTGACCAGCTTGGCGAAGTCGCCGTACCACTTGGTGGCCTGGTCGGCCGGACCGGAGATGATCAGCGGCGTACGGGCCTCGTCGATGAGGATGGAGTCGACCTCGTCGACGATGGCGAAGTTGTGGCCGCGCTGCACCAGCTCGTCCTTCGCCCACGCCATGTTGTCGCGCAGGTAGTCGAAGCCGAACTCGTTGTTCGTGCCGTAGGTGATGTCGCACGCGTACTGCTCGCGGCGCTGAGCCGGCGTCATGTTGGCGAGGATGCAGCCGACGTCCAGGCCCAGGAACTTGTGGACGCGGCCCATCATCTCGGAGTCGCGCTCGGCCAGGTAGTCGTTGACCGTGATGAGGTGGACGCCGTCTCCGGACAGGGCGTTCAGGTACGCGGGCAGCGTGCCGACGAGCGTCTTGCCCTCACCGGTCTTCATCTCGGCGACGTAGCCGAGGTGGAGCGCGGCGCCGCCCATCAGCTGCACGTCGTAGTGGCGCTGGCCGAGGACGCGCTTGGCGGCCTCACGGACGGTGGCGAACGCCTCGGGGAGCAGGTCGTCCAGGGTCTCACCGTCGGCGTACCGCTGCTTGTACTCCTCGGTGAGGGCGCGCAGCTCGGCGTCGGAGAGGTCGACGAAGTCCTCTTCGATGGAGTTGACCTGGTCCGCGATGCGGTGCAGCTTGCGCAGGATCTTGCCTTCGCCTGCACGCATGATCTTCGAGAGGACGGACACGGGGGCTTGTCTCCTTGCCGGTCGGGCCTGGGACGGTCGGTTTACCTTCTGACGTACTGAGCAACCGCCATCGTATGCGAGGACCCGGCTGCGTCGGGAGGCCTGGCGACCGGGCGGCTGCTTCACCAGGACAACGGACGCGGCACACGGATGGTGCCGCACCGGTGCGAGGAATTGCACGAAATGTGATCACGCACTCACGGATCGCGAAAATCGATGGTCCGCCCGCGGGCACCCGAGCAGAATCGGCCGATGGAACCCGTCACGCTCACCACCGACCGTCTTGTGCTGCGCGCCGTCGGACCGGCCGACACCGAGGCGGTGCACGCGGCCGTCCAGGACCCCGACATCCAGCGCTGGACCACGGTCCCCTCGCCCTATCTGCCCGACCACGCCCGGAGCTTCACCGAGCAGATGGTCCCCGGCGGCTGGGCGCAGGGCTCGATGTTCACCTTCGGTGTCTTCCTGACCGGCGGGGAACTGACCGGCATGCTCGGCCTCACGATGCGCTCACTGGGCACGGCCGAGGTCGGGTTCTGGGCGGCCGAGGAACACCGCGGACACGGCTACATCACCGAGGCCACCCTCGCCGCCTGCCGCTGGATCTTCACCGAGATCGGTGTCGACCGGGTCGAATGGCGAGCCGAGGTCGGCAACCACCCCTCCCGCGCGACGGCCGAGCGGGCCGGCTTCACCATCGAGGGCACCCTGCGCTCCGGCCTCAACAACAAAGGCGTACGACGCGACTGCTGGGTCGGCTCCCTGCTCCCCTCGGACCTGGGCCTGCCGTCCACGGCGCCGTACCTGCCCGCGCGCGCCTAGGGGCAAGCGAAACCGCAGCTCACCGCGGCTGTCAGTGGCACCCTCTATCGTCCGACGCATGACGACCCTTCCGCGCCCCGGCCTCACCCTCACCGCGGACGACGCCCGCCGTATCGCCCTGCGCGCCCAGGGCTTCCTCGGCGCGCCCGACCGGCGGGCCGGTGTCCGCGGGGTGCTGCGCCACCTCGGCGCGGTCCAGCTCGACACGATCTCGGTGCTCGCCCGCTCCCATGAACTCGTGCCCTACGCCCGGCTGGGCGCGGTCGGCCGCACGACGGTCGAGGCCGCGTACTGGAGGGACGCGCATGCCTTCGAGTACTGGTCGCACGCGGCGTGCCTCCTCCCGGTCGAGGAGTGGCCGCACTTCGCCTTCCGCCGCCGCGCCTACCGCAGTCGCCCGCACTGGAACCACGAACTCCCCGACGGCGCCTACGACCAGGTCGTCAAGCAGCTGCGCGCGGAAGGCTCACTGACCGCCACGGAGCTGGGCGGCGCGAAGAAGACGAACGACTGGTGGGACTGGTCGGGCACCAAGGTCGCCGTGGAGCGGGCGCTGATGTACGGCGAGGTGGTGTGCGTCGAGCGGCGCGGCTGGAAGCGGGTGTACGACCTCGCCGAGCGCGCGATCCCGCAGTCGCTGCTGCACGACGAGCTGGACGACACCGAGTGCCTGCGCCGTCTGGTCCGGCTGGCCGGCGAGTCCCTCGGCGTCGGCACGCGCGCGGACATCGCCGACTACCACCGCCTCAAGGGCGAGCAGGTCGACGCGGTGATCGCCGACTCGGGTCTGGTGCCGGTCGAGGTCGAGGGCTGGGGCAAGCCCGCCTGGGCCGACCCGGCGGCGTTGGCGGCACCGCCGCGCGGCCGCCACCGCACCACGCTGCTGTCGCCGTTCGACTCGCTGATCTGGGAGCGGGCGCGTACGGAGCGGATCTTCGGCTTCACCCACCGCCTGGAGGCCTACGTCCCCAAGCCCAAGCGGGTCTACGGCTATTTCGCGATGCCGGTGCTCGCCGGCGGCCGGCTGGTCGGACGTGTCGACCCCGCCCGCGAGGGCCGCACACTGGTGGCCAGGCAGGTCACCCTGGACGGCCCGAAGGCGGTACCGGCGGTCGCCCAGGCCCTGCTCGAGGCGGCGACCTGGGTGAACTGCACGGACGTTCGCGTGGAGCGCGTGGAGGCGCCCGGCCTGCGCGAGTCCCTGACGCGGGAACTCGCCCGCGTCCTCGCCTAGCTCCGCCGGATCCGCTACCGGATCTCCAGGATCTTCTCCCGCATCGCGTAGACCACGGCCTCCATCCTGGAGTGCAGTTGCAGCTTCTCCAGGATGTTGCGGACGTGGTTCTTGACGGTGTTCTCGGAGATGAACAACTCCTTGGCGATGTCCCGGTTGTTCATCCCCGTGGCGACGAGTTTGAGGACTTCCAGCTCCCGGTCGGTCAGCCTTGGCGCGGGCACCAGCCGGCGCTCGTCGGTGCGCTGGATCATCGACTTGAACTCGGTGAGGAGTTTCGACGCCATCGACGGGCTGATCTGCGACTGTCCGTCGGCCACCGCGCGAATGGCGGTGGCCACCTCGTCCGTGGAGATCTCCTTGAGGAGGTATCCGGTCGCGCCCGCTTTGATGGCGTCGTAGAGGTCGGCCTCCTCGTCGCTGATCGTCAGCATGATGATCTTGGCGCTGGGGGCGACCTCCTTGATGGAGGTGCAGGCCTCGATACCGCCGCGCTTGGGCATGCGGACGTCCATCAGCACGATGTCGGGCAGCAGGTCGGCGGCCTTGTCGACGGCCTCGGCACCGTCGCCGGCCTCGCCGACGACCTGGATGTCCTCCTCGGCCGCGAGGACGATCTCCAGGCCGCGCCGGAAGAGGGCATGGTCGTCCACGACCAGGACTCTGATCGGCTCCGCGCGTGCGGAGCCCGCGTCCGGGCCCCTGCCGATGACACCGTCGTCGGCGCCCTCGTCCCGCATCGGTCCGAAGGTGTCCGCCATCGTTCCTCCCCCTGAAGGCTGTGGCCTGTGGTCCTGTGCCATCGCCAACCCAAGGCAGCGGCCCACCGGTTGGGCCGGTGCGGTCATGATTTCATGCCCGGACGACACAGAGGTGACGTGCGGGGCGCGAAGTGGTCGCACACCGGTGCCCCTGGGGGCGCACACGCGCTCCAGGGGCACCGGATGGGCTTCGGTCGGGCGGGGTCAGCCGCCCAGTGTGCCCCCGGCCGCGGGGGGCTCCGACTCGGCGACCATCGGGTCCGTGTTGAGGTGGATCACGCCGTAGTCGTAGGCGTGGCGCCGGTAGACGACGCTCGGTTCCTTCGTCTCGGAGTCGACGAACAAGTAGAAGTCGTGGCCGACCAGTTCCATCTCGTAGAGGGCCTGGTCGAGGCTCATGGGGGAGGCGACGTGGGTCTTCTCGCGGACGACGAGGGGTCCTTCACCCTTGACCTCCAGCGAGCCGATCTTCTTGGTCGGCACTCCGTCCGTCTCCTCCTCGTGGACGGGGAGGCCGTTGCTGTTCAGCGTCGCCGCGCCCGGGACGTGGTCGGCGACCTCTGCCGCCGAGATCCGTCGTGCGCCTCGGCGCGAGAAACGCTTGTCGTGCTGCTTGCGCAGCCGGGCATCCAGCTTCTCCGCCGCCAGGTCGAGTGCCGCGTACGGATCGCTGGCCGCTGCCTCCGCCCGGATCACCGGACCGCGGGAGCGGAGCGTGATCTCCACTCGGTCACAGCGGTCGGCCTGTCGTGGGTTGGGCTCCTTGGACACCTCGACGTCGAGGCTGATCACCTTGGCATCGAGCCTCTGGATCTTCTCCAGCTTCAGCTTCTCGGCCACGTGCTTGCGGAACCGCTCGGGCACCTCGGTCTTGCGGCCCTTGACGACGATGTCCACGCAGAACTCCGTTCCCGGATCGCTCCGCCAGGGGGCGGAGCATCTCCCTTTCACACCAGGTCCGGTGCTCACCGGACCTCGGACTCGGTGACTTCCACCTCCTCCTCCCCCATGGACGAGATCTCCACCCCACCGGCGCGGGTGATTGCCGAAAACCCGCGGCACGGCATTCGGATATGGGAGGTGTGGCCTGCGCCTTTCCTCACAACCGAACATATCTCGCCCGGACGGATGACGTCACCCTCTACTACCGCGTACCTCCGTTCAGATGAATTACCCCTCTCACTAGCTGCAACGATGCAGGCTGGCGGTCAGTTCCTGTCCATTTCGAAAGAATCCCGAGGGGCGGCGATCACAGCTGCGTGGAGCGCCGGGCGAAGGGCGTTCACCGCCGCCTCTTCCGATGCACCGTGCACCCACTTCCCTCTCTCCCGCCGTGCTCCGATCCGTCGTTCTCCCCTACCTTCCCGGCTCACGGCCCCGTACACGACTCCTCTCGTCCCGCGTCCCTCTCCTTCCCGCCTCCCGTGACGCCATCCGGCCGCCTCCCGCAGGGCACGCGCCGCCTCCGCGAGACTCGCGCCCGTCGTGATCAGATCGTCGACGAGCACGACCCGGCCCGCGTCGAGCAGCCGGCCACCGCCCGCTGTCACCTCCAGCGCGCCCGCGAGGTTCTCCAGGCGCTGCCGCGCGTCGAGCCCGGCCTGGTCCGCCATGGCCCGCCGCTGCCGCAGTACGGCCGCCACCCGGGCCGGTGTCCCGGTGCGCCGCAGCTCACCGGCCGCCGCGAGCGCCATCCGCCGCACTGGATCGTGTCCACGCGCCCGCACGGCCCACCGGGCGGAGGGCACGGGCACGAGCACCACCAGCCCACGCCCCTGCGACCCGCCCGGATCCACCGAGCCGCGCGGACCCACCGTCCCGCCCGACGCGACCGGCCTGTCGCACTCGCCGACGACGACACCGCCGGGGCTGCTCCAGTCGAGTCCCGCCCGTACGGCCCCCGCCAGAGCCGTGCCCAGGGCTCCCGCCAGCGCCAGCGCACCCCGCTCTTTGTGGGCGAGAAGCAGCGCCCGCACCTCCTCCGCGTACGGAGCCGCCGCGTGCACCACCGGCAGCCCGGTCGGCTCCGGCACCGGCCGCACCCGCCGCGGCTCGCCCCTGTCCAGCGCGGCCCGGCACCGCGGGCAGAGCACCGTACGAGGTGCCCCGCAGCCCGCGCACTCGGCCGGCAGCACCAGGTCGGTGAGGTCCTGCCACCACCCCCGCATGGCCACCACTGTGCCAACGCGGGTGACGGTCGGCCACCCCTGTGGACAACGCCCTGTGGACAACCGGCCGCGGCCCGTGCCACCCCTCACTCACACGAGGGGCGGTCGGCCGCACCGGGGGGCAGGCATGGCACCCCGGAAAGGGGCGGGCCCGCAGTCCGCCTGCCGAAGAACGGCCCGGTGCCCGCCGCTCACCCGGGATAGACCGGCGCCGTCCCGTCCTTGTCGACCTTCTGCCATTGCGCCCCGGACGGCAGCCGGACGATCCCGTCGTCGGAGTAGGCCACCAGCGGGACCCGCTCGTCCTCGGACGCGGCGATCGCCCTCACTCCCGGCAGCGCCCCGGGAGCCGGTCGGTCCAGCGTGGACCCGTCGACCTGGACGAACCGCATCTGCTGCACGCCGCCCTGCTCCCGGCCGACGGCGAGCAGCGTGCTGTCCCCGGCCCAGGAGATGGCGCTGACCTGCTCCAAGCCGGGTGCCGCGGACCGCAGTCCGTCCACCGAGATGCCCTGCCCGGTCCCGTCGTCACGCTGGATCCGGCCGATGAGCAGGGACTGCTTGCCGTCCTTCTCCACTACCAGCGCGATGCGCACCCCGTCGGCGGCCACCCGCGCGTCCTTGATGCGGCCGGACAGATCCGGGACGGCGACGTCCTCGGGCTTCGCGACGCCTTGCTCGAGGACCTTCAGCCGCGGATGGTGCGGGTCGCGGTCGGCCACCCACAGGTCGCCTCGGGCGTCCCAGCTCGGTGTGGTCAGTCGGTCGGCGGGGGCCGCGCCGGTGCTGGTGACCAGCGCGTCTCCGAGCGAGCCCCCCGACGCCAGCGACGTCACGTACAGAGACCTGCCGCCGTCGCCGACCCCGGCCGCGGTGTGCTCGTCCCGCGACACCGCCACCGACCGCAGCCCCTTGTCGCCCTCGCCCAGCGGACCGGGCACCGGAACGGCGCCGGTACCGGTGCTCCCGGTCGGCATCCGCACCACCTGGTGCTTGCCGTCGAGGAAGTACAGGTACTCGGGACGCTTGGCCGACCCGTGCCAGGCGGCGGACTCGGCGCGCTCCTGGGTGAGATCGCACAGCCGCTCGCCACCGCGCCCCTGCAACTCGACGGACTCGAGCGTCGGCGTCAGGTTCCGCAGGGTGAACAGCACCTGGGCCGCCATCTCGGTGCACTTGGTCGCCGCGACCTGGGACGCCTTGAGGTTCAGCGGCACCGTCAGCTTGTTCTGGTCGTCCGGCGTCAGCCCCGACACGTCCTTCTGCAGGGCCGTACCGGTGGGGAAGCTGGATCTGACCACCGGCCCGAGCCAGGTGGTGGGCCCTTCGAGCAGCGAGCGGACCATCCGGGTCATCGGGTCCACCCTGCTGCGCACGAACACCGGATCGGCGACCACCACCGGCTGCCCGGTCGGCCCGACCGCTGTGTTGGAGGCGAAGTAGTACTTGTCGACGGAGGTGTAGTTCCGCTGGAAGTCCGACTTGCCCATGACGACCCCGTCGGGCAGGCCGTCGATGCGCCACTGCCCGCTGTCGGGGTTCTTCGTGAGGTGCAGCTTCTTGCGGTACGACCCGTCGGCGGGCCGGTACGCCTGCTGCGCGTCGACCGTGGCGACCCGGCTGCCGGCCAGGACGCAGATGACGCTGTCGGCCTCTTCCCGGACGCCCGCCTGGCAGTCGGTCTCGATGCTCGGCCCGTTCGCGAGAACCGTGGTCGACCGCTCGGGCCGCCAGGCGCTCGCCGCGTCGTCCGTCAGGTACTTGCGAGCCGTGTCGTACTCCGGATCGTCGCTGGTCAGCGCCTCCAGGAAGCCCTGCATGATCTCGCCCGGACCGGCGCCGTCGGCCGGCGGCACGGCGAACACCCGGACCCCGGTGTCCTGCCGCGGTGTCGACTCCACGTCCCGCAGATCCCCGCTGTCGGGCATCGAGGCACACCCGGCCAGCAGGACGGCCCCCAAGGCGGCGTACGCCACCGCGCGCCCCGGCCGCCGCCGGGCGCCCCCCTCGCGGTCAGCGCCCACGAAATGCCTCCCCTGGCTCGGTCGAGTCCTCCGCTGTGGCCGCTCCCGTGCCGGGTGCCGGGTTCTCGGCGGCCCTGTCGTCCGGCCGCCGTGCACCACCGGTGGGCCGCGGCACGACGCGCGCGCCGTTGCCGTTGCCGGGCAGGGCGGTCGGGTCGGCGGCGGTGACGGTGGCCAGCCGAGGGGCGACCGGACTGCGCGGCGGCAGAGCGGGCGCCTGGGCGCCGCCCTGCTGCACCGGAACGGTCGCCCGCTTCTCCTCGCCCCCGCGGGACAGCCCGGCGTCGTCGAGGCCGCGGTTGCGACGCGAGTCCTTGGGCTCCAGCGGTATCGGCGAGCCCCGCAGTGGCTCGTCGGCGGTCCTGGGCAGCGTCAGCCGGAACTGCGAGCCGCCACCCGGCTCGCCCCAGGCCTGCAGCCAGCCGCCGTGCAGCCGCGCGTCCTCCAGCGCGATCGACAGTCCGAGGCCCGTACCGCCGGTGGTACGCGCGCGTGCCGGGTCCGCCCGCCAGAAGCGGCTGAAGACCCGGGTCGCCTCGCCCGGCTTGAGTCCGACGCCGTAGTCGCGCACCGCGATGGCGACCGCGCCGCCGGCGGCGGCGAGCTTGACGATGACGTCCTTGCCCTCGCCGTGCTCGACGGCGTTGACGACGAGGTTGCGCAGTACCCGCTCCACGCGCCGCGCGTCCGCCTCTGCGACGACGGGCTGCTGGTCGCCGACCACGCGTATGTGCGTGCCCTTGCGCTCGGCGAGCGGCTGGGCACCGCTGACCACACGCCGGACGACCTCCCTGAGGTCTATCGGCTCGGCCTCCAGGGCCGCCGCGCCCGCGTCGAAGCGGCTGATCTCCAGCAGGTCCGCGAGCAGCGACTCGAACCGGTCCAGCTGGTCGGCGAGCAGCTCGGCCGACCGCGCGGTCACCGGGTCGAAGTCCTCGCGCGCCTCATGGATGACGTCGGCCGCCATGCGGACGGTCGTCAACGGGGTGCGCAACTCGTGCGAGACGTCGGACACGAACCGGCGCTGCATCCGCGACAGCTCCTCCAGCTGCTGGATCTTCAGCTGAAGGTTCTGCGCCATCTTGTTGAAGGCCTCGCCCAGGCGCGCGATGTCGTCCTCGCCGGTGACCTTCATCCGCTCCTGCAGCCGCCCGGCCGACAGCCGCTCCGCGATCCCGGCCGCCATCCGCACCGGCGTGACGACCTGCCGCACCACCAGCCAGGCGATGGCGCCGAGCAGGACCACGACGAACAGCCCGGCGGTCGCGAGGGTGCCCTTGACCAGGCTCAGGGACTTCTCCTCCTGCGTGAGCGGGAAGAGGTAGTACAGCTCGTAGGGGCGCCCGTTGGGGTCGTTGACCTGCTTCCCGATGACCAGCGCCGGCTGGGACTCCTTGCCGTTGGAGTACACGATCCGCGTGTAGCTCTGGGCGGCCGTGGTGCCTCTGTTGACCCGCTCGCGCAGGTCGGCGGGCACGCTGGAGGTCGGGTTGACGTTCCCGGAGCCGCGCGGGCTGCGTCCGCCGCCGCTGTCGTCGCCCACGGGCAGCGTCGCCACGTCGAAGGCGCCCGCGCCACCACTGGACAGCGACTCCACGAGGTCGCTCATCCACTGGATGACATTCTGCGACTGCCGCCCGTCCTCGGTCGAGGTGCCGTCGGCGGTGCCGGTCCCGGCACCCGTGCCGCCGGCCGCCTCGTCGGCCTTCTGCTTGGCCACCGCGAACCCGCCCGTGGCCTGGCTCTGCGACGCCTTGACCTTGGCGTCCAGCAGGCCGTTGCGTACCTGCCCGATGACGACGAAGCCGAGCAGCAGGACGACACCCAGCGACATCAGCAGAGTCGTGGCGACGACCCGGAGCTGGATGTTGCGCCGCCACAGGCGCATGACCGGCAGCAGCGGCCGGCGCACCCAGCGCAGGAACAGCCGCAGGACCGGGCTGCCCTGAACGCCGCCCTGCACCAGTCCGCCCTCGAAGAGGTGCCTGAAGCGCGTACCCGCTGCCGCCCGGCCGGCAGGCCGCCCCGGACGGGCCCCGGAACCGCCGGGAGCCGAGGCGGCACTGTCCCGGGACATGTCAGCTCGGTCCGGCCTTGTAACCGACACCACGGACGGTCACCACGATCTCCGGCCGCTCCGGGTCCTTCTCGACCTTGGAACGCAACCGCTGGACATGCACGTTGACGAGCCGCGTGTCGGCGGCGTGCCGGTAGCCCCACACCTGCTCGAGCAGCACCTCACGGGTGAACACCTGCCACGGCTTGCGCGCGAGCGCCACCAGCAGGTCGAACTCAAGCGGGGTCAGCGCGATCGACTGCCCGTCCCGCTTCACCGAGTGCCCGGCCACGTCGATCACCAGGTCACCGATGGTCAGCTGCTCCGGCGCCGGCTCCTCCGACCTGCGCAGCCGCGCCCGGATCCGGGCCACCAGTTCCTTCGGCTTGAACGGCTTGACGATGTAGTCGTCGGCGCCCGACTCCAGGCCCACGACCACGTCGACGGTGTCGCTCTTGGCCGTGAGCATCACGATCGGCACCCCGGACTCCGCCCGGATCAGGCGGCACACCTCGATGCCGTCCCGCCCGGGCAGCATCAGGTCAAGCAGCACCAGATCGGGCTTGGCCTCACGGAAAGCGGCCAGCGCCTTGTCGCCGTCGGCTACGAAAGACGGCTCAAAACCTTCACCACGCAACACGATGCCGAGCATCTCGGCCAGTGCGGTGTCGTCGTCGACGACAAGGACTCGTCCCTTCATAAACGACATCATCCCATTCTCGTAACAGTGACAGAGGCGCTGGTGAGCGAGGTCACTGGCCCGTGACGATAGTCGCAGTGAGCCGTCACTGTCTGCCCTCGTCCGCCGACGTCGATGTCAGTGACGGATGCCGGCTCGACCGGGCCGCCCCCGCCCGGCACCCTCACGCGCACGCGAACGGCGGCCCTGCCATCCCGCGCCGGCCGATACCCCGCCGGCTTCGCCGTGACCGGCGCCGCAGTGTGCGGTGCTCGGCTCAGGGCCACCGGTACCGACCACTCGGGCGCGCGTGGGCGCAGCGCGGGCGGCGCGGCGGCGACAGGTGCCCGCGGCCCGCGGCGGCACCGCGAGCGCGCCCGGCGGAGCGGAGCGCGGCGGGACGTTGATGCCGGCGCCAGATGCCACGGCCCGGTCCTCTGTGAATCACCAACGGGTGAAGGGGCCGTTCCGCCGGTCGAGCCGACCTCATCCCCTCAGTCGATGGTCACCTGGCGTGCCCTGGCGCACAGCTCTGCCAGAGCGTCGGCCGTCACGGGGGAAACGGCTCCTTCCTCGGTGACGATGGCCGTCACCAGCTCGGGCGGCGTCACGTCGAACGCCGGGTTGTACGCCTGGGTGCCCAGGGGTGCCACCGGAATCCCGCCTCCCGCTCCCGTCACCGGCATCTGGGGTGCTACGACCTCGGTCACCTCGAAGCCGGGCCGCTGCTCGACCTCGATGGACGCCCCGTCGGGGGTGTCCGGATCGACCGTCGTCAGCGGCGCCACCACGATGAACGGCACGTGGTGGTAGCGCGCCAGCACGGCGAGCGGATAGCTCCCCACCTTGTTCGCCACCGAACCGTCGGCCGTGATCCGGTCCGCTCCGATCAGTACCGCGTCCACCTCGCCCGCCGCGAACAGGGATCCCGCCGCGTTGTCGGTGAGCAGGGTGTATGCCATGCCGTTGCGGGCCGCTTCGTACGCCGTCAGGCGCGCGCCCTGCAGCAACGGACGCGTCTCGTCCACCCAGAGCCTCCGCAGCCGCCCTTCACGGTGTGCCGCGAGGGCCACCGCGAAGGCGGTGCCGTCGCCGCCCGACACCAGCGATCCGGTGTTGCAGTGGGTGAGGACCCGGTGCCCGCCGCCGGGCAGCAACTCGTCCAGCAACGCCAGACCGTGCGCCGCCATCCGCGCGCTGGCCTCGGCGTCCTCCCGGTGCAGCGCCTGCGCCGCGGCCAACGCGGCCGCGGCCGCCGCGGTGGGGTCGCCGGTCCCGGCCATCGCCGCCTGGTACGCGGCCTCGGCCCGGCGCACGCCGACGGACAGATTCACCGCGGTGGGCCGGGCACCCTCGAGCGCCTGTGCCGCCTCAGCCACGTCGAAGCCGCGCGCGGCGGCGAGCGCGACGCCGTACGCCCCCGCGATCCCGAGCAGCGGCGCCCCGCGCACGGCGAGCGAACAGACCGCCTCCACCAGCGCCGATGCGTCCGTGCACACCAGCTCGACCTCTTCGGCCGGGAGTCTCGTCTGATCGAGAAGGACCAGTACGGGACCTTCGGGTGGTTCCTCCCATCGGATCACCGGTATCTCGCTCGGCCGCTTGTCCCCGCCGGTTCGCGCCTGCTGATCAGCCATGCGGTCAGTCTGCCCCGGATCCGGCGGACAATTGAAGGTGTCCAGCGCCTACCGCGGCCGGTCCGCCGGTGACCACCCCATGGCACGATGGCTGCCAACCTGCCGCCGCGACCGCGGACGGGCACCGAGAAGGAGTTTCGATGACAGACACTCCGGGCTGGGCCTCGCCCGGATCCGCCCCGTCGTCCGAGGGGCGGGAACCCGGTGCGTCCGGCCCCACCGAGCCCGCACCACAGCCGGGCACGGACGCGCAGACCCCAGGCGTGAAGTGGTCCAAGGAGCAGCCGCCACCCGGCCAGTGGCCCGCGCCCACCGGTGCCCCCAGCCCGGATCAGGCTCCCCCGCCCCCGCCCCCGCCGCCCGGCCCGGGCTGGGGCGGCCCGCAGCCCGGCGGCCCGGCCCCCGGTGGCTACGGCGGCGGCTACGGAGCCCCTCCCGCAGGCCACGGCGGTCCTGGCGCCCCCGGCGGCTACGGGGCCTGGGGCGGCGGCTGGGGCGGCCCCCCGCCCGCGGCCAAGCCCGGTGTCATCCCGCTGCGCCCGCTCGGCGTCGGCGAGATCCTCGACGGCGCCGTCTCCACGATGCGCACCTACTGGCGCACGGTGCTCGGCATCTCGCTGGCGGTCGCTCTGCTCGTCGACACCACGCTGGTCCTCGTGCAGGGCTTCCTCATGAACGACACCATCGCCCAGACGTCGTTCGACGACCGGAGTGCCACCCCCGGTGACGTCCTGCGGGCCCTGCGGGCAACCATGATCGGCACCGGCATCGTCACCGTGATCTCCACGGTCGCCATCATCGTCGCGACCGCCCTGCTGACGACCATCACCAGCCGTGCCGTCCTCGGCAAGCCGGTCAGCACCGGCGAGGCCTGGCGCGAAGCCCGCCCGCAGATCCCCAAGCTGTTCGGCCTGCTCCTCCTGCTCGGCCTGATCATTCTCGGTGTCGGCCTCGCCGGGACGCTGCCCGGCCTCCTCGTCCTGCTCGCCGGCGGCAGCGACGGCGCCGGGGCGGCGCTGCTGGCCCTCGGCATCCTCGCGGCGGTCATCGTCGCCGGATGGCTGATGATCCGCTTCTACCTGGCTGCACCGGTGCTGATGCTCGAACGCCAGGGCGTCACGAAGGCCCTGAGCCGCTCCACGAAGCTGGTGCGCGGCTCCTGGTGGCGCGTCTTCGGCATCGTGCTGCTCACCGGGCTCATCACCAACATCGTCTCCTCGCTCGTCGCCATCCCCTTCGCCGTCATCGGGGCCGCCGTGAGCGGCGACGGCATGAGCAACCTGTTCGGCACCGGCGGCGAACACGTCAGCTGGACGTTCCTGATCATCCGCGGGATCGGCTCGTTGGTCGGTACCACGCTCACCCTGCCGATCAGCGCGGGCGTCACCGTGCTCCTCTACATCGACCAGCGCATCCGCCGAGAGGCCCTCGACCTGGAACTGGCCCGCGCCGCAGGTGTCCAGGGCTACGGCGCCGGCGCCACCGGTCCAGTCCCGGGGAGCTGATGCGGTGAGCCTGCCGGGGGGACTTCTCACCGCGGCCGAGTCCGGCGTCGGCAGCACGGTCGTGCGAGGCCTGCTGTGCGCGGCGGACACGGCTGTCCTGGCAGCCGGCGGCTCGGGAGACGAGCCGCCGGTGACCATCCCTCGCGATCCCGCGCGGGAGGCGGCCCGGCGTGAGCTGTCCAAGCGGATGTACCACGAGAACGACCCCAGCCTTCTCCAGCGTGCCCTGAACGCCTTCTGGGACTGGCTCGACAAGCTGTTCGGCACGGCCGCCTCGGCGACACCCGGCGGCGCGGTCGGCCTGTTCGTCGTGATCCTGTTCGCCGCCGCCGTGCTGGCCGCCTTGTGGTGGCGCCTGGGCACCCCGCGCCGCCCACCCGCCTCCGCCCCCCTCCTGTTCGACGACCGCCCCCGCAGCGCCGCCGAACACCGGGCGGCCGGCGAGGCACACGCGGCCCAGGGCCACTGGAACCAAGCCGTCCAGGAACGCATGCGGGCCATCGTCCGCTCGCTGGAGGAGCGGGCCCTGCTCGACGTGCGCCCCGGCCGCACCGCGGACGAAGCCGCCGCGGAGGCCGGCCGCACCCTGCCCGCGCACAGGGACCGACTGCGCGCCGCGGCCCGGGAGTTCGACGACGTCACGTACGGCGGACGCGGGGCGAGCGAGCAGTCGTACCACCGCCTCGCCGAACTCGACCGCGACCTGGAACGCACCAGGCCCACTCTCGCCGCCGGCGCCGCCTCCAGTACCCGCCAGGGGGCCGCCGAGTGACCACCGAGGCCACCCTGCCGACCACCTCCACCGCGCCGACCGCCCGCCAGGTGTGGACCCGCGCACGAGGCATCACTCTCGCAGTCGTGCTGATCCTCGCCGCGGCCGTCGCCATGGCAGCCGTACGCTCCACCGCCCGGCACGGCGCCCTGGACCCACGCTCCGCCGACCCCTACGGCAGCCGCGCCGTCGCCCGACTCCTCGCCGACCGGGGCGTGTCCACGCGCGTGGTCACCACGCTCGACGCGGCACGCGCCGCCGCCGGCCCCGACGCCACCCTCCTGATCGCCGTCCCCGACCTGCTGACCAGCCGCCAACAGACCCAGCTGCACACGGCGACCGCAGCGTCCGGCGGACGCACCCTCCTCGTCGCGGCCGGCAGCTCGTCCGTCGAGCGCCTCGCCCCCGGGGTCACCGCGGACCCGGCCCACAGCGTCCACTCCACTCTCGCCCCCGGCTGCACCCTGCCCGAGGCGCGGCGCGCGGGCAGCGCTGACACCGGCGGCATCCGCTACACCACCACCCACCTCGGCGCCGACACCTGCTACCCCAGCGAGCGCCTCGCCACCCTCCTGCGCATCCCCGCGGCATCCGGCGACGGCGACACCGTCGTCCTCGGCGCGCCCGACATCCTCTACAACGACCGGCTCGACGAGCAGGGCAACGCCTCGCTCGCCCTGCAACTGCTCGGCTCCCGCCCCCATCTGGTCTGGTACCTGCCCTCGTTGTCCGACTCCTCGACCACTGACAGCGGCGAACAGAAGAACTTCCTCGACCTGCTCCCCTCGGGATGGCTCTGGGGCACCCTGCAGCTCTTCATCGCAGCGGCTCTCGCCGCCTTCTGGCGGGCACGCCGGTTCGGCCCCCTCGTGCCCGAAAGACTCCCCGTCGCGATCCGCGCCTCAGAGACCGCCGAAGGCCGCGCCCGCCTCTACCGCAAGGCCCACGCCCGCGACCGCGCGGCCGCCGCTCTTCGCTCCACCACCCGCACGCGCCTCGCCCCCCTCGTCGGCGTCCCCGGCACCCAGGCACACACGCCCGAGGCCCTGCTCCCCGCCCTGTCCGCCCACCTCGCCGGCGACGGACAGGCCCTGCACTCCCTCCTCTTCGGACCGCCGCCCGGCGACGACGCGGCCCTCATCGCACTCACCGACCAACTCGACGCCCTCGAAAGAGAGGTACGCCGTTCATGATGGACCCGACCACTGACAACGCCGGGCGGACCGGGGATGCGGGCGGCAACGCCCGTGCCTCCCTCGAAGCCCTGCGCGCCGAGATCGCCAAAGCCGTGGTCGGCCAGGACCCCGCCGTGACCGGTCTCGTCGTCGCCCTGCTCTGCCGCGGACACGTACTACTCGAAGGAGTCCCCGGAGTCGCCAAGACGTTGCTTGTCCGGGCACTCGCATCCGCGCTCGAGCTCGACACCAAGCGGGTCCAGTTCACCCCTGACCTGATGCCGAGCGACGTCACCGGTTCCCTCGTCTACGACGCCCGCACCGCCGAGTTCTCCTTCCAGCCCGGCCCGGTCTTCACCAACCTCCTCCTCGCGGACGAGATCAACCGCACCCCTCCCAAGACCCAGTCCTCCCTCCTGGAGGCCATGGAGGAACGGCAGGTCACCGTCGACGGCACCCCGCGCCCTCTTCCCGAGCCGTTCCTGGTCGCCGCGACCCAGAACCCCGTCGAGTACGAGGGCACCTACCCCCTCCCCGAGGCCCAACTGGACCGCTTTCTCCTGAAACTGACGATCCCTCTGCCGTCCCGGCAGGACGAGATCGACGTCCTCACCCGCCACGCCTCGGGCTTCAATCCGCGCGACCTGCGCGCCGCGGGCGTACGCCCCGTCGCCGGCCCCGCCGACCTGGAAGCCGCCCGCGCCGCGGTCGCCAAGACGACCGTGTCCCCCGAGATCACCGCCTACGTCGTGGATATCTGCCGCGCCACCCGGGAGTCGCCTTCCCTCAATCTGGGTGTCTCTCCGCGCGGCGCCACCGCCCTCCTGGCCGCCTCGCGTGCCTGGGCATGGCTGACGGGCCGCGACTATGTCATCCCCGACGACGTGAAGGCCCTCGCCCTGCCCACGCTGCGGCATCGTGTACAGCTGCGTCCCGAGGCCGAGATGGAGGGAGTGACGGCCGACGCCGTCATCAACGCCGTCCTCGCCCACGTCCCGGTTCCCCGCTGATGGCGCTCACCGGACGCGCCGCCCTCCTCGCGGCCCTCGGCTCGATCCCCGTCGGCATTCTGGAACCCGGCTGGACGGGCATCCTCGCGGTCAATGGCCCGCTGGCGCTGGCCTGCGCCTGCGACTACGTGCTCGCCGCGCCCGTGCGACGGCTGGTCCTGGCCCGCTCCGGCGACACCTCCGCGCGTCTCGGCGAAGCCGCCGGCGTCACCCTCACGATCAGCAACCCGTCCCGCCGCCCCCTGCGCGCCCGCCTGCGGGATGCGTGGCCGCCCAGCAGCTGGCAGCCCGGCACCGAGGTCGACGCTTCGCGTCACCGCCTGACCGTCCCCCCGGGCGAACGTCGGCGTGTGACGACCCGGCTGCGTCCCGTCCGCCGGGGAGACCGCCAGGCCGACCGTGTGACGATCCGCTCCTACGGCCCCCTGGGCCTCTTCTCCCGCCAGGGCTCCCACAAGGTGCCCTGGACGGTACGAGTCCTGCCCCCGTTCACCAGCCGGAAGCATCTACCGTCGAAACTCGCCAGACTGCGGGAACTCGACGGCCGCACCAGCATGCTGACCCGCGGTGAGGGAACGGAGTTCGACAGCCTGCGCGAGTACGTGCCGGGAGACGACAGCCGCTCGATCGACTGGCGAGCCACCGCCCGGCAGTCCGCCGTCGCCGTCCGCACCTGGCGCCCCGAACGCGACCGCCACATTCTCCTGGTCCTGGACACCGGCCGCACTTCGGCCGGGCGCGTGGGCGACGCCCCACGCCTGGATGCCTCCATGGACGCAGCCCTGCTCCTCGCAGCGCTTGCCTCCCGCGCCGGCGACCGCGTGGATCTGCTCGCCTACGACCGCCGGGTACGCGCCCTGGTCCAGGGCCGCTCGGCAGGTGATGTGCTCCCCTCCGTGGTCAACGCGATGGCCACGCTCGAACCGGAACTGGTCGAGACCGACGCTCGCGGCCTCACCGCCACTGCCCTGCGGGTGGCATCCCGGCGTTCCCTCGTCGTGCTGCTCACGACGCTCGACGCGGCACCGGTGGAGCAGGGGCTGCTCCCCGTACTTCCCCAGCTCACTCAGCGCCACACCGTCCTGGTCGCCTCGGTTGCGGACCCGCACATCGCAAGCATGGCGAAGGCGCGCGGCAACGCTGAGGCGGTCTACGAGGCTGCGGCGGCGGCCCAGGCACAGAGCGAACGTCAGCGCACAGCGGAACAGCTCCGTCGACACGGTGTGACGGTGGTCGACGCGACTCCGGACGATCTGGCGTCGGCATTGGCGGACGCGTATCTGTCCCTCAAGGCGGCGGGACGGCTCTGAGCCACTCTGTCCCGCGGCCTTTTCGGGCCGGCCTTTACCCCGAACGCAGAAAACCCCCGCATCTTTCGATGCGGGGGTTTTCTCAAGATTTGTTCGGCGGTGTCCTACTCTCCCACAGGGTCCCCCCTGCAGTACCATCGGCGCTGTGAGGCTTAGCTTCCGGGTTCGGAATGTAACCGGGCGTTT